>JBGAMU010000030.1:0-40834 GCA_044222685.1 Burkholderiaceae bacterium
CGAGGCCACGTCGCCGCTGTACATACCGTAGGCCGCGAGCGCCGAGACCTCGAGGAAGGGTGCGCCGGGATCGATCAGGGCGTTGATCCGCTCGCGCGGCAGCAGCTTGCCGCGCGCCTTGTGCTTGGCCGCCGTTTCCGGCGAACCGCCGCCCGAGACGGCAATGGTCTTTTCGCGCAGGTCGGTGACCAGCGCGCTCATCGCCGCGCTGTTGGCCTTGAATTCCTCGCTGCGCGTGTTGAGTTTGGATTTGATGACGCTCATGCTGCCTCCGCCGGGCCGCCCGTGCTAGCGCGGGTAAAGAATGGACACCCCCTCCCAGCCTCCCCCGCCACGCGGGGGAGGTGACCAGTCACCCCCGCCCTTGGGGCGGGGGCAGGGAGGTGGGCTGTAATATTCTCCCAAAGGGTGCGCTTGCGCACCCCCTTCAGTGGGAAGGGGGCTGGGGGGAAGGTACTCACTTCAGAAGCCTCCCGTGGCGAGCCACTTGTCGATTTGCGGCAGGCGGTCGGCACCCCAGAAGGGCTCGCCGTCGACCATGAAATAGGGTGCCCCGAACATGCCATTGGCAATCGCGGCGTCGGTTTCCTGCTTTAGCCGGTCCTTGATCTCGGGCGTCGCGATGGCGGCCGTGTAGGCATCGACGTCTATGCCCAGCTTATCGGCAATCTCCAGCACCACCGGCAGTTCGCCGATGTCCCGGCCGTCGACCCAGTAGGCACGGAACACGCCATGGGAGAATTCTCGCGCCTTGGCGCAGTCCTGGCCATGCAGCCAGTAGTAGCCACGGGCCGCGGCCAGGGTGGTCACCGGAAACTTGGGCGGAAAGGTATAGGGCACGCCGAGGTAGCGCGCCGAGCGGTCGAAATCGCGCTTGCTGTAGTCGCCCTTGAGCGGCACGTTGACCAGGAAGGGCAGGCCCGAGGCCTTGAAGGCCGCGCCGAGCATGATCGGCCGCCACTTCACCTTGCGCCCGTGCTTCGCCGCGAGTTCGTCGATGCGCTCGCTGGCGATGTAGGAATAGGGCGAGGAAAAATCGAACCAAAAGGTGATGGGTTCTTTCGCGTCACTCATTTCTTCTCTCCTGTTCCCCATCCGGGCAAGGGATGGCCGGGCATCAGTTGGTAGGGGTGTTGCCAACCGGGCAGGGCGGCGATGCGCGCCGACCAGTCGCGGATGTTGGGGTAGTCCTTCCAGTCCACGCCGATTTCTTCGGGCCAGAAAACATAGCCTGCCAGCGAAAAGTCGGCGATGGTGGGGCGGCGGCCGACGATCCACTCGCGCCCGGCGAGGTGGGCGTCGAGCACCTTCCAGGCCGCTTCGGCACGGGTGCGGAACATGGCGATGACCTTGGGGTCGGTCTCCGGCACGAAGTTGCGCAGGTAACGCAGGGTTGCCGTGTAGCTGGTGAACTTGTGGTTGTCGAACAGCGTCCAGCGCAGGATCTCGCGCCGCTCGTCGTTGTCCTGCGGGCCGAACTTGCCGAGCTTTTCGGCCAGGTAGTCGAGGATCACGCCGGACTGGGACCAGGTCCGGCCGCGATGTTCGAGCAGCGGCACTTCGCCCATCACGTTGAGCGCGCGGTACTCGGGCGTCTTCGTTTCGCCCTTGAAGAAGTCCACGAAGCGAGGCTCCCAGTCGGCACCGCACAGCGCCAGCATCAACGCAGGCTTGTAGGCGTTGCCGGATTGTGCGAAACAGTGAAGGATGTATTCGGCCATGGATTTTCCTTTGGTGTGCCTACCGCAATCTCAGTGCACCGCCAGCCCGCAGCCGAACTCATTCGCCACCTGCTGCAGGGCCTTGTCCAGCGTCCACAATTGCAGGCGATCGATCAGCGCCGCAGCGAGCAGATGGCTGTCGACATAGCCTAGACCGCGGCCGGCCAGATTGCGCTCGGCGATCAGATGCATCACTTCGTCATGGCTGGCGCAGTGGCAACGACGCAACTGATCGATCATGGCCAGTTTGGCCTGGCTGATTCCGCCCAGCACGATTTCCCCGATCACGTAATCGTGCATCACGACGTCGCCCAGATTCAGAGGATCCTGGATGGGAGCGTTCCTGTGCCGCAGATAATCCACCCAGACCGAAGTGTCGGCAAGGATTCTCATGGGTTTGCCTTCGAGCGCTTCTTCGCCCGATAAGGTGTCGCCGCCGGCTCCGAAACGAAATTGGGCGGCCGCCGACGTGGCACCGCGACAACGCCCGGTTCCGTTCCGGCGAGCAATGCCAGCCGCTGGGAGGCAAGTCGATGCCGCATTTCCAGCAAGGCTTCGCGCAGTAACTGGGAACGGTCGCGTATGCCGCTCAGTTGCTCTACATCGGCCAGCAGATCGTCATCGAGGGTGACTGTGGTTCTCATCGGATTCTCCGGGGCGTCATGGATGCATCAAATATAGCACCAAAAGATGCGAATCATGATGCGCCGCTCAGCGACCGTCCGATCACCAGCCGCTGTATGTCCGACGCACCCTCGTAGATCTGGCAGACGCGGACGTCGCGGTAGATGCGTTCGACCGGGAAGTCGCTGACATAGCCGTAGCCACCGTGGATCTGGATCGCGTCAGAGCAGACCTTCTCGGCCATCTCGGATGCGAAGAGCTTGGCCATCGAGGCTTCCTTGAGGCAGGGTCGACCGGCATCGCGCAAGGCCGCCGCGTGATGCACCATCTGGCGCGCGACCTCGATCTGCGTCGCCATGTCGGCGAGGCGGAAATTCACCGCCTGATGCTCGAAGATCGGCTTGCCGAAGCTCTGACGCTCATGTGCATAGCGTAGCGCCGCTTCGAAGGCGGCGCGGGCCATGCCCACGGCCTGCGCCGAAATGCCGATGCGGCCGCCCTCGAGGTTGGACAGGGCGATGCGGTAGCCTTGCCCTTCGCCGCCGAGCAGGTTCCCTGCCGGAATGCGGCAGTCTTCGAACAGGATCTGCGCGGTGTCCGACGCATGCTGGCCGAGCTTTTCCTCGACCCGCGCCACGATGTAGCCCGGCGTGTTGGCCGGCACAATGAAGGCCGAGATGCCCTTCTTTCCCGCGCCCGGATCGGTGACCGCGAAGACCACGGCGACCTGCGCGTTCTTGCCCGTGGTGATGAACTGCTTGACGCCGTTGAGTACCCACTGGTCGCCGTCGCCGCTTTTTACAAGTTGGGCCTTGGTACGGATCGCCGCCGCGTCGGAGCCGACATGCGGCTCTGTCAGGCAGAAGCAGCCCAGCCATTCGCCGCTGGCCAGCTTCTTCAGGTATTTTTCCTTCTGAGCGTCGGTGCCGAAGGCGTTGATCGGGCCGCAGACCACCGAGTTCTGCACGCTGACAATGGTCGACACGGCACCGTCACCGGCGGCGATCTCCTCCAGCGCCAGCGCCAGCGAAACATAGTCGAGGCCGGCACCGCCCCATTGTTCGGGCACCACCATGCCGCAGACACCGAGTTCGCCCAGCGCGCGCAGTTCCTCGCGCGGAAAGTGCGACGTGCGGTCCCATTCGGCGGCCTTGGGCGCGAGTTGCTCGCGTGCGAAGTCGCGCAGCATGTCGCGGATCTGTTCCTGTTCCGGTGTGAGGATCATTTGTAGTTCTCGTAGTGTTTGCTGCCGGGAATCGGCTCGCCGGAATCGCGCAGGCGCACGGCCTCCTTGTAGCCCTTTTCCTCGGCATAGTGCTTGAACCACTGGCCCTCGGGCGAGTGGCGCGTGATGCCGTCGAACAGCGTGGCGATCATCTGGGTGTTGGCCAGCCCCATGTTGTCGTAGGCCTGGTTGATCATCAGCTTCTGCATCATGAGCTGGTTCTTCGGCACGCCGGCCATGCGCTTCGCCAGCTTCAGCACCGCGTCCTCGAGTTCCGCCTCGGGCACGGCATCGATCACCAGTCCCCAGTCCTTCGCCGTCCTGCCGTTTATGGTGTCGCCGGTCAGCAGCATGCGCTTGGCCTTTTCGGCGCCGAGGCGGTACACCCACATCGCGGTGGTCGGGCAACCCCAGACCCGCGAAGGCATGTAGCCGATCTGCGCATCCTCGGCCATCACCACCAGGTCGCAGCACAGCGCGATGTCGCTGCCACCGGCAACGGCGAAACCCTGCACCTTGCAGATGGTCGGCTTGTGGCTGCGCCAGAGGCTGAAGAAGTCGTCGGTGAAACCCTTCATGGTCCGGTAATCGACCATCGGGTCCCAGGGCATGGACTGGGTGCAGGGCGTATCGACGTCGGCCTCGGCAAAGTCCTTGAGGTCGTAGCCGGAACAGAAGGCGCGCCCGGCGCCCTGCAGGATGATGACGTGGATGTCGTCGTCGGCATTGGCGCGCTCGACCGCCAGACGGATCTCGCGCGGCATCGCCGGAACGATGGCGTTGAGCCGCTCCGGGCGGTTCAGCGTGATGCGCGCGATGCGCGGCTGGCCGGGCTGGAGGCGCACTTGAAGCGTCTTGAAGTCGTGCATGAGTCGTCGTCGCTTTGTGAAGCAATGTGTCGCAGCGCAAGCGGCGATGCTCGGCGCAGTAGAGTGCAGGGTCAATGCGGGTTCACGCCTTGTCACGAGCGGCAGGTCGGCCGGTCAGCGCGGCGCCGCCATGGCGCGTTACTTGCCCTGGAAGCCTGGAGACTGCTCTCATGATCGCCACGCGCAGGGCCTCGATGTTCCCGACCTCACTCTGGCGCCATCCGTTCGCCGCGGGCGTGACCGTCCTGCTCATGGTCGTGCTCACGCTGCTGGCGAGGCCCGCGTCTGCCGCCGACGATCCACCCGGCCGTGTCGGCCGCGTCACCGAACACCAGGGCCAGGCCTGGCTGTGGGATCCCGACGGCGGCGAGTGGCTGGCGCTGCAGCGCAACCGCCCCATCACCGCCGGCGACCGCATTTCGGTCGAGGGCAGCGGTCGCGTGGAACTGCGTGTCGGCTCCACCGCGGTGCGGATCGATGGCGGCAGCGAACTCGAAGTGAAGCGCCTGGACGACGAGCGCATCGAGCTGCAGCTGCTCAACGGCAGCGCCGCGCTTCGCGTGCGCTCGCCCGAGGTGGCACGCGAGGTGTCGCTCGACACCGCCGAAGGCCGCTTCGTGCCGCGTCGCGCCGGTCACTACCGAGTCGACCACCGCGACGACACCAGCTTCGTCACGGCGTGGAGCGGCGAGATCCGTTTCGAGTCGGCGGACAGTGCGATCAACGTGCCCGCCGGCCGCCGCGCCGAGTTCTGGCAGGAGGGCGCCCAGCGCACCACGCACTACAGCTGGGTCGAACCCGAGCGCGACGGATTCTCCGACTGGGCGGCCAGCGCGGACCGCGAGGATGACCGCTCGGCGTCGGCGCGCTACGTGTCGACCGAGATGACCGGCTGGGAAGACCTCGACCGCAACGGTCGCTGGGACAACCACCCGGAGTACGGCGCGTTGTGGGTGCCGACGGTGGTGGCGGCCGACTGGGCACCGTATCGCTACGGCCACTGGGCCTGGGTGCGTCCGTGGGGCTGGACTTGGGTCGACGACGCGCCATGGGGTTTCGCGCCGTTCCACTACGGGCGCTGGGTGTCCTATGGTGGGCGCTGGTGCTGGGCACCGGGCCGCTGGGTGGCGAGGCCGGTCTACGCGCCTGCGCTGGTGGCCTGGGTCGGCGGGCCTGCGGTCAATGTCGGCGTCACGGTCGGCGGACCACCGGTGGTCGGCTGGGTGCCGCTCGCACCGCGCGACGTGTTCCGCCCGTACTATCCGGTGAGTTCGGTGTACCTGCGCGGCATCAACGCCGGCCACCGACAGTGGCATGGGCCGGCGACGCCGCGGGTGCCGACCGGTCCGATCATGTACACCAACCAGGGTGTTCCCGGCGCGGTGACGGTGGTGCCGGCCAACGTGCTGGCCTCGCGTCGTCCGGTGGCGCCTGCGGTATCCCAAGTCGACATCCGGGTGCGCAACAACGTGGTCGCGCAGCCCTGGCAGCGCCAGGCCGCGCCACCGGCGCCGACGCGCGTGATCGCGGTGCCCGGTGGTGCGGTGCCGGCCATGCCCCCCGGCGCACGGCCAGCGCCGCCGTCGACCGTCGCGCCACAGGCCATCGAGCCGGGACGCGAGCGGCAACGTGTGCCGCAGCGGCCGAATCTGCCGGCGCAACCGCCGGCACAGGCCGCCGTGCCGGCGCCCACGGTCCAACCCTCGCCATCGCCTCGTGCCGTGGTGCCGCCGCCTGCGCCGCAGGCCGCGCGCGAGCCGCGTGATGTCCGTGAGGGGCGCGAGCGCCGCGGCGACGATCCAGGCCACACACGGCGCGATCTCGGCACGCGACCGGTGCCGCCGAATCGGCCGGCGCCGGTGCGCGTCGAGCCCGTCCGGCCACCGGCCGTGGCGCCGGCGGAGCAGCCGGCTGCGCGCGCCGTGCAGCCGGCTCCGGCGGTGCGACCCGCCATGCCGTCGCAGCCGCCGGCTGTTCAGCGCGAGGCGCCGCGGCCGACCATGCCGCCACCCGCGGCACGCGAGGTGCAGCGCACGCCGCCGCCCCAGCAACCGCAGTCGCGCGTCGAGCAGGAGCCGCGTGGTCGGGCGCAACCAGGCCCGCGCAACCAGTATCAGTGACTGCCGCGCCGGTTGCGTGCGCGCCGCTCAGCGTGGCGACTGCAACTGCGGCTTGAGCACCGGCCATACATTGGCCAGGATGATCGGGTGCGCGTCGGCATTGGGGTGGATGCGATCGGCCTGGAACAGGGTATCGGCCTTCGGCGAGTCGGCCACACCGGCGAGCATGAACGGCACCAGTGCCGCGTTCTCGGCCTTGGCCACGTCGGCATACAGCGCGGCGAAGTCCTGCGTGTAGGTGCGGCCGTAGTTCGGCGGCAACTGCATGCCCAGCAGCAGCAGCCGGGCGCCGGCGGCGCGCGCCGCGCGCAGCATGGCCAGCAGGTTGTCGCGTGTCATCGCCAGCGGCAGCCCACGCAGCGCGTCGTTGCCGCCAAGCTCGACGATCACGTGCGTCGGTTTGTGCTGGGTCAGCAACGCCGGCAGCCGCGTGCGGCCGCCCGACGTGGTGTCGCCGCTGATGCTGGCGTTGATGACGGTGGCCGCGATCTTCTCGCGCTGCAGGCGCTGCTCGAGCAGCGCCACCCAGCCGCTGCCGCGCGCCAGGCCGTATTCGGCCGACAGACTGTCGCCGACCACGAGAATCCGCCGGGCCGCCGCGGCCGTTGTCGCAGCGTGGGCGACATTCACACCGCACCATGTGCCGATGGCCAGCAGGCTACAGTGCGCCAGCCAGTCGCGCCGCGATATCCCTTCTGCACAACCCATGTCCGATGCCATCATCTCCGTACAACGCGTGACCAAGCAGGTGAGCGACGCCACCGGCACGTTGACGATACTCCACGAGATCGATTTCGCCTTGCAGCGCCGTGAATCGGCCGCCATCGTAGGGGCATCGGGTTCCGGCAAGAGCACGCTGCTGGCCATCGTGGCCGGGCTTGACGTACCGACCACGGGTACCGTCCTGCTGGCCGGCACCGACCTGTTCGCGCTCGACGAGGACGCCCGTGCCGCCGTGCGCGCGCGCCAGCTCGGCTTCGTGTTCCAGAGCTTTCAGCTGCTCGGCAACCTGAATGCGCTGGAGAACGTGATGCTGCCGCTCGAACTGCTGGGCGCCGGCAACGCACGTGCGCGTGCCACCGAGATGCTGGCCCGCGTGGGCCTGAGCGAGCGGCTCGCCCACTACCCGCGCACCTTGTCGGGCGGTGAACAGCAGCGGGTGGCGCTGGCGCGCGCCTTCGTCGTCGAGCCGGCGGTGCTGCTGGCCGACGAGCCCACCGGCAGCCTGGATTTCGCCACCGGCGAGCGCGTGATGCAGCTGATCTTCGACATGAACCGCGAGGCCGGCACCACGCTGCTGCTGGTGACGCATGATGCCGATATTGCGGCACGTTGCGACCGTCAGCTGCATATCGAGGCCGGCCGGCTGACCTTGGGCGAGCGGTCCCCTCAGCCGACGCGCAGCGCATCCTAGCCAAGCGGCCGCGGCGGATCCGGCTCCGCCGGTCCGGTGGCGGCGCCCCCTCGGGGGAAGCGCCGCAGGGGGACGCCTACTGAGCGAACTTGTAGTCGGTCTTCGCGGCCTTCTTCAGGTCTTCCTGGTACTTCTGCAGCTTCATCTGCGCCAGGCGCTGCTCGATCTGCGGCTTGACGGCGGTGAACTCGGGGAACTGCGCCTCGCGTACGTCTTCGAGCCGGATGATGTGATAACCGAATTGCGTCTTCACCGGCTCGGCGGTCATCTCGCCCTTCTTCAGGCCGGTGAGCGCCTTGCCGAACTCGGGCACGTAGGAGTCGGGCTTGGCGAAATCGAGGTCGCCGCCGTTCTCGCCGGAGCCGGTGTCCTTGGAGTTCTTCTTGGCCAGCTCCTCAAACTTGGCGCCCCCCTTGAGCTGCGTGATCAGCTTCTTCGCCTCGTCCTCGTTCTCGACCAGGATATGGCGGGCGCGGTACTCGGTGCCGCTGGCCTGCGCCTTGAACTTGTCGTACTCGGACTTGGCCTCGGCGTCGGTGACCGGGTTCTTCTTCTTGAAATCCTCGAACAACTCGCGGATCAGCACGGTCTGGCGCAGCAGCTCGAGCTGCGAGCGGTAGTCGGCGGTGGCGGGGATGCCGCGCTTCTCGGCCTCCTGCGCGAAGATCTCGCGCAGCACCACCTCGTCGCGCGCCCGCGCCTCGAACTCCGGCGAGCGCTGCTGGCCGGCGCGCACGGCCTGGTTGAGCAGCATGTCGGCGCGCGCCTTCGGCACGGCCTTGCCGTTGACGGTGGTGATGTTCTGCGCCGACGCGGCCAGCGGGGCCAGTGCAGCGGCGGCGATCACGGTCAGGCGCACGATGGGGTTCGAGATGCTCATGGCAGGAAGGGCCTTTCTGGCTGGGGGCCCGGACACGCAGGTCGTGCCAACACGACGGCGTCCGGTGGACGAAAGAGGGTCTTAAGAGGTTGTGCCGGTCTCGTCGGGCGTGCGGGCCTCGATGGCCAGCGCGTGGATTCCCGAGGGCATCAGGCGGTGCAGGGCATCATACACGAGGCGATGTCGTGCCACCCGCGACAAGCCCGTGAAGGCGGTGCTGCGAATGCGCACGGTGAAGTGGCCGCCCTCGCGGGCGCCGGCGTGGCCGACGTGCAGGTGGCCGTCGTCGAGCACCTCGAGCGCGGTGGGCGCCAGCGACTCGCGCAGGACCCGCTCGATGTCGCCGCGGCCCACGCCCATCAGCCGGGCTCCTGCGCCGAGTCGTCCTTCAGGTAGCGGCTCAGGTAAAGCCCCTGGGCGACGGTGAAGGCGAGCATCAGGCCGAGGCCGCCGAACAGCTTGAAGTTGACCCAGGTCGACGTCGAGAAGCTGTAGGCCACCCACAGGTTGAGCAGCCCCATCGCCGCGAAGAACGCGATCCAGGCGAAATTGAGGCGGTGCCAGATCGCCGCCGGTAGCTGGATCTGCTGGCCGAGCAGCGTGCGCAGCAGGTTCTTGCCGAACACCGCCTGGCTGACCCACAGCGCGGAGCCCATCGCCCAGTACAGCACGCTCGGTTTCCACTTGATGAAGGTCTCGCTGTGGAACCACACCGTCAGGCCGCCGAGCACGACCACGAGCGCCAGGCTGATCCACAACATCAGGTCGACCTTGCGGCCGGAGAGCTTGAGCCACGTCACCTGTGCCAGCGTGGCCCCGATCACCACCACAGTGGCCAGCAAGACAGGCGCCTCGTCGGGCCCGACCACACCGCCGGCGACCATGAAACCGAGATGCTGGCTGGCGAACGCCGCCGCCCAGGCCTTTTGGGCCTCGGCGTAACGGAAGGTGCCGAAGAACAGCAGGATCGGCAGGAAGTCGAGCAGCAGCTTCATGGGAGCGGCGCGAGTGTAGCCGCGCGACGCGGCGCGACGGGCACTCAGCCCTCGGGCGCGAATTGGATCGACGCCGAATTGATGCAATATCGCTCACCGGTCGGCGCCGGACCGTCGTCGAACACGTGGCCGAGGTGGCTGCCGCAGCTGGCGCATCGCACCTCGACGCGGGTCATGCCGTGGCTGGTGTCGACGACACGCTCGATGCGCGCCGGGTCGATGGCTTCGTACCAGCTCGGCCAGCCGCAGCCGGCGTCGAACTTCGCGCCGCTGTGAAACAGCACCGCGTCGCAGCCGACGCAGCGGTAGCTGCCGTCGGACCAGTGGTTCCAGTAGGGGCCGCTGAAGGCGCGCTCGGTGGCGCCGTGGCGCGCCACCTGGTATTGCGTCGGGTCGAGCTGTTCGCGCCATTGCGCATCGGTCTTGCGTACCGGATAACGTGGATCGTCGATGTCGTGGCTCATCCGTGGTCCTTGGCAGGGCGTTCGCATCGTCCTCAGGACGAGCACGAGATCTCGAGGTGCTGCGCCCAATCGGGCGGCAGCGCGGCGTACTCGTCATGGCCCGGCTGCTCGTCGAACGGATGCTCCAGCACCTGCAGCAGGCGTTGGGTCGGCGCGAAGTCGCCTGCACGCGCCGCCTGTATCGCCTGCTCGGCGAGGTGGTTGCGCAGGATGTACTTCGGGTTCACCGCACGCATGCGGGCCTGGCGCTCGGCGTCGACACTGGCTTCGGCGGCGAGCCGCTCGCGATAGCGGGCGGCCCAGGCGTCAAATGCGGGGCGATCGATGAAGAGATCGCGCAGCGCAGTGTCTTGTGCATCGGCCGCGCTCGCAAAGTCGCACAGGCGGCGCATCGCGATCGTGTAGTCGGTGCGCTCACCGGCCATCTGGCGCAGCAGGGTGTCGATCAGCTCGGTGTCGCCGTCGCGCGCGTCGCGCAAGCCCAGCTTGGCGCGCAGCCGCTGCCCGATCGCCTGGGCATACTCGTCCTTGTACGGTTCCAGCGCGTCGCGCAGGGCCTGTGCATCCTCGACCAGCGGGGCCAGCGCGTGCGCCAGCGCATGCAGATTCCAGAATCCGATGCTGGGCTGCCGCGCATAGGCGTAGCGGCCCTGGTGGTCGCTGTGGTTGCAGACGTGGCCCGGGTCGAAGGCGTCGAGAAATCCGAATGGGCCGTAGTCGATGGTCAGCCCGAGGATCGACATGTTGTCGGTGTTCATCACACCGTGGCAGAAACCCACCGCCTGCCAGTCGGCCATCAGGCGCGCGGTGCGCCGCGCGACCACCTCGAGCCAGGCCAGCACCGGGTGCGCAGCGTCCGCGCAATCGGGGAAGTAGCGTTCGATCACCGCATCCACCAGACGCTGCAGCGCCAGCGGGTCCTGCGCCGTGTGCGTGAAATGCTCGAAATGGCCGAAGCGCAGGAAACTCGGTGCGACCCGCGTCACCACCGCGGCGGTCTCGACCGTCTCGCGCCGCACCGGCGCCGGCGAGCCGATGACGGCCAGCGCCCGCGTCGTCGGGATGCCGAGGTGGTGCATCGCCTCCGAACAGAGGAACTCGCGGATCGACGAGCGCAGCACCGCGCGGCCGTCGCCCATGCGCGAGTAGGGCGTGAGGCCGCCGCCCTTGATCTGGATCTCCATCGGCCCGGCGTCGCTGTCGATCTCGCCGAGCAGCAACGCCCGCCCGTCGCCGAGCTGGCCGGCCCAGACGCCGAACTGGTGGCCGCTGTACACGGTGGCCAGCGGGGTGCCGTGGCTCGGCGGCGCATTGCCCGCCAGCACCGCCAGCGCGTCGTCGCCGGTCAGCCAGCCGGCCAGGCCGAGTTCGGCCGCCAGCGTGTCGTTGCGGGCGATCCAGTGCACATCGGGCAGCGGCTGCCCGGCGAGTGCCGTGTGAAAGGCGGGGCCCAGGCGGTGCAGCAGCGTGTCCTCGCGCCAGCGCGGTGCCAGCGCGGCCGGCCAGTCGTGGGGCGCGTTCATGCGGTCATTGTCGCGGCGGTCGGCGGCCGCAGCCGCATCGGCCGGGGAATCACCCCATGGGCCGCCGGCCGATCGGCCGCGATACTCGCGGCAGTGCCGAACCGGGTGAAAAGGAGACCGTCATGCTGGGCCTGATGCAGGACCAACCGCTGCTGATTTCGAGCCTCATCGAATTCGCGTCGCGCCATCATCACGATGGCGAGATCGTGTCCCGGCGAGTGGAAGGCGACCTGCACCGTTACACCTACCGCGACGCCGCGCGGCGTTCGCGCCAGGTGGCGAACGCGATCGAGAAGCTGGGCCTGGCCTTCAGCGACCGTGTGGCCACGCTGGCCTGGAACGGCTACCGCCACTTCGAGCTGTACTTCGGCATCACCGGCAGCGGCCGCGTGGTGCACACGATCAATCCGCGCCTGGCGCCCGACCAGGTGGCGTGGATCGCCAACCATGCCGAAGACCAGGTACTGTGCTTCGACATGACCTTCCTGCCCATCGTCAAGGCGGTCTGGTCCAAGTGCACGACGGTCAAGCACTGGGTCGCGCTGTGCGACGCCGATGCGCTGCCGGCCGACACCGGCATTCCCCACCTGCGCAGTTACGAGGCCTGGATCGGCGCCGAGAGCGACGCCTACGAGTGGCCGCAGTTCGACGAGAAGAGCGCGGCGGCGCTGTGCTACACGAGCGGCACCACCGGCAACCCGAAGGGCGCGCTGTACAGCCACCGCTCGACGATCCTGCACGCCTACGGCGGCGCGCTGCCCGACGCGCTGGACCTGTCGGCGCGCGACAGCGTGCTGCCGGTGGTGCCGATGTTCCACGTCAACGCCTGGGGCATTCCGTACGGCGCGGCCCTGACCGGTGCGAAGCTGGTGTTTCCCGGCGCGGCGCTCGACGGCAAGTCGGTCTACGAGCTGCTCGAATCCGAGCGGGTGACGATGGCCGCCGGCGTGCCCACCGTCTGGCTCGGCCTGCTCAACCACATGGCCGAGCACAAGCTGCGCTTCTCGACGCTGCAGCGCACCGTGATCGGCGGCTCGGCCTGCCCGCCGGCGATGATCCGCGCGTTCAAGGATCAGTACGGCGTCACCGTGCTGCACGCCTGGGGCATGACCGAGATGTCGCCGCTGGGCACCGTGTGCAACCTGAAGGGCAAGCACCAGGACCTGCCGCCGAAGGAGCAGATGGACGTCCTGGTCAAGCAAGGCCGCGCGGTGTTCGGCGTCGAGATGCGCATCGTCGACCCCGAGGGCCGGGAGCTGCCGTGGGACGGCAAGGTGAGCGGCGACCTGCACGTCAAGGGCCCATGGATCATCAAGAGTTACTTCAAGGGCGAAGGCGGCGACCCGCTGGTCGACGGCTGGTTTCCCACCGGCGACGTGGCGGCGATCGACCCCGACGGCTTCCTGCAGATCACCGACCGCAGCAAGGACGTCATCAAGTCCGGCGGCGAATGGATCAGCTCGATCGACGTCGAGAACATCGCAATGGCGCATCCGGCGGTCGCGATGGCCGCCTGCATCGCGGTGGCGCACCCCAAGTGGGACGAGCGGCCGCTGCTGGTGGTGATGCGCAAGCCCGGTACCCCCGCCACGCGCGAGGAGATCCTCGCCTTCTTCGAAGGCAAGGTGGCCAAGTGGCAGATCCCGGACGACGTGGTCTTCGTCGACTCGATTCCGCTCGGCGCCACCGGCAAGATGCAGAAGAACAAGCTGCGCGACCTGTTTCGCGACCACCGCCTGCCCGGTTGAACGCGGCGGCCGGCGCCAATCTGTCGCTGCGGCGACAGCGCCGGATCGGGATAGTCCCCGTCATGGCGCCGGGTGCCTGCGGTTAATCTCCCGCCGATGGGCGCAATGCCCGACTTTCGTACCAGGAGACACATTCATGCAGGCAGCCCTGACACGCATCAACGTCGCCGTGGCCGTTGGCCTGGCTCTCGCCGCCTCCGCGGCGCTGGCTCAGAAAGGCGAGACCGTCAAGATCGGCTGGGTCGACCCGCTGTCGGGCCTGATGGCACCGGTGGGCCAGAACCAGATCAAGAGCTTCCAGTTCATCGCCGAGCACTTCAACAAGGGCAATCCGGCGGGCGTGAAGTTCGAGATGGTGCCGATCGACAACAAGCTGAGCCCGCAGGAGAGCACCAATGCGGTGAAGTCGCTGATCGATCAAGGCGTGCGCTACATCGTGCAAGGCAACGGCTCGGGTGCGGCGCTGGCCATCATGGACGCCGTGTCCAAGCACAACGAGCGCAACCCCGGCAAGGAGGTGGTCTACATCAACTACGCCGCGGTCGACCCCGACCTGACCAACAGCAAGTGCAACTACTGGCACTTCCGGCTCGATGCCGACACCTCGATGAAGATGGAGGCGCTGACCACTTGGCTCAAGGATCAGAAGGACGTCAAGAAGGTCTACCTGATCAACCAGAACTACGCCCACGGCCAGCAGGTGTCGCGCTACGGCAAGGAGATGCTGGCGGCCAAGCGGCCCGACGTGCAGGTGGTCGGCGACGACCTGCATCCGCTGGCGCAGGTGCGCGACTTCGCGCCCTACGTGGCCAAGATCAAGGCGGCAGGTGCCGACACGGTGCTCACCGGCAACTGGGGTTCCGACCTCACGCTGCTGGTCAAGGCCGCCAGCGACGCGGGCCTGAACGTCAAGTTCCTCACCTACTACGCCGGGGTCACCGGGACGCCCACCGCACTGGGGGCTGCCGCGGCCGGCCGCGTTTATGCGGTGGCCTACGCCAACTCCAACATGCCGGGCGAGATCGGCAAGCTGGGCAACGACTTCAAGGCCAAGTTCAACGACGACTACTACACGCTGGCCACCTACCACGCGTTCGCGATGCTGAGCAATGCGATGGCGCAGGCCAAGACGACCGACGCCGCCAAGGTGGCCGCCGCGATGGAAGGGCTCAAGTTCAAGAGCTTCAACGGCGAGGTCGAGATGCGCAAGGCCGATCACCAGCTGCAACAGGGGCTCTTCATCACGGTCTGGCAGAAGGCCGACGCGAAGAACCCCTACAGCGTCGAGAACACCGGCTACAACTTCCAGACGGTCAAGTACTACGAGCCCTACGTGGCGAGCACGCCGACGTCGTGCCAGATGAAGCGGCCTTGACGACCGGGCCGGGTTGAACCCCGCCCAGGAGCCTGCGGGGGCCCGACGGACACGCTCCGCCGGGCTTCTGCGTTCGTGATCAGAGCCGCTGCGCCGTGGACCAGATCGTCATCAATGTGCTGAACGGCCTCAGCTCCGGGCTGCTGCTGTTCATGCTGAGCTCGGGCCTGACGCTGATCTTCAGCATGATGGGCGTGCTGAACTTCGCTCACGCGAGTTTCTACATGATCGGTGCCTATGTCGGCTTCTCGCTGACCGGCATCGTCGGCTTCTGGCCCGCGCTGGTGGCAGCGCCGCTGCTGGTGGGCCTGCTCGGCGCCGGCTTCGAGCGCACCTCGCTGCGCCGCGTGCACAAGTTCGGCCATGTGCCCGAACTGCTGATCACCTTCGGCCTGTCGTACGTGGTGCTCGAGATCGTGCAGATCGTCTGGGGCCGCACGCCGGTCACCTTCGATCCGCCGGCGTTCCTGCAGGGCGCGGCCTTCACGCTGGTGCAGTCGGGCGACGGCGGGCTGTCGGTGATGGCCGGCGCCGCCGGCGACGCGATGTGCCAGGCGGCGAAGTGCTCGCGCTTTCCGATGACACGCGCCTTCATGATGCTGGTCGCACTGCTGATGCTGCTGTCGCTGTGGCTGCTGTTGACGCGCACCCGCATCGGTCTGGTGATCCAGGCCTCGTTGACGCACCCCGAGATGGTGGAGGCGCTCGGTCATAACGTGCCGCGCGTGTTCATGCTGGTGTTCGGCAGCGGTTGCGCGCTGGCCGGGCTGGCCGGCGTGATCGGCGGCATCACCTTCATCACCGAGCCGGCGATGGCAGCGGTGGTCGGCTCGATCATCTTCGTGGTGGTGGTGGTCGGCGGGATGGGGTCGCTCGCCGGTGCCTTCGTCGCGTCGATCCTGATCGGGCTGCTGCAGACGCTGCCGCTCACGGTCGACTCGTCGCTCGCCGACGCGATGAAGCTGCTCGGCGCGCAGGTCGGGCCCACCACGCCCGGATGGCCAATCCTGCGCATCACGCTGGCGCAGGCGGCACCGATCCTGCCGTATCTGCTGCTGGTGCTGATCCTGATCTTCCGGCCCAAGGGCCTGCTCGGCACGCGCGAGGGCTGACGTCGATGGCAGCCACCCGCGACGCCGACCGCTACTACCAGTTCCGCCCCTACAACGTCGGGCGCTGGATCGTCTGGGGCGGCTTCGCGCTGGTGCTGGCGGTGGCGCCGCTGGTGTGGACGAGCGGCTTCGCGCAGACCATGCTGTCGCAGGTGGGCATCGGCATCATCGTCTGCCTGGCCTACAACATGCTGCTCGGCCAGGGCGGTATGCTGAGCTTCGGCCATGCGGTGTACAGCGGGCTCGGCTCGTTCCTCGCGATCCATACGCTCAACCTGGCCAGCGCCGGCACCTGGCCGATACCGGTCAGCCTGATCCCGCTGGTCGGCGGCCTCGGCGGCCTGTTCTTCGCGGCACTGCTCGGCTATGTGACGACCAAGAAGTCGGGCACGACCTTCGCGATGATCACGCTGGGCATCGGCGAGCTGGTGTGGTCGATGTCGCTGATGATCCCCGAGTTCTTCGGCGGCGAAGGCGGTGTGTCGGGCAACCGCGTGGTCGGCAAGGGCGTGCTCGGCGTCACCTTCGGCCCGCAGATCCAGCTGTACTACCTGATCGCGGTGTACTGCTTCGTCTGCACCGCGGCCATGTTTGCGCTGACGCGCACGCCGCTGGGCCGCATGCTCAACGCCGTGCGCGACAACCCCGAGCGCGTGGAGTTCATCGGCTACAGCACGCAGCGCGTGCGGTACCTGGCCTTCATGCTGTCGGGCTTCTTCGCCGGCATCGCGGGCGGCCTGGGCGCGCTGAACTTCGAGATCGTCACCGCCGAGGTGGTGGGTGCCGCGCGCTCGGGCGCCTATCTGCTGTTCGTGTTTCTCGGCGGGGCCACCTTCTTCTTCGGCCCGATCATCGGCGCGGTGCTGATGGTGATCGCGCTCGTGCTGCTGTCGGAGCTCACGAAGGCTTGGCTGCTGTACCTGGGCCTGATCTTCCTGGTCATGGTGATGTATGCGCCCGGCGGGCTCGCCAGCCTGATCATGATGAATCTGCGCGTGGCGGCCTTCGGCAAGCTCAGGCGTCTGTGGACGGCTTATCTGGCGCTCGGTGGCGCCGGCCTGGTGGCGCTGGCCGGTGCCGCCGCGATGATCGAGATGCTCTACCACCTGCAGCTGAACGCGGCACTGGGGCCGACCATGCCGTTCCTCGGCGCCACGCTCGACACGCACAGCCCCGACACCTGGTTCGGCGCGGTGTTCGTCATGCTGTCCGGCGTCGGCGCGTTCGAGCTGGCGCGGCGCGTCTTCGCGCACGACTGGGGTCTCGTTCAGGAGGAGATCGAGAAGGAGATCAAGCGGCGGGAGGCGGCGATATGAACGCCTCGCCGGCGGCCGCGAGCGGCCTTGCGCTCGAACTGCGCGACGTGCGCAAGAGCTTCGGCAAGACCGAGATCATCCGTGGCGCCAGCCTGCAGGTGAAGCCCGGCGAGCGAGTGGCCATCATCGGCCCCAACGGCGCCGGCAAGAGCACGCTGTTCAACCTGATCAGCGGCCGCTTCGGCGCCACCAGCGGCGAGATCGTGCTGAACGGACAGCGCATCGACGGGCTGACGCCGTTCCAGATCAACCGCCGCGGGCTGTCGCGCAGCTTCCAGGTCAGCAACCTGTTCACGCGGCTGTCGGTGTTCGAGAACGTGCGCTGCGCAGTCCTGTGGTCGCTCGGTTACCGCTATTCGTTCTGGAAGTTCCTGGCCGACCTGCGCGATGCTAACGAGCGCGCCGAGCAGGTGCTCGAGATGATCAAGCTCGACCGCCGCCGTGACGTGCTGGCGATGAACCTCACCTACGCCGAGCAGCGGGCGCTCGAGATCGGCATCACCATCGCCGGTGGTTCGAGCGTGATCCTGCTCGACGAGCCGACCGCCGGCATGAGCAAGAGCGAAACATCGCGTTTCGTGCAGCTGATCCGCGAGGTCACCACCGGCAAGACGCTGCTCACGGTGGAACACGACATGGGTGTCGTGTTCGGTCTGGCCGACAAGATCGCCGTGCTGGTCTACGGCGAGGTGATCGCCTTCGACGTGCCGGAAGCCGTGCGCGGCAACCCGCGCGTGCAGGAGGCCTACCTCGGCACCGCGCTGACGCAGGGGCATTGACGATGCTCAAGCTCGACGACGTTCACGCGTACTACGGCAAGAGCCACGTGCTGCATGGCGTGAATCTCGAGGTACGGCCCGGCGAGATCGTCGCGCTGCTCGGGCGCAACGGCTCGGGCCGTTCGACGACGGTGAAGACGATCATGGGTCTGGTCGAGGGTACGGGCGCGGTGCGCTGGCGCGACCAGCAGATCCTCGGCCGCAAGGCGTTCGAGATCGCCTGGCTGGGCCTGGGCTACGTGCCGGAGAACCGCGACATCTTTCCGACGCTGACCGTGCACCAGAACCTGCTGCTCGGCGAGAAGCGCGGTGCCAAGGCGTCGCGCTGGGCGGCCGACGACATGTACAAGCTGTTCCCCCGGCTCAAGGAGCGGCAGCACACCGAGGCCGGCGTGCTGTCGGGCGGCGAGCAGCAGATGCTCACGCTGTGCCGCACGCTGATGGGCGACCCCGAGCTGATCATGATCGACGAGCCGACCGAAGGCCTGGCGCCCAAGATCGTCGAGCTGGTGGCCGAGTTCCTGCGCGAGCTCAAGCGCCGCGGCACCTCGGTGCTGCTGGTCGAGCAGAAGCTCACCATCGCGCTCGAGGTGTCCGATCGCTGCCTGGTCATGGGCCATGGCCAGATCGTCTTCGAGGGCACACCCGCCGAGCTGAAAGCCAACGCGTATATTCGCAAGGAGTGGCTCGAGGTCTGACGCGCGCGCATCCGATGCCGTGCTGTCGCGCTCGGGACAAGCGCCGCCCCGACGTGCTGCCTAGAATCGAACGACCGTGCTTTTTTCCAGCGCTCCGCTGACGAGGTGATCCCATGAGTGCCAGCTACGAAGTCCGCGACGGCGTTGCCGTCATCACGCTGAACAACCCGCCGGTCAACGGCCTGGGCTACGACACCCGCCGCGCGATTGCCGACGGGATCGAGCGCGCCAATGGGGAGGCGCAGGTGAAGGCGATCGTGATCACCGGCGCCGGCAAGGCCTTCTCGGGTGGTGCCGACATCAAGGAGTTCGGCTCGCCGAAGGCGATTGCCGAGCCCAACCTGCTGAGCTTGATCAAGCTGTGCGAGAACTCGGCCAAGCCCACGGTGGCCGCCGTGCACAGCGTGACCATGGGTGGCGGCCTCGAGCTCGCGCTCGGCTGCCACTACCGCGTGGCGGCGCCGGGCGCCAACGTGGCGCTGCCCGAGGTGAAGATCGGGCTGATTCCGGGCGCCGGCGGCACGCAGCGGCTGCCGCGAGTGCTGGGCGTGGAGACGGCGCTGAACATGATCGTCAGCGGCGAGCCGGTGAAGAGCGAGGTGCTGGCCGGCCTGCCGGGGCAGAAGCTGTTCGACAAGCTGATCGATGGCGACCTCGTCGCCGGCGCGGTGGCCTTCGCGAAGGAGATCGCCGACAAGCGGCCGCTGCCGCTGGTGCGCAATCTCAAGGTCTCGCATCCGAACCCGGACGGCTACTTCCAGTTCGCGCGCAATACCGTGAAAGCGATGGCGAAGAACTTTCCGGCGCCGGCCAAGTGTGTGGACGCAGTCGAGTCGTCGCTGAAGATGAAGTTCGACGACGGCATGGTGCGCGAGCGCGAGATCTTCCTCGCGCTGATGCTGACGCCGGAGTGCAAGGCGCTGCGCCATGCCTTCTTCGGCGAGCGCGCGGCGAGCAAGATCCCCGACGTGCCCGAGGACACGCCGGTGCGCAAGATCGCCAAGGTGGCCGTCATCGGTGCCGGCACCATGGGCGGCGGCATCTCGATGAACTTCCTCAACGCCGGCATTCCGGTGACGATCCTCGAGACCCAGCAGGCGGCACTCGACCGCGGCCTGGCCACCATCCGCAAGAACTACGAGGGCCAGGTCAAGAAGGGCAAGCTGAAGGCCGACAAGTACGAGCAGCGCATGGCGCTGCTGAAGCCGACCTTGAACTACGACGACATCGCGGACGCCGACCTCGTGATCGAGGCCGTGTTCGAGGAGATGGGCGTCAAGGAGCAGGTGTTCAAGAAGCTCGACGCGGTGGTCAAGCCCGGCGCGATCCTCGCGAGCAACACCTCGACGCTCGACGTCGACAAGATCGCGGCTTTCACCAAGCGCCCGCAGGACGTGGTCGGCATGCATTTCTTCAGCCCGGCCAACGTGATGAAGCTGCTCGAGGTGGTGCGTGGCGCCAAGACTGCGAAGGACGTGCTCGCCACGGTGATGGACGTGGCCAAGAAGATCAAGAAGACCGCGGTCGTCTCGGGCGTCTGCGACGGCTTCATCGGCAACCGCATGATCGAGCAGTACAGCCGCCAGGCCGGTTATCTGCTCGACGAAGGCTGCACGCCGCAACAGGTGGACAAGGCGATCGAGAAGTTCGGCTTCGCCATGGGGCCGTTCCGCATGGGCGACCTGGCCGGCAACGACATCGGCTGGGCGATCCGCAAGCGTCGCGCGCAGGAGCGCCCCGATTTTCGCTACAGCAAGACGGCAGATCTGCTGTGCGAGATGGGCCGCTTCGGCCAGAAGACTGGCGCCGGCTGGTACGACTACAAAGCCGGCAAGCGCGATGCGATCCGCTCCGAGCTGGTCGAGAAGATGATCGAGGACCACCGCAAGGAATCGGGCATCACGCCGCGCAAGGTGAGCGACGAGGAGATCGTGCAGCGCCTGGTCTACGCGCTGGTCAACGAGGCGGCGCGCATCCTCGAGGAAGGCATCGCCAGCAAGGCGAGCGACATCGACATGGTCTACCTCACCGGCTACGGCTTCCCGCTGTGGCGCGGCGGCCCGATGTGCTACGCCGACAGCCAGGGCCTCTTCAACGTCGCCCAGTCGATGAAGCGCTTCGCGCAGAACCCCCGCGACGACGCCAAGTTCTGGCAGCCGGCACCGCTGCTGGCCAAGCTGGTGGCCGAAGGCAAGACGTTCACCTGAATACTCGACGCCACCGAAGCGCCCACGCATTCGAAAGGACACCTCCATGACACAAGCCGTCATCGTCTCAACCGCACGCACGCCGCTGGCCAAGAGCTGGAAGGGCGCCTTCAACATGACCCATGGCGCCACGCTGGGCGGCTTCGCCGTCAAGGCGGCGGTCGAGCGCGCCGGCATCGACCCCGCGGTGGTCGACGACGTGCTGATGGGCTGCGCGAACCCGGAAGGCGCCACCGGCTGGAACATCGCGCGCCAGGTGGCACTGCGCGCCGGGCTGCCGGTCAGCGTGTCGGGCGCCACCGTCAACCGCTTCTGCTCCAGTGGGCTGCAGACGATCGCGATGGCGGCTCAGCGCATCATCGCCGGCGAGGGCGATGTGTACGTGGCCGGTGGCGTGGAGAGCATCTCGTGCGTGCAGCAGGAGATGAACCACCACATGTTCCAGGACTCGTGGCTGATGGAGAAGAAGCCCGAGATCTACTGGCCAATGCTGCAGACCGCCGAGACGGTGGCCCAGCGCTACAAGGTCGACAAGGAGCGCATGGACCGCTTCGGCGCCGAGAGCCAGCAGAAGGCCTGTGCCTCGCAGGCAGCCGGCAAGTTCAAGGACGAGATCGTGCCGGTCACCGTCACCGCGGGCGTGGCCGATGCGGTGCTCGGCCTGCGCAGCAAGGAGGTTACTGTCAGCGCCGACGAGGGCCTGCGCGAGGGCACCACCTACGAGGGCATCAAGGACATCCGCCCCGCGATGCCGGGCGGCGTGGTCACCGCCGGCAATGCGAGCCAGTTTTCCGACGGTGCCGGTGCCTGCGTGGTGGTGAGCGACACCTACGCGCAACAGAAGAACCTCAAGCCGCTCGGCCGCTTCCTCGGCTTCGCGGTCGCCGGTTGCGAGCCCGACGAGATGGGCATCGGCCCGGTCTACGCCGTGCCCAAGGTGCTCAAGCGGCTGGGCCTGAAGGTGAGCGACATCGATCTGTGGGAGCTCAACGAGGCCTTCGCGGTCCAGGTGCTCTATTGCGCCGACAAGCTGGGCATCCCGATGGACAAGCTCAACGTCGACGGCGGCGCGATCGCGATCGGCCACCCCTACGGCATGAGCGGCCAGCGCCTGACGGGCCATGCGCTCATCGAGGGCAAGCGGCGCGGCGCGAAGAAGGTGTGCGTCACCATGTGCATCGGCGGCGGCATGGGCGCGGCCGGGATCTTCGAGGTGCTGTGAACGCTCTGCGCACGCCCGACGCGCGCTTCGCCGGACTGCCGGGCTTCGAGTTTGCGCCTCGGTACCTGCAGCAGGGTGAGCTGCGTCTGCACTACGTCGACGAAGGTCCGCGCGATGCCGCCGTCACGGCGTTGTGCCTGCACGGCGAGCCGACCTGGAGTTATCTCTATCGCCGCATGATCCCCGTCTTCACCGCCGCCGGGCTGCGTGTGGTGGCGCCGGACTTCTTCGGCTTCGGCCGCAGCGACAAGCCGGCCGACGACGCCTGGTACACGTTCGATCGGCATCGCGACTCGGTGCTCGCGCTGAACGATGCGCTGGCGCTTAAGAACGTGCTGCTCGTCTGCCAGGATTGGGGCGGCCTGATCGGGCTCACGCTGCCGGTCGCCCGGCCGAGGCTGTTCACGCGGCTGCTGGTGATGAACACCGGCCTGGGCACCGGCACGGTGACCGACGGCTTCAAGGCGTGGCGGGCGTACTGCAACGCCAACCCGGATCTCGCCGTCGGCAAGCTGATGAAACGCTCGTGCGCGCATCTAGACGATGACGAGGTCGCGGCCTACGACGCGCCGTTCCCCGACGCCACCTACAAGGCCGGCGTGCGGGCCTTTCCGAACCTAGTGCCCGATCGCGACGACGCGCCGGGCGCGGCGCTCGGCCGCGAGGCGGCCGTGTTCTGGCGCGAGCGCTTCGCGGGCCAGAGCTTCATGGCCATCGGCATGCAGGATCCGGTGCTCGGCCCGCCGGCGATGCGCTCGCTACACAAGCTGATCCGCGGCTGCCTGCCGCCGATGGAGGTCGCCGAGGGCGGGCACTTCGTGCAGGAGTGGGGCGCGCCGATCGCGTCGGCCGCGCTCAGGCATTTCGGCCTCGCCGCATGAAGGTCGACCTCGACACCTTGCGCGGGTTCTTTCGCTCGTCGCCGTTCATGGTCGACCTTGGCGTCGTGCCGGTGTCGGTGGACGAGGGGCGCGTGCACACCGAGTTGCCGCTGGCCACGCGCCACCTGCAGCACACCGGCCAGGTGCACGCGGGGGTCGCCTCGGCGATGGCCGATCACAGCATGGGTGCGGCGGCGCAGACGATGGCGCCCGACGGCCACTGGATCCTCACCGCCGAGCTGAAGACCAGCCACCTGCGTGCCGCCAAGGGCGAGCGCCTGGTGTGCGAGGCGCGCGTGCTCAAGCCCGGCCTGACGGTGAGCTTCACCGAGGCCGAGGTGTTCGTTGTCAGCGGCGACAAGCGCACGCTGGTCGTCAAGGCATCGGCCACGATGGCCTTGAAGGCCATGGAGCTGAAGGCCTGAACATGCGGCGCACGCTGGACTTCCTGCTGCAGCGTTGGCTCGACGTGCCCTCGCTGCTCGTGCGCCCGCGCTTCGCCGATCATTCGATGGAGACGTTCGCCTCGGTGCTCGATACCTGCGAACGCATCGCGCGCGAGAAGTTCGCGCCGTTCAACCGCATCAGCGACACCGAGGAGCCGCACTTCGACGGGCAGCGCGTGGTGCTGCCGGCCTGCTCGCACGAGGCGGCGAAGGCCTACATCGAGTCGGGCATGCTGGCCGCCGCGCAGGACTACGAGGTGGGTGGCATGCAGCTGCCCTGCGTGGTCGAGATGGCGGCGCACACCTTCTTCTCCAAGGCCGGCATCGGCCTGGGCGGGGGCGGCATGCTGACCAGCGGCAACGCCAACCTGCTGATGGCGCACGGCTCGCCGATGCAGAAGGAGGTGTTCGCGAAGAACGAATTCGCCGGGCGCTGGTTCGGCACCATGTGCCTGAGCGAGCCGCAGGCCGGCTCGTCGCTGAGCGACATCACGACCCGCGCCGAGGCCGATGGCGCCGATTTCGCCGACGACCCGCTCGGTCCGCGCTACCGTCTGCGCGGCAACAAGATGTGGATCAGCAACGGCGAGCACGAGCTGACCGAGAACATCATCCACCTCGCGCTGGCCAAGATCCCCGGGCCCGACGGCAAGCTGGTGCCGGGCACACGCGGCATCTCGTTGTTCATCGTGCCCAAGAAGCTGGTCGACGCGAGCGGCCGGCTCACCGGCGAGCGCAACGACGTGGCGCTCGCCGGGCTCAATCACAAGCTCGGCTACCGCGGCATTCCCAACACGCTGCTCAACTTCGGCGAAGGCAGATTCCCGGTGCGCGGTGCGCCTGGCGCGATCGGCTATCGCGTCGGCCAGCCCGGTGAAGGGCTTCGTTGCATGTTCCACATGATGAACGAGGCGCGCATCGCCGTCGGCCTGGGCGCGGTGATGCTCGGTTATGCCGGCTACGAAGCCAGCCTGCAGTACGCGCGTGATCGCGCGCAGGGCCGGCCGGTGGGCCCTTCGGGCAAGGACGCCGCACGGCCGCCGGTGCGCATCGTCGAGCACGCCGACGTCAAGCGCATGCTGCTGGCGCAGAAGGCCTACGTCGAAGGTGGCCTGGCGCTGGCGCTGTATTGCGCGCGTCTGGTCGACGAGCTGCACAGCGGCGAGGCCGCGTCGGCGCGCGAGGCCGGCACGCTGCTGGAGGTGCTGACGCCCATCGTCAAGAGCTGGCCCAGCGAATGGTGCCTGGAGGCCAACAGCCTGGCGATCCAGGTGCACGGTGGCTACGGCTACACGCGCGACTTTCCGGTCGAGCAGTACTGGCGCGACAACCGGCTGAACATGATCCACGAGGGCACGCATGGCATCCAGGCGCTCGACCTGCTCGGCCGCAAGGTGGTGATGGACGGCGGTGCCGGTCTCAAGCTGCTGACTGCCCGCATGCAGGCGAGCATCGATGCCGCGACGCCGATCGCTGCACTGCGCGACCATGCCGCGGCACTGGCTCAGGCCGCGTTGGCGATATCCGCGGCCACGCGAGCCGCCTGGTCCGCCGGCACGCCCGAAGAGGCGCTGAGCAACGCGATGCCCTACATGCAGGCGTTCGGCCATACCGTGCTGGCCTGGATCTGGCTCGACGTGGCGCGCTGCGCGCAGCATGCGCTCGATGCCGCTGACGGCGACGCCGACTTCCTGCGCGGCAAGCTGCAGGCGGCGCACTACTTCTTCGGCTACGAGCTGCCCAAGGTGGCCGCGTGGCTCAGCGTGGTGAATGCGCGCGATCCGGTCTGCCGCGAGATGCGCGACGAATGGTTCTGAAGAACAGGAGACCGACGATGTCCACCCCCGTGACGAAACTCTTCGACCTGAACGGCAAGACCGCGCTCGTCACCGGCGGCTCGCGCGGCCTGGGCCTGCAGATCGCCGAGAGCCTGGGCGAGGCGGGCGCGAAGATCATGCTCACGTCGCGCAAGGCGGCCGATCTGGAGGAGGCCGCGGCGCACCTGCAGGCCAGGGGCATCGACACACGCTGGATCGCCGCCGATGCGAGCGACGCCGAACAGGTGCACAAGGTCTGCCGCGAGACGCTCGAGCGCATGGGTCATGTCGACATCCTGGTCAACAACGCCGGCGCGGCCTGGGGCGCGCCGGCGGAGGATCATCCGCTCGAAGCCTGGGACAAGGTGATGAACCTCAACGTGCGCAGCATCTTCGTCTTCAGCCAGGCCATCGGCAAGGCGAGCATGATCCCGCGCCGGCAGGGCCGCATCATCAACGTGGCGTCGATCGCGGGGCTCGGTGGCAACCCGGCCGGCATGGAGACGGTGGCCTACAACACCAGCAAGGGCGCGGTCGTCAACTTCACGCGCGTGCTGGCCGCCGAGTGGGGCGAACACGGCATCACCGTCAACGCCATCGCACCGGGCTTCTTCCCCAGCAAGATGACGCAGGGCACGCTGAAGAAGATGGGTGTCGACACGCTGGCCTCGCATGCGCCGCTGCGGCGCATCGGCGACGACGACGACCTGAAGGGCGCCGCGCTGCTGTTCGCGTCGGCCGCCGGCAAGCACATCACCGGGCAGATCCTCGCAGTCGACGGTGGCGTGTCGTGCATCACCGGGGGCTGATGGCATGCCGACGCGGATCGCCTTTCCCATTCGCATCCCGTTCGTCGAGGAGCTGGGCCTCGAGCTGCATGGCTTTGGCGACGGCAAGGCCGAGTTGCGGGTCGACCTGTCCGACGCGCACCTCAACTCGTGGGAGGTGGCGCACGGCGGCGTGTTGATGACGATGCTCGATGTCGCGATGGCGCATGCCGCGCGCAGCCTCCATCAGCACGACCCGAGCCAGGGCCGCGGCGTGGCCACCATCGAGATGAAGACCACCTTCATGCGGCCGGCGCAAGGCCAGCTGCGCGCGCTTGGCAAGCTGCTGCACCGCACCGCGACGATGGCGTTCTGCGAAGCCTCTGTGCTCGACGACAGCGGCCAGTTGTGCGCGCAGGCGACCGGCACGTTCAAGTACCTGCGCGGCCTGCCGACGCCGCGCGGCGAGATCAAGACGCAGCGTGGCAGCGCCACACCCAAGGAGACCGGATGAGCACCCCGATCAATCAGCAGATGCTGCTGGTGTCACGCCCGAGCGGCGAGCCCACCGCTGCCAACTTCAAGCTGGTGCAGACGCCGGTGCCCGCGCTGGCCGACGGCGAGGTGCTGGTGCGCCACCACTACCTGAGCCTGGACCCGTACATGCGCGGCCGCATGAACGAGGGCAAGAACTACGCCGCTCCGCAACCGCTGAACGCGGTGATGATCGGCGGCACCGTCGGCGAGGTGGTGCAGTCGCGCCACGAGCGTTTCCAGGTCGGCGACCGCGTGGTCGGCTCCGGCGGCTGGCAGCACTATTCGGTCGTGCCGGCCGGCAACCCGGGCGCGCTGCGCAAGGTGGACACCTCGCGCGTGCCACTGTCGGCCTATCTCGGCGCGGTCGGCATGCCGGGTGTGACGGCGTGGTACGGGCTGACGCAGATCATCGAGCCGAAAGAGGGCGACACCGTGGTGGTCAGCGCCGCCAGCGGCGCGGTCGGTGGCGTGGTCGGCCAGCTCGCCAAGGCGCGCGGTTGCCGGGCGGTGGGCATCGCCGGAGGCCGCGAGAAGTGCGACTACGTGGTGCGTGCGCTGGGCTTCTATCACGCCATCTACTACAACACTATGAACCGCGCCGCCGCGCTGTGGCCGGCCCTCGCCGATGCCTGCCCGAACGGCATCGACGGCCACTTCGAGAACGTCGGCGGCATGGTCCTCGACGCGGTGATGCAGCGCGCCAACGCGTTCGCGCGCATCGCCATGTGCGGCATGATCGCCGGCTACAACGGCGAGCCGATCCCGATGGCCGAACCGCGATTGATCCTGACCAGCCGCCTGAAGGTGCAGGGCTTCATCGTCAGCGAGCACATGCAGCTGTGGCCGCAAGCGCTCGCCGAGCTGGCCGAACGTGTCGGCAATGGGTCGCTCAAGTACCGCGAGACCGTGGCGCAGGGTCTGGAAAACGCGCCCGAGGCCTTCATCGGCCTGCTGAAGGGCCGCAACTTCGGCAAGCAGCTGGTCAAGCTGGTGTAGCGTGGACCTGCGCTGGAGCTGGCAGCGGTTCGCCGAGCTCGGCGTCGACGGCGTCTACGACATGCTCGCGCTGCGGGCGCGGGTCTTCATCCTCGAGCAGGGGCCGTATCTCGACCCGGACGGCGTCGACCGCAGTGCCTGGCACCTGCTGGGGTGCGACGAGGCCGGCGTGCTGCGCACCTATCTGCGTGTCGTGGATCCCGGCGTCAAGTTCGACGAGCCGTCGATCGGCCGTGTGGTGGTCGACGCGGCGCTGCGCGGGCAGGGCGCCGGGCACGACCTGATGCGCGCAGGTGTCGCGCGCTGCGACCAGGTGTGGCCGGGCCGCGCGATCCGCATCAGTGCGCAGGCGCACCTGCAGCGCTTCTATCGGCAACACGGCTTCGAGACGGTCACGCCGGAGTTCATCGAGGACCAGATACCCCACGTGCAGATGCTGAGGAGCCTTTCATGAGCGACGTCACGCACGAAGTCCTGAACCAGAGCACACCCTTCGTCGACGTCAACCTGTTCGACACCGACGTCGGCCTGCGCGACGCGCTGCGTTTCAACCTGCCTGACTACGACGCCGCGCGCTTTTCCGCTCTCGGTGCCGAGGCCGGCTCGGCCGAGATGGTGGCGCATGCCCGGCTGGCCAATCACCATGCACCGGTGCTGCACACGCACGATCGGTTCGGCCACCGGGTCGACCAGGTCGAGTTCCACCCGAGTTACCACGCGCTGTTGGGCGCTGCGCTTCGCCACGGCCTGCACGGCACGCCATGGTCGCGCCCGGCGGGCGCGCATGTCGAGCGGGCGGCGGCCTTCATCGTGTCGACCCAGGCCGAGCCGTCGGTGCTGTGCCCAGTGTCGATGAGCTACGCGGTGACCCCGGCGCTGCGCGCCAATGCCGGCCTGCACGCGGCCTGGCAATCGCGCATCGTGTCCACGCGCTACGACGCGCGATTCGCGCCGTTCGAGCAGAAGACGGCGGTCACGCTCGGCATGGGCATGACCGAGAAGCAGGGCGGCTCCGACGTGCGTGCCAACACCACGCGAGCCGAGTTCGACGGCGACGACGCCTGGGGCCGCCGCTACGCCATCACCGGGCACAAGTGGTTCATGTCGGCGCCGATGTGCGATGCCTTCCTGATCCTGGCGCAGACCGCGGGGGGATTGAGTTGCTTCTTCCTGCCGCGCTGGCGGCCCGACGGCAGCCTGAACGTGCTGCACATCCAGCGCCTGAAGCACAAGCTCGGCAATCATGCCAACGCGAGCTCCGAAGTGGAATTCGATCGCTCGACCGCCTGGCTGGTGGGCGAAGAGGGCCGCGGCGTGCCGCAGATCCTGGCGATGGGCGCGATCACACGGCTCGACTGCGCGCTCGGCACGGCCGGCCTGATGCGCCATGCGCTGGCGTTGGCGCTGCACCACACGGCGCAGCGCAAGGCCTTCGGTGCGCGCCTCGTCGAGCAGCCGATGATGAAGAACGTGCTGGCCGATCTGGCGCTCGAGAGCGAAGCGGCCACGGCGCTGGCGTTGCGGCTGGCGCGCGCGGTGGACCGCACCGAGAACGCGCGGAATGCCAGCGGCCACGAGGCGCTGATGCGCAGGGTGCTGACGCCGATCGCCAAGTTCTGGATCTGCAAGCGCGGCAGCCTGTTCGGCCAGGAAGCCATGGAGTGCCTGGGCGGCAACGGCTACGTCGAAGAGCAGGGCGAGGGCGCGATGGCGCGCATCTACCGCGAGATGCCGCTCAACTCGATCTGGGAAGGTGCCGGCAACATCATGGCGCTCGACCTGCTGCGGGCACTGCGCACCGGTCCGGTGACCGACGCGCTGATGCACGAGCTGGCGCCGTCGCGCGGCGCGCACGCGGCGTTCGATCGCCTGGTCGACGCGCTGCCGGCACAGGTGGACGGCGTGCGCGAGGAGGTCGACGCGCGACGCCTTGCCCGCGACGTGGCGCTGGCCGTGCAGGCGGCGCTGCTGCGCCAGCATGCGCCTGTCGAGGTATTCGACACGTTCTGCGATTCGCGCCTGGGTGACGAACGCGGCGGCGGCGGCGCGTTCGGCCTGCTGCGCGCAGGCGCTCCGCTCGATGCGCTGATCGCGCGCGCGGCACCTCGACACTGACCCCATCCACGCTTCGAGACAGGATCCACCATGAGCGACAAGCATCTGAACCGCGGCGACACCGCCGTCATCACCGGCGCGGCGTCGGGCTTCGGCCTCGAACTGGCGCGCCTGGCCGCCCGGCGCGGCATGAACGTCGTGATGGCAGACGTGCAGGCCGACGCGCTCGAACGCGCTCGGGCCGAGCTGGCACCGCTGGGCGCCGCACTGCTGCCGTTCCGGCTCGACGTATCGCGCGCGGCGGAAGTCGAGGCGATGGCGCGTGCCACGGTCGAGCGCTTCGGCGTGCCGCACCTCGTGTTCAACAACGCCGGCGTCGGTGCCGGGGGCCTGATCTGGGAACACTCGGTGGCCGACTGGGAATGGGTGATCGGCGTCAACTTGATGGGTGTCGCGCACGGTGTGCGCGTGTTCACGCCGCTGATGCTCGAGGCGGCGAAGCGCGACGCCGGCTACGAAGGGCACATCGTCAATACGGCGTCGATGGCGGGCCTCGTGAATCCGCCCAACATGGGCGTCTACAACGTCAGCAAGCACGCGGTCGTGAGCCTGAGCGAGACGCTGTACCAGGACCTGTCGCTGGTGACCGACCAGGTGCACGCCCATGTGCTATGCCCGTTCTTTGTGCCGACCGGTATCCACAAGAGCGAGCGCAACCGTCCCGGCGCGCTGCGTGATGCCGGCGCGAAGCCCACACGCAGCCAGCTGATCGCGCAGGCGATGAGCGACAAGGCGGTCACCAGTGGGCGTGTCACCGCCGCGATGGTGGCTGCGAAGGTGATGGATGCCGTGAGCAGCGACGCCTTCTACATCTACAGCCACCCCAAGGCATTGAGCTCGGTGCAGACGCGACTGGAAGACGTGATGCAGCAGCGCAACCCGAGCGATCCGCTGAAGGACACGCCCGACGTGCGCCGGCAACTGCGCGACGCATTGCGCGACCTGTGAGCCCTGCGATCGGGCAGCTTGCCGCGCGGCAAGCCGGCGCCTGGCCGACGAGTTCGCCACGCGGGTGATGCGGTCTTCGATCGAGGCACTGCCGCTGGTCTGAGCGAACGCCGCGCTGCGCGTGCATCCGAGCGCGGGGGTGCGGCGTATCTGCGCCCCAGACGCCCCGGCTGTTCGAGTGCACGGGGATGTCCGGAACGCCGCCGCGTGTTGCGACGGCCTCGAAGCCCAACCCTGGAACAAGGACATTGCCCATGATCTCGACGTCATCCCGACGCGCTCGCCTGCTGCCCATCGCAGCGGCCGCGCTGGCCGCCACCACCGGCGCGATGCTGCCTCCCGCGCATGCATCCAGTCACCGCGAGGCGCCGTACATCACCACGCAGCCCAAGGTCGACGGCACCGACTTCTACATGTTCTCGAGCTACGAGACCGGCCGCGCCGGCTACGTGACGCTGATCGCGAACTACCAGCCGCTACAGGCTCCCTACGGCGGGCCGAACTACTTCTCGATGGATCCGAACGCGCTGTACGAGATCCATGTCGACAACAACGGTGACGCCAAGGAAGACATCACCTTCCAGTTCCGCTTCAAGAACAACTTCAAGGGCATCACGCTGCCGATCGGCGGCACCGACGTCGCAATCCCGTTGATCCAGGCCGGCACCGTGGCCGATCGCAACGCGGCCAACCTGAACGTCAACGAGACCTACACGGTCGACGTCGTGCGCGGCGATCGCCGCACCGGCAGTCGCGCGGCGGTCACCAACGCCAGCGGCGGCGCGAGCGTGTTCGACAAGCCGGTCGACAACATCGGCACCAAGACGATTCCCGACTATGAAGGTTATGCCGCCAAGCACGTCCATACGGTCAACATTCCCGGGTGCAACATGCCGGCCAAGCTGTTCGTCGGCCAGCGCAAGGAGGCATTCGCGGTCAATCTCGGCGCCATCTTCGACCTGGTCAACGCGCCGCTGTCGGTGATCACCGATCCGACGAAGATCGGAGCTGCGCCCAACACGATCGACGATGCCAACGTGTCGACACTCGCGCTCGAGGTGCACAAGACCTGTCTCATGCAGGGCAACGAGCCGGTGATCGGCGGCTGGACGACGGCCAGCCTGCGTCAGGGCATGTTGTTGAACCCGTCGCCCAAGAAGGGCCACCAGACCACCGCGATCGCCGGCGGCGCCTGGGTGCAGGTGTCACGGCTGGGCCATCCGCTGGTCAACGAAGTGGTGATCGGACTGCCCGACAAGGACCGCTTCAACAGCTCCAAGCCGAAGGACGACCTGCAGTTCGCGAGCTACGTGACGAACCCGACCTTGCCTCGGCTGCTCGAGGTCGCGCTCGGTACGCCGGCGGGCGCCGTTGCGCCCAGCAACCTGCCGCGCACCGACCTGACGACCGTGTTCCTGAGCGGCATCGCCGGCGTCAACAAGCCGGCCAATGTGGTGCCGGCGGAGATGCTGCGCTTGAACACGGCGATCGCGGCGGTGCCGTTCGCCCAGCAGAACCGGCTCGGCGTGGCCGGGGAGTTGCTGCGCGTCGGCGGCGCGGCGAACCTGAACCAGGCGGTGGACCTGGCGGGCTTCCCGAACGGCCGCCGACCGAAGGACGACGTGGTCGACATCGCGCTGGTGGCGGTCGCCGGCGGTCTGTGCGTGCTGAACAGCAATGCCTCGCTGGCGGCACTGCAGTCTGGTGACAACAACAATGTGTTGGGACTGAACAGTTTCGTGATCCCAGGCTCGCCGGCGACGACGCTGACCTCGGAGTGCCGCGTCGGCAAGGTGCCGCTCGGCGCCACGTCCGCGGCCCTGCACGACGCGGTCGATCAGGCGGTCGTGCCCTTGCTGCCCGGCTTTCCGTACCTGAACACGCCGGCGCCGGGTGCGCGGTGAGACGAGGGAGCACCACCATGACCCACATTCGAAACGGACTGCTCGTGCTGGCCACTGCGCTCGCGCTCAGCGCATGCGGCGGCGGTGGGGGAGGCGACTCCACACCCGCGGCCGATCCGCTGGACGGCGTGCCGGCGCAGGCCACCACCAGCTCCACGGGGCTGGTGTCCTACCTGCTCGGGCTGACCCAGTCGATGACCGAGGTGCGCGAGGCGATCGACCTGTCGGCGTTGGCCTCGTTGTTCACCAGCGAGGACACCGAGCCCGAGGCCGTGCAGTAGCGCGCGGGTGGTGCGCCGAAGGGCTCGCGGCGCCACCCGCGGCAGCGGTAGCTGCCTTACAATGCCCGCATCGATGACCTACAAGGAACGGGGAAAGGCACCATGGTTATGACACCGCGAACTTTCGGCTCGCTCCACACAGCCTGATCGGCCGCGCACACACGACCTCATCGTCCCCGATTTCCACGAAGCGCGGTTTCCACCGCGCTTTTTTCTTGCCCGCAGGAACCTCTCATGATCACGATCTCGCTCCCCGATGGTTCGAAGCGCCAGTTCGATGCCCCGGTCACGGTGGCGGACGTCGCGGCTTCGATCGGGCCCGGCCTTGCGAAGGCGGCGCTGGCCGGCCGCGTGGGCGCCAGCACCGGCGAACCAAAGCTCGTCGATACCAGCTATCGGATCGATCGCGACACGGCGCTGGCCATCGTGACCGAGAAGGATCGTGACGGGCTGGAGATCATCCGTCACTCGACGGCGCACCTGCTCGCCTACGCGGTGAAGGAGTTGTTCCCCGACGCCCAGGTGACGATCGGCCCGGTGATCGAGAACGGCTTCTATTACGACTTCGCCTACAAGCGCCCGTTCACGCCGGAGGATCTGACGGCCATTGAATCCAAGATGGGTGAACTCGCCCGCCTGGACGAGCCGGTGCAACGCGAGGAGATGGAGCGCGACGCTGCGGTGCAGTTCTTCCTCGGCATGGGCGAGAAGTACAAGGCCGAGATCATCGCCAGCATTCCCGCCGGCGAGCCGATCGGCCTGTATCGCGAAGGCAGGTTCATCGACCTGTGCCGCGGACCGCATGTGCCGCGCACCGGGCGGCTCAAGCACTTCAAGCTGATGAAGGTGGCCGGTGCCTATTGGCGCGGCGACCAGGCCAACGAGCAGCTGCAGCGCATTTATGGCACCGCCTGGGCGACGAAGGACGAACTGCAGCAATACCTGACGATGCTGGAAGAGGCCGAGAAGCGCGACCATCGCCGGCTCGGCCGTGAGCTCGATCTGTTCCACATGCAGGAGGAGGCGCCCGGCCTCGTGTTCTGGCATCCGCATGGCTGGACGGTGTGGCAGCAGGTCGAGCAGTACATGCGCGCCGTCTATCGCGACAACGGCTACCAGGAGGTCAAGGGTCCGCAGATCCTCGACAAGAGCCTGTGGGAGAAGACAGGGCACTGGGACAACTACCGCGACAACATGTTCGTCACCGAGTCGGAGAAGCACGAGTACGCGCTGAAACCGATGAACTGCCCGGGTCACGTGCTGATCTTCAAGGCGGCGCTGCGCAGCTACCGCGAACTGCCGATTCGCTACGGCGAGTTCGGTCAATGCCATCGCAACGAGCCGAGCGGCGCGCTGCACGGCATCATGCGTGTGCGTGGCTTCACCCAGGACGACGGGCACATCTTTTGCACCGAAGACCAGATCCTCGGCGAATGCGTGGCCTATACGGCGTTGTTGCAGAAGGTGTACCGCGATTTCGGCTTCGACCACATCATCTACAAGGTGGCGACCCGCCCCGAGAAGCGGGTCGGCGCCGATGCCCTGTGGGACAAGGCCGAGTTCGCGCTGATGGAGGCGCTGCGTCGGTCGAATTGCCAGTTCGAGGTCTCGCCGGGTGATGGTGCGTTCTACGGCCCGAAGATCGAATACACGCTAAAAGACGCTATCGGCCGTCAATGGCAATGCGGAACCATGCAAGTGGACTTCAACACGGCCGAGCGTCTGGGTGGCGAGTACGTCACCGAGACGAGTGGGCGGGCGCATCCGGTGATGCTGCACAGGGCCATCGTCGGCAGTCTGGAGCGCTTCATCGGCATCCTGCTGGAGCAGCATGCCGGGGCGCTGCCGGCCTGGCTGGCGCCGGTGCAGGTGGTGATTTCGCCGATCACGGGGGCGCAGGCCGACTGGGCCGAAACGGTCGCGAAAATGCTTCAAAAACAAGGGGTTAGAGTCCAAACTGATTTGCGGAACGAGAAAATCAGCTATAAAATCCGCGAGCATTCGATGCAAAAGGTCCCGTACATCCTGGTCGTAGGCGACAAGGAAAAGGCAGGCGGGGCAGTCTCGGTGCGCGCACGGGGCAATGCCGACCTCGGTGTGATGACCGTCGAAGCCTTCTCTTCGAAGATCGCGGACGACATCGCCCGTAAGGCCTGAGCTTTCGGCGCGCTTTTGATTTTGTTTGTGGCTCGTTGCCTGCCGCCGAGTCGCTGAAGGGGTCAACACCATCGCTACATTTCTGGACCGTCGCACGCCCAATGCCGAGCGCAAGCATCGGCTCAACCGAGAGATCACCGCACCGCAGGTGCGCCTGAACGGCCCCGAGAACGAAGCTCTCGGCGTCGTGAGCCTGATGGAGGCTCTGAGGTTGTCGGGTGAGTACGACGTGGACCTGGTCGAGATTGCGCCGACCGCCGATCCTCCGGTTTGCCGTCTGATGGACTACGGCAAGTTCAAGTACCAGGAGCAGAAGAAGGCGGCCGAGGCCAAGTCCAAGCAGAAGATCATCGAGGTCAAGGAAGTCAAGTTCCGCCCCGGCACCGACGAGGGCGACTACCTGATCAAGATGCGCAACCTGCGTCGCTTCATCGCCGAGGACGGCGACAAGGGCAAGGTCACCTTGCGCTTTCGCGGTCGTGAGATCACGCATCAGGAGATCGGCATGCGATTGCTGGAGCGCATTCGCGACGAGCTGGCCGACGTGGCGGTGGTCGAGCACATGCCCAAGCTCGAAGGGCGCCAGATGATCATGGTGCTGGCGCCGAAGAAGAAGTCGTAGTTGGATTGAACTGAGAATTTCCGCGCCGGGGTCTGGTCACCTCGGCGTCGGGAGAAGAGGCCACCGCAGGCTTCACCAAGTGATGCAAGGCCCTTGCATCCGCCTGCGGCAGCAAAGTAGAAGGAGCAGTCATGCCCAAGATGAAGACCAAGAAGAGCGCGGCCAAACGGTTCCGCGTGCGTCCGGGTGGTACCGTCAAGCGCGGTCAGGCGTACAAGCGCCACATCCTCACCAAGAAGTCCACGACCCGCAAGCGCCATCTGCGCGGCGCGACCAACGTGCACGAGACCAACATGGGCCACATCGCCGCGATGCTGCCCTTTGCCGGTCTCTAGAGCCACTGACGCACTGAACAAGGAGCACACACATGCCTCGCGTCAAACGCGGCGTCACCGCGCACGCCCGTCACAAGAAGATCCTCGCGCTGGCCAAGGGCTATCGCGGTCGCCGCAAGAACGTCTTCCGCGTCGCCAAGGAGGCGGTGAGGAAGGCGGGCCAGTACGCCTACCGCGACAGGCGCACGCGCAAGCGCGTGTTCCGCCAGTTGTGGATCGCCCGCATCAACGCAGCAGCGCGCGAGCAGGGCCTGAGCTACAGCCGGTTCATGGCCGGCATGAAGAAGGCCGCGATCGACATCGACCGCAAGATGCTCGCCGAGCTGGCGGTCAACGACCCGGCTGCCTTTGGCAGCATCATCGCCAAGGTGAAGGCCCAACTCGCTTGATGGCGCAGGCGCCCGCTCCTCACCGGGCGGGCGCATGAATCCCAAGCAGGCCGTCACCTCGGGACGGCCTGCTTTTTTCTTGTTCGACGACGACGTGAACCCGCCGATGAACGACCTCGATCAACTGGTGTCGCGGGCCTGCGACGAACTCGCAGCCGCGCCCACGCCGGCAGAGCTGGAGAACGCGAAGGCGCGCTACCTCGGCAAATCGGGCCGCGTGACCGAGCTGCTGAAGGCGCTGTCGACGCTGCCGGTCGACGAGAAGAAGAGCCGCGGCGCGCAGATCAACGTCGCCAAGCAACGCATCGAAAGCGCGCTGCAGGCGCGCCGGCAGGCGCTGGCCGATGCCGAGCTCGAGACACAGCTGCGCGCCGAAGCGCTCGACGTCACGCTGCCCGGTCGCCTGCGCGGCGTGGGCGGCGTGCACCCGATCACGCGAACGATGGAGCGCATCGAGGCGATCTTCGCGTCGATGGGCTTCGACGTCGCCGACGGCCCCGAGATCGAGACCGACTGGATGAGCTTCACGGCATTGAACAATCCGGAGAACCATCCGGCGCGGTCGATGCAGGACACGTTCTACGTCGACATCAAGGACGAGGCAGGTCGCTGGCTCAACCTGCGGCCGCACACCTCGCCGATGCAGATACGCCATGCGCAGGCACATGCCCGCCGCTATGCCGGCGCGGCGCACATGCCCGACATCCGCGTCATCGCGCCCGGACGCACATATCGCGTGGACAGTGATGCCACCCACTCGCCGATGTTCCACCAGGTCGAGGGCCTGTGGATCGGCGAGAACGTGAGCTTCAAGGACCTCAAGGTCGTCTACCTCGGCTTCATGCAGGCCTTCTTCGAGACCACCGAGCTGAAGATCCGCTTCCGGCCGAGCTACTTCCCGTTCACCGAGCCGAGCGCCGAGATCGACGTGATGTTCGAGACCGGGCCGCTGGGCGGGCGCTGGCTGGAGGTGTCGGGCTCGGGCCAGGTGCATCCGCAGGTCGTGCGCAACATGGGGCTGGACGCCGAACGCTACATCGGCTTCGCGTTCGGATCCGGCATCGACCGGCTGGCGATGCTGCGCTACGGCATCGACGATCTGCGCCTCTTCTTCGACGGCGACCAGCGCTTCCTGGCGCAGTTCAACTAAGCGTCGCGGAGTCGTCATGCAATTCCCGGAATCCTGGCTGCGCGAGTTCTGCGATCCGCCGTTGTCGACGCAGGCGCTGGCCGACCTGTTGACGATGTCGGGCCTCGAGGTGGAGGACCTGCGCAGCGTGGCGCCGCCGTTCAGCGGCGTGGTGGTCGCCGAGATCATCGAGGCCGAGCCGCATCCGAATGCCGACCGCCTGCGCGTCTGCCGCGTCGATGCCGGGCCGCATTCGAAGGACGGCCTGCTGCAGATCGTCTGCGGCGCGCCGAACGCACGGGTGGGCATGCGGGCGCCGCTGGCGCTGGTCGGCGCTCAGTTGCCGCCGGGCGACGACGGCAAGCCGTTCGAGATCCGCAGGGGCGTGCTGCGCGGTGTCGAGAGCGCGGGCATGTTGTGCTCGGCGCGTGAACTGAAGCTGAGCGACGACCATGGCGGCTTGCTCGAACTGAACGTCGACGCACCGCTGGGCAGCGACGTGCGGCAGGCACTGCGCCTGGACGATACGGTCTTCGCACTGAAACTCACGCCCAACCTCGCGCACTGCCTGTCGGTCTACGGCGTCGCCCGCGAGGTGGCCGCGCTCACCGGAGCGCCGCTGCGCACGCCGGCGTTCGTGCCGGTTCCTGCCCGGCATGACGGCACCTTGCCGGTCGCGATCGAGGCGCACGACCTGTGCGGGCGCTTCTCGGGTCGCGTCGTGCGCGGCGTCGATACCCGTGCCACCACGCCGGGCTGGATGGTCGAACGGCTGGCTCGTTGCGGACAGCGCGCGGTGAGCCCGCTGGTCGATATCTCGAACTACGTGATGTTCGAGTACGGGCGGCCGTCCCACATCTTCGATCTCGACAAGATCGATCGCGGCCTCGTCGTTCGCTGGGCGCGAGACGGCGAGTCGCTCAAGCTGCTGAACGGCGACACCGTGGCGTTGGACCACACGGTCGGCGTGATCGCCGACGCCAGCCAGGTCGAGTCACTCGCCGGCATCATGGGAGGGGACGCCACGGCGGTGTCGGACAGCACGCTAAACGTCTACGTCGAGGCGGCCTTCTGGTGGCCCGATGCCATTGCCGGGCGATCCAGGCGATTCAATTTCGCCACCGATGCCGGGCATCGTTTCGAGCGTGGCGTCGATCCGCAGGGCACGGTCGAGCACATCGAGCGCATCACGCGCCTGATCATCGACATCTGCGGCGGCGAGGCCGGCCCGATCGACGACCAACAGCCGAACATGCCGGTGCATCGACCGGTGACGTTGCGGGTCGATCGTGCCGCCAAGGTCATCGGCATGCCGGTGTCGCAGGCGGATTGCGCCAGCGTGTTTCGCCGCCTGGGCCTGCCCTTCGACGAATCGCCTGGCCGGTTCACCGTCACGCCGCCGAGCTGGCGCTTCGATCTGCAGATCGAGGAAGACCTGATCGAGGAGGTGGTGCGTGTGCTGGGCTACGACAAGCTGCCCGACACGGCGCCGCTGGCGCCGCTGCAGGCGTTACCGCAACACGAGGCGAGTCGCAGCAGCCATGCGGTGCGTCGTGCCATGGCGGGGCTCGGTTACCAGGAGGTCATCACCTACAGCTTCGTTGAAGAGCGCTGGGAGCGCGAGCTCGCAGGCAATGCCGACCCGATCCGCGTGTTGAATCCGATTGCGGCGCCTCTGGCGGTGATGCGGTCGAGCCTGCTTGGCAGTCTGGTCGCCACGTTGCGACACAACCTGGCACGACGGGCCGATCGCGTGCGTCTGTTCGAGATCGGGCGGGTCTATGCGCGTGACGCGGCAGTCGCCGCCGGTGACCGAGCGGTGGCCGGCGTCGCCCAACCGATGCGGCTCGCCGGCGTCGTGTATGGGCCGAGCGCCACCACGCAATGGGGCCAGGCCGAGCGGCGTGTCGACTTCTTCGACGCCAAGGGTGACGTGCAGTCGCTGCTGTCGCCGCGTGAGGCCGTCTTCAAGCCGGCCGCGCACCCGGCCTTGCACCCGGGCCGCAGTGCCCAGGTCTGGCTCGGCGGGCGCTGCATCGGTGTGATCGGCGAGTTGCATCCTCGCTGGCGCCAGAGCTACGAGCTGCCGCAGGCACCGGTGTTGTTCGAGCTCGATCTCGCGGCCGTGCTCGAGCGCGATCTGCCGTCGTTTGCGCCCCTGTCGCGGCAGCAGGCGGTCTGGCGCGACCTGGCCTTCGTGGTGTCGGCCTCCGCGACGCATGACCAACTCGTCGCCGCGTTGCTCGACGATCCGCAGGGGCTGGTGCGCAAGGCCACGCTGTTCGACCTCTATCGCCCGGGCACTGCCGCGGCCGCCGCGGAACCGGGACAACACAGTATGGCGGTCCGGCTTGAATTGATGGACGATCAAGCCACGCTGACCGACGAACGCATCGACCGGGCCGTGCAAGCGGCCCGCGATCGAGCGCATGAGCGGGTCGGCGCCAGGCTGCGCGGTTGACCGCGCCCGGGCCGCCAGTCGAGGGACGATATGAGCATCGATGAGGACAAGGCAGCGCCGCCCCGGGTCGCGGTTCCGTCGCTGGAGACGCCGACGCTGACCAAGGCCGAACTGGCCGAGTTGTTGTTCGAGCGCCTGGGTTTGAACAAGCGTGAATCGAAGGACATGGTGGAGGCCTTTTTCGACCTGGTGCACCACACCCTGGTCGAGGGTCAGGACGTCAAGCTGTCTGGATTCGGCAACTTCAACATCCGGCGCAAGGCGCCCCGGCCGGGCCGCAATCCCCGCACCGGCGAGACCATTCCCATCAAGGCCCGGCATGTCGTGACTTTTCACGCAAGCCATAAGCTGAAATCAATTGTGCAGGGCGACACGCCTGCCGAAGGTGAGTTCGAGTAAAGTCTAACTTTGCCGCTCCACCTCATTGATTTCAATGGAGAAAGCGCTTCCCGCCATTCCCGCCAAACGCTACTTCACCATCGGTGAGGTGAGCGATCTGTGCGGCGTGAAGCCTTACGTCCTGAGATATTGGGAACAGGAGTTCACGCAGCTGCGCCCCGTCAAGCGCCGTGGCAACCGGCGCTACTACCAGCACCACGAGGTGCTGCTGATTCGGCGGATCCGCGAGCTGCTGTACGACCAGGGCTTCACGATCAGCGGCGCACGCAACCGGCTGGCCGAATCGCCGCACGCATCTCGGGTGGCGCAAGCGGCCCCGATGAGGGTGGAAGTTCCGGAGATGGCGGTCGAGGGCGAC
>JBGAMU010000031.1:0-40827 GCA_044222685.1 Burkholderiaceae bacterium
CCCCAGGGGGGCGAGCCTGCACCGAGCGAGCGCTTGCGCGCTCGCGAGTGGCCGGCGAGCGCTGCGCGCCTTGCAAGGCGCGCAGCGCCGCCAGTGGACCGGCAAAGCCGGATGCGCGGCGGGCCCAGGGGTAGGCGGCGGCGAGCGGGTCAGCCCTGCGCGCTGCGCGGCACGATCGGCCGCCGCGCCGGCAGGCGGCGTGTCTCGCCGAGCGCGAGCGTGAAGAACGCGCTGTCGGGCACGCCCTGCGCCTTGCGCGCCTCGGCCAGCAGGCGCGGCGGCTCGTCGAGCGGCTCGTCGGTCAGTGAAAAGGTGCCCCAATGGATGCCGAGCGACGCCTTGGCGCCGAGGTCGCGGTGCACGCGCACGGCTTCGTCGGGGTTGATGTGCTGCGTCTGCATGAACCAGCGCGGCTCGTAGGCGCCGATCGGCAGCAGCGCGATGTCGAAGCCGCCGCCGAGCGCCGGCGTCTGCCGCTCGGCGAAGCGCTCGCGAATGTCCTGGAAGTCCTTCGAATAGCCGGTATCGCCAGCGAAGAACAGGTGCAGCTGCGGCGAGAAGAGGGCGTAGCCGCCCCACAGCGTGCGCAGCCGGTCGGTCAGGCCACGGCCCGACCAGTGCTGCACCGGCGTCAACACGATCTCCACAGCGCCCAGGCGGTGCGACTGCCACCAGTCGAGCTCCACCGCGTTGGCGATGCCGCGATCGGCCAGCCAGGCCTTCAGCCCCAGCGGCACCACGAACAGCGGCGAGCCGCCGGGCTGCGCGGCGAGCTGGCGCACGCTGGCGTCGTCGAGATGGTCGTAGTGATTGTGCGAGATCAGCACCAGGTCGATGTGCGGCAGTTCGTGGAACCACAGCCCCGGCTTGTACTTGCGTTGCGGGCCGATGAACGACAGCGGCGACGCGCGGTCGGAGAACATCGGGTCGGTCAGCACGTTCAGGCCCGCCATCTGCGCGAGCACGGTGGCGTGGCCGACCCAGGTGACCGCCGGCTGCATCTGCGCGCCGGCCTTGGCGTTGGACTGGATCAGCCCGAGGTCGGGCACCAGCAGCGGGGTCGGCGTCGCCGGCGGCCTCGGCAAACCCTCGCGCCATGACGAGAACTGCCAGCGCGCCAGCGCGATCAGCCCCTTCGGCTCGAACTCGGTGTAGTTGTTCTGGAAGCCGCCCTCGCGGTGGTGTGGGGGCTGGCCGGTCAGGCGGGCCCCGTCGCTCGCGCACGCGGCCAGACCCAGGCTCAGCAAAGCGGCAGACAGCAGGCGGCGCGACAGCAACGGCAGACGGAAGAACGGCATCGGCAGTGGCGGGTGGTCGGGACCCGGCGATTGGATCGCAAGTCCGCGGGCTGTGTCTGCTGGTGTCGGCCACCACAGGGGATTCCGTATAATCCCGCGGTTTGCCGGCGATCGGCCTGGCCAGGAACGCAACGATGTCCGAGCCGAAGCAACGCTCCGACGCGAAGCGCGACTGGCGCAAGTGGGAAGAGGACGACGCGGCAGACCAACCCGTCAGGCGCCTGACGCCCGCAGAGGCGGCGGCGCTGAGAGCGAAAGACCCGCCGCTGTCTCCGTGGCGGGTGGTCGCGGCGCAGGCCGCGGTCGGTGGAGGGATAGCGCTGCTGGCGGGGCTCGTCGGTGGTGGTTGGGGTTTTGCGTGGTCGGCACTATATGGTGCCGTCACGGCGGTGGTGCCGAGCGCCTTGCTGGCGCGCGGTATGACCAGCCGGCTCTCGCGCCTGTCGCCTGCGGTCTCGGCCGTCAGCGTCATGTTATGGGAGTCGGTGAAGATCGCGGCTTCGGTGGCCTTGCTTGCCTTGGCCCCGCAGCTGGTGCGACCGCTCAGTTGGCCGGCTCTGCTGGCCGCCCTGGCGGCGTGTTTGTCGGTGAACTGGTTCGCGCTGCTGTGGCGTGGCCGCAAGAGTTGAACGAACAAGAGCGACTTGAAGATGGCAGCCGAATCGCACGCAGCACCAAGCGCCGGTGACTACATCGTTCACCACCTGACGCACCTGCAGAACGCCAAGCCGAAGTCGCTGGTCGATCTGTCGGTCGTCAACTGGGATTCGGTGTTCTTCTCGGTCGCCCTCGGAGCACTCGGCTGCTTCGTCATGTGGCTGGTCGCGCGCAAGGTCACCTCGGGCGTGCCCGGCCGACTGCAGGCGGCGGTGGAGTTCCTGGTCGAAATGGTCGAGGACCAGGCCAAGGGCATCGTGCACAACGCGCAGAGCCGCCGCCTGGTGGCGCCGATGGCGCTCACCGTGTTCATCTGGATCATCCTGCTCAACACGATGGACCTGCTGCCGGTGGACCTGCTGCCGCTGATCTGGCAGTGGATCTACAGCGCCGCGGGCCACGACCCGGCGCACGCCTACCTGCGCGTCGTGCCCACCGCCGACATCTCGGTGACGATGGGCCTGTCGATGGCCGTGCTGGTGGCCTGCCTGATCTACAACGTGAAGATCAAGGGCGCCGGCGGCTGGGCACACGAGCTGATCGTGGCGCCGTTCGGCACCGTCAAGCTTTCGGCCAACCCTTTGAGCTGGCTCGGCTTTCTCGCGCTGGCGGTGGCCAACTTCGCGATGCAGCTGCTCGAATTCGTCTCCAAGACGGTGTCGCACGGCATGCGGCTGTACGGCAACATGTACGCCGGCGAACTGATCTTCCTGCTGATCGCGCTGCTCGGCGGCGCGTTCACGCTGTCGGCGACCGGCTTCGCGCTGGCGCTGATGCACATCGCAGCCGGCACGGTGTGGGCCATCTTCCACATCCTGATCATCGTGCTGCAGGCCTACGTCTTCATGATGCTGACGCTGGTCTACATCGGCCAGGCCCACGACTCGCACTGAGGCCCCGGCCACTCGTCTCGTTTTCTTTTCCCAGCCAACCTTTCTCACTGTCAAGGAACACAAATGGAACTCATCGGTCTCGTAGCTGTCGGCGTTGGCCTGATCATCGGCCTGGGTGCCATGGGCGCCTGCATCGGCGTGGGCATCATGGCCAGCAAGTACCTCGAATCGGCCGCGCGCCAGCCCGAACTGATGGGCGAACTGCAGACCAAGGTGTTCCTGCTGCTCGGCCTGATCGACGCGTCGTTCATCATCGGCGTCGGTATCGCGCTGTGGTTCACCACAGCCAACCCGTTCCTGGCGCAGCTCGCCAACCTGCCGAAGTGATCGAGGCGCCGGGCCTTGTCGCCCGGCACTCGACTCTGGCCGGCCTGCTGAAGCGGGTCGGCCCACTGCCCACCGTGATTGAGGCTTGAGCCGTGAACATCACCAGCACCCTGATCATCCAGATGATCGTGTTCCTGATCCTGATCTGGTTCACGATGAAATTCGTCTGGCCGCCGATCGTCACCGCGCTCGACGAGCGCGCCAAGAAGGTCGCCGACGGCCTGTCGGCCGCCGACAAGGCCAAGGCCGAACTCGCCACCGCCAACAAGCGCGTCGAGCAGCAGCTCGCGGCGGCGCGCGACGACGCCGCCAAGCGGCTGGCCGACGCCGAGCGCCTGGCGCACCAGATGGTCGAGGAAGCCAAGGCCCGCGCCAGCGAAGAGGGCGCCAAGATCATCGCCCAGGCCAAGGCCGAGGCCGAACAGGAGTCGGTGAAGGCGCGTGAGGCGTTGCGCTCGCAGGTGGCGGGCCTCGCCGTCAAGGGTGCCGAGGCGATCCTGCGCAAGGAAGTCAACGCGGGCGTGCACGCTGACCTGCTGAACCGCCTGAAGTCGGAACTCTGAGCATGGCCGAACTCGCCACCATCGCAAGGCCCTACGCCGAGGCCTTGTTCAAGTCGATCGGCGCTGCCGACGCGACCGGCGCGCTGGCGCAGATGCAGGCACTGGCCGCCGTGGCAGGCAATGCCGACATGCAGCGCTTTGCCGACAACCCCAAGGCCACCGGCGAGCAGATCGTCAACGTGATCGGCGGCGTGGCGAAGGTGGCACTCGACACCAAGGTGGCCAACCTGCTGCGCACGGTGGTCGACAACGGCCGTCTGGCCGCGCTGCCGGAGATCGCCGCGCAGTTCAATGCGCTGGTGAAGGCGCGTTCGGGCACCTCCGACGCGATCGTCTACAGCGCGTTCCCGATCGACGCGACCCAACTGGCCGACCTGGCGGTCACGCTCGAGAAGCGCTTCGGCCGCAAGCTCAACGCCAGCGTGGTGGTCGAGCCCGAGCTGATCGGCGGCGTGCGCGTGGTGGTCGGCGACGAGGTGCTCGACACCTCGGTCAAGGCGCGGCTGGACAAGATGAAGCTGTCGCTCACCACCTAGAGCGGCACCGACGACAAGGACACCGAACCGAACAACCGAACCCTCTGGTGGTCATGCGCCGCCGGTCGTGGAGCAAACGATGCAACTGAATCCCGCTGAAATTTCCGAACTGATCAAGAGCCGCATCGAGGGCCTCGGCGTCTCGGCCGACATCAAGAATCAGGGCACGGTGGTCACCGTCACCGACGGCATCTGCAAGATCCACGGCCTGTCCGACGCGATGCAGGGCGAGATGCTGGAGTTCCCGCCCAACAAGGCCGGCCAGCCCACCTATGGCCTGGCGCTGAACCTCGAGCGCGACTCGGTGGGTTCCGTGATTCTCGGCGAGTACGAGCACATCTCCGAAGGCGACGTGGTGAAGTGCACCGGCCGCATTCTCGAAGTGCCGGTCGGCCCCGAGCTGATCGGTCGCGTCGTCAACGCGCTCGGCCAGCCGATCGACGGCAAGGGCCCGATCAACGCCAAGATGACCGACGTGATCGAGAAGGTCGCACCGGGCGTGATCGCGCGCCAGTCGGTGAGCCAGCCGGTGCAGACGGGTTTGAAGTCGCTCGACTCGATGGTGCCGGTCGGCCGCGGCCAGCGCGAGCTGATCATCGGCGACCGCCAGACCGGCAAGACCGCGGTGGCGATCGACACGATCATCAACCAGAAGGGTCAGAACATGACCTGCATCTACGTCGCGATCGGCCAGAAGGCGAGCTCGATCAAGAACGTGGTGCGCTCGCTGGAGCAGTACGGCGCGATGGAGTACACCATCGTCGTCGCCGCGTCGGCGTCTGAGTCGGCGGCGATGCAGTACGTGTCGGCCTACTCCGGCTGCACGATGGGCGAGTACTTCCGCGACCGCGGGCAGGACGCGCTGATCATCTACGACGACCTGTCCAAGCAGGCCGTCGCCTACCGCCAGGTCTCGCTGCTGCTGCGCCGCCCGCCGGGCCGCGAAGCCTTCCCCGGCGACGTGTTCTATCTGCACAGCCGCCTGCTCGAGCGCGCCGCCCGCGTGAACGCCGACTACGTCGAGAAGTTCACCAAGGGCGCAGTCAAGGGCAAGACGGGTTCGCTGACCGCGCTGCCGGTCATCGAGACGCAGGCCGGCGACGTGTCGGCGTTCGTGCCGACCAACGTGATCTCGATCACCGACGGCCAGATCTTCCTGGAGACCTCACTGTTCAACGCCGGCATCCGCCCGGCCATCAACGCCGGCATCTCGGTGTCGCGGGTCGGTGGCGCGGCGCAGACCAAGCTGATCAAGGGCCTGTCCGGCGGTATCCGGACCGACCTGGCGCAGTACCGCGAGCTGGCGGCGTTCGCACAGTTCGCCTCCGACCTCGACGAGGCCACCCGCAAGCAGCTCGACCGCGGTGCGCGCGTGACGGAGCTGCTCAAGCAGTCGCAGTACTCGCCGCTGCCGATCAGCCTGATGGCCGCCACGCTGTACGCGGTGAACAAGGGCTACCTCGACAAGGTCGACGTGAAGAAGGCGCTCGCCTTCGAGCACGGCCTGCACCAGCACCTGAAGTCCAGCCACGCCGCGCTGCTGGCCAAGCTCGAGGCCGACAAGGCGATGGACAAGGCCGCCGAGGAAGAGCTCAACGGCGCCGTCGCCGCGTTCGCAAAATCCTTCGCCTGAAGATCGCCTGACACCTCGACACCCGGAGAACCGTCATGGCAGTCGGCAAAGAGATTCGCGGCAAGATCAAGTCGGTGGAGAACACCAAGAAGATCACCAAGGCCATGGAGATGGTCGCCGCCTCCAAGATGCGCAAGGCGCAGGAGCGCATGCGCGCGGCGCGGCCGTACAGCGAGAAGATCCGCAACATCACGGCCAACCTGTCGCAGGCCAACCCCGAGTACAAGTCGCCCTACATGCGCGTGGTGGCGGCCGACAAGGCGACCAAGGTCACCGGCTACATCGTGGTCACCACCGACAAGGGCCTGTGCGGCGGGCTCAACACCAACGTGCTGCGCGCGCTGACCAACAAGATGCGCGACGCCCAGGTCGCCGGCGGCAGTGCGCTGACGGTGGCGATCGGCAACAAGGGCAACGGCTTCCTCAACCGCATCGGCGCCAAGGTGCTGAGCCACGCCATCCAGCTCGGCGACGCGCCGCAGCTGGACAAGCTGATCGGCCCGGTCAAGGTGATGCTCGACGCCTTCGTCGAAGGCAAGGTCGACGCGGTGTACATGTGCTACACGCGCTTCATCAACACGATGAAGCAGGAGCCGGTGATCGAGCAGCTGCTGCCGCTGTCGGCCGAGCGGCTGGCGCGCGACGCCGGCGACAAGTCGAAGTACGGCTGGGACTACATCTACGAGCCCGATGCGCCCGCGGTCATCAACGACCTGATGACGCGCTACATCGAGGCGCTGGTGTTCCAGGCGGTGGCCGAGAACATGGCCAGCGAACAGTCGGCGCGCATGGTGGCGATGAAGTCCGCCACCGACAACGCCGGCAACCTGATCGCCGAGCTCAAGCTCATCTACAACAAGACCCGCCAGGCGGCGATCACCAAAGAGCTGTCCGAAATCGTCGGCGGCGCTGCCGCGGTCTGACCGTCGCGAACGAATCCCCGAAGGAAACCTCTCAAATGGCCAATACAGAATCCCAAGGCAAGATCGTCCAGTGCATCGGCGCGGTGGTCGACGTCGAATTCCCGCGCGACAAGATGCCCCACATCTACGACGCGCTCAAGCTCGACGGCTCGGCGCTGACGCTCGAGGTGCAGCAGCAACTCGGGGACGGCATCGTGCGCACGATCGCGCTCGGCTCGTCCGACGGCCTGCGCCGCGGCGTGCTGGTGCGCAACACCGGCGCCGGCATCTCGGTGCCGGTGGGCAAGGCCACCCTCGGCCGCATCATGGACGTGTTGGGCACGCCGATCGACGAGCGCGGTCCGGTCGACCAGACGCTGACGATGCCGATCCACCGCAAGGCGCCGGCCTACGACGAGCTGAGCCCCAGCCAGGAGCTGCTCGAGACCGGCATCAAGGTGATCGACCTGATCTGCCCGTTCGCCAAGGGCGGCAAGGTGGGTCTGTTCGGCGGCGCCGGCGTCGGCAAGACCGTGAACATGATGGAGCTGATCAACAACATCGCCAAGGCGCACTCGGGCCTGTCGGTGTTCGCCGGCGTCGGCGAGCGCACCCGCGAGGGCAACGACTTCTATCACGAGATGATGGAGTCGGGCGTCGTCAACAGCGAGAACCTCGGCGAATCCAAGGTGTCGATGGTCTACGGCCAGATGAACGAGCCGCCGGGCAATCGCCTGCGCGTCGCGCTGACCGGCCTGACGATCGCCGAGTCGTTCCGCGACGAGGGCCGCGACGTGCTGTTCTTCGTCGACAACATCTACCGCTACACGCTGGCCGGCACCGAAGTGTCGGCGCTGCTCGGCCGCATGCCGTCGGCGGTGGGCTACCAGCCGACGCTGGCCGAGGAGATGGGCCGCCTGCAGGAGCGCATCACCTCCACCAAGGTCGGCTCGATCACGTCGATCCAGGCCGTGTATGTGCCGGCCGACGACCTGACCGACCCGTCGCCCGCGACCACCTTCGCCCACCTGGACGCCACCGTGGTGCTGAGCCGCGACATCGCCGCGCTCGGCATCTACCCGGCGGTCGATCCGCTGGACTCCAACAGCCGCCAGGTCGACCCCAATGTGGTCGGCGAGGAGCACTACTCGACCACGCGCGCCGTGCAGGCCACCCTGCAGCGCTACAAGGAACTGCGCGACATCATCGCGATCCTGGGCATGGACGAGCTGAGCCCCGAGGACAAGCTGGCCGTGGCGCGCGCGCGCAAGATCCAGCGTTTCCTGAGCCAGCCGTTCCACGTCGCCGAGGTGTTCACCGGCACGCCGGGCAAGTACGTGACGCTGAAGGAAACCATCCGCGGCTTCAAGATGATCGTCAACGGCGAGTGCGACGCGCTGCCGGAGCAGGCCTTCTACATGGTCGGCACGATCGACGAGGCGTTCGAGAAAGCCAAGAAGCTGCAGTAAGCGAGGCCCGCCATGGCAACCATTCACGTCGACGTCGTTTCCGCCGAAGAGAGCATCTTCTCCGGCGAGGCCAAGTTCGTCGCGCTGCCGGGCGAGATGGGCGAGCTCGGCATCTACCCGCGCCACACGCCGCTGATCACGCGCATCAAGCCGGGCGCGGTGCGCATCCAGCGCGCCGACAACGGCGAGGAAGAGTTCGTCTTCGTCGCCGGCGGCATCCTCGAGGTGCAGCCCGGCACGGTGACCGTGCTGGCCGACACCGCGATCCGCGGCCACGACCTCGACGAGGCCAAGGCCAACGAGGCCAAGAAGCGCGCCGAAGAGGCCATGCGCAACGCCAAGAGCGACATCGACCTGGCCGCCGCGCAGAGCGAGTTCGCCGCCATGGCGGCGCAGTTGGCCGCGATCCAGAAGCTGCGCAAGAAGTAGCCGCGCGCGGCGGTCCCCGCCGCTGCGCTTGCCAGACCCGCCCGCCGCAAGGCATGCTCACGCATCGCGGCATGCAGGGTTGTCATGGGCAAGAAGAAGGATGGATCGGGCAAGTCCGCCAGCAAGGCGGACAAGGGCGAGCGCGCCTCGAGCGCCAAGGCCGCATCATCGGGTGACGGCAACGGCGGTTATCGCGCCGCGCTGGAGGCGCTCGAGATCGAGCTCAACGGCATGGCGCGCTGGCTGCAGCACACCGGGCGCCGCCTGGTCGTGGTGATCGAAGGGCGTGACACGGCGGGCAAGGGCGGCGTGATCGGCGCCATCGCCGACACGCTGAATCCGCGGCACTGCCACATCGCCGCATTGCCCACGCCGAGCGAACGCGAACGCACGCAGTGGTACTTCCAGCGCTACGTCGCGCATCTGCCGGCGGCCGGTGAGATCACGCTGTTCGACCGCAGCTGGTACAACCGCGCCGGCGTCGAGGCCGTGATGGGCTTCTGCAATCCCGAGCAGACCGCCGCGTTCCTGAAGCAGGCGCCGGTGTTCGAGAAGATGCTGGTCGACGACGGCATCCTGCTCTTCAAGTACTGGCTGACGGTCGATCAGGCGCAGCAGGAGGAGCGATTCGCCGAACGTGCCTCCGATCCGCTCAAGTGCTGGAAGCTGTCACCGATCGATCTGAAGGCGCGCGAGAAGTACGCCGACTACGGCCGCGCGCGCGACGTCATGCTGAAGGCCACGCATACGCCGCACGCGCCCTGGACGTTGGTGGATTTCAACGATCAGAAGCGCGGCCGATTGGCGCTGATACGCCATCTGCTCGACCATCTACCCGACGTGAGCGTGCCGGTGCAGAAGGTCGTGTTTCCGCCGCTGCCGGGCAAGCCGCTGCGCGAGCGTTTCGGCGCGGCGGGGCTGAAACCGATCAACTAGATCGGCATCAGCGCTTCTCGTCCTTGTCCTTGTCCTTTTCCTTGCCGATCTGGTTGCCGATGACGCCGCCGACGGCGGCGCCACCCACGGTACCGGCAGTACTGCCGCCGCTCAGCACCGATCCGGCCACACCGCCGACGCCGGCGCCGATGGCAGTGTCGCGGTCGCGGCGCGACATGTTGGAGCAGGCGGCCATCGACACGGCCGCGGTCACCAACAGGCAGGTCGCGCTGAAGCGTTGAATCGAGTTCATCAAGGGCTCCTTCGAGTTCAGTGAAGCCACTGTGGCTCGCCCGGCCGCCGCCGCCCATCGGCGAGCCCGCCGACCTGACGTCGGCGCTCGACTACGCAGGATGCCGGCGTTCAGCGCAGGTGCGGCTCGTCGGGCAGTTCGTTGGGGTTGGCCGCACCGGGCGCCAGCGGGAAGTGCTGGCCCAGTAGCGCATCGACCGCCGCGATGGCCGCCTGCAGGCCCTGCTCGAAGCGGCCCGCGCGAAAGGCCTCGCGCATGCCGCCGACGATGGGCGACCAATGTTCGCGCGGCACGTGGCGGGCGAGTCCGCGGTCGGCGACGATCTCGATCGCGTGCTCGGCCAGCAGCAGGTAGATCAGCACGCCGTTGTTGTGTTCGGTGTCCCAGACGCGCAGCTTGCCGAACATCGTGATCGCTCGGTCACGGGCGCTCAAACCCCGCCACAGGTACGACAGCGGCAGCCCCGCTTCGACGCAGACGCGGATCTCGCCCGAGTGGCGCCGCTCGCTGCTGAGCACGCTCTGGCGCAGGCGTTCCACCGCGGCTGGCTGCAAGGCGCGCCGCGTATCGGTCTCGTCGAGCCAGCGGTGCTTGAGGATGCGCAGGAATCGATTCATCGAACGTCCTCGCCTACCAGTCGCCCGACGCGCCGCCGCCGCCGAAGTCGCCACCGCCGCCCGACGAGAAGCCACCGCCGCCGGAGCTTCCACCGCCCCACCCGCTGCCGCCCCCGCCCCAGATGATCGGCGGGCCGCCGCCGTGACCGCCGCGGCCGCGACCGCTGGCGCCGAAGCCCATCACGCCGACCAGGAACAGCGCCACCACGCCGGCCAGTCCGGCCACCAGCAGGCTGGCGCTGAACCACCAGCCGGCCGCGCCGGCGGCGCCACCGGTCAGCATCGAGCCGAGCTTGCGGCCGAACATGCCGGTGAGCACGGCGCCGATGATCGGCACCGCGACGAAGAAGAACATCGCCAGCTCCCGCCAGTCGAGCCCGCCGCCCAGGCCGGAGGCGCCATCGCGCGGCGAGGTGGGCGACGGCAGGCCCTCGGGCTTGATGCGCGAGCCCAGGCGGTCGATCGCCGCGTTCAGGCCCCCGGCGTAGTCGTTGCGCTTGAAGGCCGGGCTGATCGTCTCGGTGATGATCTGGCGGGCTGCCAGATCGGGAATCGCGCCTTCCAGCGCCTTGGCCACCTCGATGCGGATGCGCCGGTCGTCCTTGGCCACGACGATCAGCACACCGTCGCCGACGTCGCGGCGGCCGATCTTCCACTGGTCGCCGACGCGCTGCGCGAAGGCGGCGATGTCCTCCGGCGCGGTGGTCGGCACCAGCAGCACGACGATCTGCGTGCCGAGCTCGCGCTCCACGTTCGCCAGGTGCTGCTCCATCGCCTGGCGCTGCGCGGTGTCGAGCGTGCCGCTGCGGTCGACCACGCGGCCCTCGAGCGCGGGCACCGGCAGCACGTCCTGCGCGCGCTCCATGCCGCACAGCGCGGCCAGCAGCTGCATCAGCAGCGCCGGCGCGAGGCCGCGCGCCCGGCTGAGGATCATGGCGTCGTCACTTCGACGCCGCGGGGGCTGCCGGCGGCGCGCTCTTGTCGAAGTTCACCGACGGCGGCGTGCTGATCTGCGCCTCGTTGGCCACCGTGAAGCTCGGCTTGACCGAGTAGCTGAACAGCATCGCCGTCAGGTTGGTCGGGAAGCTGCGCGTCAGAACGTTGTAGTCGGCCACCGCCTTGATGTAGCGGTTGCGCGCCACGGTGATGCGGTTCTCGGTGCCCTCGAGCTGCACCCGCAGGTCCTGGAAGCCCTGGTTGGCCTTCAGGTTGGGGTAGTTCTCGGTCACCACCAGCAGCCGGCTCAGCGCACTCGACAGCTCGCCCTGCGCGGCCTGGAACTTGTTGAACGCCTCCGGGTTGTTGATCAGCTCGGGCGTGGCCTGGATCGACGTCGCCTTGGCGCGCGCCTCGACCACCTTGGTCAGCGTCTCCTGCTCGAAGTTGGCCTCGCCCTTGACGGTGTTGACAATGTTGGGAATCAGGTCGGCGCGCCGCTGGTACTGGTTGAGCACCTCCGACCAGCCGGCCTTGACCTGCTCGTCCAGGCGCTGGAAGTCGTTGTAGCCGCAGCCACTCAAGCTGAAGGCGGCCAGCGCCGCGACGACCAGACCGATCCAACGCGAACGCAAAGACATGGCAAGTCCTCCTTGTGGTGTCGCCAGTTGCGGATCTCATGCTACCCGCGCGCACAAGATGGGGCCGCGCCGGCCCACTTCAAGGCAGCCAGTCCTCGATCTGCGTCAAGGCCAGCGCACGCTGCGCGGCGGTCATCGGCCGCATGCCGGCGAGGATCTCGCGCACACGGTCGCGGTGGATGCGCCGCTCGTCGGCCCACAGGTGCAGCTGCGCATCGGGGTTTCGCAGCAGCGACACCAGCCACGCCGACGACACCGGGCCCAGCCTGGCCGCTGGTTTGCCGAGGTAGACCTGCGCCGCCCGCTCGGCGCCGCAGACGCCCTCACCCCAGGGCGCCAGCGCGAGGTACAGCTGCAGGATGCGCGCCTTGCCGAGCGTGCGCTCCATCTCCACCGCGTAGAGCAGCTCGCGCAGCTTGCGCGAGGCGCTGCGGTCGTCGCCGGTGAAGGCGAGCTTGGCCAGCTGCTGCGTCAGCGTGCTGCCGCCGCGCCAGTCGCCCGGCGCGTCGGCGTTGTGGTGCAGCGCCGCCAGCATCTCGGCGAGGTCGTAGCCCGGGTGCTCGAAGAAGCGCGCATCCTCGGCCGCCACCAGCGCGCGCGGCAACCAGCCGGCGAGCGGCTCGCCGTCGCTGGCCGACGTGCGGCACGCCGCCGGCAGCTGCGCGTCGCCCAGGCGCTCGGTGGCCAGTCCCGACACGGACAGGCCTTCGACCACCGGTTGCACGCTCCATCCGCCATCGGGCCAGCGCCCCTGCAGCACGCCGGCCAGCGAGCCCGACACCTGCACGCGGCCCGCCTCGGGCAGGCCGCGTGCGAAGACGCCGACGACCTGCGACGCCGGCGTCGGCGGCAGACGCAGTTCGACGTCGGCGCCGCGCGCGGTGAGCTTGCCCTTCCATTGCAGCGAGATCTCGTGCGCGCCCTCGGCCAGCGTCAAGTCGCCGCTGAACCGGTCGGCTCCCAGCGGCCGCAGCAGCGCGCGCGCCCGTGCCCATTGCAGCGGCGCCGGTCCGAGCGCCGACCAGCGCAGCGAGCAAGGCGCACACAGCGCCTCGATGCCGTCGTGTCGGCGCTGCAGTTGCCAGCGGCCGAGTGGCGTGTGCAGCTGGCGACCGTCGAGCAGCGCGAGGCCGAGCGGGTGCGTCGCGAAGCGCAGCAGCACCGGCAGACTGATCGCGCGTTGCCACGGGCCGATGGCGATCTCGGTACGCCACTCGTCGTCGGCCGGCTGCAGCAGCCGCAGCACCATCGCCAGCAGCGCGGCGAGCAGCAGCGTGGCCACGCCAGCGGCGGCCGCGAGTGTCCAGGCCAGGCGTCGCAACAGCGGGGTCACAGCAGTGCCTCCACCCGCGTGACGGCGCGCCACGGGCCGGCCGAGCGGCCGAGCGTGGCGGCCCAGAACCACGCCGATGTGTCGGTGAAAGCGTCATCGTTCGCATCGACGATGCGTTCGCACACGCGCACCGGCACGCCGTCGGCGCGCACGGCCACGAAGCAGCGCCACAGTCGCGCGCGGTCGTCCGACTCGAGCCGCGCCGCGTCGATGCGATAGCCCAGTGCGCGAAAGCAGTCGGCGGCCGGGTGCAGGGCTCGGGTCGGCCGCGTCACGTCGCGCAGCACCCAGATCGCATCGGTCGACTCGAAACGCCCGATGCGCCCGGGAAACTGCGCGGCAAAGCGCCGCTCCACCGCGCTGAGCGCCAGCGGCCGCAGCGCCTGGCCTTCCCAGACCGACGGCCACTCGACAGACGGTGCGGCGGGGGCGGCCGGCGCGGCGCCGCGTCCGGCCAATGGCAGCAGCGCAGCCGCCGCCAGCGCCAGCGCCAGGACGCGCGGCCAATGCTCGGCGCCCACCTGCCGGATTCGATCAAGCCAACAGCGCGACATGGCGACTCCTCGACGGACGGGTCGGTTGCATCAGTGCGCACACCGCGACGGTCACCGCCGCCAGGCAGGCCAGGCCGATGCCTTGATGGGCCAGCGCCGACAGGCCTTCGGGTCGCGCCTCCAGGGCGACCAACAAGCTGTTGCGCAGCACGTTCATCGCAAGCACGATCGCGCCCACCAGCGGCAGCCGGCGCACGAACGTGCCGTCGGGCAGTGCCTGCCAGGCCGCGCAGGCGCAGGCACCGAAGTAGCCGAGCCAGGCCATCTGCACGCCCGAGCATGGCGCATCGACGATCAGCAGGCGGCCATTCACCAGCATCGAGGCGCCCTCGCGGAAGGCCTCGACGCCGAAGAACTGCAGCGCGCGGGCGCTCGCCTCGGCCGTAACGACGCGCAGCGGCCAGCCGACGTAGAACTGCAGCGACGCCACCAGCGGCAGCGCCAGCAGCAGCAGTCCGGCCAACGGTGCCAGCGGCCGCCGCGCAGGCCACCACGCGGACAACGCGGCAGCGAGTGCCAGCGCGGCGAGCACGCCGGCGGCGAGTGCGGGCGCGCCCAGCACCCAGGCCGCGTTGGCAGCCAGCGTGATCACCACGCTGGCCGTCAGCCACGGCAGGCGTGGCGACAGCCGCAGCTCGTGCGCCTGGCGCGCGACGAAGCCAGCGAGCGCCGCCAGCGCGAGCAGGCCGAGCGGATCGTCGGAGCCATCGAGCGCGCGCTCGACCAGATACGCGCCGTGCGGCCACAGCACCAGCGCCTGCAGCGCCAGCCAGTCGATCGCCGACAGGCGCACCGGTGTGCAGGGAACCGTCTGCGCCAGGCTCATCGTGCGCTCCGCGACACGGCGGTGGCGGTGGCGGTGGCGGCGCGGCGGCGCCGCCAGGCCAGGGCGGCCAACACGCAGGCCATCGCCCCCCCCGCCACCGACCAGGCCGGCTCGGGTGTGGTCGGCACGACCGCGCCGATCGCGGAGCCGGCGGTCGCACCTACGGCGCCGACGGCGAGTGCACTCACACCGTGCGGCAGCGGCAACGGCTGCACCACCGGCACGGCCGCGTCGCGCGTGCGCACCAGCTGATCGACCGCGATGAAGCTGGTGTAGGCGGTGAGCAACCCATAGCGCAGGCCGAGCGCGGTGATCGGCTCGCGCTGCGCCTGGCCGCCGACCAGCGCCTCGTCGTCGCCAAGCTGCGCGATGCGTTGCCGCGCCCACAGGTGGCGCAGGGCGACCGCGTCGGTCGACGGCGCCGGCGCGTCGACGACGTCGACATGGTCGCCGCTCGCGCTGCGGCCCTCGAGCACCAGCTTGGCCCCTTGCGGGTTGCCGCGCCACTTGCCCCACACCAGCACCGGGCGGCCGCCCAGCACGTCGGGCAACGCGGCCGGTTCGACGTCGTAGACATCGAGCCCTTCGAAGCGCGCCTTCAGGCGCGTGAGCACCGGCGCGTCGATCAGGTGGCGCAGCCGCTCGGCCTGCCGCGCGGCGTGCTCGGGCCGCGTGACGATGAACGCCTCGCCCTGGCCGGCGCGCGCCAGGCCTTCGATCAGGTGGCGGTTGACCGAGCTGCCGATGCCGAAGGCGAACACGTTGGCCTGCGACAGGTTGCGCCGCACCAGCTGGAACACCTCGTTCTCCACCGACACATAGCCGTCGGTGACCACGATCACGCTGCGCGACACGTCGGCCGGCTTGGGCAGCGCGGCCACACGCCGCAGCGCCGGCACGATCTCGGTGGAGCCGCCGCCGCCCATGCGGTCGATCGTCTTCAGCGCGCGTTCGATGTTGGCCCGCGTCGCCGGCACCGACTGCTCTGACAGCATCCGGCTGCTGCCGGAGAACAGCATCACGTTGAAGGTGTCGCTCGGCCGCAGGCCGCCGATCAGGTCGGCCAGCAGCACCTTGGCCGTCTGCAGCGGGTAGCCGTGCATCGAGCCCGAGATGTCGACGACGAAGACGTAGTCGCGCGGATTGATCTGGCCCGGCGCGATCGCCTTCGGCGGCTCCACCAGCGCGAGGAAGAAGTTCTCCGCGTCCGGCGACGCCGTATCGGGCGCCTGGTACAGCATCAGGCCGGTGGCGGTGCGCTCGCCGGCGAGGCGGTACTCGAGGATGAAGTCGCGGTTGTCCGGCGCCGCGTCGTCGGCCAGTGCCAGCTGCACCGTGCGGCTGCCCAGACCTTGCGACTCCAGCTTGTGCGACACCGACTGCACGTCGGCGATCGGCAGCGGTGCCTCCAGCCTGACCGTCATCGCGAAGCTCGCACCCGACGGCACGCCGGGCGGCAGGTGCGCGGTCGCGCTCAGTGCGCCGTTGTCGGCAGCGGCCGCCGGCGACCCGCCGGACGCCGGGCCGTCCCCAAGCCGGCGCTCCCCTTGGGGGACGGGCTCCGCAGGAGCCCTAGGGGCAGACCGGTAGCGCGGGCCGACAACGGTGGGGAACACGAAGCGATAGGCGCCGGCGTCGGGCGCGATCAGCTCGGTGTACTTGAGCTCCACCCGCACGTCGTCGCCCGGCAGGATGTTGGCCACGTTCATCGAGAACACGTTCGGCCGCTCCTGTTCGAGCAGGGCGGTCGTCTTGCCCTCGCGCTTGGCAACGTCGTACTCGAGCCGCGCGCGCTGCTTCTCGCGGATCTGCGCGACGATCTGCCGCTCACCGAGGCGCACCGTCATCGCGTGCACCGCCGCGCGCGTCGATCCCGGGAAGACGTACCTGGCCTCGATCGGGCGCTGGCTCTCGTTGCGGTAGTGCTGCGTCACCGTCACGTCGGCGATCACGCCGGCGATGCGCACGTCGACCGTGGTGCCCTTCAGCGGCAGCGCGTCGAGCGCCGGATCATCGCTGCGCACGTGGAAGTACGGGCTCTCGGCGCGTCGCGCCTCGATGTCGTCGGCGTGCGCCGGCGGCCAGGCGATGAGCAGCAGCGTGGCGAAGAGGGCGAGCGCGATGCACACGAGCACGCGGCCGGTGCTCGACAGCGGTCGCAACAGGGGCAGGGGATGGCGCATGACAGGTTTTCTCCGGCGTGTCCGGCCGCGGCTCGACACGGCTCGCGACCTGCCGCCACTGTGGGCGCGGCGTGCGAAGCGCGGAGGAAGTGCCGATGCGGCGCGTGTGCGCCGTGTGAAGGCACCGTGAAGTCAGCGCGGTGTCGAAGCGGTGCAGCGCATCGCCGCGCCGTCCACCGGTGCCTTCAGCGCACCGGCGCCGCGTCGCGTGCCGGCAGGCTCAGGCTGGCCAGCGCGCCGCCGGCATCGACGTTGCGCAGCGTGACGCGGCCGCGGTGCAGCGCGGCGATCTGCCGCACGAAGGCGAGGCCGAGGCCGGTGCTCTTGCGCTGGCTGTGCGGCCGTGCCAGTGAAAAGAACTTCTCGAACACCTTGTCGTCGGCGTAGGCCGGAATGCCGGGGCCCTGGTCCTGCACGGTCACGTGGGCCTGCTTCGCATCCCGGCGCAGTGCGACGTCGATGGTGCCGCCGGCCGGAGAGAAGTCGATTGCGTTGTCGATCAGGTTGCCGACGGCGCGGCGCAGCAGCAGCGGGTCGCCGTCGACGGTCGCCTCGGGTCCGTCGAGCAGCCGTACGGTCACCCGCCGCGGCGCGCCGGCGGATTCGGCGCTGGCGACCAGCTCGCGCAGCAGCGGCCGCAGCGCCACCGGCTCGGCCTGCTCCAGGCTGCGACGGCGCTCCAGCGCGGTGAGCTCCATCATGCGATCGACCAGCTCCTGGATGCGCTGCGTCTCGCGTCCGATGTTGGACAGGAAGCGCTGCCGGTCGGCCTCGGGCATGCCGGCCTCGCGCAGCAGCTCGGCTGCGCCGCGGATCGCCGACAGCGGGCTCTTCAGCTCGTGGGTGAGCGTCTGCACGTAGTCGGCCACGAAGTGCCGGCCGGCCAGCGCGTCGCGCATCTCGTCGAAGGCGGCGCCGAGCGAGCCGATCGCGCGCCGGCCGAGCAGCGGCAGGTCGACCCGGCCTTGCCGACGCACGATGCGCGACAGGTCGGTCACCAGGCCGAGCGGCCGCACCAGCCACACGCCTGCGATCACCGCCAGCAGCAGCACCGCCGCCACCGAGGTGAGGCCGACCATCAGCGTCTTGCGCCGCGCCGCCTCGATGAACTGGCCGAAGCTCTGCACCGGCTTGGCCATCGACACCGCACCGACGATGCGCCCGTCCAGCCGCACCGGCACCGCGACCACCATCACCGAGGTGTTGACGTCGCCGTCGATGTCGGTGCTGGTGCGCGCGCCGTACTGCCCGGCGAGCGCGAGGCGCACGTCGCGCCATTGCGAGAAGTCGGCGCCCTCGTGGCGGCCGAGCGAATCGAACAGCACGATGCCCTGGGCATCGACCACGGTGGCACGCAGCTCCACGCTTTCCTTGCGCACGCCGAAGATGTCGGCATTGAAGCGCCGCGCGTACAGCTCGCGGAACAACGGGGCGAGCCAGCCGGTGTCGATGGCCGCGCGTGGGCTCTCACCGACGACGCTGCCATCCACCGGATCGACGGCAGCCTGCGGCACCGCCGCGCGCTGCTCGATCAGCGTGGCCATCAGGTGCGCCGTCTCGACCAGCGACTCCTCGGCCGATTCGCGGTAACGCGGATCGATGTCGGCGATCAGCCGGTACATCAGCAGCCCGACGCCCACCGCATAGACCAGCAGGATGCCGGCGAAGACGCGCGTGCGGGCGGTCATGACGAGGGCAACGCAGCGGGCAAGTCCTCGGCCAGCGCGTAGCCGACGCCGCGGTGCGTGCGGATCGGCTCGAGCGTCGGCGCCAGCGCCTTCAGTTTGGCGCGCACGGTCTTCACGTGGGCGTCGACCGTGCGATCCAGGCTCTCGGTGGCGTCTCCCCACACCAGGCCGAGCAGTGCGTCACGCGTGAACACATGGCCCGGCCGGCGTGCCAGCGTGCGCAACAGGCCGAACTCGTAGCGCGACAGCTCGAGCACGTGGCCGTAGAAGCGGATCGTGCGCCGGTCGTCATCGACCTCGAACACGCGCGCCGGCGCCGGCGCGGTCGCGGATGGTGCCGGTCGCGCCGACCGGCGCAGCACGCTGCGCACGCGCGCCACCAGCTCGCGCGGCGAGAACGGCTTGGCCACGTAGTCGTCGGCGCCGAGTTCGAGGCCGACCACGCGGTCGATCTCGTCGCCGCGTGCGGTGAGGAACACCACCGGCACGTCGGCGCGCTCGCGCAGCCGCTTGAACAGCTCGAAGCCGTTCAGGTCGGGCAGTCCGACGTCGAGGATCACCAGCGCCGGCACGGCCTGCGCCAGCGAGGCGAGGGCGGCCTCGCCGGTGGCGCACCAGGCCGGCTCGAACCCCTCGGTGCGCAGCGCGTACTGCAGCGTGTCGGCGATGCCGGGTTCGTCCTCGACGATCAGGATCAGCGGCTTCATGGCGTGCGGGATCATAGGGTGGCGGGCAGTGCCGGCCGGCAGCCGATAATCGCCCGCATGAGTCCGATCCTGCGCAACGACACGTTCCTGCGCGCGTGCCTGCGCCAGCCCACCGACTACACGCCGCTGTGGCTGATGCGCCAGGCCGGCCGCTACCTGCCCGAGTACCGCGCCACACGCGCGCGCGCCGGCAGCTTCATGGGGCTGGCGACGAATCCCGACTACGCGACCGAGGTGACGCTGCAGCCGCTGGAGCGCTACGCGCTCGATGCAGCGATCCTGTTCTCCGACATCCTCACCGTGCCCGACGCCATGGGCCTGGGCCTGAGCTTCGAGGCCGGCGAGGGTCCGCGCTTCGAGCGGCCGGTGCGCGACGAGGCCGCGGTCGCGCAGCTGCAGGTGCCCGACCTCGAGCGGCTGCGCTACGTGTTCGACGCGGTGCGCTCGATCCGCCGCGCGCTCGACGGCCGTGTGCCGTTGATCGGCTTCTCGGGCAGCCCGTGGACGCTGGCCTGCTACATGGTCGAGGGCGCGGGCTCCGACGAGTACCGGCACATCAAGACGATGATGTACGCGCGGCCCGACCTGCTGCATCGCATCCTCGACATCAATGCGCGTGCCGTCGCGGCCTACCTGAACGCGCAGATCGATGCCGGCGCGCAGGCGGTGATGGTGTTCGACTCCTGGGGCGGCGTGCTGGCGCACGACCGCTTCGCGCCGTTCAGCCTCGACTACACGCGTCGTGTGGTGCAGGCCCTGCAGCGCGAACACGAAGGCCGCACGGTGCCGTGCATCGTCTTCACCAAGGGCGGCGGGCCGTGGCTCGAGTCGATCGCGGCCTGCGGCGCCGACGTGGTCGGGCTCGACTGGACCTGCTCGCTGGCCGATGCGCGCCGCCGCACCGACGACCGCGTCGCACTGCAGGGCAATCTCGATCCGACGGTGTTGTTCGCGCCGCCCGAAGTCGTCGCGGCGCAGGCGCGCGCGGTGCTCGACGACTTCGGTGCACCGACCCGCGCCGATGGGCGTCTGGGTGGCCATGTCTTCAATCTGGGCCACGGCATCAGCCAGCACACACCGCCGGAACACGTGCAGGCGCTGGTGCAGACGGTGCACGAGCACTCGAGGCGGCGCGGGGCCTGACGGGGCTGCAGCCTGTCGATGGCCGCTGCAGGTAAGTAAGTACTCAAATCCGGACTTATCCCCACCGGCGGACCCGGCCCGCTCGGAGCGCACGTTACCGAGGTCAGGCCGGTCGAAATGACGCAATGACGTGTTAAGTCATTGAATTCATTGGACAAATGCCCTCTGATCCGCGAGGGGCATTGGATCCCTGGACTCCGGCAGATCAATCAGTTAGCACATCTGCGGGCAGCTTCCCCACAAAGTTGTCCACAGCCCGCGTCGTTTGAGGAAACTGCTTGTCAATCATCGACTTAGCGACGTTCCTTCAGAAGTATCTTCAGACCCGCTCGCAAGTGTGTGCCAGGGCGGATTCATGACCGCGCCGGTGGCCGTGGTGGTCGACACGCCCCAGCACGCCGGGCTCGGCGGTGCGCTCGACTACTTGAGCGAGCAGACACTTGCGCCGGGCACCTTGGTGCGAGTGCCGCTCGGCCGCCGCGAAGTGGCGGGCATCGTGTGGCCGCACGCCGCGCGGCCGCTTCCCGAGTTGGTGTTGCGGCCGATCGCGCAGCAGCTCGACGCGGTGCCGGCGCTGGCGCCCCAGTGGCTGTCGCTGCTCGAGTTCGCTGCGGGCTACTACCAGCGCGGGCTCGGCGAGCTGGCGCTGGCGGTGTTGCCGCCCGAGCTGCGCAAGCTCGATGCGTCGCAGTTGGCGCAGCGGCTGCGCCGCCTGCACAAAAAGTTACGCGCGCCGGACGATGCAACTGCAGCGCCCATCGCGCTGCCCACGCTGAACGACGAGCAATCGGCCGCGCTGCTGGCGATCGATGCGGCGGCCGCCGATCCGCACGCGTCGCCGCTGCTGCTGCACGGGGTGACCGGCAGCGGCAAGACCGAGGTCTATCTGCGCGCGGCGGCGCGTGCGCTCGAGCGCCAGCGGCAGACGCTGATGCTGGTGCCCGAGATCAACCTGACGCCACAGCTGCTGGCGCGCGTGACGGCGCGTTTCCCCGCGCAGCGCGTGGTCGCGATGCACAGCGCGTTGACGCCGGCGCAGCGCCTGCAGACCTGGCTGCTCGCGCATCTGGGGCTGGCCGACATCGTGCTCGGCACGCGGCTGGCGGTGTTCGCGTCGATGCCGCGGCTGGGTCTCGTGGTCGTCGACGAGGAGCACGACGCGTCGTACAAGCAGCAGGAAGGCGCGCGTTATTCGGCGCGTGATCTGGCCATCTATCGCGCGCACCTGGAGCGCGTGCCGGTGCTGCTCGGCTCGGCGACGCCGTCGCTCGAGACCTGGCATCACGTGCTGTCGGGGCGCTACCGCCGGCTCGCGCTCGAGCGGCGCATCGGTGGCGCCGCGCTGCCGCGCGTGCGTGTGTTCGACATGGGCCGGCTGCCGCGTGTGCAGGGCCCGCCGCCGGTGCTGGCGCCGCCATTGCTGGAGGCGCTGCGCGAGCGCCTGGCGCGCGGCGAACAGAGCCTGGTGTTCCTCAACCGCCGGGGTTATGCGCCAGTGCTGCATTGCGCTGCGTGCGGCTGGAAGAGCGCGTGCGCGCATTGCACGGCGTGGCGCGTCTTCCACAAGCACGACCGCACGCTGCGTTGCCATCACTGCGGCTTCACCGAGCGGGTGCCCAGGGCCTGCCCCGAGTGCGGCAACCTCGACATCGCGCCGCTCGGCCGCGGCACCGAACGGCTCGAGGAGCAGCTCGGCGAGCTGCTGCCCGGCGCGCGCATCGCCCGCTTCGATGCCGACGCCACGCGCGGCAAGGGCAACCTGGAGCGCACGCTGGCGGCGGTGCATGCCGGCGAGATCGACGTGCTGGTCGGCACGCAGATGGTCACCAAGGGCCACGACTTCCGCCGTATCACGCTGGTTGCCGCGGTCAACCCGGACGCGGCGCTGTTCTCCAGCGACTTTCGCGCGCCCGAGCGCCAGTTCGCGCTGCTGCTGCAGGCCGCTGGCCGCGCCGGCCGCGACGCCGCGGCCACCACGCCGAGCGAGATGTGGATCCAGACCTGGCACCCGCAGCACGCGCTGTTCGCCGCGCTGCGCGAGCACGACTACGCGCGCTTCGCCGGCAGCCAGCTCGACGAGCGGCGCAGCGCGGGGCTGCCGCCGTTCGCGCACCTGGCGCTGCTGCGCGCCGAAGCGCGCGACGCCGCGGTCGCGCAGGCCTTTCTGCGCGGTGGCGCCGACATCGCGGCCACGATGGCCGAGGCGGAGGGCGTGATGATCTATCCGCCGGTGCCGCCGACGATGCAGCGCGTGGCCGGCATCGAGCGCATGCAGATGCTGGCGGAGTCGGCCTCGCGTGCACGATTGCAGCGTTTCCTGTCGGCCTGGCTGCCGAGGCTGCACGAGGTGCGAGCCGCCCACAAGGGTCTCGCCCGCTGGGCGGTCGACGTCGACCCGCAAGCGATTTGAATGGGGCGCTGCGCGTCAGCGTGCGCCGAACGCCCACGCGAGCAGCGTGAAGCTGCCGAAGGCGAGCACGGTGGAGGTCATGATGATGCGCGCGATGCGGCCGTTGTCGGCGCCGAAGCGCTCGGCCAGCATCGCCACGTTGGCCGCGCTCGGCAGCGCCGCGGTGAGCGTGATCGCGGTGATCTGCAGCGTCGTCAGCGGTGCGCCGAGCTGCCCGGCCGCCACCGCCACCGCGAACACCAGCAGCGGGTGCAGCAGCAGCTTCATCAGCGCCTGCGGCAGGTAGCGTTTCGGCGCCGTGCGGTGGTGCGCGTGCTGACCGGCGCGCCACAGCACGGCCCCGATGGTGAACAGCGCCACCGGGCTGGCCGCGTCGGCCAGCATCTTGATCACCGCGTCGACCGGCCCGCTCGGCCGCCAGCCGAACACGCTGCAGGCACCGCCCGCGGCGATCGCCCAGGGCATCGGGTTCGACAACGCGCCGCGCAGCGAACGCAATGCCGCGTCGCGCGCGCCGCCGGGGGCCCCGCCGCCCATCTGCGCCAACGCGATACACAGCGAGCTGGTGATGAACATGTCGATCAGGATGGTCGCGATCATCGGTCCGACGATCGGTGCCCCGAACAGCGCCGCCAGCAGCGGCACGCCCATGAAGCCGGTGTTGGGAAACGCGGTGACCAGTGCGCCGAACGACGCGTCCTTCAGGCCCACCGTGTCGTCGAGCGACACCGCGATGGTGAAGAACACCATCAGCAGCGCGCACAGCAGGTAGATGCCCAGCACGGTCGGGTTCAGCACCTCGGCGATCGGCGTGTTGAGGCCGAAGCGGAACAGCATGCAGGGCAGCGCGAAGTACAACACGAAGGCGTTGAGGCCAGGAATCGCCGACTCCGGCAGCACATGGCGCCAGCCGGCGACGTAACCCGCCAGCACCAGCGCGAAGAACGGAACGGTGACGGCGAGGATGGCCTGCATGCGAGGCCGCCAGTATCTCAGCCGCGCGCGGGCGGCCCCGTCAGGCGCGCTGCGGCCCGGGTTGGCGCGCGTCGACGGTGTAGCGGGCTGCGACGTTCACCTCGCTCGCCGCATCCTCTGGACGCGCCACCGCCATCAGTCGCGCCTGCAGCGCGCGTTCGTCGAGATCGAAGGCCATGTAGCCGCGCTGGTCGGCGCGGGCATAGTGCAGGTGGGGGTTGAACTGCAGCGCCGCATCGACGCGCTCCTGCGCCAGGCCGCGGCTCGCGATCGAGGTACCGCAGAACTCGCTGGCCACCACAGGCGAGCGCGGGTCGTCGTAGTCCGCTTTCAGGTCGGCCACGTAGTGCGCGTGCACGTCGCCGCCGAACGCCACCACGCCGGGCACCTTGCGTTCGCGTACCGCCTGCAGCAGCCGGTTGCGCGACGGCGCGTAGCCGTCCCAGCCGTCGGTCCAGTACAGGCCCTCGACCGGGTCGAGCCAGGCAAAACGCGCCATCAGCGTCTGCTGTGAGAGCAGGTTCCACGGGCGCGCCAGGTCCCAGCCGTCGGCGAGCCAGCGCTCCTGCGCCTGCCCGAGCAGGCTGCGCTTAGGGTCGACCAGCGCCGGACAGTCCTTCAGCTTCACCGTGTTGGAGCCGGCGCGCCCGGGCCGCGGGCAGACCTGCGGATCGCGGTACTGCCGATCGTCGACGGCGTGGATGCGCGCCAGCCGGCCCCAGTCGTAGCGGTCGTAGATGCGCATGTCGGGCCCGCGCGGCCGCGCCGCCTTCGGAAACGGCATGTGCTCCCAGTAGGCCTGGTAGGCCGCGGCGCGCTGCGTGGTGAAGTCGCTCTGCAGCGACTGGCCCTGCAGGCCGGCATAGTCGTTGTCGACCTCGTGGTCGTCCCACACCAGCAGCCACGGGAATGCGGCGTGCGCCGCCTGCAACGCCGGGTCGCGCTTGTACTGCGCATAACGCGCGCGGTACTGGTCGAGCGTGCGCAACAGGCCGCCCTCGTGCGCGCGCAGTGCGCCGGGCGGCGAAGCGTACTCGTAGATGTAGTCGCCGACGAACATCACCAGGTCGAGCTCCTCCCCGGCCATGTGGCGCCAGGCCGCATAGTGGCCGTGGTCCCAGCGCTGGCAGCTGGCGAGCGCGAAGCGCAGCCGCGCGGGTGCATCCGGCGCCGGCGCGGTGCGCGTGCGGCCGACCGGGCTGCGCTGGCCGAGCGCCTCGAAGCGGTACCAGTAGGGGCGGCCCGGCTCCAGCCCGGCCGGCTCGGCATGCACGCAGTGCACGTCGGCGGCCAGCGCCGACTCGACGCCGCGGGCGGCGACGTCGGCGAAGCGCTCGTCGCGGGCGATCTCCCAGCGCACGTCGACGCGGTCGGGCAGATCGGGTCCAGTCACGCGTGTCCACAGCACGAGCGAGTTGGGGCGGGGATGGCCCGAGGCGATGCCGAGCTCGAAGCGCGGCGCGTCGGCCGCCTGCGCGTGGCGCAGCAGCCAGGGCGCCGTGACGGCGGCGGCACTGGCCATCATCAACCGGCGGCGCGCGATCGCGTTACGACCTGACTGTGGCTGTGGCTGTCGCGGAGTCGGATCAGGCTTGTTCATGGCCGCAGTGTTACCACAGTTGCATGACGGCGCCTTCGTTATCATCGCGCGCCCCGCCATGGCCGACACGCTCAACACCGCCCAGCGCCAGGCCGTCGACACGCTGACGGGGCCGTGCCTCGTGCTCGCCGGCGCCGGCTCGGGCAAGACACGCGTCATCGTGCACAAGATCGCGCGGCTGCTGCAGTCGGGCCTGGCACCCGAACGCATCGCGGCGATCACCTTCACCAACAAGGCCGCCGCCGAGATGCGCGAGCGCGCCAAGTCGCTGGTCGGCCCGCGTGCCGCGCGGCCGCTGGTGATCAGCACCTTCCATTCGTTCGGCGTGCGCGTGTTGCGCGAGCACGGCGAGCGGGTCGGTCTGAAGGCGCGCTTCTCGATCCTCGACAGCGACGACGTGCTGTCGGTGCTGCGTGATGCCGGCGGCACCACCGACGCCGCACTGGCGCGGCGCTGGCAGTGGGCGATCAGCGGCTGGAAGAACGCGGGGCTGACCGCCGACGGCGCCGAGGCCGCCGCGGCCGACGACGACGAGCGCGTCGCCGCACGCGTGATGCGCCGCTACGAGGAGCGCCTCGCCGCCTACCAGGCCGCCGACTTCGACGACCTGATCGGCCTGCCGCTCAAGCTGCTGGCCAGTGACGCCGAGGTGCGCGAGCTGTGGCAGGATCGCCTCGCGCACGTACTGGTCGACGAGTACCAGGACACCAACGCCGTGCAGTACGAGCTGCTCAAGCAGCTCGTCGGCGCGCGCGCGCACTTCACCGCCGTCGGTGACGACGACCAGAGCATCTACGGTTGGCGCGGCGCGACGATCGAGAACCTGAAGAAGCTGCCGCAGGACTATCCGGCGCTCAAGGTCATCACGCTCGAGCAGAACTACCGCTCCACCGGCGCCATCCTGCGCGCGGCCAATCACGTGATCGCCGCCAACCCCAAGATCTACGCCAAGAAGCTGTGGAGCGAACACGGCGACGGCGATCCGGTCAAGCTGCTGGCCTGCGACAACGAGGAGCACGAGGCCGACCGCGCGGTGAGCTGGATCCAGGCGCGAAGGCAGGCGGGCGGCGAGGTGAAGTGGGGCGACTTCGCGATCCTGTACCGTGCCAATCACCAGGCCAAGGCCTTCGAGCAGGCGTTGCGCAAGGCGCAGATGCCCTACAAGGTGTCGGGCGGGCAAAGCTTCTTCGACCGTGCCGAGATCAAGGACCTGTGCGCCTGGCTGCGCCTGTGGGTCAACGGCGACGACGACCCCGCCTTCCTGCGCGCGGTGACGAGTCCGAAGCGCGGCATCGGCCACCAGACGCTGGCGAACCTGGGCGAGTTCGCGTCGAAGTGGAAGGTATCGCTGTTCGAGGCGCTGTTCGCCGACAGCCTGGCCACCGCCTTGCCGCGCAAGGCGATCGACGCGCTGCACGAGTTCGGCCGCTACGTGAACGATCTCGAATTCCGCGCCCGCAGCGCCGAGGGCGAGGCTGCCGCGCGCGAGCTGCTGATGGGCTGGCTCAAGGACATCGGCTACGAGCAGCACCTGCACGACGGCGACGACGACGCGAAGCTCGCCGCCGCGCGCTGGAGCAACGTGCTCGACTTCGTCGACTGGATCGCGCGCCGCTGCGGCGGCGTGGTCGCCAACGACGGCAGCGGCGATGAGAGCCCGGTGCAGAGCGTGCTGCAGGTGGCGCAGACCATCAGCATCATCATCAGCATCGCCGAACGCGGCGACGACACCGACGTGGTGACGCTGTCGACGCTGCACGCGGCCAAGGGCCTGGAGTGGCCGCACGTGCTGCTGGCCGGCGTCAACGAAGGCTCGCTGCCGTTCGCGAGCGAGGCCGATCCGGTGACGCCGCAGCGGCTGGAAGAGGAACGCCGGCTGATGTACGTGGGCGTCACGCGCGCGCGGCAGACGCTCACCGTCAGCTCGCTGAAGCGCCGCAAGCGCGGCCGCGAGATGGTGGTGGCGATGCCGAGCCGCTTCGTCGCCGAGATGAAGCTCGACGAGGCGCACGCCAAGGTCGATCCGCGCGAGCGCCTGCGGCAGCTGCGCGCCGAGCTCGCCGCCAAGGTGGCGCGCCCCGCGGAGGCCGCGCCGTGACACTCGGCGCGCTCGACGCCGCCACCCTGCTCAGCGCGCTGCTGGCGATCGCCGGGGCGCCGTGGGCACTGGCGCTGCCGGCGCTGGTGTTCGCCTTCAAGCCGCTGACCACCGTGCTGATCCTGGCGCGCGCCTGGCCGCGCGGCCGGGCGACGCCGCAGGCGCGGCGCTGGGTGCTCGCCGGCCTTGCGCTCTCGCTCGTCGGCGACATCGCGCTGTTGTGGCCGCAGCAGGGCTTCCTGCCGGGCCTGGTGGCCTTCTTGCTGGCGCATGCGTGTTATCTCGTCGCGTTCACGCGCGGCGTACGTTTCGCGGCGCGGCCGCTCGCGTTCGCCGCCTATGCCGCGGTGGCCGGCGGCGTGCTGTGGCAACTGTGGCCGTCGGTGCCGGGTGCGCTACGCGTGCCGGTCGCCGTCTACGTGGTCGCGCTGGCGGCCATGGCGGCGCAGGCCGCGGTGGTCTGGCGGGTGGCGCGCGGCACGGCCGATGAGCCGCTCGCACGACGCCTGGCGATGGGCGGCGCGCTGTTCCTTTGCTCGGACGCGCTGCTCGCGATCAACCGGTTCGCCGTGCCGCTGCCGGCCGCCAACCTGTGGATCCTGGCCACCTACTGGGCAGCTCAGTGGCTGATCGCCTCGTGGCTGGCGCCGCCGCCGCGCAGTGCGGCCACGTCATAGCAGGTGAGCTCGTAGGGGTTGCCGTCGGGGTCGGCGAAGTAGATCGACCAGGCCTCACCGTGATCCTCGAACTGCGTGTCGATGCCTTGCGCCTCGAGATGACGATGCCAGGGCGTCCAGTCGGATGCGGCGACAGCGAGCGCGATGGTCGAACGGTTCGCCTGCGCCGGCCGCTCGAACAACGCCAGGTGGATGCGATCGGCCGCATCGGCGATCGTCAGCGGGCCGCCGCCGACGGCCCAGTGCTGCAGCGCGGCCACTGGGCGCAGGCCGAGCACCGCTTCGTACCAGCGCAGCGCCGCCGCGCGGTCGGCGACGAAGACATGCAGGTGATCGACGCCGCCGAGCGCCGGGGCCGGGCGCGCGTTCATGCCGTGACCTCGCTCGCTGCGGTGGCCCGCGTTGCCGCTGCGCGGAAGGCCTCGCCGCCGAAGGCGCTCTCCAGGCCGCGCGCGGCGTAGGTGAGCTTCACGATGTGCTCGTCCTCGCTGGCCAGCGCCAGCGGCACGATCACAGACCACTGCCGCGCTGCTGCAGGCGCGGCGTCGCCGCGTGCCTGGCTCGCGCACAAGGCCACCGCGGCGGCGACGCTGAAGGAGCGCAGCGCCGCCGCGGGTTCGTCGAGCCAGGGCCACAGCGTCAGCAGCGCGTGGCACGCGGTGACCATGTGCAGCACGGTGAAGTCCTCGGTCGCGGCATAAAGCCGGGCGGCCGCGTCGGCCAGCGCGCCCAGCGTGTCGCGTTCGAGCCGCAGGTGCGGCGCAATGGCGGCAAACGAAGGCTCGGCGGCCCAGGCGCGCATGCGCCCGGTGATCAGCCGACCGCTCACCTCGCGCCCGGGCCGCAGCGCCTGCAGCTCGGCCAGCCAGCGCGACAGCGGCAGGTCACCGCCTGATGGTTCCTGCGGCGCCAGCAACGGCAGGTGACGATGCGACCAGTAGGCCAGGCCCATCGCCAGCTCGCCGTCGTGCCCGGCGGCCACCGCGTGCGCGGTGCGGATCAGCCCGTGGAATGCGGATGCCGCGACGCCCGCCATCGAGCCGGGCAATTCGCGACGCAGCACGGCGTCGCGGCCGTCGCGCGCCAGCGCCGAAGCCATCGCGGCATGGCGCGCCTCGAAGGCATCGGCCGCGGCATCGGCGGCGCGCGGCTGCAGCCGCGCACGATGGCGGGCGTCCCAGGCCCGCAGCCGCTCGGCGTCGCCACCGAGCGCGTACAGCGCGTGCAGCGCCATCGGCAGGTGGTTGGCGAGGCCGCCACCGTACTCGGGATGCAGCGCAAGGCCGCGGTCGAGCAGGGCGTGGAGGGTCGTGGTCGAGTCGTGCGCATCGTGCATGGCGGTTCCTGTGTCGGCGCTGCGTCAGCCGTGAAACGCTACACTGCAAGTTAAAGTGAGCTTGAAGTCAAGATGACGGCGAAGTCCCCGGCGCACGTGGGCCCATCGGCTGGCGAGCTGCTCGCCATCGGCGACGTGGCGCGTCGCGCCGGCGTGGCCGCCAGCGCGCTGCGTTTCTACGAGGCGCAGGGCCTGATCACCGGCCGTCGCTCGGCGGCCGGGCGGCGGCTGTACCCGCGGCATGTGCTGCGGCGCGTCGCCTTCATCCGCGCCGCGCAGGCGGTGGGCCTGAGCCTCGACGCGGTGCGCGAGCAGCTCGCCAGCCTGCCCGAGGGCCGCACGCCGACCAAGGCCGACTGGGAGCGCCTGGCGCGCGAATGGCAGCCGCTGCTGGACGCGCGGATCGAAGAGCTCACCACGTTGCGCCGCCGGCTTGCCAGCTGCATCGGCTGCGGCTGCCTGTCATTGAAGGCCTGCGCGCTGTACAACCCGCGCGACAAGGCCGGCCTCGAGGGCCCGGGCGCGCGCTACATCCCCTTGAACAGGCCGGCGTAGCTGCGGCTGACCTCGAGCTTCTCGGGGTGGCCCTTCACGCTGACGATCTGGCGGCCGCGGAAGTCGCGCGCGACGCCAGCCACCGCGTTCACGTTGACCAGCGTCGAGCGGTGGATCTGCCAGAACAGCTGCGGATCGAGCTCGTCGACCAGCTCCTTGATCGGCTTCCTGATCAGCGCCTCGACCTGCGCCGTCTGCACCCGCGTGTACTTTTCGTCGCTGATGAAGAACAGCACGTCGGCCACCGGGATCATCTGGATGTTGGCGCCGACCGTGGCCTGGATCCACTGCAGGTACTGTGGTGCGCCTCCGCCGGGACTGAATTGCGCCGCCAGCTTGTGCAGCAGCTGCTGCAGCGGCGGACCCGGCATCGCGTCCGCGGTGCCGCGCTTGGCGAGCCGCTCGCGCAGCCGCTGAACCGTCACCGCCAGCCGCTCGCGCTCGGCCGGCTTGAGCACGTAGTCGGCCACGCCCTGCTCGAACGCCTCGACCGCGTACTGGTCGTAGGCGGTGACGAACACGATCTCGGGCAGCAGCGCGTCGTCGTCGAGCTCGAGCTGCGCGATCTGGCGCGCCGCCTCCACGCCGGTGAGGCCTGGCATGCGGATGTCGAGGAACACGATGTCGGGCCGCTGCTCGGCGACCGCCGACACCGCCTCCAGGCCGTTCTTGGCCTCGGCCACGATCTGCAGCTCGGGCCAGGCCTCGGCCAGGCGCGCGCGCATCTGCTCGCGCATCAGCCGCTCGTCGTCGGCGATCACCGCGCGCGGTGCGGGGCGGGTGGACGTCATGCAGCAATCGTATGCGAGGGCCGCAGCGCGCGCCACAGCAGCCAGCCGAGCAGCGCCAGCGGCGACAGCAGCAGAGCGGCCACGCCCGCCATCACCAGCAGCGGCAGGCCCACTGACAACAACACCGCCAGCACGACGCCGAGCAGCGCGAGCAACAGCGCGACCGGCACGATCACCAGCACCGCGAACAGCGCGACCGCCAGGCCGCCGAACAGCAGCGCCTGATGCGACAGCGACCATTGCTCGAGGTCGAACGAGCCGGTGACCGATTCGTCGTTGATCGTCAGCTGCAGCGGCGACGCGTCCAGCCCGTGCAGCAGGGCCAGCACGCCGGCCAGCCCGGCCAGCCCGAGCAGGCCGAAGGTCCACAACGCGGCGATCGCCAGGCGCCGCCCGCCCGAAGCGGGTGCGGCGATGGCGTTCGGCCGGGTCAGTGCATTCATGTGGCGCTCTCCTCGACGGTCTTGTAGGGCACGGTGACGGCGACGACGGTGCCGCCGCCCGGGTTCTCGCGCACGGTGAGCGTGGCCTTCGCGCCGTACAGCAGCTGCAGCCGCTCGCGGATGTTGGCCAGCCCGACGCCGGTGCCGGCGGTGGCGGCCTTGCCGAAGCCGACGCCGGTGTCGGCCACCGTGACCGCCAGCTTGCCGTGCTGCACCTCGGCGCGCACGGTGAGACGACCGCCCTCGGGCTTGGGCTCGAGGCCGTGCTTGATGGCGTTTTCCACCAGCGTCTGGATCATCATCGGCGGGAACTCGGCCGACAGCAGGCCGTCGGGCACCGCGATCTCGGTCTGCAGGCGGTCTTCCATGCGCACCTTGAGGATCTCCAGGTACGGGCGGATCACCGCCAGCTCGCGCGCCAGGTCGCGCACGCCGCCGTCGCCGGTCTCGCGCATCGACGGCATCGACGCGCGCAGCAGCGCGATCAGGTTCTTCTGCATCACGCTGGCGCGCGACGGGTCGGTCTCGATCAGGTGGTCGATCGAGGCCAGCGTGTTGAACAGGAAGTGCGGCTCCACCTGCGCCTGCATCGCCGCCATGCGCGCCTCGACCACCTGGCGCTTCAGCGACTCGGCCTCCGCCGTCTCGGTGGCCTGCGCGGCCTGCGCCTCGGCCTTGATCTGCTGCTTGTAGGTGAACTTGACGATCGCCGACGCCACGATCCACAGGAAGGCCAGCTCGGGCAGGAAGTCGCCGAAGCGGGTGGTGACCACGCGCACCTGCGGGCCGTGCTCCTCGCGGGCGGCCTGCACCTCCTCCTTGGCTTCGTCGATCGCCTCGGTGATGGCGCGGCGGGCCTCCTCGACCGCCTCGCGCACCGTCTCGCTGGTGGTGCCCGGCGGCAGCCGGATGTCGACCACCGGCGCATCGGGCTCGCTGGCGGCGTCAGCCGGTTGTGGCGGGACGCCAGGCGGCGCGCTGGCCGCGCTGGCCTCGCCCTTGCGGCGCGGCACGATACGCACGCCGCGCTCGTCGATCGTGATCTCGACGCCGTCCTTGCGGCGCGTCTCGACCTTGGGTTTCTCGATCTTCACCACCGGGCCTTGCGGCGGCCGCGGAATCGGCGGCAAAGGCGGCAAAGGCGGATCGCCGACGGTCGTGACGTGGGTCGTCTTCCAAGAGAACGGCGGGATGTTCTGCAGGATGCTCGACAGGATCAGCAGCAGCAGCGACAGCAGCACGAAGCGCCACCACGTGATGCTCACCAGCCAGCCGGCGTAGGCGTGGAAGGCCCGCACGCAGGCGGCGGCGAAACCCTGCCAGCGGCTGGGCAGCGGGGCGGCGGGCGTGCTCGAGGGCATGGGCTTGTCGGTGTTCTTCTGGCGCAGGCCCGCAATGTACGCAAGCCCGCAGCCCGCCGCGATGGCGCGGCGACGCACTGCACGGCGCCACGCCCCAGGTGCAGGCAGGTCCGACGAGCCGAACCACCCGACACTCACCCGCGACGGCGGTTACCGCCAGGAGTACTTCCGGAGCAAGTGCTCGCATCCTCATTACCCCAACGGCCGTCAGCAGCTGCCCCTCTCCGCGGTTATTGGAGGATCTGCAGCCCGAAGCCGAGCAGCGCCACGCTGGCCGTCACGCACAGCACCAGCGTCAGCAGCGTCCGCGCCGACCGCTCGGCGTCGGCAAAGCGGCGCACCGGGTCGTTGGCCGGCTCGATCGGGAAGGTCGGCATGCTGTCGGGCTGCCAGCGGGTGCGCACGCGGGCCAGCGCCGGCCGCACGCTGACGTCCTGGCCGCCGCCCATGACCAGCGGCTTGGGTTCCGGCGCCTTGTCGACCGGGGCCAGCTTCGGCCACGGGCGCATCGGCCGGGCGCGCTCGATGTGCAGCCCGGCCAGGTGGTGAGAAAACGTCGCCATGAGAGAGTCCTCCGAAACTCCGCCACGGGTGCAGCGGCATGGGAGGCATTGCATCGGGATCGCGGTCCCATTGCGACGCAGCATCGGCCCCGGTCAACCGGCGCCGGCAGACGATTCCGAGACGATCATCCCCCTGATGGGGGTGATCGTGGCGCGCCCGGGCTCGCCGCCCCGAGTACGGCGGCGTTGTCGGCGGCGGCGTTCGTCAGGCGCCCTGCTGCTGCGAGCCGCCGCCGTCCGGGCCCTGGTCCTTGTCGGACGGAGGCGGCAGCTTGCGCTCGAAGGTCGCGTTGAACTTCGGGAACTCCGGAGCACGGGCCCGCAGGAAACCGCGGAACGGCTCGCCGCGGTGGTATTCGACGATGAATCGCACCCAGGGTGGTGAGCCCGTCGCGCGGTCGGCGAGGAACGGGATCACGGCGCGATGCGCCGGCGGCTTGGCCGGGTCGACCTTGCCGCTCAGGTAGTAGGGCGTGCGCCAATCGAAGTTGCCCTGCAGCGCCGGGTCCGGGAACAGGATGCCGACACCCAGGCGCGAGTCGCGAAAGTCCCAGATCTGGTTCTCATCGGGCCACGGACGCTCGAAGTCACCGTACTGCCAGACCCCGCGCAATGCATCGAGGACTTTGCCGGCTGCCACGTTCACACCGGTGTTCGGCGCGAAGCGCGCCTGCAACTGCGTCGCGAATCCACCGAGATCGGTGATCTGGTCGGGTGGATCGAGCTTGTAGTCGCCCTCGGTGTCGTACTGCTGCGCGGCCATCGCGGCGGCTTGAATGAGGTCGCGCTGGGCCCGCCGGTCGGCCCCCGCCAGCAGCGTCAGCAGTTCATCGGCAAGCCGGTCGATCGCCTTCGACAACTTGCCCATGTCGGCCAGCCGGATCGTCGCGCCGACGGTCGGATGGTTCCCCTTGGCACGCAGCCCGACGGCGTTCTCGGCCGCGAACCACTTGGCCAGCATGTCGGCGGTGACGGGGCGCCTGCTCTGACGCAAGCGACGGAAGACCCTCGGGTAGGCCGAGCCAGCGGTGAAGAAGTTGTAGTTGGCGTAGCCGGTGGCGTAGTCGGCATGGGGTGCCACCGTGTGCAGCAGCTCGACCGACATGTTGAAGCAGTTGTCGAAGTGGATCACCGCCGGCCGTTGCGCGCCGGCCTTCTGCGCCTGGGCGAGCGCCCAGCCGAGCCCCCATGTCGAAATCGGCAGCCGCGTGGCGGGCAGCACGGGCGAGATCACGGGCAGCACGGGCGAGATCACGGGCAACGCCGGCGAGTTCGGCGCGGGGACCACCTGCGCGCCGTCGCCACCCAGTTGCCACTGATACTGTCCACTGCCCGAGGCGGCCGCCGCCGTGATGCGGTTGAGGTCGATCTCCGGCAGGAAGCCGGCGCCGTGCCCCTCCAGGGCCAGCACCAGCGCCGCGCACGGATGGCGGGCGTGCACGTGACGCAAGAAGCCCGCCAGCGCGCGCGGCGAGGCCATGTCTTCCTTCCACGACGAGGTGATCTGCATCTGCTGCGGGGCGCCTGCCGGGATCTCCACCACATAGGTGTCGTCGTCGTAGAGATCGATCAGCGCGACGACGTGCACGCCCATTCCCGCCACCTTCTGCAGCGCGCGCACGAGGGCCTGGCGTTCGATCGGCACGCGCTTGGTGCCGGGGTAGGTGCTGAGAACCTCGTCGGTGCCGAACGGTGCGTAGACCGCGAACACCACGCCTTCGGACGCGGCGGACTGTTGCTTCGCATCGAGCGCATGCAGGGCAGGCAGGGTAGGCATGTCGATTTCCTGTTCTCGAGTGGGGCCGCAATGCCGGCGCTGCGCTCCGGCGCAATCCAGCATCAGATCACCTGACCGATACACTATGCCATCCCACGTTGACAAGCCAACGCGCCATGCAGCGAGCGTGTGGCGTCGCACCGCCAGCGTCCGATGAACAGACACGCGGTCACCGACACCTCCACCGAACCGGCAGCCTCGGCTGTTACCGAACGTTCTACATCTGCTGCGCTGGCCGAAACCCTGCTCGAGGCGGCGTTGGCGGCGTGGCGCGCCGGCGCGCTCGAGGACCTGGTGACACATCGCCCCTTGGCGGCACGCTGGCTGATGCGTCGCCATCTGAGGTGGGCGCAGGCGACGGCCGACGATGCGGCCGAACGGGGAGCGCGGCCGCTGGCGGCCACCGCCGCACTGCTGTTGCGCTGGCTGGTGACCCAGCTGCGGCCCGACCAGCAGCCGAATCTCCAGCACATCGATCGCGATGCCTGGGTGCAGCTGACCAGCTGGCGACCCATGCTGGCGGTGATGTGCCAGGCGGGCATGGCCGAAGTGCCTGCGATGCCCGATCGCTACCACCGGCGCCTCGACGAGCCGGCGGCCGACAACCTGTGCGGCCTGTGGGGCGTGGGGATGAGCACGTTCTACCGCTACCTCGAGCGCGGCAAGCGAGCGATGGCGCAGATCGCGCTCGAGCCGGTGATCGGCGTGCCGCGCCGGCTTTCGCTGCGGCGGATGGTCGAGGCCGAGGCACAGGCCCTGCTCGGCCAGGACGACGAGCGCATGCGCGCCTGGCACGGTCGCCACGCCGCGCGCGCGCTGGCCCGCCGTGACGCCGCTTCGGCGTTGTGGCACCAGCTGCAGGGCGGTGACGCAAGCGGCTTCGTCGCAACGCTGCGCACGCACGCGGCTTCGCTGGCCGGCGAGCCGGAGACCGACGCACTGATCGAGCGGCTCGCCGTTGCGGCGCTCGATGTCCGCACGCAGTTCGAGCTGTGGATGGCGCGCGCGGCGCTGAACCGCACGCGCAACGCCGGCGAGCGCGAACAGCAGGCTTACGAGCGGGCCGTGCAGATCGCCAATACCGCTGGAGATCGCGTGCTGCTCGGCATCGCCTACGGGGCGCTCGGCAAGTTCCACGAACCGCGCGACGGTGATCGCGCCTTCGCGTGCTACGAAGACAGTGCCGAGTTCCTGCGCGACGCGCACGTCGGTGACAAGGACGTCGCCAGACACCATCTGACGACGCTGGCGCGCCTGGCCTGGCTCTATGCACTGCGCAACGACCCGCGCTCGAAGCCGATCCTCGAACGCGCCGACGTGCTGCGCGGACAGGTCGATCCGAGCGACGAGGTGATCGGCGTGCTGGAGCAGACCTGGGGCGAATACTGGCGACGCGCGGGTGACCTGCGCAGGTCACTGGACCATCGCCACCGCGCGCTCAACATCTTCGAGCGAGTCGGCGACCGTCGCTCCGTGTTCGCGACCCTTGCCAACCTGAGCTCGATCTACGCCGAGACTCGCGAATTCGAGCGCGCCATCGCCTATGCCCGGCGAGTCCTCGACGTGACCGACCGGCAAGTCGTCGAACCGGAGATCGTGGCGAGCACCCATCTGAACCTCGGCGCGACCTACTATTGGCAGGAACGCTACGACGCCGCGATCGAGCAGTATCAGCTCGCGCTCGATCGCGCGCTGCAGGCCGACCTGCGGCTGCATGCCCACCGCGCGCACTACAACCTGGCCGAGGCCTACTACAAGCGATTCCAGCTGGCCGGTGACGCGCAGGACGAGCAGCGCGGCGACCTGCATGCCGCGGCGGGCATGAACGCACCGCTCAGCGAGACCACCCAGGCGCTGGCCGAGGCCAGCCGTACGCTGAAGGCCGAAGTGCTGGGTGCGCAGGCCTTGCCGGCCAAGGACCGGCTGCTGCCGGAGGAATCGGCGGTGCACTTCGCCGAGATGGCCGATGTGCAGCGCCACCGTGCGGTCCTGGCCGTGCCGATGGCCGCAGACGCCCATGTGCGGGCCCGCCTGGCGATCGCCAACGCCTATCTGGCCATCTCGGTCAAGGAGCGCGAGGCCGCGCTCCAACTGATCGAGCGCCATGGCCTGGGCGAACGCTTTGCCACCGAACTCGGCCGGCTGCGCGCGACCTTCGATCGTGACCTCACGATCGAACAGCGCCTGATGGCGCAGTGGAAGCAGCAGGCCGCCGATCTGCTCGACGACGGCCGTCGCGCGGCGCTGATCGAGCGCCTTCTGTCCGAAGGTGCGGTCAACAAGAGCGGCTACGCCGAACTGTGCGGGCTGAGCCCGGCTACCGCATCCAAGCACCTGGCCTTGCTGGCCGAACGCGGGCTGTTGCAGCAGAGCGGCAAGGGCCCGAGCACGCGCTACCGGCTGCCGCCGTAGCGTTTGCGCCGCACGCAGCATCGCCGGCACGGCGATTGCTGCCGCCGGCCATGTCCTCCGAGTCGCTGCATGGACAGGTCGCTCTCGTCACAGGCGCCGGTGGCGGCATCGGCGCGGCCATCGCGTCGGCCCTGGCCGCTGCCGGGGCCAAGGTGGCGCTCAACTATGCGCATTCGGCTGCCGCGGCCGAGGCGCTGGCCGCCCGCATCCGGGCCGATGGCGGCACGGCGTTCGCGGTGCAGGCCGACGTGGCCGACGAGGCGCAGGTGCAGGCCATGTTCCGCGCCGTGGTCGACACCTTCGGTGCGCTCGACATCTTGGTCAGCAACGCCGGCATCCAGCGCGACGCGCCGGTGCACGAGATGACGCTCGCCGACTGGCAGCGCGTGATCGACGTCAACCTGACCGGCTCGTTCCTCTGCGCGCGCGAGGCCGTACGCGTGTTCCTGCAGCAGCGCGGCGTCGATCCGGCATCCGAGCGACAGGGCCGGGCGACCGGCAAGATCGTCTGCATCTCGTCGGTGCACGAGACCATTCCCTGGGCCGGCCACTGCAATTACGCGGCCTCGAAGGGTGGGCTGCACATGCTGGTCACCACGCTGGCGCAGGAGCTCGCGGCGCAGCGCATCCGCGTCAACGCCATCGCGCCCGGCGCGATCCGCACCGAGATCAACCGCGCCGCCTGGGCCACGCCACAGGCGCAAGGCGAGCTGCTGCGGCTGATTCCCTACGGCCGCATCGGTGACGTCGACGACGTGGCGCGGGCCGCGCTCTGGCTCGCCGGCGACGCGTCGGACTACGTCACCGGCGCCACGCTGGTGGTCGACGGCGGCATGTCGCTGTACCCCGAGTTCCGCGAGGGCGGCTGACACACCGGCTAGCCCGGCGCCGTCGTCCGCGACGGCGGCGCCGTCTCGAGCAGCGCCCGCGCTGCCGCGATGTGCGCCAGGTGCGTCAGCCCCTGCGGAAAGTTGCCGAGCAGGTCGCCCGAGCGGCTCGCCTCCTCGGCGAACAGGCCGACATCGTTGGCGCAGCGGCAGGCGCGCTCGAACAACGCCACCGCGGCGTCGCGTCGGCCTTGCCGCGCCAGGCACTCGACCATCCAGAACGAGCAGGGCAGGAACGTGCCCTCGTCGTCGGGCAGTCCGTCGTCCATCACGTAGCGCAGGATCAGCCCGTCGCGGCCGAGCGCGCGGCCGATCGCCTCGGTGGTGCGGCACATGCGCGGGTCGTCGTAGGCGATGAAACCCACCTCGGGCAGCAGAAGCAACGCCGCGTCGACGTCGCGCGCGCCGAAGCTGGCGACGAAATGCCCGCGTTCGGCATCGATGCCCTGCGCCATCACCGTGTCGGCGATCTCGTCGCGCGCCGCGCGCCAACGCGCCGCCGGCGCCGACAGGCCGTGCCGCTCGGCCAGCTGCAGGCCGCGGCGCACGGCGGCCCAGCACATCACCTTCGAGTGCACGAAGTGGCGCGGCGCGCCGCGCACCTCCCAGATGCCGCGGTCGGGTTGCTGCCAGCGCGCGATGGCGGCCTCGACCATGTCGACGAGGAAGCGCCAGTAGTGCTCGTCGGGTGCATGGCCGCGCTCGCTCCAGCGGCCGGCCAGCTCGAGCAGCAGGCCGTACATGTCGGCCTGGAACTGCAGATAGGCGTCGTTGCCGATGCGCACCGGCCGCGATCCGCGCCAACCGTCCAGGTGGTCGAGCGTGATCTCGGTGAGACGGCGCTTGCCGTCGATGCCGTACAGCACCTGCAGGCCCTGCGCGCTGCCCGCCGCGCTGCGCTGGATGAAGCGCCGAAAGCCGTCGGCCTCGGCCTCGCAGCCCAGGTCGGCCAGCGCGCGCACGGTGAACACCGAGTCGCGCACCCAGCTGAAGCGGTAATCCCAGTTGCGCGCGCCGCCCACGCTCTCAGGCAGCGACGCGGTCGGCGCGGCGACGATGGCGCCAGTCGGCGCGAAGGTCAGCGCCTTCAGCGTGATGGCCGAACGCACGATGCCGGCGCCCGGCGCGTCAGCCGGATCACGCAGCGTGATCTTCGACGACCAGTCGCGCCACCAGGCCAGCGTCTCGTCGAGGTGCTCGCTCAGCTGCTCGGGCGCGTGCAGCCGGTCGGGCGTCTCGTGCAGTTCCTCCGGCGAGACGAACTGCATCGCCAGCCGCAGGCGCCGGCCGGCATGGACGACGAATTCGCCGCCGAGGTCGTGCTCGCCGGCGCGCTGCAGCTCGACGTCGCCATAGAGCATCAACCCCGCGTTGCTGCCCACGGCACACCAGGCGCGCGGCCCGATGCCGTAGATCCAGGGTTCGACCTCGCCGAAGTCGAAGCGCGGCGAGAACGCCACGCGCAGCCGCACGCTGCCGCTCAGGCCCTCGACCAGCCGCACCAGCTCGCGCCGTGGCCGCTTGCGCCCGCCGCGGCGCATCGCGAAGAAGTCGACCAGCCGCGCGCGGCCGTTCGGCGACTCGATCTGCGTCTGCAGCACCAGGCTGTCGCCGAGGTAGGCGCGCGAGGTCGGCGCGCCGTCGACGGCGGTGATGCAGAAGTGGCCGCCGCGCCGCCAGTCGAGCAGGCGGCCGAAGCAGCTGTCGGCATCGAAACGCGGCAGGCAGCACCAGTCGATCGAGCCGGCGCGCGACACCAGCGCCGCGCTGTGGCAGTCGCCGATCAGCGCGTAGTCGGCCAGCGGTGGGTACATGGCGGCCGCGGGCGTCAGGCCGCCGCGTCGATCAGCGCGAGCGCGCTGGTGCCGATCGCGGTCAAGCGCGCTGCGTCGAGTTGTTGGGTGTTCATCGGAGCGTGCCGCGCGTGCCAGACCGCTGACGCAGCAATCGGCGTGCCGCGGCGCGAGACGAAGAAGGCGCGGTACCGCCCGGCGGCGCTACGTTCGCGCGCTCGTTTTGTTCCGCGGTCGAAACTCTTTCGCTGCCAGGGTTCGATTGCAGTGGAGCGGTGCGGGCGGGCGCCGTGTGCGGCGTCAATCACGGCGAAGTTCACAGCGAAGTGAGGGCGTGACGGCGCGGGTTACCCCCAACGGCAGATCGCGGCCGCGTTGCTATCGTGGTAAATGGTTCCCAGGCGCCGGGCCCGCTGTTGGGCGGGGCGCCGAATTCAGTCACATCACAGGCACGCAGGAGACAACGCGATGACCGAGAAGACCCTTCCCGCCGGCAGCCACACCCCCGCCCCGTCGGCGCGCCGACGTTTCCTCGGATCTGCCGCCTCGGGCGTCGTGGGCGCCGCGGCCATGGCGGCGCCGATGGTCTCGGTGGCCCAGTCGCCGATCGTGCTCAAGATGCAGG
>JBGAMU010000001.1:0-112953 GCA_044222685.1 Burkholderiaceae bacterium
GAGGCGTTCGGCAGCGCGCAGGCGCTGTCTCTCGTCCTCAGTCGGCGTATTGCCCGGCGGCCTTGATGGCGGGGCCCCACTTGGCGATCTCGGCCTCGACGAACTTCTTGTGGTCGGCGGGCGCAAGGCGCGCGTCGGTGACGACCACGGCGCCGAGGGCCTCCTGCTTCTTGATGAAGTCGGCATCCTTGAGCGAGTTGCGCAGCGCGGCGTTGACCTTGTCGACCACGGCCTTCGGCGTGCCCTTGGGGGCGTACATGCCGTGCCAGATGCTGACGTTGAAGCCTTTCAGCCCCGACTCATCGAGCGTCGGCAGCTTGGCCAGCGCCGGCGTCGTCAGGCGCTTGGTGGTCGTGACCGCGAAGGCCTTGACCTTGCCGCCCTCGATCTGGCTCGACGTATTGGTGGTCTGATCGCACATGATGTCGACCTGGCCGCCGAGCAGGTCGGTCATTGCAGGGCCGGTGCCCTTGTACGGCACGGTGGTCATGTCGACCTTCAGGCTTTGCTGGAACAGCAGGCCGCACAGGTGCGAGGCGGCACCGAGGCCGGCATTGGCCAGGTTGATCTTGCCCTTGTTGGCCTCGATCCACTTCATCAGCTCGGCATAGTTGCTGGCCGGCAGCGAGGGGCGGCCGATCAGCGTCATCGGCACGTCGTTGACCATGCCGAGGTACTCGAAGTCGTCGAGCACCTTGAACGGCAGGTTGCGGTACAGCGCGGGCGAGGTGGCCATGCCGATGTGATGCAGCAGCATCGTGTAGCCGTCGGGGGCGGCCTTGGCCACCTTGTTGGCGCCCAGCGTGCCGCCGGCACCGCCGACGTTCTCGATGATGACCGTCTGCTTGAGCTCCTTGCCGAGCACCACGCCGAGGTCGCGCGCGACCTTGTCGGTGGGCCCGCCGGCGGCGAACGGAACGACGATGGTGATCGGCTTGTCGGGGTACTCGGCCCAGGCCAGCGACGTGGCCAGCGCGGCGGCGGCGAACAGCGTGATGCGCTTCATGCGGATGTCTCCTCGAACGAAATGGGGAAGTCGACGGGGTCGGGAATGGGCGGCATGCTAGGTGCCGGGCGACGCACCTGCAACGCGGGAACTACGTACGGCGACGACCGGACTGGCCCGGGTTTGATCTGGATCCCGGATTCACGCGGGCGTTCCGCCGGCCAGATGATCGGCCAGCACCCGGGCCACGTGAAGCGCCACGCGGCCCGTGCCGCTGCCGATCTGGTGGCGGCAGCTGGTGCCGTCGGCGACGATGATCGCGTCGGGGGCCGCGCGCACAGCCGGCAGCAGCGCCGCTTCGGCCATCTGGCGCGAAACGCTCAGGTGCGCAGCCTCGTAGCCGAAGCTGCCGGCCATGCCGCAACAAGAACTCTCGATCGCCGCCACGTCGGCACCGGGCAGACGCCTGAGCAGCGCGAGCACGGGTTCGAATGCGCCGAATGCCTTCTGGTGGCAATGCCCGTGCACGCGAATCGGACGCTGAGGCGTCGCGAAGGCGGGCGCGAAACGGCCCGCCACGGCCTCGCGCTCGAGGAACTCCTCGAACAACAGTGCCTGCTGCGACACCGTGCGCGCCGCCGGTCCGAGGCCCATCACCAGCAACTCGTCGCGCAGCGTCAGCAGGCACGAGGGCTCGAGCCCCACGATCGCCAGACCGCGCTCGGCCAGCGGCGCCAGCGCATCGACCAGCTGGCGGCCCTTGGCACGCGCGGCCTCCACGTCGCCCACCGACAAGTGGGTGCGGCCGCAGCACAGCCGCTCGCCCCTGGCGCCCTGCGCCACATGCACCGCGTAGCCGCCGGCGCGCAGCACGCGCACCGCGGCATGCAGGTTCTCGGGCTCGAAACAGTCGTCGAAGGTGTCGACCCACAACACCACGCCCTTGTCGGCGGCCAGCAGCTGCTCGCGCGAGGCAAGGCCCAGGCCCTGCAGCGAACGCCAGAACGTGTCGCGGCGCCAGGCGGGCAGCTGCCGCTCGGCCGCGATGCCGGTGGTGCGCTGCATCTGCCGCGCCAGCCAGCCCCAGTGATTGCGCAGATTGGCCAGCGGCGCGAACCGGCTCGCCAGCCGTGCGTAGTCGGGCATGCTGCCGATCAACCGGTCGCGCCAGCTGGCGCCGTGGCGCCGCCGGCGTTGCGCGAGCACCTCGATCTTCATACGCGCCATGTCGACGCCGGTGGGGCACTCGCGGCGACAGCCCTTGCAGCTGACGCACAATTCGAGCGCATCGTGCACCGCCTGGCCAGTCAGTGCACCCGGCCCGAGCTGGCCCGAGAGCGCGAGGCGCAGCGTGTTCGCGCGTCCGCGCGTGAGGTGCCGTTCGTCGCGTGTGACGCGGTAGCTCGGGCACAGGGTGCCGGCGTCGAACTTGCGGCAGTGGCCGTTGTTGTTGCACATCTCGACCGCCTTGGCGAAGCCGCCGGTCACGTCGCCGCCGCTGCCGGGCTCGGTGATGGCCTCGGTGCGCGGATCGTTCTGCACGTTCCAGGCCGACCAGTCGAGTGCGCTCTTGATCTCGATCGTGCGGTAGCCGGGCGGATAGCGGAACAGCGACGCATCGTCCATCTTCGGCGGGTCGACGATGCGGTTCGGACAGAACAGGTTGTCCGGGTCGAGCTCGCGCTTGATCGCGCGGAACGCATCGTTCAGGCGCGGACCGAACTGCCATTCGATCCATTCGCCACGGCAAAGCCCGTCGCCATGCTCGCCGCTGTAGGCCCCCTTGAAGCGGCGCACCAGCGCGCTGGCCTCGTCGGCGATCGCGCGCATCCTGGAGGCGCCGTCGCGACGCATGTCGAGGATCGGTCGTACATGCAGCGTGCCCACCGAGGCATGCGCATACCAGGTGCCGCGGGTGCCGTGACGCGCGAAGACGTCGGTGAGCGCGTCGGTGTACTCGGCCAGATGCTCCAGCGGCACCGCGCAGTCCTCGATGAAGCTCACTGGCTTGCCGTCGCCCTTGAGGCTCATCATGATGTTCAGCCCGGCCTTGCGCACCTCCCACAAGGCCTTCTGCGCGGTCTCGTCCGGCATCTGCACGACGCGGCCGCCGGTGCCGAGGTCGCCCACCAGTGCCACCAGCGACGACAGCTGCGCGAGCAAGGCCTTGCGGTCCTCGCCCGAGAACTCCACCAGCAGGATCGCCTCGGGCTCGCCTTCGAGCGCCGATTCGATGACCGGCCGGAAGGACGGGTTGGCACGGGCCAGCTCGATCATCGTGCGGTCGACGAGTTCCACCGCCGTGGGCTTCAGCGTCACGATGTGCTGAGCGCTGGCCATGGCGTCGTGAAAGCGCGCGAAGTTCGCGATGCCCAGCACCTTGTGTGCGGGCAGCGGGCTCAAGCTCAGCGTCAGCGAGCGCGTGAATCCGAGCGTGCCCTCGGCGCCGACGAACAAGTGCGCCAGGTTCACCGAGCCGTCTGCGGTGTAGGGCCTCTCGCCGGCCGGTCGGAAGATGTCGAGGTTGTAGCCGCCCACGCGCCGCATTGCACGTGGCCAGCGCGCCTCGATCTCGTCGGCCTGCGCCTCGGCCAGGCCGCGCACGAAGTGCCCGATGCGGGCCGCGCGGCCGCGGCAGCGTTCGAGCGTCTCGAAGCGATGGCTGTGGCCGTCGGCCAGCCACATTTCGCAGCCGAGCACGTTGTGCACCATGTTGCCGTAGGCGATCGAGCGCGAGCCGCAGCTGTTGTTGCCGGCCATGCCGCCCAGCGTGGCCTGCGCGCTGGTGGACACGTCGACCGGGTACCACAGGCCCTGGCGCTTGAGCATCGCGTTCAGGTGGTCGAGCACCAGTCCGGGCTGCACCGTCGCGCGTCGGTGCGCGGCGTCGACCTCGAGCACCTGGCGCAGATGCTTGCTGGCATCGATGACCAGGCTCGCCCCCACGGTCTGCCCGCACTGGCTGGTGCCGGCACCGCGCGGCAGCACCGGCACACGCAGGTCGCGCGCGATGTCGATCGCCACATGCACGTCGGCATCGTCGACCGGCACGCAGACGCCGAGAGGCATCACCTGATAGATCGACGCGTCGGTGGCGTAGCGGCCCCGCGACGCCGCGTCGAACATCACCTCGCCGCGCAGTTCGCGGCGCAGCCGCTGCTCGAGTCGGACGGCTGTGTCGGTGCGTGTGGAGTCCGTGTTTCTGGGTTGCGCGTGAGGGGTTCGGGAATCCATGCGCTCAAGGTTGGAATCGGCATGCCATCATGCAGTGCATTGTCGTCCCGTGCGTATCGAAAGGTCCGGCCCCATGATTCCGCTCGACCAGCATCCCAGCGGCCGCCACTTTCTGCAGATTCCGGGTCCGAGCCCGGTGCCCGATCGTGTGCTGCGTGCGATGAGCCTGCCGACGATCGATCACCGCGGTCCGGAATTCGCCGTGCTCGGCAAGAAGGTCATTGCCGGCTTGCAGCAGGTGTTCCAGACGCAGCATCCGGTGGCGATCTATCCGGCCAGCGGCACCGGCGCGTGGGAGGCCGCGCTTGCCAACACGCTGAGCCCGGGCGACGCGGTGCTGATGTTCGAGACCGGCCAGTTCGCCGCGCTGTGGCAGAAGATGGCGTTGCGCCTGGGCCTGAAGCCGGAGTTTCTGAGCCTGCCGGGCGTTTGTGCCGAGACCGACCTGCCGAACGGCTGGCGTCGTGGCGTCGATGCCGGCCTTATCGAGCAGCGGCTGCGCGCCGATGGCGGGCATGCGATCCGCGCCGTCTGCGTGGTGCACAACGAAACCAGTACCGGCGTTACCAGCGACATCGCCTCGGTGCGCCGCGCGATCGATGCTGCCAGGCACCCGGCGCTGCTGATGGTGGACACGATCTCGGGCTTGGCCAGCGCCGACTACCGCCACGACGCATGGGGCGTCGACGTCACGATCAGCGGCTCGCAGAAGGGCTTGATGCTGCCGCCGGGCATCAGCTTCAATGCGCTGAGCCCCAAGGCGCTGGCCGCGAGCCAGACGGCGAAGCTTCCGCGCAGCTTCTGGGCCTGGGACGAGATCGTCGAGATGAACAGGGGCGGCTACTGGCCCTACACGCCGAACACCAACCTGCTGTACGGCCTGTCGGAGGCGCTCGACATCATTCTCGAGCAGGGGCTGCCGGCGGTGTTTGCGCGCCATCGGCGTTGGGCCGAAGGCGTGCGCGCTGCGGTCCGCGCCTGGGGCCTGCCGATCCAGTGCGCCGATCCGGCCGTCTATTCGCCGGTGCTCACCGGCGTGGTCACGCCGCCCGGCGTGGATGCGGATGCCTTGAGACAGCTGATCCATCGCCGCTTCGACCTTTCGCTGGGCACCGGCCTCGGCAAGGTCAAGGGGCGCATGTTCCGTATCGGACATCTCGGCGACAGCAACGACCTGACCTTGCTGGCCACGCTGGCCGGCGTGGAGATGGGCCTGAAGCTGCATGGCGTGCCGGTGGCCGGCAGCGGCGTGCAGGCGGCGATGGAGTACTTTGCCGCGCATCCGCAGAACGCGTCGCTGAAGGCGGCGGCCTGAAACGCAGGCGCCCGCGTTCGTTCAACGGGCGCGGCGCGTCGTAGCCCGACGACGCAGCCGATTGCGGGGATCAGCCGCGCGCGGACGGCAGCCTGAACTTGGCCACCTGGGCGGCCATGTCCTTCGCCTGATCCTTCAACGCCTCGGCCGCGGCCGCGGTCTGCTCGACCAGCGCGCTGTTCTGCTGGGTCATGCGGTCGAGCTCCTGCACCGAGGCGCCGACCTGGGCCACGCCGGTGCTCTGCTCGGCCGAAGCCTGCGAGATGCTGCTCACCAGCTCGTTGATCTGGCGCGCGTTGTCGACCAGCTGACGCATCGTGTCGCCGGCGCCCTGAACGATGCGCGCGCCGGATTCGACGCGTCCGACGCTCTCGGTGATCAGTTCGGCGATCTCCTTCGCCGCCGCAGCGCTGCGCTGCGCCAGCGAGCGCACCTCGCCGGCCACCACCGCGAAGCCTCGGCCCTGCTCGCCGGCACGGGCCGCCTCGACGGCGGCATTGAGCGCCAGGATGTTGGTCTGGAAGGCGATGCCGTCGATGGTGCCGATGATCTCGTTGATGCGGCTCGACGACGTGTGGATCTCCTGCATGGTCGAGACCATCGAGCCGATCACCTGTCCTCCCTGCGCGGCGGACTCGGCATTGCCGTGCGCCACGGTCGACGCCTGGTGCGACATGTCGGCCGTCTGTTTCACGGTGGCGGCGATCTGCTCCATCGACGAGGCGCTCTCCTCGAGGTTCGACGCCGTCTGCTCGGTGCGGGCCGCGAGATCGGAGGCACCCATCGAGATCTCGGTGCTCGCGTGAACCAGCGACTCGGACGCATCGCGCACGCGGCTGACGATGCCGCGCAGCGAGGCCTGCATGTCGGCCAGCGTGTGCATCAGCCGGGCGGCCTCGTCGCCGCCCCAGGGGCGGGGCGAGGTGGTGAGATCACCGTCGGTCATCGCGACCAGGTGCTTGCGCACCTCTTTCAGGCCACCGTCGACGACCAGATAGAACGCATAGAACAGATAGGCCGCCAGCGCCAGCGTCACGAGCAACAGGGCCACCACCGCCAGGCGCTTGCGCCCCAGCGTGTCGAGCCGGGCCTGGAGCAACCGATCCAGCTCGGCCATGCCATCGCGGCGCAGGCCGCGCAAGGCCTGCAAGGCGGCCGACGACGCCGCGTCGAACTCCGGGGTGGCCTGGCCGGTGCTGGCATTGAAGAGCACGGTCGAGGTCATGTCCAGCGCTTGGGCGGTCAGCTTGACCGCCTCCTGCGGCTTGACCTGCAGTAATCCATCCGGGCGCGCGGCAGCCGAGCGTGCGATGCCCTCGACGATCTCGTCGCCGTGCACGCGGGCGAAGTACGAATACGCGTACATCTGCTGCGCAGCGCTCGCGGGAATCTTGTCGCGATGGGTCACCCAGGCGACCAGGGCCTGCATGCGCGACAGGTGTTCGATCACCTGCGGAACGACGTCGGTCGTCGTGATCATCAGGTGGTAGCTGTCGGCGTCGGGGTCCAGTGCGAGCGTCGAGTGGTTCACCACGTCGCTCGCCAGCTTGGTCAGCGCGTCGGCGTAGGCGTTGTAGGACTCGGCCACGTTGTCGGGCGTCAGCGAGCGGCCGCGCAGCGCCGCCAGCGCGGCGTCGAGGTCCTTGGCCACGTTGTCGAGCCCGATTGCCGGGCCATGTTCCACCATGACCTTGCGTGCAAAGATCGCCAGGGCATCGAGTTCGGCCACGTCCTGTTGCGGCGTCTTGCTGGCCATCACGCGGCTGCGTTGCGTTTCCACCGCGTCGATCAGCGGCGACAACGCCTGCAGGATCGCCACGCCCTCGCGCTCCATGCGGGTGACGCCGATGGATGCGGCGATGGCGCTGAAGTACGACCACGACAGCACCAGCAACGGCACCATGAAGGACAGCGAGATCAACGCGGCCTTCGAGCGGAAGCGCAGGGCGCGGAACAGCCGCACGCCGATCGCCCAGATGCCGTGGTACTGGAAGAACTCGAAGATCGTCAACCCGGTCGCCGCGGAGCGGGGCTGGAGCGCCGCGGTGGGACCGGGCGTGGGGTTCGTGGCGGCAAGCAGAGCCATGGGCACCTCGTGCCCTGCAGCGGGCCAGGCCGATGCCAGCCCACGGACTGCAGGGTGATGCCGGAATTCTCCCGAGCCGTCAGGCGGTGCAATCGGCGAATTGCGGGGTTGACCGGGCCTAGTTCGGTCTCAGCGATAGCTTCGCGCGTCCTCGATCACCTTGCCGTCGTTGGGCAGGCTGCCCGGAGGTACCAGCAGCACATCGGCGCGCAGTTTCGTCACGTCGCGCACGGTGGCCGCCAACGCATCGGCCAGGCCCGCGGGCGAACCCGTGACCTCGGCCTTGAAGGTCATGCGGTCGCTCGCCATCTCGCCCTCGACCACCACGCGGGCGCGGCCGACTTCGGTGTGCCGGCGCACGATCTCGGCCACCTGACTCGGATGCACGAGCATGCCCCGGACCTTGGTGGTCTGGTCGGCGCGGCCCATCCACCCCTTGATGCGTGTGGCCGTACGGCCGGTCGGACAGTGGCCCGGCAGCACCGCGGAGAGATCGCCGGTGCCGAAGCGCAGCAATGGGTAGTCACTCGTCGCCAGCACCGTGACCACGACCTCGCCGACCTCGCCGTCGGGTACCGCATCGTCGGTGCCGGGGCGCACGATCTCGAGCAGCACGCCCTCGTCGACGACGAGGCCCTCGCGCGACGCCGTCTCGTAGGCGATCAACCCCACGTCGGCCGTGGCATAGGCCTGGTAGCCCTGGATGCCGTGCTCGCGCAGCCAGTCGCGCAGTGAAGGCGGAAAGGCCTCGCCGCTGACCAGGGCCTTGGTGATCGAGCGAATGTCGAGCCTGGCCTCCTCGGCCTTCTCGAGCAGGATCTTCAGGAAGCTCGGCGTGCCGATGTATCCATGCGGCCGCAGATCCGCGGCGGCCTGCAGCTGCAGTTCGGTGTTGCCCACGCCACCAGCGAACGTGGTGCAGCCGATCGCCTGCGCGCCGCCTTCCATCATCGCGCCGGCCGGCGTGAGGTGGTAGCTGAAGCTGCAATGCACCAGGTCGCCGGCGCGGAAGCCCGCGGCCCAGATCGCACGCGCCATGCGCCAGTAGTCGCCGAGCGTGCCTTCGGGCTCGTAGATCGGACCCGGCGACTGGAACACACGTCGCGCGCCGCTGGCGGCGCGCATGCCGCGCCAGCCGATCGCGCTGTAGCCGCCCAGCGGATCCCATGGGGTGGACGCGCGCTGGGATTGCTGTCGTTCGTGCAGCTCCCCCTTGCGCAGCACCGGTATCCGCGCCAGCGCGCTGCGGCTGGTGAGGCTCGAGGCATCGACGCCGGCCAGCCGCTCGGCGCCGCTGGCAGTGCCTTGCGCGCGGCGGATCAGTGCGGGCAACGCGGTCAGCGCGGCGGATTCGCGAGCGGCCGGGTCTCGCGTTTCGAGCGCGTCATAGAAGTCATGGCTCATGGGGTCATCCCTTGGGGCGGCCTGACGTACACAGGCCCTGCCGATTCAATCGTCGTTTTGCCAGCGGGCGAGCCGCTTCTTGATCTCGTCGACCCATTTGCGCTGGTCGGCGGCAGACCTCAATGTGGCCTTGTCCCATTCGGGCGTGATGGCGAGCCGGCGCGCGATGCGCAGCTGGATCGTGCTGCCGTCGACCTGCCACTCGACCACCCGCTTGCCGCGCAGTTCGGCTCCGTTGCCGCGCTCGGCGAGCTGCAGATCGCGCAGCGCGCGACGAAGCTGCACCAGCGCCTGCTCCGCGTCGAACGGTGGCGGGGCGAATCCCCAGTCGTCGCTCATGGTCGAGGGGTCCGGAGACCTACGCCAGCCACCGCTTGCGGCGCTTGTAGCTCTTGACGTCGCGGAAGCTCTTGCGGTCACCGCCACCCATGCCGAGGTAGAACTCCTTGACGTCCTCGTTCTCGCGAAGGTCGGACGCCTTGCCGTCCATCACCACGCGGCCGTTCTCGAGGATGTAGCCGACGTCGGCGTAGCGCAGCGCCATGTTGGTGTTCTGCTCGGCCAGCAGGAAGGTCACGCGCTCCTTGGTGTTGAGGTCGCGCACGATCTCGAACACCTCTTCGACGATCTGCGGCGCCAGCCCCATGCTCGGTTCGTCGAGCAGCACCATCTTCGGGTTGGCCATCAGCGCGCGGCCGATCGCGCACATCTGCTGCTCGCCGCCCGAGGTGTAGGCCGCCTGCGAGCTGCGGCGCTGCTTCAGGCGCGGGAAGTAGTTGTAGACCTTCTCCAGTGTCGTGCCGATCGCGCCCTTGCCGTCCCTGCGCGTGTAGGCGCCGGTGAGCAGGTTCTCTTCGATCGTCAGGTGGGCAAAGCAGTGGCGACCCTCCATCACCTGGATCACGCCGCGATCGACCATCTGCGCCGTCGAGAGCTTCTCGATGCGCTCGCCGCGCAGTTCGATCGATCCCTTGGTGACTTCGCCTCGTTCCCCGGCCAGCAGGTTGCTCACCGCGCGCAGGGTGGTGGTCTTGCCGGCGCCGTTGCCGCCGAGCAGTGCCACGATGCCGCCTTCGCTCACCTGCAGCGACACGCCCTTCAGCACGAGGATCACATGGTTGTAGATGACCTCGATGCCGTTGACGTTGAGCAGAACGCTGGACATGGTGTTGCCTTTGACTCTTCGATGCGCCGCACGCGGCGCATCGAAGAGGGCCCCGTCGGGGCCCGCCCCGCCCTCGCGGAGGGCGGGGTTGGGGTGGGAGCGTCACGTTCGGCAGGCACTGCCAGCGTGATCGCCCCAGGCGATCACGATTGGCAGTCTTCCGGCGTGCGACGGGTGAGCTTCTTCTCCGCGGCGTACTTGTCGGCCGCCGCCTTGATCATGGGCTTGATGATCGATTGGTCGGCTTCGTACCAGTCGGACGTCCAGGTCCACTTGCTGCCGTCCCAGGTGTGGATGCGCGCGAAAGCGGCACCGCGGTGGTCGGCGCAGCTGGTGGAGATCGGCCGCAGCACGCCCTTGAACCCGAGTGCATCGAGCTTGGCCTGGTCGAGCGCAAGGTTCTCGTAGCCCCAGCGCGCCTGCTCGCCGGTCATGACCTTGCCCTTGCCGAAGCGCTCCTGCGCACGCTTGACGCCTTCGATCGACAGCATCGCGGCCACCAGACCGCGCATGTACAGCACCTGGCCGACTTCTTCCTTCGGACCGGTGCCCTGGCCCTTGCCGTGCACGTCCTTCAGGATGTCCTGCGCGATCTTGGAGTTCGGCTCGGCACCGTGCTGCAGCGCGAGCGCGTGGTAGCCCTTCGCACCGTCGCCGACGTCCTTCACGTCGGGCTCTGCGCCGGCCCACCACACACCGTACATCTTGTCGCGCGGGTAGCCCGTGGCCACGGCCTCCTTGACGGCCGTGGAGTTCATCACCCCCCAGCCCCAGAGGAACACGTAGTCGGGGCGGTTCTGGCGGATCTGCAGCCAGGTGGCCTTCTGTTCCACGCCCGGATGGGCCACCGGCAGCAGCGCCAGGTCGAAGCCGTGCATCTTGGACCGTTCCTGCAGCAGCGGAATGGGCTCCTTGCCGTAGGGGCTGTCGTGGTACACGAGCGTGATCTTCTTGCCCTTGAGCTTGTCGAGACCGCCTTCCTTCTTCGCCACATGCTGCACCAGCACGTCGGCGGCGTCCCAGTAGGTGCCGGTCAGCGGGAAGTTCCACTTGAAGACGCCGCCGTCCGTGCTTTCGCTGCGGCCGTACCCGGCAGTGATCAGCGGGATCTTGTCGCCAGGTGCCTTCTCGGTGAGGGCAAAGGTGATACCGGTCGACAACGGCTGGAACACCGTGGCGCCCTTGCCCTTCAGGCGTTCGTAGCACTCGACGCCCTTGTCGGTGGCATAGCCGGTTTCGCACTCCTCGTAGGTGACCTTCACGCCGTTGATGCCGCCCTTGGCGTTGACGTACTTGAGATAGTCGACATAGCCATTGGCGAACGGCACGCCGTTGGGGGCGTAGGCGCCGGTGCGGTACACCAGCACAGGGAAGAACTGCTCCTTGGCCTGCGCAAAGGCGCTCGGTGCAAGCGTGCTCGCGGCGCCCGCGGCCAGCAGGCTGGCAACCAGGGCGATGGACTTCAGTTTCATGTCTGCCTCCAGGGGTGGAAAGTGAGCACTGGTCAGTGCGTGGGTGAGTAGGTGATCTGAGAACGCGCTATCAGGCTGGGATTTCCTCGGGGTTTACGCCGACGCCCCGCCGGAATCAATGCGGGAACGGCCACAGCCGCAGCTTCTCCTTGCCGATGGACCACAACCGGGCCAGTCCGTGCGGCTCGACGATCAGGAAGAACACGATCAGCGCACCGAACACCATGAAGGTCAGGTGCGAGGCGAAAGCCGTGTCGAAACCGACGGCGACGCCGAGGTTGTCGAGCAGGATCGGCAGCACCACGATGAATGCGGCGCCGAAGAAGCTGCCCATGACCGAGCCCAGCCCGCCGATGATGATCATGAACAGCAGCTGGAACGAACGGTCGATGTTGAAGGCCGCCGGCTCCCAGGAGCCGAGGTAGACGAAGCCCCACAATGCACCCGCCACGCCGACGAAGAACGAGCTGACCGCGAACGCGGTGAGCTTGGCATAGACCGGCCGGATGCCGATCACCGCGGCGGCGACGTCCATGTCGCGCATCGCCATCCACTCGCGGCCGATATGGCTGCGCACCAGGTTCTTGACCACCAGCGCGAACAGCGCAACGAAGCCGAGGCAGAACAGGTACTTCTCGGCCGGTGTGTCGATGGTCCAGCCCAGCAGCGACAACTCGCCCACGCTGACCGACCCCGACGACGAGTTGTTGGTGAACCACTTGATGCGCAGGAACGCCCAGTCGCAGAAGAACTGCGCCGCCAGCGTGGCCACCGCCAGATACAGACCCTTGATGCGCAGGCTCGGCAGGCCGAAGAGCACCCCCACGACCGTGGCGCACAGGCCGCCGAGCAGGATGGCAGCCACCACCGGCATGCCGTCGATGCGGATCAGGAAGTTGTAGGCCGCGTAGGCGCCCACCGCCATGAAGCCGCCGGTGCCCAGCGAGATCTGGCCGCAGTAGCCGACCAGGATGTTCAGGCCGAGCGCCGCCAGCGACAGGATCAGGAACGGGATCAGGATCGCGCGGAACAGATACTCGCTGGCCACGAAGGGCACGACGACGAATGCCGCCGCCACGATTGCGAGGATCAACCAGCGGTCCTGCCCGATCGGAAAGATCTGCTGGTCTTCGGGGTAGGTGGTCTTGAACTGACCGTTTTCTCTGTACAGCATCGTTCAGACCCGATCGATGATCTTTTCCCCAAACAAACCTTGGGGTCTGACCAACAGAACGAACAACACCAGCACGTAGCCGAACCAGATCTCGATGCCGCCGCCGATCATCGGGCCGATGAACACTTCGGACAGCTTCTCGCCCATGCCGAGCAGCAGCCCGCCGACGATGGCGCCGGGCACCGACGTGAGCCCGCCGAGGATCACCACCGGCAGCGCCTTCAGCGCCAGCACCGACAGCGAGAATTGCACGCCGAGCTTGCTGCCCCAGATGACGCCGGCCACCAGCGCCACGAAGCCGGCGACGCTCCAGACGATCACCCACACGCGCGACAGCGGGATGCCGATCGATTGCGCGGCCTGGTGGTCGTCGGCCACCGCGCGCAGCGCACGGCCGGTGCCCGTGGTCTGGAAGAACAGCGTCAGCGCGATCACCAGCGCTGCCGCGATGACGGCAGCGTAGAGGTCTTCCTTGTTCACCAGCACGCCGCCCTGGAACACGCTTTCGAGCAGGAACAGCGGATCCTTCGGCAGGCCGATGTCGATCTTGTAGATGTCGCTGCCGAAGATGGTCTGGCCGAAGCCATCCATGAAGTAGGTGATGCCCAGCGTGGCCATCAACAGCGTGATGCCTTCCTGATTGACCAGTTTGCCGAGCACGAACCGCTCGATGACCCAGGCCACCGCAATCATCACCGCCATCGCGCCCGCGAAGGCCAGCAGGTTGGCCAGCAGCTTGCTGTCGAAGCCGAGCAGCTCCGGAATCCACTCGGAGAAGCGTGCCATTGCGAGCGCGGCGAACAGCACCATCGCGCCCTGCGCGAAGTTGAACACGCCGCTGGCCTTGAAGATCAGCACGAAGCCGAGCGCGACCAGGCTGTAGAGCATGCCGGTCATCAGGCCGCCGATCAGTGCTTCGAGAAAGAAACCCATGGCTGGCGTCTCAGTGGGCTGTGCCCAGGTACGCGTTGATCACCTCGGGGTTGGTGCGCACCTCGTCGGGGCTGCCATCGCCGATCTTCTTGCCGTAGTCGAGCACCACCACGCGGTCGGAGATGTCCATGACCACGCCCATGTCGTGCTCGATCAGCACGATCGTGGTGCCGAATTCGTCGTTGACGTCGAGCACGAAGCGGCACATGTCCTGCTTCTCCTCCACGTTCATGCCGGCCATCGGCTCGTCGAGCAGCAGCACCTGCGGCTCCATCGCCAGGGCGCGGCCGAGGTCCACGCGCTTCTGCAGGCCGTAGGGCAGGCGGCCCACCGGCGTCTTGCGGTAGGCCTGGATCTCGAGAAAATCGATGATGCGCTCGACGAACGCACGGTGCGCGATCTCCTCGCGCCGCGCCGCGCCCAGGTGGATGGCCTGCTGGAAGAGGTTGGTCTTCATCTTCAGGTTGCGGCCCGACATGATGTTGTCGATCACGTTCATGCCCTTGAACAGGGCCAGGTTCTGGAACGTGCGCGCCACGCCCATCTCCGCCACCTGTCGGCTGTTCATGTGGCTGAAGGTCTTGCCGCGGAAGGCGATCGTGCCCTGCTGCGGCGTGTAGACACCGTTGATGCAGTTGAGCATCGAGCTCTTGCCGGCGCCGTTGGGGCCGATGATGGCGCGAACCTCGTGCTCGCGCACGTCGAAGCTGATGTCGGTGAGCGCCTTCACGCCGCCGAACGCGAGCGAGATGTTCTTTACCTCGAGGATCACCTCGCCGATCCGGCGCGCCTTGCCGCTCGCCGCGGCGCTGGCCGCGCGCTCGGGTGCCACGGCGGCGTCGGCCATCACGCGGCCCTCCGCATCGCCGGGAACGTCTTCACGTCGACGATCTTCAGCGTGGCCGAGACCTTGCCGCTGCGGCCGTCCTCGAACTTCACGGCCGTCTCGATGAACTGCTCGGACTTGCCGCCGTACAGCGCATCGAGCAGCACCTGGTACTTGTCGCCGATGTAGCCGCGGCGCACCTTGCGCGTGCGGGTGAGCTCGCCGTCGTCGGCGTCGAGTTCCTTGTGCAGCACGAGGAAGCGGCTGACCTGCGAGCCGGCGAGCTTCTCGTCCTGGCCCAGGTCGGCGTTGACCTTCTCGACGCATTCGCGCACGAGCTCGTAGACCTCGGCCTTGGCGGCGAGGTCGGTGTAGCCGGCATAGGGCAGGTTGCGCTTCTCGGCCCAGTTGCCCACCGCTTCGAAATCGATGTTGATGAAGGCACAGACCTTGTCGCGTTTGTCGCCGAAGGCCACGGCCTCCTTGATATGCGGGAAGAACTTCAGCTTGTTCTCGATGTACTTGGGCGCGAACATGCTGCCGTCGGCAAGGCGGCCGACGTCTTTCGCGCGGTCGATGATCTTCAGGTGCCCGCCGGCATCCAGGAAGCCCGCGTCGCCGGTGTGGTACCAGCCGTCGGCGGTCAACACCTCGGCGGTGGCCGCCGGGTTTTTGTAGTACTCCTTCAGCAGGCCCGGGCTCTTGACCAGGATCTCGCCGGAATCCGCCACCTTGATCTGCACGCCCTCGATCGGCACACCCACGGTGTCTGCCTTGACCTCGTGGTCGGGCTGCAGACAGACGAACACTGCGGTCTCGGTGGAGCCGTAGAGCTGCTTCAGGTTGATGCCGATCGAGCGGTAGAAGGTGAACAGGTCCGGGCCGATCGCCTCGCCGGCCGTGTAGGCCACACGCACGCGCGAGAAGCCGAGCGTGTTGCGCAGCGGGCCGAACACGAACCCATCGCCGAGCCGGTATTTCACGCGGTCGATGAACGATACCGGCTTGCCGTCCATCAGCGCCGGCCCGACACGACGCGCGACGTCCATGCCGCGGCGGAACATCCACTTCTTCAGCGCACCGGCATCCTCCATGCGGATCGTCACGCTGGTCAGCAGGCCCTCGAAGATGCGCGGCGGCGCGAAGTAGTAGGTCGGACCGATCTCCTTCAGGTCGATCATCACCGTCGAGGCCGACTCCGGGCAGTTGACGATGTAGCCGCAGGCCAGCCACTGCGCATACGAGAAGATGTTCTGCCCGATCCACGCCGGTGGCATGTAGGCGAGCACCTCTTCGGTCTCCGTCAGCTTGTCGAAGGCCTTCCCCGCGTTGGCGCGGTCGAGCAGCGTGAAGTGGGTGTGCACCACGCCCTTCGGGTTACCGGTGGTGCCCGAGGTGAAGAACATCGCCGCAACGTCGTCGGGCTTCGCCTTGGCCACCTCGGCGTCGTAGAAACCGGCGTGCGACTGCTCGTAGGCGCGGCCGGCGGCGATCAGCGCGTCGAGCGAAGCGAGGCCCGGTTCGCTGTAGTTGCGCAGGCCGCGGCCGTCGTCGTACCAGACATGTGCCAATTGCGGGCACTGCTCGCGCAACTCGAGCAGCTTGTCGACCTGTTCCTGGTCTTCCACCACCGCGAAGCGCACGTCGGCGTTGTTGATCGGGTAGGCGAACTCGGTGGCCACCGCGTCCTGATACAGCGGCACCGGAATCGCGCCGAGCGACTGTGCGGCCAGCATCGAGGCATAGAGCCGGGGCCGGTTCTCGCCGATCACCACCACATGCTGGCCACGAGCGAGTCCGGCTTCGGCCATGCCGCAGGCGAGACTCCGCACCATCTGCGCCAGCTCGACCCAGCTGATCGTCTGCCAGATGCCGTATTCCTTCTCACGCAGTGCGGGCGCGCGTGGGCGTTGCGCCGCGTGCTCCAGCATCAGCCGAGGAAAGGTGGTCTGCACGGTTGCTCCTTTGTCGCGGACCCATGCGTAGGAGCGCGATTCTGTGTTCTGCTTTGACGCCGAGTTGTCGTTGCGACGACAATCCTAGGGTCGATCCGGGGTGGGCTTTCCCCAGGCGAGCGCGTCAGCAAGGCGTCATCCGGCAAGCGTTGAACCCATGAGCCCGGCTCGGCCGCCCGAAGGGGCTCGCACCGAAGTGCGGACCACGGAGGTTTCCAATGAGTACCGTCGACACCGTACCTCGACAGCGTTCGGCACTTCTGCAGCGCGCGCGTGCGCCCACGCACGCCGAACTGCAGATGGTGCCCTGGCTGCCGCTTCTGCGCGACGACGAGCATGCACAGGCGGTGAAGACGTTGCAGGTGGCCGATGCCGAGGTCGGCGATTTCGTGTGCAAGATCGGGCGGCCCGTGCGTTTCTGGTTCGGCGTGGTCGACGGGTTGCTGAAGATGAGCAACGATCCCGCCGCCGGCCCGGCGGTGACCTTCACCGGCATTCCGCCCGGCGCCTGGTTCGGCGAGGGCACGTTGCTCAAGCGCGAAGCCTATCGCTACAACATCGAGGCCCTGCGCCGCAGTGTGGTGGCCGGACTGCCGATCGAGACCTTCGAATGGCTGCTCGATCGCAGCATTGCGTTCAACCGCTACGTGATGAACCAGCTCAACGAGCGACTGTCGCAATTCATCGCCGCGCGCGAGACCGATCGGCTGGGTGACCCCGACACGCGTGTGGCGCGAAATCTCGCGGCGCTGTTCCATCCGGTGCTCTACCCCGGTGTCGGCGAACTGCTGCGCATCACGCAGGAAGAGCTCGGCTACCTGGTGGGCCTGTCGCGGCAGCGTGTGAACGAGGCGCTGAAAAGCCTGCAAGCCGTGGCGCTGATCCGTGTGGAGTACGGCGGCGTTCGGGTGATCGATCTGGACGGCCTGCGGCGTTTTCGCATCTGAACCCGGCTCAGAGGCTCACGGGTCGAGTGCGCGCCCGGCGCCGAGCAGCGCCGGTGAGGCATTCGCGTCGATCACATGGACCGGGATCGCCGCCAGATACGACGCGAAGCGCCCCTTGGCTTCGAAGCGCTGGCGAAACGCCGAGCGACGGAAATCCTCGCCCAGCCGCGGCACGATGCCGCCGCCGATGTAGACGCCGCCCAGCGCGCCGAGCGTCAGTGCCAGGTCGCCGGTCACGCTGCCGAGAAAGGCGCAGAAGTGGTCGAGCGCGGCCCGGCATGCGGCATCGCCGGAGCGAGCGCCCTGCGTGATCTGCGGTGCCGACCATTCCACGTCGGGTGGGCGACCCTGGTCGAGTGTGACCACCGCGGAGTGCAGATTCGTGAGTCCCGGACCGCTGAGCGCTCGTTCAGCCGACACATGGCCGTACCGCCGTCGAAGCACAGCGAGCAGCGCGTCTTCGCGCTCGTCGTGCGCGGCGAGCGTGACGTGGCCGCCCTCGCCCTGCAGCGGCGCCCAGGTGGTCCGGCCGTCGGTGCTGCTGACCGGTACCAGCCCCGACACGCCGAGCCCGGTACCCGGACCGATGAGCGCGATCGTGCAGCCGGGCCTCGGTGCGCCGCCGCCGACCGGTACCAGCATGTCCGGGCGCAACAGCGGCAACGCCAGCGCCAGCGCGGTGAAGTCATTGATCACGCGCAGGTGCTCGAAGCCGAAGCGCTGCTGCAACGCCCGGATCGAGAACCGCCACGGATGGTTCGTCATCGACACCTCGTCGCCCGTGATGGCCGTGGCGATCGCGATCGCGCATTGGGCCGGCGTCTGGCGATCGGTGCTGCGCAAATAGGAATCGATCGCCGCCTCGATGCCGTCATGGGCGGCGGTCGGTTGCACCTGCACGTCCTGGAGCGGCGTTTGTGGGCCGGCCTGCCATGCGAAGCGCGCATGGGTGCCGCCGATGTCGGCCAGCAAACGATCGGTGGTCATGGCGGGCAATGACTTCGGAGGCCCGATCGTTGGTTCCGCGCCCGCGACGTCGCTCAGGCGCTCGCGACGCCTGCCGCCACGTGGCCGGCGGGCACATGCTCGGCCGCCGAATCGACGTGGCGCGTCTGATCGTCGAAGAAGAAGTCGGGCTCGAACTCGCGCAGGAACTCGCCCTTGGGCAGACCGCCGAGGAACATGGCCTCGTCGATCTCGATGTGCCAATCCATCAGCGTGCGGATCGCACGTTCATGCGCCGGCGCGCTGCGCGCGGTGACGAGCGCAGTGCGGATGCGCATGTCGCGCGCCGGTGTGCGCTGCAGCCGGTGCAGCGCCTCCAGCAGCGGCTTGAACGGCCCGGGCGCCAGTGGTGTCTGGCTGCGTTCGCTCTCGTGGATCTGGAATGCGTCCAGGCCGTCGCGCTGGAACACGCGCTCGGCCTCGTCCGAGAACAGCACCGCATCGCCGTCAAAGGCGATGCGCACTTCGTTCGGGTGGGCGTCGGAGGCACGCGCGCTGTGCGGATAGACGCGTGCCGCCGGCACGCCGGCCTCGAGCGCCGAGCGTACGTCGGCCTCGTTGGTCGAGAGAAACAGGTGCGCCGCCAGTGGCTTCAGGTACCGCCATGGGCTCTGGCCGCGCGTGAACACGCCGCGCTGGATCGGCAGCCCGTAGTGCCGAGCGGAGCGGAACACGCGCATGCCCGAGACCGGGTCGTTGCGCGAGAGGATGACAACCTCCACTCGCGGGGCTTGCGAGTTGAACGCCAGCAGTTTGTTGACCAGCGAGAACGCCACACCGGCACGCGCCGGCTTGTCCAGGCGCTGCAGCTGCAGCTGCATGTAGGCGCGATCGTCGCTGGCTTCGAACACGCGGTTCTCTTCTTCGAAGTCGAACAGCGCGCGCGACGAGATCGCAACGACGAGCTGGCCGGCCAGCGTGGCACCCATGCCCGCGATGATACGGGCCGGTTCCGCTGCAGTTGGCGGCTACTGCACGAAGCCCATCGGGCGGCGGCGGCCGCTGCCATCGGGCAGGTCGCGCAACTCGATCGCGTGGCGGCCGTCGAGCTTGGCGTTGCCGAAGGCCGTCATCCATGCGCGCCGCATCTCGCGCGGCGCGAGTTCGGCGAGCTTGTCCAGCACCGGCAGCGGCGGCTCGGGGTCGAAGCGCTGGCCCCAATCATGCGCGTCGCGGATGCTCCGGTACATGCGGCGCGCGATGCCGCGCGCGGCCTCGGCATCGGGCGCCTGGACTTCGTAGACGTTCATCCGGTTGAGGATCGGCTCGGGGATCGAACGCTCGTCGTTTGCGGTGGCAACCCAGATCACCTGGCTGGCGTCGATGGCGACTTCGGCGAACTCGTCGGTGAAGGCGTGCGCGGTGTCGACCTCGAGCAGGCTGTAGAGCGCGCCGAGCGGATCGTAGGCGTGCTCGCCGGTGGTCTTGTCGATCTCGTCGATCACCATCACCGGGTTGGCGTACTGGCCGTCGACCAGTGTCTCGAACACCTTGCCCGGGCGTGCCCCCTTCCATTGCGACGATGCGCCGCTGAGCACCCAGCCGGCGGTCAGCGAGCTCATCGACAAGAAGCCCATGCCGGTGCCGAGCAGGCCCGCCAACTGGCGCGCGAAATGCGTCTTGCCCACGCCGGGCGGACCCAGCAGCAGCGTCGGCGTGATCTCGAGCGCATCGCGGCTGTCTTCACACAACGCGAGCTGGCGTTTCACACCGTCGAGCACGTCGGCGAAGTTGGGCATTTCGTCGTAGAGGTGCTCCATCGCCGGCAGCCCGGCCGGCTTGACCTGGAAGCGCTCGGGGCCTTTCTCGAGCATGCGCTCGTAGGTGGCGCGCAGGCTCTCGTGTTCCTTCGGCGGCAGCTTCTGCAAGCGGCGCTCCACGTCGTCGCAACGGTACACCGGTCGCATCTTCGCGATCGGAATCGCGCCCCGCTTGGGCACAGGCACCAGCTCGTGGGTTCTGGTCATTTCAGACCTCCAGGTAACGACGGTCCCAGGGACATTGAAGCAAACACCGCGCCCGGTGTTCGATCAAATTCTGGTGGACTTGTCACGCATTTGTGCACCACCTGGGTTGCGGGAAATCCCCGATCGGTTCGCGCATGCACCCGTACGGGGGATTCGCGCCGAGCGCTCATGCCGTCGGGCGTGAAATCGCCAGCCGCGCAACGCCTTCCGGCGTCGCACGCGCCGGCTCAGCGGACCCAGGTGTTGAGCTGGATGATCGGCAGCAGCACGGCCAGCACGATCAGCATCACCACGCCGCCCATCGCGACGATCAGCAGCGGCTCCAGCAGCGTGGCCAGCGCCATCGCCCGTCGCTGCACCTCGCCAGAGAGCTGCGCCGCGGCGCGGGCGAGCATCTTCGGCAGTTCACCGGTCTGCTCGCCGAGCCGCGCGAACATGGCCAGCAGCCCCGGAAAACGCTTGCGCCCGGCCAACGCCGATGCCAGCGGCGCACCTTCGCGCACCTGCACCAGCGCGTCCATCGCGTCGGCACGCAGCGCACGGTTGCCCAGCGTTTCGGCGGCGGCCTGCAGCGCCTTCAGGATCGGCACGCCGGCATTGGCCAGCATGGCCAGTGTGCCGGCGAAACGCGCGGCGTTGTAGCCGCGCGCGAGCCGGCCCACGACCGGCAGACTCAGCCACATGGCGTCGAAGCGCTGGCGGAAGGCCTCGTTGCGCAACGAGAAGGCCAGGCTCACGCCGCCGGCCGCGACGCCGAGCGCGACGAGCCAACCCCAGCTGCGCACGAAGGCGCTGATTGCGAGCATCGCGGTGGTGAGTGCAGGCAGCGCGCGCTTGCTGTTGGCGAACACGCCGGCCACCTGCGGCACCACGTAGGTCACGAGGAAGATCACGATCACCAGCGCGATCACCGACACGATGGCCGGATACAGCGCGGCGCCGAGCAGCTTGGCTTTGAGCGCCTGGCGTTCCTCGAGATCGTCGGCCAACCGTTCCAGCACGGTGCCGAGCGCGCCGCTCTGCTCGCCGGCCGCCACCACCGCTCGATAGACATCGTCGAATTCCCGCGGCGCGCTGGCCAGCGCCCGGGCAAACGAGGTGCCCGCGTTGACCTCGGCACGCAGGTGCGCGACGAGATCACGCTGGCGCGGATCCTCGGCCTCGTCGGACAGTGCGGTCAGCGAACGCTCGAGCGGCAGCCCGGCGGCCACCAGCCCGGCGAGCTGGCGCGTCCACACCGCCAACGTGGTCGTGCTGAAGACCCGTCGCGTGAAGCGGGCCTTGCCGCCGCCCTCCAGCGCAGCCGCGATCGGCTCGACACCGATCGGCACCAGGCCCTGCGCGCGCAACTGCGTGCGCACGGTCTTCGGGTTGTCGCCCTCGAGCAGACCGGTGCGGGCCTTGCCCTGGGCGTCGAGCGCCTCGAAACGATATGCCGGCATGTCAGCTCTGGGCTCGTGGGCGCCAGGTCATTCGCGCGTCACGCGGAGCACCTCTTCCGGCGACGTCAGGCCCTCATCGACGAGGCGCTGACCGTCCTCGCGCATCGGCTTCAGCCCGTTCGCCTCGGCGGCCACGAACAGCTGGCTTTCGGCGGCGCGGTTGTGGATCAGCGCGCGCAACGGGTCGTGCACTTCCATCAGCTCGTAGACACCGGTGCGCCCCTTGTAGCCGGTCTGGCCGCATTCGACGCATCCCACCGGATGCCAGCGTCCGCTGCCGTCGCGTCGCTTGCAGTGCGGGCAGAGCTTGCGCACGAGGCGCTGCGCCAGCACGCCGAGCAACGAGCTGCTGAGCAGATAGGGCTCGACGCCCATGTCGATCAGGCGCGTCACGCTGGACGGCGCGTCATTGGTGTGCAGCGTGGCCAGCACCAGGTGCCCGGTCAGCGAGGCCTGGATCGCGATCTGCGCGGTCTCGTAGTCACGGATCTCGCCGATCATGATCACGTCGGGGTCCTGGCGCAGGATCGCGCGCAGGGCCTTGGCGAAGGTGAGTTCGATGCGCGGGTTCACCTGCGTCTGGCCGATACCCGGCAGCTCGTATTCCACCGGATCCTCGACGGTGAGGATGTTCGTCGTCGAGGTGGGCAGCCGCGCCAGCGAGGCATACAGCGTCGTCGTTTTGCCCGAGCCGGTGGGGCCGGTGACCAGCACGATGCCATGCGGCTGCTCGATCAGGCGCGAGAAGCGGCCGAGCAGGTTGCCGCTCATGCCCAGGCCCTCGAGAGAGAAGCGGGCTTCGGTCTTGTCGAGCAGGCGCAGCACCGCACGTTCGCCATGGGCCGAGGGCAGGGTGGAGACGCGAACGTCGACAGCGCGGCCGCCGATGCGCAGGCTGATGCGGCCGTCCTGCGGCAGCCGCTTCTCGGCGATGTCGAGCTCGGCCATGATCTTCAGACGACTGATCAGCGCCGCGTGCAGCGCCTTGTTGGGCTGCACCACCTCGCGCAGCGTGCCGTCGACGCGGAAGCGAACCGCCGAGCTTCGTTCGTAGGGCTCGATGTGGATGTCGCTGGCACCGTCTTTTGCGGCCTGCGTCAGCAGCGCATTGAGCATGCGGATGATCGGCGCGTCGTCGGCCGCCTCGAGCAGGTCTTCCACGGCCGGCAGATCCTGCATCAGGCGCGACAGGTCGACCGCGCTTTCCACCTCGCCGACCACCGCGGCCGCACTCGACTCGCCGCCGGCATAGGCGGCGGCGATGCGCTGCGCCAGCGTGGTCGAGGCCTCGCGCTCGAAGCTGGTCACGTCGTACAGGCGCACGACTTCCGACATCGCGCTGGTGTTGCTGCCCTCGGCGGCCCACAGCACCCGCTGCGCGCCGTCGTCCTCCAGCAGGAGCGAGTGCGCCTTCGCGAAGGCGTAAGGCAGGGGATGCCGAGCCGCCATCGGCGTGCGCTCAGTTGCTGGCCGCCGAAGCGGGCGGTGTCGCGGCCTTCGGCGCGTCGGAGGCCGGGCGCTGCGGCGGCACCACGGGCGACTCGTTGATCGGCATCACCAGGCTGTGCGCCGGCTGCGCGTCCTTCTGCTTGGCGCGAATGATGTCGTAGCGGTCGAGCGACAGCTTGTTGGTGCTGTCGCCGTCGCGCAGCACCACCGGACGCAGGAACACCATCAGGTTCGTGCGATTTCGCGTGCGGCTCTCGCTGCGGAACAGCGCACCGAGCACGGGAATGTCGCCAAGCAGCGGCACCTTGGACTTCTTCTCGGTGAACTTGTCCTCGATCAGGCCGCCGAGCACGAGGATCGCGCCGTCGTCGACCGTCACCGTCGATTCGATCGAGCGCTTGTCGGTCGACGGGCCGGCGTTCGAGGTGCCCGGTGCCACCTTGTCGCTGACGCTGGAGGACTCCTGGAAGATCGTCATGCGCACCGTGCCGCCTTCGCCGACCTGCGGCTTGATGCGCAGCGTGATGCCGACGTCCTTGCGCTCGATGGTCTGGAACGGGCTCGTCGTCGCGGTGCCGGTGTTGGTGAACTGGCCGGTGATGAACGGCACGTTGCTGCCGACGATGATCTTGGCCTCCTCGTTGTCGAGCGTGATCAGGTTCGGCGTCGACACGATGTTGGTGTTGCTCTGGCTCTGCAGGATGCGCGCGATCGCCGCCAGCGCGTAGGTGCCGCCGTAGTTCTTGAGCAGGCCGATGTTGAGGCCCTCGCCGGGCTTGGTCGCCGTGCCGGCGCCGGCGAGCGTGGTGGTCAGGTCGATGATGCTGGGGCCACCGACGCTCGAGTTGGTGCCGGCAAAGGCGCCGTAGCGGTCGCCGTTCTGGCCGATCAGGCCCTGCCACTGGAAGCCGAAGTCGGCCGCGTTGTCGCCCGACACCTCGACGATCAGGCTCTCGATGTAGACCTGTGCCCGCCGCGAGTCGAGCTGTTCGATCATCGACCGCACCTGGCGGTACAGCGGCTCGGGCGCCGTGATGATCAGCGAGTTGGTCGACGGATCGGCCTGGATGAAGCCGCCGGTCGACGGTTGCGCCGAGGCGCTCAGCGGCGTCGTCGCGGGCGTCACCGCGGTGCCGGCCACGCCCTGGGGCTGCTGCACGACGTTCGGCTGCTGGCCGGACGTCGCGCCGCCACCGCCGCCGCCAGGGCTGGCAAAGGCGGCGCGCAGCACGGCGGCGAGCTTGGTCGAATCGGCGTTCTTCAGGTGCACGACCCAGATGTTGCCGTTGGCCGCCGGCCCCTCGCTCGGCCGGTCGAGCCGGTCGATCAGGGCTCGCAAGGTGGCCATGCGCGCCGGATTGGCGGCGCGCACGATCAGCGCATTGGCTCGCGGATCGACCATCACCGCAAAGGCGCCGCCGGCCGCGGCGCCCGGCGGCGCCGCGCCTGCCGTGGCGCCGTCGCCCAGGCGCTGGATCATGGTGGCCATGTCGCTGGCCACGCCGTGCTTGACCGGAATGACCTCGACATCCGTGGCCGACGGCTGGTCGAGCGCGGCGACGATCTTGGCGATGCGCTGCAGGTTATCGGCGTAGTCGGTGATGACCAGCGTGTTGTTGCCCGGGTTGGCGTTGATCGTGTTGTTCGGGCTGATCAACGGCCGCAGGATCGCCACCAGGTTGTTCGGGTTCTCGTGATTGAGCTTGAAGATCTGCGTCAGCACCTGGTCGCCACGCGTCGTGCCCGGCCCGACCGACACCGTGCCGGCCTGCAGCTTGGCGTCGGCCTCGGGCACCACCTTGAGCAAACCGGCGCTGTCGACCAGCGCGAAACCCAGGCCGCGCAGGGCCGCCAGGTAGTTGAGGTAGGCCTCGCGCACGGTCAGCGGCTGTTCGCTGTAGACCGTGATGGTGCCCTTGACGCGCGGATCGACCAGGATCTGGCGATCGATCATCACCGCGATCGCGCGCGTGACGGCTTCGATGTCGGCGTTGACGAAGTTGACCGTGATCGGCGTGCTCGACTTCAGCGCCGGGCTCTGCCCCTGTGTCGACGCATTGCGCGTCGCCGGCCGCGGGGCCGAGGCGCCGGTCTGCGGCCAAGTGGGCGTCGCGGCCAGCGCGAGCGCGAGCGCGACGGCCAGCGGCAGCGATCGCCGGCGTCGTCGATTGAAAGGCTCCGCGTGGCAACCGCGTTGTTGCATGGTCATCCGATCGAAATGACCGATACGGCGCCTTGCCGTCGGCCGATGATGTTGAGCAGATTGTTCAGCGCCGCTTCCTGGCCTTCGGCCGCGCTGGCCTCGCCACGGAAACGCAGCTTCGGTCCGGCCCATTGTCCGCTGCCGCTCAGGCGCAGCGCGCCCTCGAGTGTGTCCAACGACAACGTGGCGGTCTCGCCGGTGGCGGCGCCACCGCGCAGGCTGAGCCGGTAGCTGCCGAGCGTGTCGAGTGTCGACAGGCGCGACGAGACGCCGAGCAGGTCGATGTCGGCGCCACCGACGAGGCGCCAGCGGCCCTGGGCCGATTCGAGCGTCAGCCCGCTGGTGGTCAGGCGCAGCGCGCCGCCGAGCTGCATGGTGTTGAACGGGGTACCGAGCCCGGCCAGCCAGCCGGCCGGCCACTGGCCGAGTGCCTGCGTCTGCCCCGGCACGACGATCGTGTAGCGGCCGAAGCCGGGCTTGAACTGCACCAATACGTCGCGCTCCAGGCAGCAGGCCTGGCGCAGGCGCAGGTCGATGCGGTTCCAGTTCGGCCGCAGCTGCCAGTGCAGCCGGCCCGGCAGCGCCGAGGCGTCGCGGCTGCCCGGGCCGCCGGTCAGCACCAGCTGCGCGCTGCCCGTCCAGATGCTGCCCTGCGCGTCGGCCAGCTGCAGCCGCTGGTCGCTGGCCGCCGACGCAGCGCTGGCCAGCCAGCTGGCCGGCGCGAACAGCACCAGCCCGACCAGCGCACCGACGATGGCGCCCCAGGTCGACCAGCGCCGCGAGGCATTGCGTGCGCGTTGCCAGGCCAGCTCGGCCAGCGTGGAATTGGCAAAGCCGCTGGGCCCGATGCGCGACAAGCTCGGGCGGCGGCGGAACCAGCTGGGCCAGTGCAGTTGCATCAGACGGATCCGAGGTTGAGCACCAGGGTGCCGTTGAAGCCGTTGGCTGCGCGCGTCAGCTGCGCCTCGACCGGCCGAGCCCGCGCCGCACTGCGCGCTTCGATCAGCAGCGCGCGCACCTGCTCGGGGCTCGCGCCCTGAAAAGTGACGAGGGCGCGGTCACCCTGCAGCGTGAGCCGGACCTTGTCGCCATGGCGTTCGGCGGCGGCCTTCATCGCCACGCCGGCCTGCGCGGCCGAGATCGGCGTCGTGTTGCGCAGCTCGCGCACCTCGGCGGCCATCGTGCGCATCTGCAGCAGTTGGGCGTCGAGTAGTTCGATCTGGGCGGGAGCCTCGGCCAGCGTGCGCCACGCCGGCGCGATGGCCGCCGTCCACAGCACGAAGGCGCCGACGACGAGCGCCATCACGCCGATCAGCGTGCGGTCGCGCGGTGAGCGGGCGCGCCAGGCCTCGCCGGCACGCAGCCGGAAGGCCTGCACTTGCGAACCGAGCGCTTCGACCTGGGCGTTCACAGCGGGCTTCTCGCACCGTCGCCACGCGACAACGTCAGCCGGCCTTCGGCCGACTCGAGCCCCCAGCCCGCCGAGCGCAGGCGAGAGCGGAAGCGCTCGACCTGGTCGCCGCTCCAGCCGCCGACCGCCAGCGTGAGCCGGTTGCCTTCGAAGCGCAGCGACTGCGCCGGTGCCTGTCCATCGGGCCAGGCGAGGGTGGCCATCGCCAGCGCCGACTCGAGGTCGGCGTCGCCGACGCGGCCGGCGGCCGCCCGCAGGTTGTCGGTGGCCCGGCGCATCTGCAGCGGCGCGTCGACGATGGTGCCGATCGTCGGGTGGCTGGCCTTCACCAGCGCAACCATGGCCGCCTTCTTGTCATCGATCTGGCTGCGCTGATACCAGGCCCACAGGTTCATGCCGAGCAACTGCAGGGCTACCAGGCTGACCAACCCCAGTCGGATCGGTCGCCATGTCGGTGTGAGCACACGCTTCCAGGCATTGCGAAGCAGCCGCGAGCCGCGCGCTCGCGCCGCCAGATCGAACTGGCGCAGATTCCAGAGCGACCGAACCGCCTGTAGTGCGTGCTCGGCTTCTGATAGCACGGCCACTGGAGCGCCCAACCAACGCTCGGCCTGCGCCGCCACGGCGGGCGACGCGCTCCAGCGCACGCCCTGCCGGGCCCAGTTCGGCAACTGGTCGCGCACCAGCGTGCCGGCCATGCGCACGCAGCGCACGCCGTCGTTGTCGCCGAAGGCGACCCAGGTCTGCGCGCTGCTGCCGTCGGCCGCGTCCGAGGCGGTGAAGAAGTGACCCTGCGCCAGGTCGCCCGGCCAGACCGCCGGCACGACACGTTCGACGAAGGCGCCGGCTTTCTCCAGCGCGGCCAGGTGGCCGGCGAGCCATTGCCGATGCAAGGCGGCGACCCAGGTCGGCGCGCCGGCCGCGGCGCCCGGTGCAACGGCCAGGTGCACCGACGACTCCTCGTCGAGCAATTGCTCTTCGAGCACGCCGATCAGCGCGGCACGCAGCTTGGCGGCCGGCGCGCGCGGCAGATTGACGCGGTGCCAGCTGACGTCGGTCGGGCTGAGCCATGCGACCACGGTGTCCGCCTTCGGCAACAGCGCCGCCGTGGCGCGCCCCTGCCGGGCGACGCCCAGCCCGTCGGCACTCAGTACGAAGGCGTAGTCCGGCGCGGCCTCGCCGCGCTCGGCACCGGCAGCGCCAGTGCGCTCGCGCGATGGCAGAAGAACGACCAGGATGGACATGAATCGAAAAAGGCTACCCGCTTTGGCAGGGCGTCACAAGTGGAATGCCAGAAAGATCAACACGTTGCGAGAGAAAGTTGTAGCGATCCACGACGGCGCGCAACCTGCGATCCTACCGCTCGGGCCCCACGCTGCTGACCCGTTCGCGCAGGATGGGAATGATGTCGAGCCCGCGGCGCTCGACGATGGAACGCACTTCCAGGCTGCGATCGTCCAGCCGCAGGCGACCGCGTACCTCGAAGAAGTTGGACTGCGTGCCGACCCGGCGTTCGTCGAGCAGCTTGGTGTCGGACAACAGGGTGGCCGCGGCCTGCACCGACTTGAACGCCCGACGCTGTCGGGCCTGCACCAGCGCCTCGGCCGCACCGGCATCCAGGCCCGGGCTGACGGCGGCGATGACGTCGCGGTCGGCCGTGTTGATGTTGACGGTCGTCCGCACCGGCAGCAGCTCGACATACGCGCGCAGCCGGTCGACCACGACCGCGTCCACGCCCAGCCATTGAAGCTGGGCGATCGAGCGCGGTGCCAACGGTGCGCCGGGCGCGGCGACGGTGGCCGCGGCCAGGCCGGCGGCGATGCGCTGGGCCGTGTCGGACGGCGCGCCGGCGAGCTCGCACAGGCGCTGCAGCGACAGCAGTTCGGCCTCGATCACCTTGCCGCCATCAACCAGATTGCGCAGGTTGTAGCGCGACTGCAGGTCGACGATCGAGCCGGACAGGAACGCGTCGGGGCCTTCCTCGGTGTTGTGGTCCTTGTCTAGCGCGAGAAAGGTGCTGAGCCGTGCCTCGGCCAGCGGTGTGGCCCAGGGCTCGCTCAAGGCCGTCGGCCCGCCGGTGCGCGCGTCCTCGCGCAGGATCAGCCGTGCCCAGTCAAGTGCCCCGTTGAGGATCCAGGCCGACTGCGTGCGCGAGCGCTCGGCGGCCTCGACCTGGATGGCACGGTATTGCTGCCAGATCATGCCGGCGGCGAGCGTGGCGACGAGTGTCATCAGCGCCATCGCGATCAGCAGCGCCGCACCGGCCTGACGCCTGCGGGACAAGCGAGCGGAATCGCGGCTCATGGCGTCTGTGGGCCAAGTGCCACGTCGCGCGTCAGCCGCCGGTCGCCGAGCGTCAGCACAAGGCGCACGCCGTTCGGCAACGCGGCGCGCGTCTGCACCGCGCTGGCGGCCGCCGCGACGGGGGCGACCACGATGTCGGCACTCGACTGCGCATTGGTCCAGGCATTGGCGCGAAAGAAGTAGACCTGCCATTCGGTGGCACCGTCGAGCAGCTGGACCTGGGTCTCCTCGTTGCCGAGCAGCTGCTGGCTGGCCAGCCAGGCCTGCTGCAGCTCGGCCGCATTGGCCACGACGGGGCTGTGCCAACGACGCCAGATGCCTTCGCGCAGCGACCAGGCGACCACCTGTGCGCCGCCAGTGGCCTGCCGCACCAGCCGCAGCGTGGCACCGTCGAAGGCGATCGCGGGCGCCGTCGCGCTGTCGTAGATGGACGCGAGGTCCTGCTCCCACTGTGCGATCAGTGTCGTCATGCGCAATGTGCGCTCGGCCGCACCCTGACTTGCGTCGCGCGCGCGGATCATGCCGTCGATGCCTTGCCAGCCCATCGCCGCCAGGATCGCCATGATCAGCAGCGCGACCAGCACCTCGACCAGCGTAAATCCGCGTGCGTGTGTCCGCGTCGACATCTCAGTACCTCGGCAGCACCGTGGACAGCGTCAGCAGCGGCAGGCCGGCGGCGTCGGCCACGACGGCATCGACGCGGCGGAAGTTCGGGTTCGGCGTAGGCCGCGTGACCAGCTTGCCCTTGTAGTCGCGGCCGAGCTGGTTGCATTCGAAGTCGTTGTCGCCGACGCCCGGAAACTGCTTGGCCAGCTTGAGGTTGGTCAGCGCGTTGTCCGCGCACCATTGGGCGTTGACCACGTCGGTCAGCCGCTGGGCGTTGTCGGTCAGTGCGCCGGCGGCCTTGAGCCCGGCCGCCAGCGAGATGGCCACGATGGCCACCGCCACCAGCACCTCGACCAGCGTGAAGCCGGCTGCACGCCGCGTCATGGCCGTGCCACCACGACCGGATCGACCGGCACGAACGGGCCGAGGCCGTCGGTGGCCAGCGTGAGATTGCGCTCGCCCAGGCGCAGCACGATGCGTTGCGGCCCGATCAGCGGCTCCGGACCGAGCATCAGTGACCGCACGCCGATGATCTCGGCACTGACCCCGTCGGACAACCAGCGCGAAGGCGCAGCTTCGGTGCCGGGTAGTCCGACGAAGCGAAAGTCGCTGTCCGCGGGCTGGCTGACGACCTCGAAGCGCACCGGCACACCCGACGTGCGTGACTCGGCTCGTGCGCCCTCCAGCAGCGCGGCCAGTCGCACCGCTTCACGGTCGAGCTGCGAGGCAGCAGGGTCACGCAAGGCCAGGCTCGCCATCCCCACGGTGATGGCGATCAGCGCCATCACCACCATGACTTCGATCAGCGTGAAGCCGCCTGCGCGGCGGCGCGCGTTCAACGGCGCGGCGGGCTCACTGCCAGGAGCCGACGTCAGCATTGCGGCCGTCACCGCCGGCCTGGCCGTCCGCGCCGAAGCTGAATACATCAATCTCACCTTTGACACCCGGATTGACATACTGATACGCGCGGCCCCAGGGGTCGTTGGGCAACTTCTCGAGATAGGGTCGCCAGTTCGGCGGCACTGTGCCGGTCGCAGGCTTGCGCACCAGCGCGTCCAGCCCCTGCTCGGCCGTCGGGTAGCGCTGGTTGTCGAGGCGGTACAGCTTGAGCGCCTGCATCAGGTTGTTGACGTCGGTGCGTGCCGCCGTCACCCGGGCGTCGTCGGCACGATCGAGCACGTTGGGCACGATCAATGCAGCCAGCACGCCGATGATGACCAGCACGACCATCAGTTCGATCAGCGTGAAGCCCTGCACGTGCCGGTTGCGCGACCGTCTCGCAATGCAAAGTGAAACCATATTGAGGGTGCTGCTCCCTGGGAACCGTGGATGATAATCGTCGCATGACGCTGCGACTCCTGTCGTTCGCCGTGTGGGCACTTGTATCGGCCAGTGCGGTGTTCTGGGTCACTCGATTGCTGGCCAAGCCGACGCCGGCGCCGGCGCACGCGGTCACGGCCGGGCAGGCCGTCGCAAGTGCATCGGCCGATTTGTCGCGGGTGCTCGGCGTCACACGGGTCAACCAGCCATCCGCTGCGGCGCCGGAAGTGGCTGCCCTCAGCAGCCGTTTCAAGCTGGTGGGACTCGTCGCCGCCAAGTCCGCGCCGTCACAGAGCGGCCTGGCGTTGATTGCCGTCGACGGCAAGCCGCCGAAGCCGGTGGGCCTGGGTGGCGTCGTCGACGGTTCGCTGGTGCTGCAAGCGGTGAATCACCGGAAGGCGGAGATCGGGCCGTCCGGCGGCGCCGCTTCGGTGACGCTCGAACTGCCGGCGGTGCCCGAGGCCAATCGGTCGGCACGGCTGACGCCTGGAACGCCGGCACCGGTACTGCCCGGAGTGACCGCCGCACCTCCGCCGCCCGCGCCGCCGCAGTCGACGCCACCGCCGCAGCCCCCGGTGCCAGGCGATTCGCGCCGGTCGCCCGAGATGCGGTAAGCGTCAGTTCGCGCCGGGTGCTTCCGCGGGCGGATCGAGCTCGGCCTGTTGCGTGGTGATGCCGCTCGGCCTCGATGGTCCGGGATCCTCACCTTCCGCCACCTCGGTCAGCAGCGCCGCAGCGCTGCGCACCAACGGCCAGGCCAGCGCGGCACCGGTGCCGTCGGTGGCCTCCATGCCGAGCTCGAGCAGTGCAGAGGCCCGGAACAGGTTGAGCGCCTGGTCGAGCCCGCGATGGTTGTGGCTGCGGCAGAACACGCAGTAGTCAGTCGCCGGCATCGCAATGCGCGAAGCGACCAGCAGCGCAGCGCAGGCGGCCATGCCGTCGATCATGATCAGATGCCGCTTGCTGGCGGCGACCAGCAGCACGCCGACCATCACGGCGACCTCGAAGCCGCCGAAGGCCGCGAGCACCTCCACCGGGTCGGTCACGTCCTTGTGGCGCGCCTGCGAGCCCTGCACGATCGTCATCAGGTGGGCCAGCAGCTCAGGGTTCATCTGCGGGCCGCTGACGATCAGGTCGCGCACCGGCGAATTGGTCAGACGCGACAGCACGAGCGCCGCACTTTCGTGCGAGCCGACGCCAATGCCGGCCACGGCCACCAGATTGCCGCGCAATGTGTCGCCGATCTCCATGCCGGCACGAATGGCGGCATGCGCCTGGTCGACCGACATGGCCGGCCCGACCCGCGCATTGCGCGTGCCGTGCGCGATCTTGCGGCGGATGAGCCGATCGTGCGGCGACACCATGTCGGCGACGCCACAGTCGACGACCGAGAGCTCGAGGCCCTGGATGCGGGCAAACACCGCGACCGGCAACTGGCCGGTGAGCAGCTGCCGCACCTGCTCGTGCGTCTGCTTGCGCTGAGGCACCGCCACGCCGTCGACCGCAAGGCCGTGGTCGGCGGCGAAGATCACCAGCTGCGGATCTCGGAAGCGCGGCTTCAGCGTGTTCTGCATCAGGCCGAGGCGGATGGCCAGCGGCTCCAGCTCGCCGAGGCTGCCGGTGGCCTCGGCTCGGCGCAGCAGCTTTTCCTTGAGCGCGCCTTCGAGCAGCGGCTTGGAGGTGGGCGCGATGAGCGAGCGGTCGACCGACATGGAACGTTAGTGTACGCAGCGCCGGGTCAGCGCAGGAACAGCTTGTAGACCGGATTGCGTGTCTCTTCGATGTAGGGGTAAGCCAACGTGGCGAGGAACTCGTCGAATGCATCACGATCGCCCGACGGCACCTGGATGCCGACCAGGATGCGTCCGTAGTCGGCGCCCTGATTCCGGTAGTGGAACAGGCTGATGTTCCAGCTTGGGTGCAGCGCCGACAAGAACCGCATCAGCGCACCGGGCCGCTCGGGAAACGTGAATCGCAGCAGGCGCTCGTGGCGCGCGAGGTCGGAGCGGCCGCCCACCATGTGGCGCACGTGTTCCTTGGCCAGTTCGTCGTCCGTGAGGTTGACGGTCGGAAAGTCGTGGCGCAGGAAGAGCCGCTCGATGCGGTCGGCCTCCTCGCGGCGCGCGATCGCGATGCCGACGAAGACATGCGCCGCGTTTTCGTCGGAGATGCGGTAGTTGAACTCGGTCACCGAGCGCGACCCGATCATTGCGCAGAAGCGCTTGAACGAGCCGCGCTGCTCGGGAATCGTCACGGCGAACAGTGCCTCGCGCTGCTCGCCGAACTCGGCCCGCTCGGCCACGAAGCGCAGTCGATCGAAGTTCATGTTCGCGCCGCAGGTGATGGTGACCAGCGTGCTGCCCTTGAGCTTGTGTCGCGCGACGTACTGCTTCAGGCCCGCCACGCCCAGCGCACCGGCGGGCTCGAGGATGCTGCGCGTGTCCTGGAACACGTCCTTTATCGCTGCACAGACCTCGTCGGTGTCGACCAGCACGAAGTCGTCGACCAGCGCACGCGTCAGGCGGAAGGTCTCCTCGCCGACCAGCTTGACGGCGGTGCCGTCGGAGAAGAGGCCCACCTCGGCCAACTGCACCCGCTTGCCTGCCCGTACCGAACGCACCATCGCGTCGGAGTCGCGGGTCTGCACGCCGATGACACGCACCTCGGGCCGCACGGCCTTGATATAGGCCGCCACGCCGGAGATCAGCCCGCCGCCACCGATGGCGACGAACACGGCATCGATCGGCCCCTGGTGTTGCCGCAGGATCTCCATGCCGACGGTGCCCTGACCGGCGATGACGTCGGGATCATCGAAAGGATGCACGAACGTGTAGCCGTGGTCCCTTTGCAAGGTCAGCGCGTGCTCGTAGGCGTCGGAGTAGCTGTCGCCGTGCAGCACCACTTCGCCGCCCAGCGCCTGCACCGCGTCCACCTTCAGCCGAGGCGTGGTGACGGGCATCACCACCACAGCGCGGCAGGCCAGGCGCTTGGCGCCGAGCGCCACGCCCTGCGCATGGTTGCCGGCGGATGCGCAGATGACGCCGCGCGCGAGTTGCTCGGCATTTAGGTGCGCCAGCTTGTTGTAGGCACCGCGCAGCTTGAAGCTGAAGACACGCTGCTGGTCCTCGCGCTTCAAGTACACCTGGTTGCCCAGCCGCTTCGACAGTGCTCGAGCTGGTTCGAGTGCCGACTCGACCGCGACGTCGTAGACCTTCGCGGTGAGGATGCGCTGCAGGTAGTCGTGTGCGCCGCGCGTCGTCGCAGGCGGCTTGCGCGGGACGCGGGCCATGGCAGGAGAAGGAGCAGGATGCAGCGACGCATCTTATGTCAGCGTTCAACGCCGACCCGTCCGCGCTACCGCCATGAAAAAAGCCCGGGGCGTGAGCCCCGGGCTGAATCCACCATGGAAGAGGTGGAGGAGACAAGCGATTCGGGCGCTGAACGATGTGACCACGCCCGGATGAAAAAGAGTCTAGCGCGGCTCTTGCTGCATCGCAATATCATCGCGAGCTTCCGAATCTGTCGCGCGCCGCGGATGCGTGCGCCATGTCACATCGGTGTGCACGATGCGCCCCGATATCGCGCAAGGAGTTGCACCGATGGAATGCACCGTGCATTGGGTCGCCGCCAGCGGCATGGGATTCATGGCCGAAACCGGGAGCGGTCACGTGCTGGCGATGGATGGCGCGCCCGACGGCGGCGGTCGCAACCTCGCACCGCGTCCGATGGAGACCGTTCTCGCAGGCACCGGCGGGTGCAGCGCCTACGACGTGGTGCTGATCCTCAAGCGCGGACGACACGACATCACCGGCTGCACCGTCAAGATCACGGCAGAACGCGCGCCGACCGACCCGAAGGTCTTCACGCGCCTGCACCTGCACTTCATTGTCAGCGGTCGTGGTCTTCCCGATGCTGCCGTGGCGCGTGCGGTGGCGCTCTCGCATGAGAAGTACTGCTCCGCGACCATCATGTTGGCCAAGACCGCAGACGTAACGGTCAGCCACGAGATCGCTGGCGGCTGACAGTGCGGGTTTTCCTGGGTGGCGAAGCTCGGGCGAACTGGTTTTCCCGGTGTGTTTGAAACGCGTTGTTGCCAGACAACATACGGTGGCTGTTTCAAGGCCAAGTCTTTGCAGGACCGGTATCCCTCTGGTGCAATAGCCGCAACTTCCGCTGAGGAGGTTGGCCTGATCGGCCTTCGCTGAGTTCGGCGATACGGTTGTCCATCGGATCGGGGCCCTCTTGTTCAAACCTAGGAGATCAATGCAATGAAGAAATCTCTGCTCGCTCTCGCTGTGCTCGGTACGTTTGCCGGTGCGGTGGCGGCACAGTCCTCGTCGGTCACCCTGTTCGGCGTAGTCGACCTCAACGGCCGTAGCATCAAGAACGGTTCGACCAGACAGTATCAGCAGGTCAGTAACTCGCTGAACAGCAATCGGCTGGGCTTCCGTGGCGTCGAGGACCTGGGCGGCGGCATGAGCGCCGGCTTCTGGCTCGAAGCGCCGATGTCGAACGACGACGGCAACGCGGCCGCGTTGACCTTCCAGCGCCGGTCGACCGTGAGCTTGATGGGCGGCTTTGGTGAAATTCGTCTCGGCCGCGATTACACCCCGAGCTTCTGGAACACGACGGTCTTTGACCCGTTCGGCACCAACGGCGTGGGTTCGTTCCTGAACGTGGTCAACACCTCGCTCGGCACCGGCGCGACGACCTATGTGCGCGCCAACAACACCTTTGGTTATTTCCTGCCGGGTAACCTGGGTGGCCTGTATGGTCAGCTGCAGCAGTCGCTCGGCGAAGGCGTCGATGCGAACAAGCAGAGTAGCGGCCGCATCGGCTATGCGGCTGGACCGGTGAACGTGGCCTTCTCGTACGGAGTGACGGACACGTCGCCGAACAAGTTCAAGCACACCAATGTGGCCGGTTCGTGGAACTTCGGATTCGCGAACCTGATGGCACAGTACGACCTGACCAAGGCCGGATCGGTTGACCAGAAGGCCATCGAGCTGGGAGCGGTGGTGCCGCTGGGCCAGGGTGAGATTCACGCTGCGTACACGAAGTCGAAGATCGACAACCCGACTGGCCTCGATCCCGACGCGAATCAGATTGCGGTTGGGTACATCTACAACCTGTCCAAGCGCACCGCCTTGTATGGCCACTACGCGCAGATCAAGAACAAGAATGGCGCGGCGTTTGTTGTCGGTGCGATTGCTGGCAGCAGCGCGCTGAATGCCAAGTCGACCGGCTACGAAGTCGGCGTGCGTCACTCCTTCTGATCGGTCACGCCGATCGACCAGAGCCGCCCTTCGGGGCGGCTTTTTCTTGCCCGCCGCCGAGATCGGGTGGCTGCCATTCAGGTGGGTTGCGTCTATATTGCGCGCCGTGATCAGTCGACGTTCCTTGTTGATGACCTTGCCCGCAGCCATGGCGGGCTGTGCCGTTGTCCCTAGCCCTGCTCCGAGCGCGAACACCGGTACTCAATGGCATCCACTCGCGCTACCCGGCAAGCGCGAAACTCGGTACGTGCCAGCTCAGAAAGATGGCCGAATCTGTTGGCACGCCCAGGCCAACGCGTCGGCCAGCATGTTGAGGCGTCAGTTGGAAGGCCATCCGATCGATGGCCTGCAAGTGGAGTTCTCGTGGTGGGTGCCTCGAACGATCGCCGATGCCGATCTCGGTCGCGCCGAATCATCCGACTCGCCAGCGCGCGTGGCGTTCGCGTTCGGTGGCGACATGGCAAGGCTGTCGATGCGTACGCGCATGCAGTACCAGATGGCCGAGATGCTGACCGGCGAGGTGCCGCCCTACGCCACGCTGATGTACGTCTGGTCCAACAACGCTCCGCTCGAGACGGTCTTCACCAGTGCGCGGACCGATCGGGTGCGCAAGATCGTGGTCGAGACGGGCGAGAGCCACTTGCGTCGCTGGCGCAACTATCGCCGCGACCTGTCTGCCGACTTCTTCCGGGTATTCGGTGAGCGGCCCGGCCCGCTGATCGGCATCGGCCTGATGACCGATGCCGACAACACGGGGTCCACCGCAGAGGCCTGGTACGGCGACGTCTTGCTGCGGCCGGCCAGCTGACGGCATCACTGCAGGGCTCGGGATTTCCCCTTGTGCCTCGTCGGGCGGCTTGCGCCGATGATGACCTTGCATGCTCGCATTCATCATCCGCCGACTCGTGCAGGCCGTCATCGTGATGCTCACGGTGGCCTTCATCGCGTTCATGTTGTTCCAGTACGTCGGCGATCCGGTGACGAATCTGCTCGGTCAGGATGCCACCCCGGAGCAGCGGGCGCAGTTGCGCGCCGAACTCGGCCTCGATGCGCCGTTTCCGGTTCAGTTTGCCCGGTTCGTGGGCAATGCCGTCCGCGGTGAGTTCGGCCTGAGCCTGCGCCAAGGACGCACCGTCTCGTCGCTGATCGTCGAGCGGTTCCCGGCCACCGTGGAACTCGCCTTGGTGGCTGCCGTGATCGCGCTGGTGGCCGGAATCCCGATGGGTGTCTACGCGGCTCTCAGAAGAGGCCGTTTCGGCTCGCAGCTGTTGATGATGGTGTCACTGCTGGGCGTTTCGTTGCCCACCTTCCTGATCGGAATTCTGCTGATCTTGTTCTTCGCGGTGGTGCTCAACATCCTGCCGAGCTTCGGGCGCGGCGAGACAGTGGCGCTCGGTTCGTGGACGACGGGATGGCTCACAGTCGACGGATGGCGGCACCTGGTGCTGCCAGCCATCACGTTGTCGGTCTTCCAACTCGCGCTGATCATGCGACTGGTGCGCGCCGAGATGCTGGAGGTGCTGCGCACCGACTACATCAAGTTTGCCCGCGCCCGCGGCATCACCGATCGCAGTGTCTACTTCGGACACGCATTGAAGAACACGCTGGTGCCGGTGATCACGATCACCGGGCTGCAACTGGGCGCGCTGATCGCGTTCGCGATCATCACCGAGACGGTCTTCCAGTGGCCCGGCATGGGCCTGCTGTTCATCCAGGCGGTCCAGTTCGCCGACATACCGGTCATGGCGGCCTATCTCTGCTTGATCGCGTTGATCTTCGTGCTGATCAACCTGTTCGTCGACCTGCTCTACTTTGCTGTGGACCCGCGGCTTCGTGTGGAGCGGCCGGCTGCCGCGCACTAGGGTCGCGCAACCATGACCTCCAAGTCTGCCGTGCGTCTGCGGATGGCGCTGTTCCTCGATGGCGACCTCTGGTTCAGCTTCAAGCACTCGCCCACCGCGGTGATCGCGGCGATCATCGCAGCTGTTTGCATCGTCTGCGCCGTGTTCGCGAACTGGATCGCCCCCCACAACCCGTTCGACCTGGCGACGCTCGACCTCATCGACTCCCGATTGCCACCGGCGTGGCTCGAGGGGGGCTCGACGAAGTACCTGCTCGGCACCGATGACCAAGGGCGCGACATCCTGTCGGCGCTCATGTACGGTTCGCGGATCTCCCTGCTGGTCGGCCTTGCCTCGGTGGCGTTGTCGGTGCTGATCGGCGTGGGTCTGGGTCTGCTGTCGGGTTTCGTCGGCGGCTCGATCGATGCGTTCATCATGCGTGTGTGCGACGTGATGCTGTCGTTTCCCTCGATCCTGGTCGCGCTGCTGATCGACGGCATCGGGCGCGCGCTGTTCCCGAACGCGCACGACACGCTGGCGTTCTCGGTGCTGGTGTTCGCCATCGCATTGACCGGTTGGGTGCAGTACGCGCGCACCGTGCGGGGCTCGACGATGGTCGAGCGCAACAAGGAGTACGTGCAGGCGGCTCGCGTGATCGGCGTCGCCTCGTGGCGGGTGATGTTCCGGCACGTGTTGCCCAATGTGCTGGGCCCGGTGCTGGTGCTGGCGACGATTCAGATCGCCGGGGCCATCATCACCGAGGCGACGCTGAGCTTCCTGGGGGTGGGCGTGCCACCGACGTCACCGTCGCTCGGCACCTTGATCCGGATCGGGCAGGACTTTCTGTTCTCCGGCGAGTGGTGGATCACGATCTTCCCGGGTGCCATGCTGGTGCTGATTGCGCTGTCGGTCAACCTGCTCGGCGACTGGCTGCGCGATGCGCTGAACCCCCGGTTGCGATGAACGCGCCAACGCTTCGACATCGATGACCGCTGCGTTGCTCGAAGTCCGCCATCTGCGCGTCGAGTTCCCCACGCGCCGCGGCACGTTGGTGGCGCTGGACGACGTGTCGTTCGACATCGCGCCGGGCGAGATTCTCGGTGTGGTGGGTGAATCTGGCGCCGGCAAGTCGCTGACGGGCGCGTCGATCATCGGCTTGCTCGAGCCCCCGGGTCGTATCGCCTCGGGTGAGATCCGGCTCGAGGGTCGGCGCATCGACAATTTGCCGCCCGAGGCGATGCGAAGCATTCGCGGGCGGCAGATCGGCGCGATCTTCCAGGATCCACTGACGTCTTTGAATCCGCTCTATACCGTCGGTCGTCAGTTGGTCGAGACCATCCGCACGCATCTGCCGGTGAGCGAGACCGATGCGCGTGAACGCGCTGTGGCTTTGCTCAGGGAGACCGGGATTCCGGCGGCCGAGGCGCGCATCGACCAATACCCGCATCAGTTCTCGGGCGGCATGCGCCAGCGCGTGGTGATCGCGCTGGCGCTCGCTGCCGAGCCGAAGCTCATCGTGGCCGACGAGCCCACCACGGCGCTCGATGTGTCGATCCAGGCGCAGATCATCTCGTTGCTGAAGCGGCTGACGCGTGACCATGGCGCCGCTGTGATGCTCGTCACCCACGACATGGGCGTCATTGCCGAGGCGAGTGATCGCGTGGCCGTGATGTACGCCGGCCGAGTGGTCGAGATGGGGCCGGTGCAGGACGTGATCCACCGGCCAGCGCATCCGTATACGGTCGGCCTGATGGGATCGATCCCGTCGATGGATGGCTCGCGCGATCGCCTGCTGCAGATCGATGGAACGATGCCCCGCCTGAATGCCATACCTGCCGGCTGTGCTTTCAATCCGCGTTGCCCGCGCGTGTTCGAGCGCTGCCGGCACGAGCGTCCGAACCTGATGACGGCGGGAGCAACCCGGGCGGCCTGTTGGCTCATCGACACGGCGACAGGAGACGCATGACGACACTCGTCGAGGCGGTCGATCTGGTCAAGGTGTTCGATGTTTCGGCGCCCTGGCTGAATCGGATCATCGAGCGCAAGCCGCGCCAGCAGGTGCATGCGGTCGACGGCGTCAGTTTCTCGATCGAGAAAGGGCGGACGCTCGCGCTGGTCGGCGAATCGGGCTGCGGCAAGAGCACGGTTGCCCGTCTGCTCGTCGGCCTGCACGAACCCACGCGGGGACAGGTTCGCTTCGATGGCCTGGAGACACGCATGGTGTGGAACTCATCTGAAGGACGCGCGTTGCGGCGGCGCATCCAGATGATCTTCCAGGATCCCTATGCGAGCTTGAATCCGCGATGGACCGTGCGCGAGATCGTCGGTGAGCCGATCACCGAGCATCAGCTCGCCACCAGCAAGGACGAGCTGGGCCAGCGGGTCGGCGAGCTGCTGAAGCAGGTCGGTCTGGCTCCGGCGGACATGGATCGCTTCCCGCACCAGTTCTCCGGCGGACAGCGACAACGCATCTCGATCGCGCGTGCGTTGGCCACGCACCCCGAATTCCTGATCTGCGACGAACCGACATCGGCGCTCGATGTCTCGGTTCAGGCCCAGGTGCTCAACATCATGAAGGACCTGCAGCGCGAACGAGGTCTGACCTATCTGTTCATCTCGCACAACCTGGCCGTCGTGCGCCACGTCAGCGATGCGGTCGGTGTGATGTACCTCGGACGCATTGTCGAGTTGGCGGGCACCCGTGCGCTGTTCGGCGAGCCGCGGCATCCGTACACCCGCATGCTGCTTGACGCCATACCCGACATCGGCATGACCGGCCGGGCGCGCACGCCCGTCCAAGGCGAGGTGCCCAATCCGCTCGACCCGCCGAGCGGCTGCAGCTTTCATCCACGCTGTCCGCTGGCAAACGAACGCTGTCGGGTCGAGCGCCCCGCGCTGACGCCGTGGGCCGGCATACAGATCGCCTGCCATGCCGTGACCGAAGGCCGTCATTAGCCGCTCGATCGCGTCGCTATTCGAGTGGCTGCTCGAGCCGGATCAGCTCTTCGATGGTCTCACGCCTGCGCACCAGGGTCACCTGATCGTGATCCACGAGGACTTCCGCGGCGCGAGGGCGGCTGTTGTAGTTGCTGGCCATCGCCATCGCATACGCGCCTGCCGACAGTACCGCCAGTACATCGCCTTCGTGCACCGACAACGACCTGTCGCGACCCAACCAATCACCCGACTCGCAGATCGGGCCGACGACATCCCAACATTCTGCGGCCTCGCCGCGCTGCTGGCATGGCTCGATGGCCATCCAGGCGTTGTACAAGGCAGGGCGCACCAGGTCGTTCATGGCAGCGTCTACGATGCAGAAATTGCGTTCGGCACCTCGCTTGAGCACAAGCACCTCCGTGAGCAGCACACCGGCATTGCCCACCAGCGAGCGGCCAGGCTCGACCAGTATTTCCCGTTGACCATGGCCGCGGGCGTCGATGCGCGCCAACATGGCGCGTAGCAATTCGTCGGCAGAGGGTGGGGTTTCGTTGGTGTAGGTGATGCCCAGCCCGCCGCCTACGTCAATATGCTGCAGCGAGATCCCGCTCGCTTCGAGCGACTCGACCAGATCGAGCAGCCGGTCCAGTGCTTCCACATAGGGTTCGATCGCGGTGATCTGCGAACCGATATGGCAATCGATGCCGACCACGCGAATCCCCGGCAGCGTCGCCGCGCGGCGATACGTGTTTAGCGCGTGATCGTGGGCGATACCGAACTTGTTGCCGCGCAGGCCGGTGGAGATGTACGGATGCGTCTTCGCATCCACGTCGGGATTGACGCGCAGACTGATCTCGGCCGTCTTGCCCATTTGGCCGGCCACAGCGGACAGGGCATTCAGCTCACTGACGCTCTCGACGTTGAAGCAACGAACGCCCACGGTCAGCGCAAGCTCCATTTCGCGACGCGTCTTTCCGACACCCGAGAACACAATGCGGTCTGCACGACCACCCGCCGCGAGCACCCGCTGCAGTTCGCCGCCCGACACGATGTCGAAGCCACACCCTGCCGAGGCCAGCATTCGCAGGATGGCCACGTTTGAATTCGCCTTCATCGCGTAGCAGATGAGGCTCTGCCGACCGGCGAGCGCTTGCTGGTACGGTGCGAGCGCTGCGCGGATGGCTGATGCCGAATAGGCGAACAGCGGGGTGCCGAAGCGACGCGCCAAGGCAGACAGTTCGAGCTGTTCCAGCCATAAGACAGAACCGCGCCGCTGCAGGTGCGGTGAGCCCGGCATCGCGCTCATCGTCCGGCCGCCGATGCGGCACTGGCCGCCGACGCGGCCTTGGGCAAGCTCAAGGGGCCCTTCTGGCCGCAGCCAGCCAGACAGCTCGCCGCGAGCACCAGAACCAAGGCCCCCGGCAGGGCTGAAGTGGGCCTCTTGGCGTCGATCGACGTCTGCGTGGCTAAACTGGTCGTCAATCTCATCTGTTCGATTCTATCGACCATGCCCGCTGCAGCCGCTGCCACGCCATTGACGGACGCCGAATACGATCGGTCAACCCGCGAGGTCCTCGCGGCAATCGAACGCGCGCTGGACAAGTGGCTTCAGGATGACGTCGTCGACATTGACTCTCAACGCAGCGGCGGCATGCTGGAAGTCACGTTGCCCTCGGGTAGCAAGCTGGTGGTTAACACGCAGCCCCCGCTGCAGGAGTTGTGGCTCGCGGCCCGCAGCGGCGGCAGGCACTTCCGCTTCGTGCGGCCCGACTGGCGCGATACCCGGGACGGTGCCGAATTCTTCGCCACGCTGTCGCGCGAGTTGAGCGCGCAGACCGGGCTGAGCCTGACCATCGAGCCACCCGACGCGGCTTGAATCAACGGCGGAACAGGTCCAGGATCCCCTTGCGCTCGTCTTCGGTCGGCGCTTGCGGAGGCAATTGGTCTTCCATGCCGAGGCTGGTGACGCCGGCACCGGGACCGAACTCCGAGTACATCCAGTCGCTGCCATGCAGCATCACGCCTTCTGGCGGCGGCATGGTTTGCACCGGCACGCCTTTCAGGGCCTGCGCCATGTACTCGATCCACACTGGCAGGGCGAGTCCGCCGCCTGTCTCACGGTCGCCCAGCTTGCGCGGTGTGTCGTAGCCGATCCAGACCACGGCAACGAGACTGCGCTGGAAGCCGGCGAACCAGGCGTCCATCGAGTCGTTCGTCGTACCGGTCTTGCCGGCGATGTCGGGACGTCGAAGCGACTGAGCCTTGGCGGCCGTTCCGCTACGAGTCACCTCCTGAAGCAACTGGTTCATCATGAACGCATTGCGCGCATCGATGGCACGCATCGACTCGTCGAGTACGGGTGTCTGCGTCTGCTGCAGCACGCGTCCCGCCGAGTCCGTCAAACGGGTCACGAGCACCGGGTTGACGCGGTAGCCACCGTTGGCAAACACCCCGTAGGCGCTCGCCATCTGCAGAGGTGTCACGGTTCCCGCCCCGAGCGCCATGGTCAGGAATGCAGGGTGCCGTTCAGCCTCGAACCCGAAGCGGGTCACCCAGTCCTGCGCATAGGCCGGCCCGATCGACTGCAGGATGCGAATCGACACCATGTTCTTCGACTTCGCAAGGGCTTGCCGGAGTGGCAGCGGCCCCTCGAACTTTCCGTCGTAGTTCTTCGGCTCCCAAGGTTGGCTGCCGGTCGCGGTGGCGTCGAAGAACAACGGCGCGTCGTTGATGACCGTCTGCGGGGTGAACCCCTTCTCCAGGGCAGCCGAGTAGATGAACGGCTTGAAGCTGCTGCCCGGTTGCCGCCAGGCCTGCGTGGCGTGGTTGAACTTGCTCTTGTCAAAGTCGAAGCCCCCGACGAGGCTCACGATCTCGCCGTTGGTCGGATTGAGCGACACGAACGCACCTTCCACCTCAGGTTGCTGCGTCAGCGTCCAGTCGTTCTTCGGTCCGCGAACCACCCGCACCACCGCGCCAGGACGGATGCGCTTCTTCGCATCGGCGCGCTCGGACAAGCCCGATGTCACCGGGCGCAGACCTTCGCCGGTGACCGTGATCGCTTCACCCGACTGCAACACGGCGACCACCTTCTTCGGCGAAGCCTCGGTGACCACGGCGCCGAACAGTTCGTCGTTGTCCGGGTGATCGGCCAGCGCCTCGGCGATCCGGACGTCCATCTCCTTCGGGTCTGACGGTAGGTCGACGTAGGCTTCAGGGCCACGGTAGACCTGTCGGCGCTCGTAGTCGAGCAGGCCACGGCGCAGCGCGCGATAGGCCACTTCCTGCGCAGTGGCGTTTACCGTCGTGTGAACCACGAGCCCGCGCGAATAGGTTTCGTCGCCGTATCGCGCGTAGATCAGCTGCCGCACCGTCTCCGACACGTATTGCGCATGCAGCCGGTTGTCGGTGCTCGAACGATAACGAAGCACCTGCTGCCGAGCGGCCTCGGCTTGTTCAGCGGTGATGTAGCCGTTCTCCGTCATGCGGGCGATGATGTGCTGCTGCCGCGCCTTGGCTCGCCGCGGATTGGCGATCGGGTTGTAGGCTGACGGCGCCTTCGGCAGGCCCGCGAGCATCGCTGCTTCCGCCAGACTGACCTCCTTGAGCGGCTTGCCGAAGTACACCTCGCTGGCCGCTGCAAACCCGTAGGCCCGCTGACCCAGATAGATCTGGTTCATGTAGACCTCGAGGATCTGCTCCTTGCTGAGCTGACTTTCGATCTTCAGCGCGAGCAGGATCTCGTAGATCTTCCGGGTGAAGGTCTTCTCGGTCGAAAGGTAGAAGTTGCGCGCCAGCTGCATCGTGATCGTCGATGCGCCCTGGCTCTTGAACTCGCTCAGGCTTGCGATGCCGGCGCGAATCACGCCCTTGTAGTCGACGCCGCCGTGCTCGTAGAAGTTGGCATCCTCGATCGACAGCACCGCGTCCTTCAGGACCTTGGGAATCTGGCCGATCGGCATGAAGCTTCGACGCTCCTCACCGAATTCGGCCAGGACCTGACCGTCTGCCGACATGATGCGCAGCGGCAACTTGGGACGGTACTCGCTCAGGCCATCGATGTCCGGCAGGTTGGGATAGGCAACGGACAGCGCCACGGCCACTAAGACCGCCACGGTGAACAGCGCGGCAAACCCCAGCGCGGCCGCCCAACCGGTGGTCCGCACCACCATGCGCGCCCAGCCCGGCCAGTTCTTCATCGGGCTGTCCCTGCCATCGGCTTGAGGCCCCGACTCAGGGCGCGAGCTGTCGTCCATAGATTACTTGCGATTATAGAAACCGAGCTCGTTCGACGTGAATTCAGTTCAAACGGCGCGCAAGTGTGAACTGCTTCTCGGGCGCGCAAGGGTCACTCCGGTTTCGACCCTGAAGGCTGTAATAGCGTTGCTTCTCCCGGGCGTCGGGACGTCGGCGAATCACAACGAGTGAGGCTGCTGTCGCGGGAATTTTTCTTTGGTGCACATAGGCTTTACTGCTAGCATTGAAGTAACTTATTAAGAGTTCAACCCGCTCCATTCTGCGTGTTGGGAGACCCATCCTGTGAGCTTTCTGGACCTGCTGCTAGGCCGCAAGCATCCGCCGATCATCGGTCTCGACATCAGTTCGTCGAGCGCCAAATTGGTTGAACTCGGACAGACCACCGGGGGCGAGTTCGTCCTCGAGCGGTTTGCTTCCGAGCCCTTTGAGAAGGGCTGGATCACCGACGGTCAGATCGAGAAATTCGATGAAGTCGCCGACGCCGTGCGTCGCGTGGTGCAGAAGAGCGGCACCCGCACCAAGCAGGTCGTCATGGCGATGCCGCAGTCGGCCGTGATCACCAAGAAGATCATGTTGCCGGCAGGCTTGCGCGAAGAAGAACTCGAGTTGCAGGTCGAGTCCGAGGCGAATCAGTACATCCCGTTCTCGCTGGATGAGGTGAGTCTCGACTTCTGCGTCATAGGGCCCAGTGCCACATCGGTCGGTGATGTCGAGGTACTGATCGCCGCGTCGCGCAAGGATCGCGTGCAGGACAGGCAGGGCTTGGCCGAGGCGGCTGGCTTGAAGCCGGTCATCCTCGATATCGAATCGCATGCATCTCGCCTGGCGATGGGCCGTGTGGTGTCATCGCTGCCCAACGAAGGCAAGGACGCGCTGGTCGCGCTGTTCGAGATCGGCGCCGACACGACCAGCCTGAAAGTGCTGCGCGACGAGGAGATGCTGTACGACCGCGATCAGGCCTTCGGCGGCTCGCAGCTGACGCAGCTGATATCGCGACAGTACGGCTTTTCGTTCGAGGAAGCCGAGGCCAAGAAGCTCGCCGGTGATCTGCCTGAGGACTACGAAGCGTCCATCCTGGTTCCTTTCGTCGACAGCTTGTCTCAGGAAATCGGGCGCGCGTTGCAGTACTTCTTCACCAGCACGCCGCACCACAAGGTCCACTACGTGATGCTCTCCGGCGGCACCGCAACGTTGCCTGGGCTGAAGGACCGCGTCACCGAGCTGACCGGCTTCGCGTCCATGGTCGTCAATCCGTTCGACAACATGCGCCTCGGCTCGGGCATCCGCGAGACGAAGATGCGGCGCGAAGCCGCGTCGTACCTGACGGCCTGCGGCCTGGCGATGCGGAGGTTTGTGCAGTGATCCTGATCAACCTACTCCCGCACCGCGAGGAGAAACGGCGCGCGCGGAAGCGCTCGTTCTTCATCGGTGTCGGTGTCGCTGCCGTCGCTGGCCTGGTCGCGGTAGGTGTCTGGTACAGCGTGCTGCAGCAGCTGACGGCAGCCCAGCAAGCGCGCAACGCCTTCCTGAAGACCGAAATCGCCAAGCTCGAAACGCAGATCAAGGACATTGCGAACCTGCGGGCCGAGATCGAGGCCTTGAAAGCGCGCCAGAAGGCCGTCGAGGATCTGCAGACCAACCGAAACGTGCCGGTGTACTTGCTCGACGAGCTGGTCAAGCAGACCCCGGAGGGCATCTATTTGACAGCGATTCGTCAGAACGATCGCGTGGTGACGCTGACCGGGATCGCGCAGACCAACGAGCGTGTGTCCGAGTTCCTGCGCAATACGCAGTACAACTCGAAGTGGCTGGAGCGTCCCGAGCTGGTCGAGATCAAGGCGGTCAGTGTCACGACCGCGAACCGTGAGCAGCGTCGATTGTTCGACTTCTCCATGCGGGTCACATTGAAGCGGCCTTCCGCCCCTTCACCCGCGCCCGCGGCGAGTGTGCCGGTCGTGGCGAAAGCTGGTTGAGGACAGCCATGGCCAGTAAATCACGACAGATGAATTTCGACGTCACCACGTTCCTGGATCACGCGGCGTCGCAGTTTCGCGGACTCAATCCCAAGGAGCCGGGTCAGTGGCCGGCCCTTCCCAAGACTGCGGCGTGGCTCGGCGCGGCGGCCGTCGTGGTCGTGCTGGGTTGGTTCGGCCTATTGACGGGCGCCGCAGACGAACTGCAGGGCGAACGCGACCGAGAGCCGGCCCTGAAGACCGACTACCGTGCCAAGCTCGGGCAGGCGGTCAACCTGACCGAACTGCGCAAGCAGAAGTTGCAGGTGCAGGAGTACGTCACGCAGCTCGAAAAGCAGCTTCCCGGCAAGGCCGAAATGGACGCGCTGCTGTCGGATATCAATCAGGCGGGTCTCGGGCGCGGCCTTCAGTTCGAACTGTTCCGCCCAGGGCAGGTGGAGGTCAAGGAGTACTACGCCGAGTTGCCAATCACCATTCGCATCAGCGGCCGTTACCACGACATCGGTGCATTCGCTGCCGACATCGCCAACCTTTCTCGCATCGTGACCTTGCACAACATGAACCTGCTGGTGGCGCCGCGTGACACCAGCGGAAACCTGGCCATGGATGCCACGGCCAGGACCTATCGCTATCTTGATGCGGCAGAGGTCGATGCGCAGCGGAAGTCGCAGGCTGGCAAGGCGGGGGCCAAGAAATGATGCGGCTCAGTTCCCTATCGATACCGGCCGCAGTGGTCGCGGCTCTGCTGGTCGGATGCACGGCCGACACCGATGAGTTGCAGGGCTGGATGGATCAGCAGCGACGTGAAGTCAAACCAAACATCACGCCGCTAATCCCGCCGAAGAAGTTCGACCCGGCGCCTTACTCGAGTGCACAGGCCGTTGAGCCCTTCAGTGCTCAGAAGTTGTCCGTCGCCCTCAAGCAGGAGGCGCGGCAGCCGAACTCGCTGTTGTCGGCCGAATTGAATCGCCGCAAGGAACCGTTGGAGTTCTTCACGCTGGACGGCATGGCCATGGTGGGAAGTGTCACCAAGCAAGGGCGGCCGTTCGCGCTGCTAAGGGTCGACAACCTGCTGTATCAGGTAAAGATCGGCGACTACCTTGGTCAGAACTACGGCAAGATCACCAAGATCACTGAAACCGAGATTGCGCTGCGGGAGATCGTTCAGGACGCGGCGGGCGAATGGATTGAGCGGCCCAGCTCGCTGCAGCTCCAGGAGAAGGCGCGATGAATCAGAAGCAGGAGAAACCCAACATGCTGAAGTGGCGCGTCCGGACTGCCGCGTTCTTGCTGGGCGTGGCCGCGCCGTTGCTCGGCTGGGCCCAGAACACGGTGCAGGCGATCACGAGTTCGCAACAGGCGGGTAGTGAAGTCGTGCGTATCGAGTTCGCGGAAGCGCTGACTGCGGTGCCGAATGGCTTCACTGTCCAGGCGCCTCCGCGAGTGGCAATCGATCTTCCCGGCGTCGGCAATGGCCTGGGTCGTTCGACAGTCGACATCAATCAGGGCAATCTTCGTTCGGTCAGCGTAGCGCAGGCGGGCGATCGGACGCGCCTTGTGTTCAATTTGAAGCAGGCCAGCAACTATCGCGCTGAATTGCAGGGCAAGGCCTTGCTGGTGATCCTCGAAGGTTCATCGAGTGCCACCGCGGCGACCGCGAGCACGGGCGAACCAGTGCAGTTCGCTGCCAGCCAGAATCGCGAGCAGTTGCCGCTGCGCGAGGTCGACTTCCGTCGCGGTCCGGATGGCGCAGGTCGCGTTATCGTCGGTCTCGCAAGTACTCAAGTCGGCGTGGACATTCGCCAGCAGGGGCAAAGCCTGATCGTTGAGTTTCTGCGCTCCACCTTGCCGGATGCGTTGCGCCGCCGCTTGGACGTCACCGATTTCGGTACCCCCGTGCAATCGGTTGCGGCATTCCAGACGGGTGATCGTGTGCGCTTGGTGGTGGAACCGCGTGGCTCTTGGGAGCACAGCGCGTATCAGACCGACAACCAGTTCGTGCTGGAAGTGCGACCGATGAAGATCGACCCGAACAAGCTGACCCAGGGTCCGGGTTATTCGGGCGAGAAGTTGTCTCTCAACTTCCAGAACATCGAAGTCCGGGCCTTGCTGCAGGTGATCGCCGACTTCACCAACTTCAATGTGGTGACCAGCGATACCGTCACCGGCAGCGTGACGCTGCGTTTGAAGGACGTACCTTGGGACCAGGCGCTCGACATCATCATGCAGAGCAAGGGCCTGGGAGTGCGCAAGTCGGGTAACGTTCTCTGGATCGCGCCCAAGGATGAACTGGCGGCCAAGGAACAACTGGAACTGGAGTCGCGCAAGAAGATCACCGATCTCGAGCCGGTGCGCACACAGTCGTTCCAGCTGAACTACACGAAATCGGAGGAAGTCGCCAAGGGTTTGACCGGCACTTCTCAAGGCTCCAGCGGTGGCGCCGCCTCGCGCATCCTGTCGCCACGCGGCAGTGTCATCAGCGAGTCGCGGACCAATCAGCTCTTCGTCACCGACATTCCGTCGAAGCTGGAGGAAATCCAGGCGTTGATCTCGAAGATCGACATTCCGGTGCGGCAGGTGCTGATCGAGGCTCGCATCGTCGAAGCGGACGACAAATTCGGTCGCGCACTGGGTGCGAAGCTCGGCGCGCTCGACAATGGCGCGGGCAGCTTCAGCCTGGGCGGCAACAATCGCTTGGGCTTCGGGGGCAACTACCTGGGTGTCGGCGAGTCGACGGGGCAGGCCGTCATCACCCCGGGTAGCTATATTCCGAACACCCAGTTCGTGAACCTGCCGGCCAATGCCAGCGCGTTGGGTGGTGCGGCGCCTGCGTCCTTCGCCTTGTCGCTTTTCAGCTCTGCGTCGCAGCGATTCTTGAACCTCGAGCTGTCTGCGCTCGAAGCCGACGGCAAGGGCAAGATCATCTCCAGCCCGCGCGTAATCACCGCGGACCAAGTGAAGGCCTTGATCGAGCAGGGTGAAGAGTTGCCTTACCAGGTTGCCACCTCGAGCGGAGCAACGTCGATCCAATTCCGCAAGGCGAACCTGAAGCTTGAAGTCACGCCACAGATCACACCGGAAGGCAATGTGATCCTGGATGTCGATGTCAACAAGGACAGCGTGGGCCGCAACACCTCGGCCGGCTTTGCGATCGACACCAAGCACGTCAAGACGCAGGTGCTCGTCGAGAATGGAGGCACGGTGGTGATCGGCGGCATCTTCACGCAGAACGAACGCGACGAAGTGAACAAGGTGCCCTTGTTGGGTGATGTGCCTGTTCTCGGCTACTTGTTCAAGAACACGGTGCGGACGGCGAACAAGACCGAACTGCTCGTGTTCCTGACGCCCAAGATCGTGACCGACCGTACCGCCGCACGCTGAAGGAGCGAGCAGGCTCCGAGGCGACGACAAGACTCGGCGACAAGGACACTTCGGCCGCTCACGGTGCCTATCGTCACGTTGGTTGGTATGCCCGGCAGTGGCAAGTCCACAGTCGGGCGTCAGCTTGCACGGCGGCTGGACTGGCCGTTTGCCGACACCGACGCCGAGATCGAGCGACGTCTCGGCTGTTCGATCCGCAGCTACTTCGAGCAACACGGCGAGTCGGCATTCCGCGACGTCGAGCAGGCCGTGCTCGCTGACCTCGTCGATTCGCCAACACGTGTACTGGCCACCGGCGGCGGCATTGTGATTCGCGAAGCGAATCGCACTTTGCTGGCGAGCCGTACGCAAGCGGTCTACCTGCGATCGACACCCGAAGAACTGTTTCGCCGGCTGCGCCACGACACCCACAGGCCGCTTTTGCAGGTGGCCGATCCGGTGCGGCGATTGCGTGATCTGTATCGCGAGCGAGATCCGCTGTACCGAGCCACGGCGCAGTTCGTCATCGAAACCGGTCGGCCGACCGTCAAGATGCTGGTCAGCATGATCCTCATGCAGCTGGAGTTGGCTGGATTGGTCGATCCTGCGCGCGTGCCGTCAACGATTGGCGGACCGCAGAAGGAACTCTGAATCGGCCAGTCGTGACCTCCGCGCCCAGCGCGGGCAGCGAATCATTGCAGGCGCCTACACTAGTCGCCCATGAATGCAAACGAGGTCGCGCCGTCGCGTGTTGCCGTACGACTGGCAGAGCGCAGCTACGACGTCGTCATCGGCCGAGGTCTGATCGAACAGCCGTCGAGCTGGGACGGGCTACGGCTGGGCGCTGACGCCATGGTGGTCACGAATCCGGTGGTCGGGGCGCATCACTTGGACAAGCTGCGAGCCGTGCTCACGCGGCGTCATCGCCGTTTGCATGTCGTCGAATTGCCTGATGGCGAACAGCACAAGGATTGGCCCACGCTTCAACGCATCTTCGATGCGCTGCTAAAGGCGGGCTGCGATCGTCGTACGGTGGTGTACGCGTTGGGTGGTGGCGTCATCGGTGACATGGCCGGCTTCGCGGCAGCCTGCTACATGCGAGGTGTCGGATACGTTCAGATTCCCACCACGTTGTTGGCCCAGGTCGACTCGTCGGTGGGCGGCAAGACGGCCATCAATCACCCGATGGGCAAGAACATGATCGGGGCCTTCCACCAGCCCCTGCGTGTGCTGTGCGATGTCGATCTGTTGAACACGTTGCCCGACCGTGAATTCCGCTCCGGGCTGGCAGAGGTGATCAAGTACGGACCGATCTGGGACTGGGCCTTCTTCGAGTGGCTGGAACGGCACGCTGACGCCTTGCTGGCACGGGAGCCCAACACGCTCAGCACCGCGATACAGCGTTCGTGTGAAATCAAAGCCGACGTCGTGGGCCGTGACGAGCGTGAGAGCGACCTGCGCGCACTCCTCAACTTCGGCCATACCTTCGGCCACGCCATCGAGGCGGGCCTGGGATACGGTACCTGGCTGCATGGTGAGGCCGTCGGCTGCGGCATGGTACTCGCCGCCGATTTGTCCGCGCGTATGGGGCGAATCGAGGGGTCGATCGCACAGAGGATCCGCAATCTCGTTGCACGCTGCGGGCTTCCAGTGGAAGCACCGGCGTTGAGTGTCGATCGTTGGATGGAATTGATGCGGATGGACAAGAAGGCGCAGGCAGGTGCGATCCAGTTCGTGCTGCTCGACAGACCTGGAGGCGCTGACCTGAAGACCGCGCCGGCCACGTTGATCGGCGAAGTCATTGCGCACCACAGCGCGGCGGCATGAGACCGTGCGAACGGTGCTCGCGAGATTTGCCAGTGATGCGAGTCGATCGCGCGGGCGCAGGCGAGCCGAAGCGCCATCTCCGGGCCGCGACGAGTTCCAACGTGATCGGGACCGAGTCGTCCATTGCACCGCGTTTCGCCGCTTGGTCTACAAGACGCAGGTGTTTCTCAACCATGAAGGAGACCTGTTCCGAACTCGACTGACGCATTCACTCGAGGTGGCGCAACTGGGTCGGTCGATGGCCAGGCGGCTGGCTCTCAACGAGGATCTCGTGGAGGCGATTGCGCTGGCGCATGACCTGGGACATGCGCCGTTCGGTCACGCCGGGCAGGATGCCCTCAACGAGTGCATGCACGGGCAAGGCGGCTTCGAGCACAACCTGCAGAGCTTGCGCACCGTCGATCTGCTCGAGCAGCGCTATGCGGATTTCGACGGGCTGAACCTGTGTTTCGAGACCCGCGAGGGCATCCTCAAGCATTGCTCGCACCGCGATGCCGTTGCGCTGGAGGCCGTGGAGCCCAACGGCCCCGCGCGGCGCTTTCTGGACGGCACGCAGCCGAGTCTCGAGTCGCAGTTGACCGATCTGGCCGATGAGATTGCCTATAACGCCCACGACATCGACGACGGCGTGCGAGCCGGACTTCTGACGCTGGAGCAGTTGTGCGAAGTGCCTGTCGTGCGCTGCCACCTCGAAGCGGCAACCCGCGATCACCCATCGCTGGCACGGCATGCCAACCGGCGGCTGTTGTTCGAGGCCTTGCGCCGACTGCTATCAGCCCAGGTACTGGACGTGATCGAGACGACGGGGGGCCATCTTGCGGCCTGGGGCAGGCACCCAGAGGACGATATGCGGGCGGGCCCAAAGCTTGTCGCGTTCTCGAGCGAGATGCGCAGTGAAAGTGGCAGGCTGAAGCAGTTCCTTCATCGAGAACTGTATCGGCACCCGCAGGTCGTCCAGACCACCGAGGCAGCCAAGCAGGTCGTGCGCCAACTCTTCGCCGCCTATCGGGCCGACCCGCGATCGATGCCCGCAGACTATGCCGACCGGGTCGATGCGCCACGTGCAGTCGCGGACTACATTGCCGGCATGACGGATCGCTTTGCCTTGCGCGAGCACCATCGACTGACCGGACGGACGGCGTTCGGTGAAGGACCGGGCCTCGACCGCGACTCAGTCGCCCTGGGCGGCTAACAATGGCGAGGCTGCCCAGGCTGGCCATCAGCGGCGAAGTGCACCTCATGCTGCACCGCGGGCACAACGGGCAGCCCATCTTCCGCGATGACCAGGACTGCCGCCAGTTTCTGGCTGCGTTGCGCGATGCGCATGTACGCGCAGGTGTGGCAGTCCACGGATATGCCTTGCTGCCGCAGCGCCTGTGGCTGCTGGCGACGCCGGTCGAAAGTTCGGGCTTGAGCCGCTTGATGCAGTCCGCGGGCCGGCGGTACACCAGCGCTTTCAACCAGCGCTACTCTCGCAGCGGTACCGTATGGGACGGCCGCTTTCGCTCCACCGTCGTGGCGAGCGGGCCCGCGGTTGTCGACGTGTTGGTCTTCATGGAGCAGTCGCCGGTACGCGAAGGGCTCGTGGCACAGGCGGTGGACTTCGAGTGGTCCAGCGCTCGGCATCACGTTGCGCAGTCTGTCGACGGATTGATCACGGACGCCGCTGCCTATTGGTCGCTGGGCAACACGCCCTTCGACCGTGCAGCAGCCTACGGCGATCTGCTAGCCGAACCCGTCGCGCCGGACCGGGTGCAGCAGATTGCGGACTCGGTGCAACGAGGGTGGGCGCTTGCATCCGAATCGGACTTAACAGCGCTTCAAAAACGCACTTCTCGCCCTTTGGTGGCGCGCCGCAGGGGTCGGCCGCCCTCCTCTGGTGCATCGCCTTGATTGAATCTGTCCCTAATTTATGAGATTCGGTACATAGGCGCTCCTTAATTAGTGTCTGACCCTATTTAATTTGCTTGGCGTCTTTGCTGCAGTGCATTAGTCTGTCCGCTCACTGTTGCAGCAACGGCGTCATGACATCAGCCCATACACCACAGGCCAGCCACGAAGAGATCGCTCATCTTGAACAAGCCGGCCTGTACGGCGCGCAGCGCGAACACGATGCCTGCGGCGTCGGCTTCGTCGCTCACATCAAGGGTCAGCGGTCACACCAGCTGATCGAGCAGGGTCTGCTGATCCTGGAGAACCTCGATCACCGGGGGGCGGTGGGCGCTGACAAGTTGATGGGCGACGGCGCCGGCATCCTGATTCAGATTCCCGACGAGTACTACCGGGCCGAAATGGCAGCCCAGGGTGTCGCGTTGCCCCCGCCCGGCGAATATGGCGTGGGCATGATCTTCCTGCCCAAGGAACACGCGTCGCGGCTCGCCTGTGAACAGGAACTCACCCGCGCCGTCAAGGCCGAAGGCCAGACGCTGATCGGCTGGCGCGACGTTCCGGTCGATCGTGAGATGCCCATGTCGCCGGCCGTGCGTAGCAAGGAGCCGGTGATACGCCAGATCTTCATCGGCCGCGGGCCGGACGTGATCGTGCCCGATGCGCTGGAGCGCAAGCTATACGTGATCCGCAAGACGGCGTCCAGCGCGATTCAGGCGCTCAAGCTGACGCACAGCCGCGAATACTACGTGCCGAGCATGAGTTGCCGCACCGTGATCTACAAGGGTCTGCTGCTGGCCGACCAGGTGGGCAAGTACTACAAGGACCTGCAGGATCCGCGGGTCACCTCAGCGTTGGCGCTGGTACATCAACGCTTCTCGACCAACACCTTCCCGGAGTGGCCGCTGGCGCACCCTTACCGGATGGTGGCGCACAACGGCGAGATCAACACCGTCAAGGGCAACTTCAACTGGATGCGCGCGCGTGAAGGGGTCATGAAGTCGCCCGTTCTGGGTGACGATCTGAAGAAGCTTTACCCGATCAGCTTCGAGGGCCAGAGCGACACCGCCACATTCGACAACACGCTCGAACTGCTGGTGATGGCGGGTTATCCGCTGGCCCACGCCGCGATGATGATGATCCCCGAAGCCTGGGAGCAGCACGAGCTGATGGATCCGCGCCGGCGCGCGTTCTACGAATATCACGCGGCGATGCTCGAGCCCTGGGACGGACCGGCCGCCATGGTTTTCACCGACGGCAAGCAGATCGGCGCCACGCTCGACCGAAATGGCCTGCGGCCAGCACGCTACTGCGTCACCGACGACGACATGGTCGTCATGGCATCCGAATCGGGCGTGCTGCCCATTCCCGAAAGCCGCATCGTTCGCAAGTGGCGTCTGCAGCCGGGCAAGATGTTCCTGATCGACCTCGAGCAGGGCCGCATCGTCGACGACGACGAGCTCAAGCACCAGCTCGCCTTCGCGAAACCCTATCGGCAGTGGATCGAGACGGTACGTGTGCGCCTCGACTCGCTGCCTCTGCAGGAGCCGCGTGAGGTGCCGAGTGAATCGCTGCTCGACCGCCAGCAGGCCTTCGGCTACACGCAGGAAGATCTCAAGTTCCTGCTCGCGCCGATGGCGGCGCAGGGCGAAGAAGCGATCGGCTCGATGGGCAACGACTCGCCGCTCGCGGTGCTGTCCGACAAGAACAAGCCGCTGTACAACTACTTCAAGCAGCTCTTCGCCCAGGTGACCAACCCGCCGATCGACCCGATCCGCGAGTCGATCGTGATGTCACTCGACAGCTTCATCGGGCCCAAACCGAATCTGCTCGACATCAACGCGGTCAACCCGCCGATGCGGCTCGAAGTGACGCAGCCGATCCTCGACTTCGACGACATGGCACGCCTGCGTGGCGTGCAGCAGCACACGTCGGGCAAGTTCCGCAGCTATGAGCTCGACATCACCTATCCGCTGGCGTGGGGCCGCGAAGGGATCGAGGCGAAGCTGGCATCGTTGTGCGCGGAGTCGGTCGATGCCATCCGCACGGGCCACAACATCCTGATCATCACCGACCGCAAGGTGCATCGTGAACAGGTGGCGATCCCGGCATTGCTGGCGTTGTCGGCTGTTCATCATCATCTCGTCCGCGAAGGCTTGCGCACGACGGCCGGCCTGGTCGTCGAGACCGGCTCTGCGCGCGAGGTTCATCATTTCGGCGTACTGGCCGGTTATGGCGCCGAGGCTGTGCATCCCTACCTCGCGCTGGAGACGCTGTGCGCCCTGCACGCCACGCTGCCCGGGGACATCAGCGCAGAGAAGGCCTGCGCCAACTACATCAAGGCCGTCGGCAAGGGTCTGTCGAAGATCATGTCCAAGATGGGCGTGAGCACGTACATGAGCTACTGCGGCGCGCAGCTCTTCGAGGCCATCGGCCTGCAGAAGCCCTTCGTCGACAAGTACTTCAAAGGCACTGCCTCGCAGGTCGAGGGCATCGGGGTGTTCGAAGTCGCCGAGGAGGCGCTGCGCATGCACCGCGCCGCGTTCGGCGCCGACCCGGTGCTGCAGACCATGCTCGACGCCGGGGGCGAGTACGCTTGGCGCACGCGCGGCGAGGAGCACATGTGGACGCCCGACGCGATCGCAAAGCTGCAGCACAGCGCACGTTCGGGCCGCTTCGACACCTACCGTGAGTTCGCGCAGATCATCAATGACCAGTCGCGCCGGCACATGACGCTGCGTGGTCTGTTCGAGTTCAAGGTCGATCCGAGCAAGGCGTGTCCCGTCGACGAGGTCGAGCCGGCATCCGAGATCGTCAAGCGGTTTGCCACCGGCGCGATGTCGCTGGGTTCGATCTCCACCGAGGCGCACACCACGCTGGCGGTGGCGATGAATCGCATCGGCGGCAAGAGCAACACCGGCGAAGGCGGTGAGGACCCGGCGCGTTACCGCAATGAACTGCGCGGCATTCCCATCCAGGCGGGCACCAAGGTGTCCGACGTCATCGGTGCCAAGGTCATCGAGAGCGACTATGCGTTGAATGCGGGTGACAGCCTGCGCAGCAAGATCAAGCAGGTGGCCTCGGGCCGTTTCGGCGTCACCGCCGAGTACCTGGTGTCGGCCGACCAGCTGCAGATCAAGATGGCCCAGGGCGCCAAGCCCGGCGAGGGCGGCCAACTGCCGGGCGGCAAGGTCAGCGAATACATCGGCTTTCTGCGCTACTCGGTGCCCGGCGTGGGCCTGATATCACCGCCGCCGCACCACGACATCTACTCGATCGAGGATCTGGCGCAGCTGATTCACGACCTGAAGAATGCCAATCCGCAAGCCAGCGTCAGCGTGAAGCTGGTGTCCGAAGTGGGTGTCGGCACGGTGGCGGCCGGTGTGGCCAAGTGCAAGGCCGACCACGTGGTGATCGCCGGGCACGACGGTGGCACCGGCGCCTCACCCTGGTCGTCCATCAAGCACGCCGGTACGCCGTGGGAGCTGGGCCTGGCCGAAACGCAGCAGACCCTGGTGCTCAACCGGCTGCGCGGACGCATCCGTGTGCAGGCCGACGGCCAGATGAAGACCGGCCGCGACGTGGTGATCGGCGCGCTGCTCGGTGCCGACGAGTTCGGCTTCGCGACGGCGCCGCTGGTGGCCGAGGGCTGCATCATGATGCGCAAGTGCCACCTCAACACCTGTCCGGTCGGTGTGGCCACGCAGGATCCGGTGTTGCGGCGCAAGTTCGCCGGGCGGCCTGAACACGTCGTCAACTACTTCTTCTTCGTCGCCGAGGAGGCGCGCCAGATCATGGCGCAGCTCGGCATCCGCAAGTTCGAGGACCTGATCGGCCGTGCCGACCTGCTCGATACCCGCCGGAGCGTCGAACACTGGAAGGCCCGGGGACTCGACTTCTCGCGCGTCTTCCTGCGCCCGCCGGTGCCGCACGACGTCTCACGTCGGCATGTGGAGGCGCAGGAGCACGGACTCGACCGCGCACTCGACGTCAAGCTGATCGAACGGTGTCGTCCTGCGATCGAGCGAGGCGAAAAGGTGCAGCTGCTCGAGACCGCGCGCAACGGCAATCGCAGCGTCGGTGCGATGCTGTCGGGCGAGTTGATCCGTCATCGGCCCGAAGGCCTGCCCGACCAGACCATCTTCATCCAGATGGAAGGCACCGGGGGCCAGAGTTTCGGCGCGTTCCTGGCCAAGGGCATCACGCTGTATCTGATCGGTGACGCCAACGACTACACCGGCAAGGGCCTCTCGGGCGGCCGCGTCGCAGTGCGACCGAGCATCGACTTCCGCGGCGACGCGACGAAGAACATCATCGTCGGCAACACGGTGCTGTACGGCGCCACCAGCGGCGAGGCCTTCTTCCGTGGTGTGGCCGGCGAGCGATTCGGCGTACGACTGTCGGGCGCCAGCGCAGTGGTCGAGGGCACCGGCGATCATGGCTGCGAGTACATGACCGGCGGCACGGTGGTCGTGCTCGGTGCCACCGGGCGCAATTTCGCCGCCGGCATGTCGGGCGGTGTGGCCTATGTCTACGATCCGGAGGCGCATTTCGCCAAGCGCTGCAACACGTCGATGGTCTCGCTCGACAAGGTGCTGCCGGCCGACGAACAGAAGCAGCTGTCCGAGCCCGCCTCCTGGCACAACGGCCTGGCCGACGAGGTGCAGCTGCGCCGGCTGATCGAGGACCACTATCGCTGGACGGGCAGCCTGCGGGCACGCGAGATCCTCGACAGCTGGGCCGAGGCGCGTGCGCGTTTCGTCAAGGTGTTCCCGCATGAGTACAAACGGGCGCTCGGCGAGCGCAAGGCGGCGGCTGACGCGGATGCCACGATCGCCCGGGCCAAGGGCGCCGGCGCGAAGGAGCGCACCGTGCCGGCCAAGTAGTCGGCAGTCCGGCAACGTAGCGCAAGGGCAGGCGGCTCCTCGTTGAGGGAGCACATCGAACAAGCAGACGGTACTTGAGCATGGGCAAGATCACAGGATTCCTCGAACACGAGCGCCTCGAAGAAGGCTACGAGCCGGTCCCGCAACGGGTAAAGAACTGGAAGGAGTTCGTCATCGGGCTGACCGCCGAGCAGACCCGTGTGCAGGGCGCGCGCTGCATGGACTGCGGCACGCCCTTCTGCAACAGCGGCTGCCCGGTCAACAACATCATTCCGGATTTCAACGACCTCGTTTACCGCGACGATTGGCGCTCGGCCATCGACGTGCTGCACTCGACCAACAACTTCCCCGAGTTCACCGGTCGCGTCTGCCCGGCGCCATGCGAGGCCGCGTGCACGCTCAACGTCAACGACGACCCCGTCGGCATCAAGTCGATCGAGCACGCGATCATCGACCGCGCCTGGGCGGAAGGCTGGGTCGTGGCTCAGCCGCCGGCGGTGCGCACCGGCAAGACGGTGGCCGTGGTCGGCTCCGGCCCGGCCGGACTCGCCGCCGCGCAGCAGCTGGCGCGTGCCGGTCACGCCGTGACGGTGTTCGAGAAGAACGATCGCATCGGTGGCCTGCTGCGCTACGGCATTCCGGATTTCAAGATGGAGAAGTCGCACATCGATCGTCGCGTGCGGCAGATGCAGGACGAAGGTGTGAGCTTTCGGACGGGTGTGCTCGTGGCCGGGCTCGGCAAGGGCAGCCGCATCACCAGCTGGGCGCAGGAGACCGTCAAGGCCGACGACCTGCTCGCGCAGTTCGACGCGGTGCTGCTCGCCGGCGGCTCAGAGGTCAGCCGGGATCTGCCGGTCCCGGGGCGCGATCTCGACGGCGTGCATTTCGCCATGGAGTTCCTGCCCCAGCAGAACAAGGTCGTGGCTGGCGACAAGGTCAAGGGCCAGATCTCGGCGGCCGGCAAGCATGTGATCGTGATCGGTGGTGGTGATACCGGCAGCGACTGCGTCGGCACCAGCAATCGCCACGGCGCCGCCAGCGTGACGCAGTTCGAGCTGCTGCCGATGCCGCCAGAGCACGAGAACAAGCCGCTGGTCTGGCCTTATTGGCCGATCAAGCTACGCACAAGCTCCAGCCACGAAGAGGGCTGCCAGCGTGAATTCGCCATCGCCACCAAGGCCTTCGTCGGCGAGAAGGGCAAGGTCAAGGCGGTCAAGACGGTGCACGTCGAGTGGAAGGACGGCAAGATGTCGGAGGTGCCAGGCTCCGAACGCGAGCTTCCCGCCGACCTCGTGCTGCTGGCGATGGGTTTCGTCCATCCCGAGACGACCTTGCTCGAGGCCTTTGGTGTGGAACGCGATGCGCGCGGCAACGCGAAGGCCGGCACCGAGGCCGCCAACGGCTACGTCACGTCGGCCGCCAAGGTGTTTGCGGCCGGCGACACGCGACGGGGCCAGTCGCTGGTGGTCTGGGCGATCCGCGAAGGGCGCCAGGCCGCGTACGCGATCGACCGGTTTCTCACGGGAAGCAGCGCACTACCACGCTGAAACGCGCGCGGGGCCGGCGCGCCGGCCGGTGTTGCGCCGGAAGCCACAGGCTACATCCTGCAAAAGCGCAGGCGTCGGGGTATCCCTTATGCTTGCGGCGCTTCGCCGGACAGCCGGCCCTGACCCATAACCCCAACAACCGTCGCATTGCAGCGGCCTCAGGCGCTCTTGAATTCCGACACCCTGATCGAGATCGAACGCGTGACGTTCGGCTACGACGCGAGCCGGACGATCCTCAACGACGTCAGCCTGACGTTCCAGCGCGGCAAGGTCACGGCGATCCTCGGCGGCTCGGGCTGCGGCAAGACGACACTGCTGCGGTTGATCGGGGGCGTCCATCCGGCCAACTCCGGACGCGTGTTGTTCGACGGCGAAGTGGTCGATGCACACGACAAGGAGCAGCTGTACCGGATCCGGCGACGGCTCGGCATGCTGTTCCAGTTCGGTGCGCTGTTCACCGATCTGACGGTATTCGAGAACGTGGCCTTTCCGCTGCGCGAGCACACCGACCTGGCCGATTCGATGATCCGCGACATCGTGCTGATGAAGCTCAATGCCGTCGGGCTGCGCGGCGCAGCTCATCTGCGCATCGCCGAGGTGTCCGGCGGCATGGCGCGTCGCATCGCGCTGGCGCGCGCGATCTCGCTCGACCCCGAGCTGATCATGTACGACGAACCCTTTGCCGGCCTGGACCCCATCTCGATGGGCGTCGCGGCCAACCTGATCCGCAAGCTCAACGACGCCACCGGGTCGACCTCGCTGATCGTCTCCCACGACGTGCAGGAGTGCTTCTCGATCGCCGACTACGCGTACCTCATGTCGTCGGGCGGCAAGGTGGTGTCGCACGGCACGCCGGACACGTTGCGTGACTCCGACGACCCCGAGGTGCGGCAGTTCATCCGGGGCGAGCCCGACGGGCCGGTGCGCTTCCACTACCCGGCGCGACCGCTCGCCGAAGATCTGGGGATCATTCCGTGAGCGATTGGATCGCGGCGCTCGGCCGCCACACGCTCAAGTGGCTGTTGTCGCTCGGCCATTCGGCCAGTTTCTTCGTCGACCTGTTGCGTTTCTCGCCGTCGGCTCTGCGGCGCTTCACGCTGGTGGTCGCGCAGGTGCACGCGATCGGCAACCGCTCGCTGATCATCATCCTGGCTTCGGGCCTGGCGGTGGGTTTCGTGCTGGCGCTGCAGATGTACTACGCCCTGGTGAAGTACGGCGCCACCGAGTCGCTCGGCCTCATCGTCAACCTGTCGCTGGTGCGCGAGCTCGGGCCGGTGGTCACGGCGCTGCTGTTCGCCGGGCGTGCCGGCACCTCACTGACGGCGGAGATCGGGCTCATGAAGGCCGGCGAGCAGCTGGCGGCGATGGAGCTGATGGCGATCGACCCGCGTGGCCGGGTGCTGGCGCCGCGTTTCATCGGCGGCATCGTCGCCATGCCCATCCTGGCGCTGCTCTTTTCGGCGATCGGCATCATCGGGGCCTGGGTGGTGGCGGTGTTGTTGATCGGCGTCGACCCAGGGAACTTCTGGTCGATCCAGCAGAATGGCGTCGACATCTGGCGCGACGTGGGCAATGGCGTCGCCAAGAGCGCCGTGTTCGGCGTCATCTGCACGTTCGTCGCGTTGTACCAGGGCTACGAAACCCAGGCGACGCCGGAAGGCGTCGCCTACGCGACCACACGCACCGTGGTGGTCTCGTCGCTGGCCGTGCTGGGCATGGACTTCATCCTCACGGCCTTGATGTTCTCGACGCCGTGATTCACCAAAGGGCAGGGCTTGCACCATGAGCAAGAAGGGCATTGAAACGCTGGTCGGACTGTTCGTGCTGCTGGGATTGGTGGCGCTGACCTTCATTGCGCTGAAGGCCGCCAACCTGGCGAGCTTCGGTTCGCGCGACAGCTACACGTTGACGGCGCGCTTCGACAACATCGGCGGCCTGAAGCCGCGCGCGCCGGTGCGCAGTGCCGGCGTCACGGTGGGCCGCGTCACGTCGATCAAGCTCGACGCCAAGACGTTCCAGGGGCTGGTGACGATGGAGGTCGACCGCGACGTGCAGTTCCCGAAGGACAGTTCGGCCAAGATCCTGACTTCCGGCCTGCTCGGCGACCAGTACATCGGCCTCGAGGCGGGCGGCGAGGACAAGAACCTCGCGGCCGGCGACACCATCAAGCAGACGCAGTCGGCGGTGGTGCTCGAAAGCCTGATCAGCCAGTTCCTGTTCAACAAGGCGTCCGACGCAGGGACCGAAGGCGGAGCCAAGAAGTGAAGCGTGCGGCGCGAACGATCGCGTGGCTGGTCCTGGCCGTCGCGCTGGGTGGCTGCGCCACCGCGCCGGGGCGCAACGTGGATCCGCTGGAGAACGTCAACCGCTCGATCTTCGCGTTCAACGAGGCGGTCGACAGCGCGGTGCTGAAACCCGTGGCCACCGGGTACGAGAAGGTGGTGCCCCAGCTCGTGCGCACCGGCGTCGACAACGTGTTCGGCAACATCGGCGACCTGTGGTCGGCCATCAACCACGTGCTGCAGGCCAAGCCTCGCGATGCGGTGGAGATGGGCTTCCGCTTCGTCGTCAACACCACCTTCGGCATCGGTGGCTTGTTCGACATCGCCACCGATGCGGGCATCGATCGGCGCAACGAAGACTTCGGCCAGACGCTGGGTCGTTGGGGTCTGGGCGCGGGCCCGTACATCGTGCTGCCGATCCTCGGACCTTCCAGTCTGCGCGACACGGCAGCGCTGCCGCTCGACTTGCGTGCGCTGCCGCCGGCGCTGCTCGACGAGCCGCGCGACCGTTATCCGGCATCGGTGCTGCAGCTTGTCAGCACGCGGGCTCGTTTGTTGTCCGCCACGCGCGCGATCGACGACGTGGCGCTCGACAAGTACGTGCTGATCCGCGACGGTTACCTGGCCCGGCGTCGAAACCAGGTCTACGACGGGAATCCACCTGAAGAGCCCGAAGAGCCGGACCCAGAACCCGCCAAGTGAACCGGGGCATCCGGTCATGCGTTATCGTCGTGCAGGTGGCCCCCACGACCTGAAGGAAACCAGATGTTTCGACCGCTGCTTCGCCCGATTCTTCGTCGACGGTTCGCCGGGCTGCTGGGTGCGCTCGCCGTTGGTTGGGGGAGCGTCTCGGCCACGGCTGCCGGCGCGGCGCCCGACGCGTTCGTGTCGCAGCTGTCCAACGAGGTGATCGACGCGGTCAAGGCCGACAAGGCCATTCAGGCCGGCGATGTCGGCCGCATTCGCGCGCTCGTCGACAGCAAGGTCATGCCCAACGTGAACCTGCAGCGCATGGTCGTCAAGTCGGTCGGCCCGCCGTGGCGTGGTGCGAGCCCCGAGCAGCAGAAGCGCCTGACCGAAGAGTTCAAGACCTACCTGATCAACACCTACGCCGGCGCGCTGACCCAGGTGAAGGACCAGACGGTGCGGGTGCGCCCGCTGCGCGGAGCCGCCGATGCGAGCGAACTCGTGGTCGGCACCGACATCGTCAGCAAGGGCGAGCCGATCCAGCTCGACTATCGGCTCGAGAAAGCCGGCGACGCGTGGAAGATCTACGACTTCAACGTGCTCGGCCTGTGGGCCACCGACAGCTTCCGCAGCCAGTTCGCCAAGGACCTCAGCGCCGGTGGCGTCGACGCGCTGATCGCTCGCCTGACCGAGAAGAACAAAGGCGTGGCGGCGCCGGCCAAGAACTGACCTCGACGCTGCAGAGCGAACCTACATGCTGGTGCTGCCCGAGACACTCACGCTGCGCGAGGCCACCGTCGCCTTGCGCATGTTCGAGCAGACGCTGCGCTCCGACGATGCGGCGACGCTGATCGTCGACGCCTCGGCCCTGCGCGTTTTCGACAGCTCGGCGGTCGCCGTGCTGCTGGAATGCCGTCGCATGGCACGCAGCTGGAACAAGGGTTTCGAGATCCAGGGTGCGCCTGCCAAGCTGACCGAGCTGGTCCGGCTCTACGGCGTCGACTCCTTGCTCGCATTCGCCGCGCGCCACGCGACGGCGGCCTGACCAGCCCGCCCGCAGCGCGACCTCAATCTTCCACGTAGCGCCGCGCCCGCAAGGTGCGCTTGATGTCCTGCAGCATCGGCCGCAGTGTGGCGCTGCCCAGGCGCAGTGCCACGCCGGTGGCCAGCACGTCGATCGCCACCAGATGCAGCAGCCGCGACACCATCGGGCTGTAGCGGTCGGAGTCCTCGCCGTGGTCGGCTGCCAGACCGATCTGGTTCGCCGACACCGCCAGCCGCATCAGCGGCGAGTCGCTGGCGCTGATGACGATCAGCGTCGCGCCCTTGCGGCGTGCGATCTCGGCGGTGTCGATCAGGTCGCGGCTGCGGCCCGAGTTGGAGATGACCACCGCGCAGTCGCCCTCGGCCAGCATCGTCGCGCTCATCACCTGCACATGGCCATCGCTGCAGGCTGCCGTGTGCACGCCCAGGCGAAAGAACTTGTGCTGCGCATCCTGCGCCACGATGCCCGAGTTGCCGACGCCGTAGAACTCGATGCGTCGGCCGCGGCGCGCGGCGGCGGCCAGTGCATCGATCGCACGGGCGAACGACTGCGCCCCCGCCGTGTTGCGGTACTTCAGCAGCGCGGCCACCGCGTTGTCGACCACCTTGACCAGCAGCTCGGCCGGTGTGTCGTCGTCGCTGACCGAGCGGTGCACGAAGGGCACGCCCTCGTTCACGGTGCCGGCGAGCCTGAGCTTCAAGTCGGCCAGGCCGGCATAACCCACGCTGCGACAGAAGCGCACGACGGTGGGCTTGCTCACCTCGGACCGGCGCGCCAGTTCCACCACCGGCTGGCTGGCGAACGCACGCGGGTCCGCCAGCAGCAGCCGCGCCACGCGCTGCTCGGCTCGCGGCAGGGCAGGTATCGCGGCGCGGATGCGTTCGAGCACGGGCGCGGCGGCCTACTGTTCCTCGTCCCACGCGCAGCCGTCGCGGGCCACCATCGCGCTCGAGGCCGGCGGGCCCCAGGTGCCGGCTGCATAGGCGCGCGGGCCCGACGAATCCTGCGCCCAGTGGTGCAGGATCGGCTCGACCCAGCGCCACGCTTGTTCCTGCTCGTCGCTGCGCACGAACAGGTTGAGCCGGCCGGCCAGCGCGTCGAGTAGCAGCCGCTCGTAGGCGCCAACCCGTTCGGCGGCGAAGGCCTTGTCGAAGTCGAGGTCGAGGAACACCGGCGCGAGCGATTCACCCAGGCTGCCACCCTTGGCCGCCAGCAAGTGCAGTTCCAGCCCGTCCTCGGGCTGCAGCTTGATCACCAGCTTGTTGGCGCGCGACGAGCCGGGGAAGATCGGATGCGGCACGGGCCGGAAGTTCACCGTGATCTGCGAGTGCCGCGCCCCGAGCCGCTTGCCGGTACGCAGGTAGAACGGCACGCCGGCCCAGCGCCAGTTCTGCACTTCGGCGCGCAGCGCAACGAAGGTCTCGGTATGGCTGCCGGCCGGCACCTTGCCTTCATCGAGGTAGCCGGGCACGGCCCGGCCCTCCACGGTGCCTGCCTTGTACTGGCCGCGCACGACGTCGCGCGACACCATGTCGGGCGTGAAGGGCTTCAGCGACTTGAGCACCTTCAGCTTCTCGTCGCGAATCGCGTCGGCATCATTGGTCGACGGCGGCTCCATCGCCACCATGGTCAGCAGCTGCAGCGCATGGTTCTGGATCATGTCGCGCAGCGCACCGGTGCGGTCGTAGAAGTCGCCGCGCGTGCCGACGCCCAGGCTCTCGGCCAGCGTGATCTGGATGCTGGCGATGCTCTCGCGCCGCCACAGCGGCTCGAACAGGGCGTTGCCGAAGCGCAGCGCCGACAGGTTCTGCACCGACGGCTTGCCGAGGTAGTGGTCGATGCGAAGCGCCTGCCGCTCGCTGAAGGCGCCGGCCACCACGCGGTTGATCTCCTGCGCGCTGGCCAGGTCGTGCCCCAAGGGCTTTTCCAGCACCACGCGCACCTGCGGGCCGTTCAGCCCCGCCTGGCCGAGCTGCGCGCAGACCACCGGAAACAGATGCGGACTGGTGGCGAGGTACATCACCGTCGTGTCGGCGCGGCGTTCATCGAGCCACGACTTCAGGCTTGCGTAGTCCTCGGCGTGCGACAGATCCATCCGCCGGTAGTGCAGCAACGCGGCGAAGCGCGCGAACTCGTCGTCGTTCGGCCGCTTGGCACTCTCGACCTCGGCGAAGCGCTCCTTGATGAAGGCGCGGTAGGCGTCGTCGCTCCGCGCATCGCGGGCCACCGCCAGGATGCGACCATCGCGCGGCAGCTTGCCGTGGCGGAAGGCCTGGAACAGGGCCGGCATCAGCTTGCGCCAGGCCAGATCGCCGGTACCGCCGAAAAGAACGAGGTCGAAGGACATCGGGTGAATCCCGTGGATATGAAACTTTGTTTCATCGATTATCGGCCAACGGTTTCAGGCGCGTCAACGCGCGCACCGGGTTTGTCCGATGCGGCCGGTCAACGAAGCGGCCGGCCCGGTGGCTACCATCGGTCGCAAGAAGAGGAGAGTGACATGCGAAGGATTTCGTCGATGGTCGCGGCCGTCGTGCTGCTCGGCACTGCGGGTGCACAGGCGCAGGACGGCGGGCAGGTCAACATCATCTGCTCGGTGCAGGCCGAGTGGTGCAACATGATCCAGACGGTGTTCGCCAAGACCACCGGCATCAAGGTCAACATGTCGCTCAAGGGTTCGGGCGAGGCGCTGGCGCAGCTGATTGCCGAGAAGGCCAACCCGAAGACCGACCTCTGGTTCGGCGGCACCGGTGACCCTCATCTTCAAGCCGCCGAGCAGGGTCTGTCGCTCGAATACAAGTCGCCGACGCTGCCGCAGCTGCATGCCTGGGCGCAACAACAGGCGACGCAGTCGTCGTACCGCACGGTAGGCATCTACTCCGGGCCGCTGGGCTTCGGCTACAACACCGAGCTGCTGGCCAAGAAGAAGCTTCCGGTGCCCAAGACCTGGGCCGACTTGCTGAAGCCCGAGTACAAGGGCGAGATCCAGGTTGCCAATCCGGCCTCGAGCGGCACGGCGTACACCATGGTGGCCACGCTGGTGCAGCTGATGGGCGAGGACAAGGCGTTCGACTACATGAAGGCGCTGCACAAGAACATCTCGCAGTACACGCGTTCGGGCACCGGCCCGATCAAGGCCGTGGCACGTGGCGAAACCTCGCTGTCGATCAGCTTCGTGCACGACGGCCCGGGCGAAAAGTTGCAGGGCTTCCCGGTCGAGACCATCACGCCAGCCGAGGGCACCGGCGCCGAGATCGGCTCGATGTCGATCATCAAGGGCGCGCGCAACCTGGACAGCGCGAAGAAGTTCTACGAATGGGCGCTGACGGCGCAGGCGCAGCAGTTCGGTGCAGCGTCCAAGCAGTTCCAGCTGCCGAGCAACAAGTCCACGCCGATCGATCCACGCGTGCCCGATTTCAAGAAGATCAGATTCATCGACTACGACTACGCGAAGTACGGCGCCAGCGCCGAGCGGCGGCGCCTGATCTCCAAGTGGGAGAAGGACGTGAACTCCCTACCGCGCTGACGCCATCGATGGACAACCTGGCCCCTCGCGGCCTTGTCGGGGCCGGGCGCGTCATCTGGGCCTGGTGGCTGCTGGGCATCGCGGCGTTCGTGCTGCTGCCTTGGTACTTCCCGCAGAACCTGTCGCTCTGGCAGTCGTTGCCAGGCGTCTTCGGAAGTGCCGAAACCGCGAGCGGCCTGGTGCAGGCACTGCGCCACGGCAAGCCATGGCTGTGGTTCGGTGGCGCCGCGCTGGCCGTGCTCGCGCTGGCGGCGAGCCGGCCCGCCGGTCATGGCCAGGGCCGGCTGCTCGCGGTCGCCGCCGGCGCTGGCCTGCTCGCCCTGCTGGCCAGCGGCTTTGCGATCGGTGCGCAGGGCTGGTCCTACGAGTGGCTCGAGGCGACGTTTGGCGCGCTGTCAGCGGGCCAGTTCGGCATCGGGCCCGGCGGTGCTTTGCTGCTGCTGGCACTGCTGGTGCTGCTGGGTGCCGGCATCGCGCGACTCGGCTTCTTTCGCGGTGACCTGTTCGTCGCCAGCGCGGTGGTGCTGTGCGCCGCGTTGCTGCTGCTGTTCATCGCGCTGCCGGTCGGCAAGTCGCTGGTCGGCGCCTGGCTCGACGAGTCGGGCCGCCTGTCGGCATCGGCGTTCGCCGACCGCCTGGCACACGAACGTGTCTGGGGCCTCGGCTGCCTGGCCGGCGGCGTGCGCTGCGGCGTGGCGTGGAACACGCTGTTCCTCGCGTTGCTCACCGCGGCCGGCACCACGGTGATGGGCACGTGCATCGCGCTGATGGCCGAGCGCGGCTCACGGCGCCTGGCTCGGCCGCTGAACATGCTGGCGCTGCTGCCGATCATCACGCCGCCGTTCGTCGTCGGGCTCGGTCTCATCCTGCTGTTCGGCCGTGCCGGCCTCGTCAACCAGGGGCTCGAATGGGCCTTCGGCATCACGCCGACGCGCTGGTTCTACGGCCTGTTCGGCGTCTGGCTGGCGCAGATGTTCGCGTTCGCGCCGATCGCCTTCATGATCATGCGCGGCGTGGTGCAGGGCATCAGCCCGTCGATGGAGGAGGCGGCGCAGACGCTGCGGGCCTCGCGCATGCGCACCTTCATGACGGTGACGCTGCCGCTGATGAAGCCGGGCCTGGCCAACGCGTTCCTGGTCGGCTTCATCGAGAGCATCGCCGACTTCGGCAACCCGATCATCGTCGGTGGCCAGTTCACCGTGCTGTCCACCGACATCTTCTTCGCCATCGTCGGCGCGCAGTACGACCAGGGGCGGGCGGCGTCGCTGGCGCTGATCCTGTCGGTGTTCGCGCTGACGGTGTTCTTCATCCAGCAGCGTGTGCTCGGCAAGACCAGCTACACCACCGTCTCCGGCAAGGGCGACGCCGGCATGTCGATGCCGCTGCCCGACCGCGTGCGGCGCATCTGCCAGGGTATCGCCGGGCCCTGGCTGCTGTTCACCGTGGTGGTCTACCTGTTCGCCTTCATCGGCGGCTTCGTGCAGACCTGGGGCCGCGACTACACGCCGACGCTGGCGCACTTTCGCACCGCCTTCGACCTGCAGTGGGGCGAGCACGGTATGGTCCTGGCCGGCACGGCATGGAATTCGCTGTTCACCACGCTGCGGCTGGCCGCCATCGCGGCGCCGATCTGCGCGGCCATCGGCCTGCTGATCGCCTGGCTGCTGGCGCGCACCAGCTTCGTCGGCCAGCGGCTGTTCGAGTTCTCCGCGCTGCTGGCGTTCGCGATCCCCGGCACTGTGCTCGGCGTCAGCTACATCCTGGCCTTCAACGTGCCGCCGTTCGAGCTCACCGGCACCGGGCTGATCATCGTGCTGTGTTTCGTGTTCCGCAACCTGCCGGTCGGCGTGCGCGCCGGCATGGCGAGCTTCAAGCAGATCGACAAGTCGCTCGACGAGGCGTCGACCATGCTGCGCGCCGGCACCGCGACCACGCTGCGCCGCGTGGTGCTGCCGCTGCTCAAGCCGGCTCTGGTGGCGGCGCTCGTCTACAGCTTCGTGCGCAGCATGACCACGGTGTCGGCGGTGATCTTCCTCGTCACCGCCGAGAACGAGCTGGCCACCACCTACATCATCGGCCGCGTCGGCAACGGCGACTACGGTGTCGCGCTGGCCTACTGCACGGTGCTGATCGTGCTGATGTCGCTGGCCACCGCCCTGATCCAGTTCGTCGTCGGCGAACGCCAGCTCGGCCGCCGCGCCGCTGCACAGGAAACCTCATGACGAGCCACGGTATCGAGTTCCGCAACGTGACCAAGCGTTATGGCGGGCCGCGCGCGCCGCTGGTGGTCAAGGGCATCGATCTCGTCGTGCCCAAGGGCACGTTGACCACCATCCTCGGCCCCAGCGGCTGCGGCAAGACCACCACGCTGCGCATGATCGCCGGGCTCGACGCGCCGACGTCGGGGCAGATTCTCATCGACGGTCAGGATGTCACCGCGTTGGGCGCGGCCGAACGCAACGTGAGCATGGTGTTCCAGAGCTACGCGCTGTTCCCGCACATGAACGTGATCCACAACGTCGGCTACGGGCTGTCGGTGCTGGGCGTCGGCAAGGACGAGACGGCGCGTCGTGCGCGCCAGGCGATGGAAAGCGTCGGCCTTGCCGGCTATGAGCAACGGCTGCCCAGCGAGTTGTCCGGCGGCCAGCAGCAGCGCGTGGCGGTGGCGCGTGCGCTGGTGCTGGAGCCGTCGGTGATGCTGTTCGACGAGCCGCTGTCCAACCTCGATGCCCGGCTGCGCCGCTCGATGCGCGAGGAGATCCGCGCCTTGCAGCAGCGCCTGCAGTTGACGGTGGCCTACGTCACCCACGATCAGGCCGAGGCGCTCGCCGTCAGCGACCAGATCGTCGTGATGGACGCCGGCCTGATTGCGCAGGCCGGCACGCCACAGCAGCTCTACGAGCTGCCGCGCAGCGAGTTCGTGGCCGGCTTCATGGGCGAGGCGATGCTGTTCTCGGCCGAGGTGCGGGCCGACGGCACCGTGCAACTCGGGCCGCTGCGCTTCAGCCCGCGGCACACGGTGGCATCCGGCGCGGTGAAGGTGGCGGTTCGACCCGAAGCCTGGCGCCTGACGCCGGACGGCGCAGGCGAACCCGGGTTGCCCGGCCGCGTGGCCAAGTGCGCGTATCTCGGCAGCTTTCTCGAGCTGACGATCGACACCGAGCTGGGCCACCTGTTCGTCGTGTCGGCCGAGGTCGACCGGCCCTGGTCGGCCGGCGACGCGTTGACGCTCCATCTGGGCGGGCATGGTGTCTCCGTCGTTGCCAGCGGCTGACGCCGATAATCCAGCATGGCGGGCATGCCGCCTGCACCGTGACGCGCCATGAACCAGCTCGATCAGCTCAAGCAGTACACCGTCGTCGTCGCCGACACCGGCGACTTCAACCAGATGGCGCAGTACGCGCCGCGTGATGCCACCACCAATCCGTCGCTGATCCTCAAGGCCGTGCAGCAGCCGGCCTATGCGCCGCTGCTGGCCGAGGCGGTCGCTGCGTGCCGTGGCCAGCCGCTGGAAGCGGTGGTCGACGCGGTGCTGGTGCGCTTCGGCGCCGAGATCCTGCGCATCGTGCCCGGTCGCGTGTCGACCGAGGTCGACGCGCGGCTGTCGTTCGATCGGGTCGCCACGATGGCGCGTGCGCGCCGCATCATGGCGCTGTACCGGCAGCAGGGCGTCGGCGCCGACCGCGTGCTGATCAAGATCGCGTCGACCTGGGAGGGCATCCAGGCGGCGGCCGAACTCGAGCGCGAGGGCATCCACTGCAATCTCACGCTGCTGTTCTCGTTCGCCCAGGCGGTGGCCTGCGCCGATGCCGGCGTGACGCTGATCTCGCCCTTCGTCGGCCGCATCTACGACTGGTACAAGAAGTCCGCGGGCGCCGCCTGGGACGAGGCCGCGCAGTCCGGCGCCAACGACCCCGGCGTGCGCTCGGTCACACGCATCTACGAGCACTACAAGCACCACGGCATCCGCACCGAGGTGATGGGCGCGAGCTTCCGCAACGTCGGGCAGATCGCCGCGCTCGCCGGCTGCGACCTGCTGACGATCAGCCCGGACCTGATGGCGCAGCTGCAGCGCGGCGACGCGGCGCTGCCACGCCGGCTCGACGCGGCGGCGGCGCGCGCGCTGGCGCTGCCGGCCGTGCACTACGGCGAGGCGGAATTCCGCTATGCCCACAACGACGATGCGATGGCGAGCGACAAGCTGTCGGAGGGCATCCGCCTGTTCGCCGCCGATTCGGCGCGCCTGGACAAGCTGATCGCCGAGCTGCGATGAGCGTTCACCCGCGCTGCGACCGCACGCTCGCCTGGCGTGCGCTGCAGGGCCACCATCAGGCGCACGGCCGCACGCTCGACCTGCGCGAGGCCTTCGCGCGCGACCCCGGCCGCGTCGACGCCTTCAGCTGCCAGGCGCCGGAGGTCTTCGCCGACCTGTCGAAGAACCTGTGGGACCTGGCCACGCACAAGCTGCTCGTCGAACTCGCCGGCGAATGCGGCCTGGCCGAGCGGCGCGACGCCATGTTCGCCGGTGAGGCGATCAATGCCACCGAAGGCCGCGCCGTGCTGCACACCGCGCTGCGCGCGCCCAGGGGCAGCGCAGCGCCATTCGCCGACGAGGTGCACGCGGTGCTCGACGCCATGCTCGCCTATGCGGAGCGTGTGCGCGACACGGCGAAGAGTGGCATCCGCGACGTCGTCAACATCGGCATCGGCGGCTCCGATCTAGGCCCTCAGATGGTGGTTCCCGCGCTGCAGAGCGTGGCGCATCCACAGATCGGCTTTCACTTCGTCTCCAACGTCGACGGCCACGACGTCACGCCGGTGCTGGAGCGGCTGCGGCCCGAGTCGACCCTGTTCATCGTCGCCTCCAAGACATTCACCACCCAGGAGACGATGGCCAATGCCGCCGTCGCGCGGCAGTGGTTCCTCGACCAGGGCGGCCGCGACATCGGGCGCCACTTCGTCGGCACCACCACCAATCTCTCGGCCGCGGCCGAGTTCGGCATCACCACCACCTTCGGTTTCTGGGACTGGGTCGGCGGTCGCTATTCGATGTGGAGTGCGATCGGCCTGCCGATCGCGATCGCCATCGGCGCCGAACATTTCCGCGCGCTGCTGGCCGGCGCCCACGCGATGGATCGTCACTTCGCGACCGAGCCGTTCGAGCGCAACCTGCCGGTGCAGCTCGGCCTGCTCGACGTCTGGTACCGCAACTTCCACGGCTTTGCCAGCCGTTCGGTGGCGCCCTACCACCAAGGCCTGAAGCGCCTGCCGGCGTACTTGCAGCAGCTGGAGATGGAATCCAACGGCAAGCGCGTCGACCTGGCCGGCGAGGATCTGCCCTATGCCACCAGCCCGGTCGTCTGGGGCGAGCCGGGCACCAATGGCCAGCATGCGTTCTTCCAGATGCTGCACCAGGGCACCGACGTGATCCCGGTGGAATTCATCGCCGTTCGCAAGGCGAGCCATCCGCACCGCGACCTGCAGGTGAAGGCGCTGGCCAATTGCCTGGCGCAGTCGCAGGCCTTGATGCTGGGCAAGCCGGCGGCGCAGGCGCGCGGCGAGCGCGTGCCGACGGCGGCTCCGGGCATCGATGCCGACCGGCTGGCCCGGCACCGCACCTTTCCGGGCAACCGACCCAGCACGACCTTGGTGCTGGAGTCACTGACTCCGCGCGGCCTCGGTGCACTGATTGCGATGTACGAGCACCGTGTGTTCACCGCCGGCGCGCTGTGGGGCATCAACAGCTTCGACCAATGGGGCGTCGAGCTCGGCAAGGCGCTGTGCAGCGAGCTGCTGCCGCGCTGGACGACCGGCGACACCGACGGGCTCGATCCGTCGACGGCGAGCCTGCTGCGACGGCTGCGAGGCTAGGGTAATGCCCTAGGTGCCTGCGCCGATCTGGGTCAGGCACGCTCCGTGCATCGGTGTTTGCTCGGTTTGCCGGGCAGCCGGCGATCACGACAATCCCGCCATTGTCGCCACCCAAGAGAGGACGCACCATGTTCAAACACACCATTGCCGCGGCACTTGCGCTCGCCTTCGTCGGCAGCGTGCACGCCGGCAAGACGCTCGACGCCGTCAAGCAGCGAGGCCAGCTCGTCTGCGGTGTCAACCCCAGCCTGCCCGGCTTCTCGGCCGCCGACAGCCAGGGCAACTGGGCCGGCCTGGACGTCGATATCTGCAAGGCGATCGCCGCCACCGTGCTCAACGACGCCAGCAAGGTCAAGTGGGTGCCGCTGAATGCGTCGCAGCGCTTCGCCGCGCTGCAGTCGGGCGAGGTCGACATCCTGTCGCGCAATACCACGTGGACGCTGACGCGCGACGCCTCGCTGGGCCTGCACTTCACCGGCACGACCTACTACGACGGCCAGGGCTTCATGGTCACCAAGAAGAGCAAGATCACCTCGGCCAAGCAGCTGAAGGGCGCCACCGTCTGCGTGCAGTCGGGCACCACCACCGAGAAGAACCTGACCGACTACTCCAAGGCGGCCGGCCTGAACATGAAGCCGGTCGTGTTCGAGACGCAGGAGGCCACCAACAAGGCCTACTTCGCCGGCCGCTGCCAGGCCTACACCACCGATGCCTCGGGTCTTGCCTCCGTCCGCAACAAGGAAGCCGGCAATCCCGATGACCACGTGATCCTGCCCGAGCTGATTTCCAAGGAGCCACTGGGGCCGTCCGTGCGCCGCGGCGACGACGAGTTCTTCGCGATCGCCAAGTGGGTCGTCTTCGCGCTGATCGAGGCCGAGGAATACGGCATCACGCAGGCCAATGTCGACCAGCTCAAGGCCGAGAGCAAAGACCCTGTCGTGCAGCGCATCCTCGGCACCTCGGAGGACACCGGCAAGCTGCTTGGCCTGGACAAGGACTGGGCCTACCGCGCGATCAAGGCGACCGGAAACTACGGTGAGATCTTCGAGCGCAACGTCGGCCCGAAGTCGGCGCTGAAGCTGCCGCGCGGTGCCAACAACCTGTGGAGCAAGGGCGGCTTCATGTACGCCCCGCCGGTGCGTTAACGCTTCGCAAACAACGAGGGCGGGTTCGCCTGCAGCGAACCCTGTCCGGTTGATGAACGCGCCACCGAGCAAGTCTTCGTCGTTCAACTGGCGCAGCAAGGCCTTCCGGGGCGTGCTGTACCAGGTGGTCGTGCTCGCGCTGCTGGTGCTGGCGGCGGCCTACCTGCTGCACAACACCCTCGACAACATGCGGGTGCGCGGCATCAAGAGCGGCTTCGACTTCATCACGCAGCCGGCCGGCTTCGCCATCGGCGAGAGCGTCGTGCCGTTCGATTCGGCCGAGAGCTACGGCAAGGCTTTCCTGGTCGGGCTGTCCAACACATTCCGGGTGGCGATCCTCGGCATCCTGTTCGCCACCGTGCTGGGCACGCTCATCGGCGTGGGACGGCTGTCGCGCAACTTCCTGGTCCGCTCGCTGAGCGGCGCTTATGTCGATCTGGTGCGCAACGTGCCGCTGCTGCTCCAGTTGTTCATCTGGTACTTCGTGCTCACCGAGAAGCTGCCGCCGATCGAGGAGGCATTGCACCCGTTGCCGGGGTTGTTCTTCAGCAAGAACGGTCTGCAGTTCCCCCATCCGGTCTGGGCCGATGGGCACATCTTCACCGTCGCCGGCTTCGTCGTCGGGCTGATCGGGGTGTGGTGGTGGTCGCGGCTGTCGCGCGCGCGCTTCGAGCGCACCGGCAAGCCGATGCCGCTGCTGCTGCCGGCGATCGCCATCATCGTGCTCGCCACGCTGGCGGGCTGGCTGCTCGGCGGTGCGCCTGCGGGCCTGGACTCACCGGAAAAGACCGAGATCAACGTCGTCGGTGGCGGTGCGGTCACGCCCGAGTTCCTCACCGTGCTGATCGGGCTGACGGTCTACACCGCGGCCTACATTGCCGAGGTGGTGCGAGCCGGCATCCAGTCGGTGCCGTTCGGCCAGCACGAGGCCAGTGTCTCGCTCGGCCTCGGCCGCGGGCAGGAACTGCGCCTGGTGCAGCTGCCGCAGGCGCTGCGCGTCATCATCCCGCCGATGACCAACCAGTACCTGAACCTGACGAAGAACTCCTCGCTGGCAGTGGCGGTCGGATATCCCGATCTGGTCTCGATCTCCAACACGTCGCTCAACCAGACCGGCCGCGCCATCGAATGCATTGCGCTGGTGATGGCCTGCTACCTGACCTTGTCGCTGCTCACGTCGGCCGGCATGAACTGGTACAACCGCCGCTCGGCCATTAAGGAGCGCTAGGGTGAGCACCACCGGCACCATCTACGCGCCGATCGCCAGCCGCGAGCCGCCGCTGGCGGCGCAGGGGGCTGTGGCCTGGGTGCGGCGCAACCTGTTCGACGGCTGGGCCAACTCACTGGCCACGCTGGTCACCCTGGCCGTGCTGCTGTGGCTGGTGCCGCCGCTGTTCGGCTGGTCGGTACTCAATGCGGTGGCGCGGCCCGACAACGCGGCTTGCCGCGCGCTGCAGGAAACCGGCGCCTGCTGGGGCGTGATTGCCGAGAAGGGCCGGCTGATCCTGTTCGGCCGCTACCCGTTCGAGGAGCAGTGGCGTCCGCTGCTGGCCTGCGCGACCTTGATCGCACTGCTGGTCGCGAGCTGCCTGCGGCCGTTCTGGAAGCCGTGGCTCGCCGTGCTGTGGGTTGCGGTGCTGGCGCTGTGCTTCATGTTGATGCGCGGTGGCGTGTTCGGCCTGACGCCCGTGGAGACCTCGCGCTGGGGCGGCTTTCCGCTGACGCTGGCGCTGTCGGTGGTCAGCCTGGTGGTCGCGTTTCCGCTGGCCATCCTGGTGGCGCTCGGCCGCAATTCCAACCTGGCGGCGATCCGTGCGGTCTGCGTGCTGTATGTCGAACTGATCCGCGGCGTGCCGCTGATCTCGGTGCTGTTCATGGCTTCGTTCATGTTCCCGCTGTTCATGCCGCAGGGCACGTCGATCGACGTGCTGCTGCGCGTGCTGGTGGGCATGACCCTGTTCGCCGCAGCCTACCTGGCCGAGGTGGTGCGCGGCGGCCTGCAGGCCCTGCCCAAAGGCCAAGTCGAGGCCGCGCAGTCGCTCGGCCTCACCTACTGGCAGACGCAGCGCAAGATCGTGCTGCCGCAGGCCTTGCGGCTGGTGGTGCCGGCCATCGTCAACAGCTTCATCAGCACCTTCAAGGACACCTCGCTCGTGACGATCGTGAGCCTGTACGACCTGACCGGCGCGCTGCAGTTGGCGCTCGGTGACGCCGACTGGCGCAAGTTCTTCCTCGAGGGCCAGCTGTTCGTGGCGGCCGTGTACTTCGTGTTCTGCTTCGCCCTGTCGCGCTACAGCCGCTGGGTCGAGGCCTATCTCAACACCGGCATGCGCCGGCAATGACGGCCAACATGAACAGCGAAGCTCCCATCATCCAATTCGACAAGGTCAACAAGTGGTACGGGCAGTTCCATGTGCTGCGCGACATCCAGTTGACGGTACCCAAGGGCGAACGCATCGTCATCTGCGGGCCATCGGGCTCGGGCAAGAGCACGCTGATCCGCTGCATCAACCGGCTCGAGGAGCACCAGAGCGGCCGCCTCGTCGTCAACGGCACCGAGCTGACCGACGACGTGAAGGCCGTCGATGCCGTGCGACGCGAAGTCGGCATGGTGTTCCAGCAGTTCAACCTGTTCCCGCACCTGACGGTGCTCGAGAACCTCACTCTCGCGCCGATGTGGGTCGGCAAGATGCCCAAGAAGGAGGCCGAGGAAAAGGCGATGCAGCAGTTGACACGCGTGCGCATCGCCGAGCAGGCCGGCAAGTACCCGCTGCAGTTGTCCGGTGGCCAGCAGCAGCGCGTGGCGATCGCGCGGGCGCTGTGCCTGACGCCAAAGATCATGCTGTTCGACGAGCCGACCTCGGCACTCGACCCCGAGATGATCAACGAGGTGCTCGAGGTGATGGTCGACCTCGCCAAGCAAGGCATCACGATGCTGTGCGTCACGCACGAGATGGGCTTCGCGCGCCAGGCGGCCGATCGCGTGATCTTCATGGATCAGGGCCAGATCGTCGAGGAGAACACACCGGTCGATTTCTTCAACCACCCGAAGAGCGACCGCGCGAAGGACTTCCTGTCGAAGATCCTGTCGCACTGAGCCAGGCGCCGCCATGGCGCACGACGACATCGACTGCGCCGGCGACGCGCTGCCGCGGCCGCATCCGAACTGCTACTGGGTCGTGCCGGGTCGACTGCTGGCCGGCGAGTACCCGTTGCGGCACGTCGACGGCTTGCACGCCGCCGGCATCACCGACTTCATCGACCTGACGGCCGACGACGAGGGCCTGCCCGACTATCAGCTGCGCTTGCGGCCCGGCCAGCGCCGGCAGCATTTCGCTGTCACCGACTACGCGGTACCGAGCGAGGCGCTCATGCGCACGATCCTCGACACCGTGCGGGTGCTGCTGGCCGATCCGGCGCGGCGCGCCTATCTGCACTGCCAAGGTGGCGTCGGCCGCACCGGCACCGTGGTCGGCTGCCTGCTGGTCGAGTCGGGCTTCGCGCCGGACGAGGCGCTGGCCCTTCTCGCGCGCAAGTGGCAGGTGGTGGCCAAGCGGAATCGCGCGCCGGAGTCGCCCGAGACCGGCGCGCAGCGCGACTGCATCAAGCGGTGGCGGGGCCGCGGTTGAACGCGTCGGTGCTGCGCCCGCGCGGTGCCGTTTATGAGTGGATCAGCGGCCGCCCAGGCCCTGCACGGCCTGGCGCGCGGCCTCCAGCGCCTGCGCCACGATCGATCGCTTCCAGTCGTCGGTGTCGGTGTAGAAGGCGTCGCGCATGCGGCGCTTGATCGCGTCGCGCTCGGCGGTGCCCGTGTCCGGGTGCAACTCGAGCCACTGGTCGGCGCGCAGCGCGTCCATCACCTCCAGCACCGGCACGGTGCCGTATTCGAGCGCCATGCCGGTGTACTCGGCTTGCGCGCACTCCTCGTAGGCCGCCATCCACATCATGCCGGTCAGCCTGGCCGAGCTCGACGAGCCGTCGTAGATCGAGGTGATCTGCGGGCCCCACCACCGGCGCGCCCGCGCCAGCGCCTGCGCATCGTCGCGGCAGGCGAAGATGCGTTCGCCATGGCCGTTGGGCCCGAGCCCGGTGTGGAAGTCGATCCAGCCCAATCGCTGGCAACGCTTGCCGTGCGAGCGCAGCACTTCGCGCACGACGCGCTGACTCCAGGTCGGCTCTCGGCCGCCGTAGAACAGGCCCTGCGGATGCGTGTGCTGGCCGCCGGAAATGGCGGACTGCCAGGCCTTGATGCCGCGCTCGGCGATGAAGCGCTCGATCGCCGCCTGCACCTCGGGTCGCGGCGGCCAATGATCGGGCACGATCAGGTGGGCCACCTCGTCGTAGCCCGGGTTGGCCGGCAACGGCTGCGCGTAGTCGTGGAAGTTGCGGTTCAGGTCGACGTTCTCGTGGGTCGTACGCCGCCACCACGAGAAGCCGTACGGGTTGAGCGCATGCACGAACAGCAGCGCCACGCCCGCGTCGCGTGCCGAGCGCAGCAAGGTGTCGTCGTGCAGCAGAGCGATCTGCGCACCCGAGCCGCAGAAGCCTTCGACGCCGTGGCAGGCGCTGCTGAGCAGCAGCACGGCAGGCGCATCGTCCGGCCCGATGCGGGCGATGTCCATCGCGAGCTCCTCGCCGTCGCGGCCACGCAGCGGATGCCTATGGCTGTGCACCGCCGCACCGGCGGCCCGCGCCGCCGGCAGGAACTTGGCGCGTGCCTCGGCGTAGGTCTGCGAGAAGCCTTCGACCGGCTGGCTCATCGCGCCGCGCCGCCGCGTGCCGGACCGCCCAGCCACGCCTCGGCCAAGCGCACCCACACCGTGGCGCCGAGCGGGATCAGATCGTCGTTGAAGTCGTAGCTCGGGTTGTGCAGCATGCAGGGTCCCATGCCGTGGCCGCCTTCGCGGTGGCTGCCGTCGCCGTTGCCGATCAGGAAGTAGCAGCCCGGCTTGCCCTGCAGGAAATAGCTGAAGTCCTCGGCGCCCATCGTCGGCTCGAACTCGTGCACGTTGTCGGCGCCCACCACGTCGGTGAGCAGCTGGCGCGCGAACTCGGTCTCGGCCTTGTGGTTCACGGTCGGCGGGTAGTTGCGCACGAACTGGAACTCGCAGGTGCACTCGAAGGCTGCGCAGGTGGCCTCGGCGATGATCTTCATGCGGCGCTCGATCAGATCGAGCACCGCCGTGCTGAAGGTGCGCACGGTGCCTTCCATCACGCAGGCGTCGGGGATCACGTTGGTCACCTCGCCGGTGTGGATCATCGTCACCGAGATCACGCCGGTGTCCAGCGGCCGCTTGTTGCGCGAGATGACAGTCTGGAACGCCTGCACCATCTGGCACGCCGCGGGCACCGGATCGATGCCGTTGTGCGGCATCGCGCCGTGCGCGCCCTTGCCGCGGATGGTGATCTTGAACTCGTTGCTCGAGGCGAACACCGGCCCGTCGCGCAGTGCGAACTGGCCCACCGCCATGCCAGGCCAGTTGTGCGCGCCGAAGATGGCTTCCATCGGGCACTTCTCGAACAGGCCGTCCTTCATCATCTCGCGGGCGCCGCCGCCGCCTTCCTCGGCCGGCTGAAACACCAGGTACACCGTGCCGTCGAAGCGGCGGTGCCTGGCCAGGTGCTGCGCCGCCGCCAGCAGCATCGCCGTGTGGCCATCGTGACCGCATGCATGCATCTTGCCGGCGTGCTGGCTGGCGTGGGCGAAGTGGTTGTGCTCGCTCATCGGCAGCGCATCGATGTCGGCGCGCAGCCCGACGGCGCGGCTCGAGCTGCCGTTCTTGACGATGCCCACCACGCCGGTCTTGCCCAGGCCGCGCAGCACCGGGATGCCCCAGCCCTCCAGCGCCTTGGCGATCAGGTCGGCCGTGCGTTCCTCCTGGAAGCACAGTTCAGGATGGGCATGGATGTCGCGCCGCATCGCGACGATGGACGCGGACTCGGCAACGATCGAGTCGATCAGCTTCATGACAACCCCTGCAGATGGTGCAAACCATCTTACCGCCGGGTCGCCGGGCCTGCGATGCGCTCGGGCTTGGTCTTCGATGCCGCGCCACGAAGCGAATCGCCGGCGTCCGGGTCAACCCGGAGGCCGGCGGAACGCGGTGCTCGCGGTTCGGCTCGGCGCTCAGTGGCGAACGCGGCCGTCGCTGGTCAGGATGGTGAGGTCGACGTAGGTCGAGCCGGTGTGCTTGGTCGGGCTGAAGTCGACGAAGAAGCCGCCGAGATTGAACTCGCGCAGGCTTTCCAGGCTGGTGATGAGCGTGTCGCGGGTCGGGTTGTTGCCGGCGCGGCGCAGCGCTTCGACGAACACCTTGCCTGCCACATAGCCTTCCATACTGCTGTAGTTCATATCGACCTTGCCCGCGGGCGCCGCCTTGACGAACTCCGCCGACAGCGGCGTCACGGCCGCAAACGGGAACGGCATCACCTGGCTGACGACGACGCCGCGGGCGTCGGGGCCGAGTTCGGCGGCCAGTGCCGCGGTGCCGACGAACGACACGTTGAAGAACTGTGCGCCCGAGCCGGCCTTGCGCGCTTCGCGGATATAGGCGGCGCAGCTCTTGTAGGCACTGATCTGCACCACAGCTTCAGGCCGGGCGGCACTGATCGTCTTCACCGCGTTGGCCACGTCGACCGAGTTGCGCTCGACCGTGGCCAGCGCCACCGGCTTGGAGTTCACCGCCGCCAGCGCACGGTTCACGCCGGCCAGTCCGGCCTGGCCATAGGCATCGTTCTGGTAGAAGACCGCGATGTTCTTCATGCCCACCGCGTAGAGCTGATTCACGATGCGCGCCGTCTCGTCGAAGTACGACGCGCGCACGTGAAACGCGTAGCGGTTGAAAGGGTCGCGCAGGCCCTGCGCGCCGGTGAATGGCGCCAGGAAGGGAATCTTCGCGTTGGTCGCCAGCGGCAGCGCCACCACCGAGGTCGGCGTGCCGATGTAGCCGAACAGCGCGAACACGTCCTCGTCGATCAGCTTCCTGGTATTGGCGCCGCACCGTTCGGGCTCGTAGCCATCGTCGAGCGTCTTCAGCTCGATCGTCTTGCCGTTGACGCCGCCCGCTGCGTTGATCCTGTCGAACAGCAGCTTGGCGCCCGCCTGGAACTGGATACCCAATTGCGCCGCGGGGCCGGTCATGGCGGCCGACTGACCCAGCACGATCTTGGACCGGTTGTCGGCCAGCAGAGCCGGCGAGGCGACCGCTGCCGTCAGTCCACCCAGGGTCTGTAGGGCTTTGCGTCGTTGCATCATGAAACCTCCGTGCTGGCGCGCGATATCAGTGCAGGGTAGGGCGGCTGCCAGCCGCCGGCAAGCAGCAAGTTGGCGTCAATCGCGGCCTGTGCGCTCGTGGATGCCGCGGACGTGAATAGTTGAGCATTCCGGTGTGGGGTCTGCACCATGGCCAAGGGGCGGCTACCGGTCAGCGGCGCACCTTGCCGTCCTGCGTGATCATCGACAGGTCGACAAAGGTGGAAGCCGTGTGCCGGCTCGAATGGAAGTCGACGCCGAAGCCGCCGAAGTCGGCGCGCTGGATCGATTCCAGCCCGGCGACCAGCTGGTCCCGGTTCGGATTGCGGCCGGCGCGGCGCAGGCCCTCGCTGAACACCTTGGCCGCCAGGTAACCTTCCATGCTCGAGTAGTTGGGCTGCGCGCCGTTGCCGCCGCGCCTGAGTGCGTCGAGGAACTCGCGCGCGATCGGGGTGCCCGTGCCGTAGGGAAAGGGCACCACCTGGCTGACGACGATGCCGTTGCCTTCGCGCCCCAGTTCGTCAGCCAGCGCCTGCGTGCCGACGAACGACACGTTGTAGAAGGTGCCGCCGTAGCCGGCCTTGCGCGCCTCGCGGATGAACGCGGCACAGCTCTTGTACGCGCTGATCTGCACCACGGCGTGCGGCGCCGCAGCCACGATCGTGGACACCGCCTTGGCCACATCGATCGTATTGCGCTCCACGGTGCCCAGCGCCACCGGTGCCATGTTGCGGGCTTTCAGCGCGCGCGTCACGCCCTCCAGGCCGGCCTTGCCGTAGGCGTCGTTCTGATAGAAGACGGCAATGTTGTTCAGCCCGAGCGAGGTGAGCTGCTTGACGATCAGCGCGGTCTCGTCGTAGTACGACGCGCGCAGGTGGAACACCACCTTGCTGAACGGATCGCGCAGCACCTCGGCGCCGGTGAACGGACCGAAGAACGGCATGCGCGCCTGGTTCACCAACGGTAGCGCCGCCACGCAGGTAGGCGTGCCCACGTAGCCGATCAGCGCGAACACGTCGTCCTTGATGAACCTGGCCGTGTTGGCCGCGCAGCGATCGGGCTCGTAGCCGTCGTCCAGCGTGCGCAGCTCGATCGTGTGGCCGTTGATGCCGCCGCCGGCGTTCACCGCGTCGAAGTAGAGCTTCGCGCCGATGTTCATCTGGATGCCCAGCTGCGCGGCCGGGCCGCTGAGTGCGGCCGATTGCCCCAGCACGATCGTGCGGGCCTGGCCGAAGGCGGGCAGCGCAAGGGCCACGGGCGCGGCAACCAGTCGACGCAGGGCGGAACGGCGTTTCAAGATGGGCTCCTCGTGTGGCCGTGGGAAAAGGGGCATGCAACGCGCGAATTAGGCCAGAGGTCGCACGCTGCTCCGGACAGTCCGTTTGCAGCATTCGGCGTGGTCTGTGCACAAGTTCATCGAACGCCAGCAGCGTGAATGCGCCCACGTGCGTCGAGACGGACTCTACGCCGGCGGCAGGGATCGGGAACTTGAGCTCACCGGCATGCCGCGCGACGGTCTGTGGCACAGTGGATGCCATGGCTGATCTGTCGACGGCAGGGGCGCGTCAGGTGCGCGGAGCGTGCCCCCACGATTGTCCGGACACCTGCTCCTGGGTCGCGACCGTGCAGGATGGCCGTGTCGTCCACCTGCAGGGCAATCCGGCGCACCCGTCGACCCACGGTGCGCTGTGCACCAAGGTGAGCCGCTATGCCGAACGCACCTATCACGAGGAGCGCCTGCTGCACCCGATGCGCCGCATCGGCCGCAAGGGCGAAGGGCGCTTCGAACGCGTGAGCTGGGACACCGCGCTCGGTGACATCGCCCGACGCCTGTCATCGATCGCCGCGCGTGATCCGGAGGCGATCCTGCCCTACAGCTATGCCGGCACGATGGGCCAGGTGCAGGGCGAGGGCATGGCCGCACGCTTCTTCCACCGTCTCGGTGCCTCGCGACTCGATCGCACCATCTGCGCGTCGGCCGGCGGCGAGGCGCTGGCGGCGACGTACGGCGCCAAGGTCGGCATGCAGATGCGCTTCTTCGCCGAGAGCAAGCTGATCCTGATCTGGGGCAGCAACCCGATCACGTCGAACCTGCATTTCTGGACGCTCGCGCAGCAGGCCAAACGCGATGGCGCCAAGCTGGTGTGCATCGACCCGCGCCGCACCGAGACGGCCGACAAGTGCCACGAGCACATCGCCCTGCTGCCCGGCACCGACGGCGCTCTGGCGCTCGGCCTGATGCACGAACTGTTCACGAACGACTGGCTCGACCACGACTACCTGCGTCGGCATGTCGGCGACATCACGCTGCTGCGCGAGCGGGCGATGGCCTGGACGCCCGAGCGTGCGGCGGCCGAGTGCGGCATCGACGCGGCGACGGTGCGTACGCTGGCGCGCGACTTCGCCACCCTGGCGCCGGTAGCGATCCGGCTCAACTATGGCATGCAGCGGGTCCACGGCGGTGGCAATGCGGTGCGCCTGATCGCCCTGCTGCCGTGCCTGACCGGCGCTTGGCGCCACCGCGCCGGCGGTCTGCTGTTGTCGAGCTCGGGGTGGTTTCGCAACTTCAGAGACGCCGGCGCGCTCGAGCGCCCCGACTTGCTGGCCGGTCGTCGGCCGCGCACCATCAACATGAGCACGATCGGTGACGACCTGCTGCGCGAGTCGGGTCCCGCCTTTGGCCCGAAGGTGGAAGCGGTGATCGTCTACAACAGCAACCCGGTGGCGGTGGCACCGCAGTCGCGCCGCGTCGCCGCCGGCTTCGCCCGCGAGGATCTGTTCACCGTCGTACTCGAGCAGTTCCAGACCGATACCGCCGACCATGCCGATTACCTGCTGCCGGCGACGACGCAGCTGGAGCACCTGGACGTGCACACCGCCTATGGCCACACCGATGTGCTGCTCAACGAGCCAGCTGTCGCGCCGCTCGGTGAGGCGCTGCCCAACAGCGAGATCTTCCGCCGGCTGGCGGCGCGCCTCGGTTTCGACGAGCCCTGTTTCGCCGACAGCGACGAGCAGCTCGCGCGCACCGCGTTGCCCTCGATCGATTTCGATCTGCTGCGCCGGCAGGGCTACGCACCATTGCCGCTGGCCGATGCGCCGTTCGCGCAGGGTGGCTTTCCGACCGCCGATGGTCGTGCCCTCGTCGACGCACCGGGTGTCGGCGTGCCCGACTATGTACCCAACTACGAGAGCGCGCGGACGACGCCCGAGCTGGCGAAGCGGTTCCCGCTGGCGATGATCTCGCCGCCGGCACGCCACTTCCTCAATTCGACCTTCGTCAACGTGAAGAGCCTGCGTGCCATCGAAGGCCGGCCGACGGTCGAGCTGAGCCCGCAGGACGCGGCGGCGCGCGGCATTGCCGACGGCGCTGCGGTGCGGTTGTTCAACGAGCGGGGCAGCACGCTGTGCCGGGCGCAGGTCAGCGAGCGCGCGCGCCCCGGCGTGGTCCACGGCTTCGGCGTGTGGTGGCGCAAGTTCGGCGCCGACGGCACCAACGTCAACGAGCTGACGCACCAGCGGCTCACCGACATCGGCCGCGCTCCGTGCTTCTACGACTGCCTGGTCGAGGTGGCGCCCGCGTGACCGTCCGGCGGGGTGCGACGCTGCTGGCGGTACTGGCTGCCGGCACCTTGACCGGCTGCTCGACGCTCGGCTACTACGCGCAGAGTGTCGGCGGCCACCTCGCGCTGATGCGCGCCGCACGGCCGGTGCCGCAGTGGTTGGACGACCCGGCCACGCCGGCGACGTTGCGCGAGCGCCTGGTGCTCAGCCAGCGCGTGCGCGACTTCGCGGTGCGTGAACTCAAGCTGCCCGACAACGCCAGCTACCGGCGGTATGCCGACCTGCAGCGCAACGCGGCCGTGTGGAACGTGGTTGCCGCACCCGAGCTGTCGCTGCAGCTGAAGACCTGGTGTTTCCCGGTGATGGGCTGCGTGGGCTACCGCGGCTACTTCGATCGCGCTGCGGCCGATGCCCTGGCCGGCGAACTGGCACGCCAGCAGTCGCTCGAGGTGATGGTCTACGGCGTTCCCGCCTACTCGACGCTCGGCTGGACCAACTGGCTCGGCGGCGACCCGCTGCTCAACACCTTCATCGGCTGGATCGACGGCGAACTGGCGCGGCTGATCTTCCACGAGCTGGCGCACCAGGTCGCCTACGCGAGCGACGACACCATGTTCAACGAGAGCTTCGCCACGGCGGTGGAGCGGCTCGGCGGCGCGCGCTGGCTCGAGCGCGAGGGTAGTGCCGAGGCGCGCGAGGCGTACCGGCGCCACGACGAGCGGCGGCGCGAGTTCAAGGCGCTCACCCTGGCGGCGCGCGCCGACCTGGAAGCGATCTATCGCAGCGAGGCCGCCGACGACGCCAAGCGTGCCCGCAAGGCCGAGCGGCTGGCCGCTCTGCGTGCGGAGTACGCCCGCATCAAGGCCGAGCGCTGGGGCGGCTATGCCGGCTACGACGGCTGGTTTGAGCGCGCCAACAACGCGGCGTTCGCGATCCAGGCGGCCTACGACGAGCTGGTGCCGCAGTTCGAGCGCCTGTTCGAGCGCCAAGGCGGCGACTTCGAACGCTTCTACGCCGAGGTTCGGCGTTTGGCCGCATTGCCCAAGGCCGAGCGCCACGCGACACTGCGAGCCTCCTGACCGGCCACCCTTGCCACCGCGGAGAGTCCATCGATGCCCGACATTCGAATCCATCGCCCCCACGCGCTCGGACTGGCCAAGGCGCGCAAGGTCGCCTGGGCCTGGGCCGAGGAGGTCGAGAAGAAGTTCGACATGGCCTGCACCGTGATCGAAGGCGAGTACAGCGACACCGTGGAGTTCACGCGCTCGGGCGTCAGCGGCACGCTGGTGGTGGCGCCCGATCACTTCGACCTCAACGCCAAGCTCGGTTTCCTGCTCGGCGCGTTTGCCGGCACCATCGAGTCCGAGATCGAGAAGAACCTCGACACGCTGCTCGGCAAGGCCGGCGCTGGCGCGGCGAAGGCGACCGCCGCCGCACGCAAGGCGGCGACCAAGCGGAAGAAGTAGCTGCCGCTACTTGAGCGACTCGATCAGGTCGACGTATTCCTGCATGGCCTCGTCGGTCGATTTGCCCTTGATGGCATTCCACGCGTCCCACTTCGCGCGGCCCACCATGTCGGTGAAACCGGGCCGCTTGCCGTCCACGTCGCCGGCGCTGGCCTGCTTGTACAGCGCGTAGATCTTCAGCAAGGTCATGTTGTCGGGTTTCTCCGGCAGGTTCTTGCTGTCGGCGACGGCCTTGTCGAAGGCGGCTTTGATGTTGGCCATGACGGGTCTCCCGTGTGCGGAACAGAGTGTGGTGCTGGGTGAAAGCCTCAGCTTGACGCCCCGGATGTTACCCAGCATCGTGGCTGCGGCTCGAACAGCACTACACGAGGAGAAACCCGATGGCCGCTGAACGCATGTCGCGTGTCGATAACGCGTGGCTGCGCATGGACAACGACGTCAACCTGATGATGATCGTCGGCGTGTGGTTGCTCGAGCCGCGCGTCGACTACGAGGCCGTGTGCCAGCGCGTCGGCGACAAGCTGCTCAAGTACGACCGCTTTCGCCAGAAGGTGGTGAACGACGCGATGGGCGCGCAGTGGGTGACCGACGACGACTTCGACATCCACCGCCATGTGGTGCGCGAGACGCTGAAGCGGCGCAAGGGCCAGAGCCGTCAGGCGGCACTGCAGGCGCGCTGCGGCGAACTGGCGACACAGCCGCTCGATCCGGGCCGGCCGCTGTGGCAGTTTCACCTGATCGAGCAATACGATGGTGGCAGTGCGCTGATCGCTCGCATCCACCACTGCATCGGCGACGGCATCGCGTTGATTTCGGTCACGCTGTCGATCACCGACGGCGGCAACGACCCGCCGCGGCGACGCGAGCGGGAGAGTGCGGACGGCGAGGCCGAACACGACTGGCTCAGCGATGCGGTCGTCAAACCCTTGACCGACATCATGGTGAAGGCGCTCGGTGCCACCGGCGACGGCATGGCGCGCTCGATGGATGCGTTGTCCAAACCGCAGCAGCTGTTCGGCTCGGTCGAGATGGCGCGCACCGGCTACCAAGTGGTGAGCGACGTGGCCGCGCTGGCGCTGATGCCCGACGACTCGCCGACGCGGCTGAAGGGCAAGCCGGCCGGACGCAAGCGGGTGGCGTGGAACGAGCCGCTGCCGCTGGACGCGGTGAAGGTCATCGGCAAGGCACTCAACTGCTCGATCAACGACGTGCTGCTGTCGTGCGTGGCCGGCGCGATCGGCCAGTACCTGCGCGACCAGGGCGACGACCCTTCGGGGCAGGAGATCCGCGCGATGGTGCCGGTGAACCTGCGACCGCTCGACAAGGCCTGGCAGCTCGGCAACAAGTTCGGCCTCGCGCCGCTGGTGCTGCCGATCGGCATCGACAATCCGATCGAGCGCGTCTACGCGGTGCGCCGGCGCATGAGCGAGCTGAAGGGCAGCTACCAGCCGCTGCTGGCCTTCGCGGTGCTGGCCGTGGCCGGCCTGATGATCAAGCCGGTGCAGGACGCGATCCTGAACCTGTTCGCCAAGAAGGCGACCGCGGTGATGACCAACGTGCCCGGCCCGCCGAAGCCGCTCACCTTCTGCGGCTCGACGATCCGGCAGACGATGTTCTGGGTGCCGGCGTCGGGCGATATCGGCATGGGCGTGTCGATCCTCAGCTACGCCGGCGGCGTGCAGTTCGGCCTCATCACCGACGAAGGCCTGTGCCCCGAGCCGCAGCAGATCATCGACCGCTTCGAGCCCGAGTTCGAGAAGCTGCTGCTGCTGGCGCTGATGCTGCCCTGGGAAGTGGCCGCCTAGTCTTCCAGCTCTTCCTTGGCCATCTCGACGTCGAGCCGCTCCATCGCATCGAGCGGCTCGCAGGCGGCGGCGTCGGCATAGAGTTTCTCGGCGTCCTTCATCTTCTTGTCGCCTTCGAGCATCACCAGGCCGTTGGCGTATTCGATCATCGCGATCGCGCTGGCCGGGTTGAGCTTGAGCGCCGTCTGGTACATCCGCAGGCCCGTGGCCGCGTCGGCGCCCTGTGTCTTGCCGAGCAGCTTGCCGACCTTGTCGATGACCTCGGCGTGGAACGAGCCGAGCGCGATGTGCGCATCGGCATGCTTGGGCGCCAGCTTGATCGTGGTTTCCAGCGCGGTCTTCACCTTGCTGCCCAGGCCCTGCGCCAGCGCCTTGGCCACGCTGATGCTCTGGCTGTAGCGGCCCAGCGCATAGGCCATCAGATAGTGGGCGTTGGCGTTCTTCGGGTCCTCTTCGGCCTGCGCCTCGGCGCGCGCGGCAGCCTCCTGGAACATCGCGAGCTTGTTCTTCTCGCTCTTCTCCAGGTAGTTGGCGTAGATGCACTGCGCCTTGTTGGCCACCGTGATGCCGGCGCCGCCGGCCTTCAGCCCCGCGTCGTAGGCCTTCTGGAACTCGCCGGCGTGGTACAGCGCCCAGGCGGCCAGCACCTTGTCGTCCTTGGGCAGGGGCTCTACATCGCCGGCGTGCAGCCGCGCCCACTTCTTCTTCAGCGTCGCGGTGTCGTAGGCGTAGTCGGCGCTGTCATACGGAAAAACGGTCCACTTGGCCATTGCAGTCGTCTCCTCGCATCGGCGTGCGTTCGTCCGCCGATGTTGGAGAAAAACCGGCGCCGCCAGCTCAGTGATTGCCCTTGTACGCACCCGCCAGGGTGACCAGGTGCTCGCGCTGCGCCGGCTCCAGGTAGGGCATCAGCAAGCCCAGCACATGGAAGGCGCCGCGCGACAGCGCGGCCGCTGCGCCCTCCGGCTCCAGCGCCCTGCGCGGGTCGCGTACGTACTCGTAGCTGAGCCAGTAGGTCAGCACGACCACCATGGAATCGGCCATCGGCTCGGCCTGCTCCGCGTCGATCCGCAGCGCCTGGCCATGGGCCAGCCCGTCGAGCACGGAGCGCACGGCGCGGCTCTTGGCCGCCAGCACCTGCTGGAAGTGCGTCTCCAGGCGTCGGTTCTTGCTGAGCAGGTCGTTCAGGTCGCGATAGAGGAAGCGATAGTTCCAGATCAGCTCGAACAGCATGTGCACGAACAGCCAGGCGTCCTCGACATGGCGCACGCTGTCGGCGGCGCCGAGCAGCTCGTCGAGCGCCGTCTTGTAGCGATCGAACAGCGCGTTGATCAGCTCGTCCTTGGCCGGGTAGTGGTAGTACAGGTTGCCCGGGCTGATGTTCAGCTCGGCCGAGATCACCGTCGTCGACACGTTCGGCTCGCCGAAGCGGTTGAACAGCTCCAGCGTCACCTCGAGGATGCGTTCGGCCGTGCGGCGCGGCTTCTTGGTGGGCTTGGTCATCGCGCGGGGAATCTAGCACCTTCGTCGCGCTGAAGACAGCGCGTGCGACAAGGCTGCCTACAATCGCGCGCCATGCCCGCCGTGTCGTTCCAGCAGGTCGTCAAGACGTACGTCGGGCCCCGGGGCAGCGTGCGCGCGCTCGATGGTGTGAGCTTCGACATCGAGCCCGGCGAGTTCTTCGGCCTGCTCGGCCCCAACGGCGCCGGCAAGACGACGCTGATCTCGGTGCTCGCGGGCCTGGCCCGCGCCACATCCGGGCACGTCACCGTCCTGGGTCATGACGTGTCGCGCGACTTCGCCGACGCGCGCCGTGCGCTGGGCATCGTGCCGCAGGAGCTGGTGTTCGACCCGTTCTTCAACGTGCGCGAGGCGCTGCGCATCCAGAGCGGCTACTTCGGCGTGCGCCACAACGACGACTGGATCGACGAGCTGCTGGCCAACCTGGGCCTCACCGACAAGGCGGGCGCCAACATGCGGCAGCTGTCCGGCGGCATGAAGCGCCGCGTGCTGGTGGCGCAGGCGCTGGTGCACCGCCCACCGGTGATCGTGCTCGACGAGCCGACGGCCGGCGTCGACGTGGAGCTGCGGCAGACCCTGTGGCAGTTCATCGCGCGCCTCAATCGCGAGGGCCACACCGTGCTGCTGACCACGCACTACCTCGAGGAGGCCGAGGCGCTGTGCGGCCGCATCGCGATGCTCAAGCAGGGTCGTGTGGTGGCGCTCGACCGCACCGCCAACCTGCTGGCGGGCACCGCCAGCACGATGCTGCGCTTCAAGACCGACGATCCGCTGCCGCCCGCTGTGGCTGCGCACGCCCGCGTCACCGGCCGCATCGCGCAGGTGAGCGCGCACGACGCGGCCGAGGTCGAGTCGATCCTCGGCCAGCTGCGCTCGGCCGGCGTGCGGGTCGAGGATCTCGAGATCGGGCGCGCCGACCTCGAGGACGTGTTCCTCGAGATCATGGCCTCGGGCGACGGCAAGCCGGTCAGCGCCGCGCCCGTTCACCTGCCAGTCGGGTGAGCGAGCGCGCGTAGCCGGGCGCGGTGGGCTCGTGCATGAAGTACACGAAGACCTGCTGCCAGCCGGTGGCGCTCAAGCGCTCGGCCCAGCGTGCCAGGTCGTCGTCGGTGTACTGCTCCAGGCGCAGCCGTACGTAGCCCCAGGGCGCGGTTTCGACCAACGGCGGCGGCAGCTGGTCCTCGCGCTCCGACAGGCAAAGCGACGCCGAGGCGCCTTTCAGCGCGACATAGACGTCGTCGTCGAACCAGCTCGGATGGCGGAACTCGAAAGCGGCGCGATGATCGGTCGGCAGCAAGGCGAGGAACTCGCTCAGCCGCGACAGGTCCTTCTTCAGATTCGGCGGCAGCTGGAACAGCACCGCGCCGAGTTTGCCGCCGAGCGCCGCCAGGCTGCCGTACAGGTAACGCAGCGGTTCGGCTGCTTCGTCGCTCTTCAGGCGGGCATCGTGCGTGATGCGGCGCGTGGCCTTGATCGCGAAGCGGAAGGCCTCGGGTGCCGTCTCGGCCCATTTGGCCAAGACGTCGCGCTTGGGGTTGCGGTAGAAGGTGTTGTTGATCTCCACCGTGTCCAGCTGCCGGGCGTACCAGGCGAGCATGTCGTCGGCGGCCAGGTCTTCGGGGTAGAACGGGCCCTTCCACTCCTTGTACGAGTAGCCGCTGGCGCCGGCCCACAACCAGTGGTGCTCGTTCATGCTTGCCGCCGTGCCCGAGTTGGCATGCTGCTATCGTGCCAGCATGACGACAACCCTGCTGACCGGCGCGGGTACCTTGTTCTACAAGGAGGTGCTGCGCTTCTGGAAGGTCAGCTTCCAGACCGTCGCGGCGCCGGTGCTGACGGCGGTGCTGTACCTGTTGATCTTCGGCCATGTGCTGGAAGATCGCGTGCAGGTCTACCCCGGCGTGCGCTACACCAGCTTCCTGATTCCGGGCCTGGTGATGATGAGCGTGCTGCAGAACGCGTTCGCCAATTCGAGCTCGTCGCTCATCCAGAGCAAGATCACCGGCAACCTGGTCTTCCTGTTGGTGACGCCGCTGACGCACTGGGCCTGGTACGCCGCCTACGTGGCCGCGTCGATGGTGCGCGGGCTGGTGGTCGGACTCGGCGTGCTGCTGGTCACCGTGTGGTTCGGCCCGCCGCAACTGGCCGAGCCGTGGTGGATCGCCGTGTTCGGCATGCTGGGCGCCGCCATGCTCGGCACGCTGGGGCTGATCGCCGGGCTGTGGGCCGAGAAGTTCGATCAACTGGCCGCATTCCAGAACTTCGTCATCATGCCGATGACGTTCCTGTCGGGCGTGTTCTATTCGGTGCATTCGCTGCCCTCGGTGTGGCAGGCGGTGAGCCACCTCAACCCGTTCTTCTACATGATCGACGGCTTTCGCCGCGGCTTCTTCGGCGTCAGCGACGTGTCCCCGTGGCTGAGCCTGGCGGTGGTGGGCACGAGCTTCGCCGTCGTGGCAGCGGTCGCGTTGCGCCTGCTGGCGAGCGGCTACAAGCTGCGCCATTGAGGGGCCGACTGGCGCCGGTCGGCCGCCGTCGGCGGCGCGCGATAATCGCCGCATGGCCGAGCCGACCCCCGACGACGTGCGCCGCTTCATCGCTGCGGGCCTGGCCTGCGAGCACCTCGAGGTCGAGGGCGATGGGCGGCATTTCTTTGCCACCATCGTGTCGGCCGAGTTCGACGGCCAGCCGCGCGTGCGGCGGCACCAGCGGGTCTATGCGGCGCTCGGCGATAGAATGCGCGAGCAGATTCACGCCCTGTCGATGAAGACGCTCACGCCCGCCGAATGGGCTGCGCAGGACCCGCAGCCTCACCACCACCACTGACCACCCGCTGCCGCGCGGCGGTGGTGGTCGAATCGGTGCGGCCTGACCGACGGCGCGTTTCCACTTCCACTGTTGCGCGGCCCGGGCCAGCCCACGCATGGACAAACTCCTGATCCGCGGCGGACGTCGTCTCCAAGGCGAGGTTTCGATCTCCGGCGCCAAGAACGCGGCACTGCCGGGGCTGTGCGCCGCGCTGCTGTGCAAGCAGCCGATCACGCTGGCCAACGTACCGCGTCTGCAGGACGTGAACACCACGCTGAAGCTGCTGCGCAGCATGGGCGCCCGCGCCGACCGCAGCGACGTGCGGCCCGACGAGGTGACGGTCGACGCCTCGTCGGTGACCTCGCCCGAGGCGCCCTACGAGCTGGTGAAGACGATGCGGGCGTCGATCCTGGTGCTCGGCCCGCTGCTGGCGCGCTTCGGCGAGGCGACCGTGTCGCTGCCCGGCGGCTGCGCCATCGGCTCGCGGCCGGTCGACCAGCACATCCAGGGCCTGCGCGCGATGGGCGCCGACATCCGCGTCGAGCACGGCTACATCCTGGCGCGCGCCCTGCGGCTGAAGGGCACGTCGATCACGACCGACATGATCACCGTCACCGGCACCGAGAACCTGATGATGGCCGCCACATTGGCCGACGGCGAGACGGTGCTGGAGAACGCCGCCCAGGAGCCCGAGGTGGCCGATCTGGCCGAGCTGCTGATCGCGATGGGCGCGCAGATCGAAGGCCACGGCAGCAGCCGCATCCGCATCCGCGGCGTGGCGGCGCTGCATCCGCCGCGCGAGCCGCACCGCTTCATCGCCGACCGCATCGAGACCGGCACCTTCCTGTGCGCCGTGGCGGCCACCGGTGGCGACGTGCTGCTGCGCGGCGCCAACGTCGGCCACCTGGAGGCGGTGATCGAGCGGCTGCGCGCGGCCGGCGCCAGCATCGAGGCGGTCGCCGGCGGCATTCGCGTCAAGGCCGACGGCCGGCCGCGCGCAGTGAGCTTTCGCACCAGCGAGTACCCCGCGTTTCCGACTGACATGCAGGCACAGTTCATGGTCGTGAATGCCATCGCCGACGGCGTGGCGCAGATCTCGGAGACGATCTTCGAGAACCGATTCATGCATGTCAACGAGCTGCTTCGTCTGGGCGCCAGCATCGAGATCGACGGCCGCACCGCGCTCGTGCGCGGCGTGCCGCGACTGTCGGGCGCCACCGTGATGGCGACCGACCTGCGCGCGTCGGCCAGCCTGGTGATCGCCGGCCTGGTGGCGCAGGGCGAGACGCTGGTCGACCGTATCTATCACCTGGACCGAGGCTACGAGCGCATGGAAGACAAGCTGCGTACGCTCGGCGCCGACATCGAAAGAGTGCGATGAACGGCCTGACGCTGGCGCTCAGCAAGGGCCGCATCTTCGACGACACGCTGCCGCTGCTGCGCAAGGCCGGCATCGAGGTGCTGGAGGATCCGGAGAAGTCGCGCAAGCTGATCCTGCCGACCAACCGGCCGGGGCTGCGTGTCGTGCTGGTGCGCGCGAGCGACGTGCCGACCTATGTCGAGTACGGTGGCGCCGACGTCGGCGTGGCGGGCCTGGACGTGCTGCTCGAGCACGGCGCGGCCTGGGGCCATCAGGGCGGTGCGACGGGGTTGTATCAGCCGCTCGATCTCGGCATCGCGCGCTGCCGGCTCAGCGTGGCGGTTCGTGCCGACTTCAACTATCCGGCCGCCGTGCAGCAGGGCTCGCGCATCCGCGTCGCCACCAAGTACGTGCAGCTGGCCCGCCAGCACTTCGCCGACAAGGGCGTGCACGTCGACCTGATCAAGCTGTACGGCTCGATGGAGCTGGCGCCGCTGACCGGCCTGGCCGACGCGATCGTCGATCTGGTATCCACCGGCAGCACGCTGAAGGCCAACCAGCTGGTCGAGGTCGAACGCATCATGGACATCAGTGCGCGGCTGATCGTCAGCCCGGCGGCGCTGAAGCTCAAACGCGAGACGCTGCGGCCGCTGATCGACGCGCTCGGCCAGGCGAGCACCGAGGCTGCCGCGTGACCGCATTGCGCGTCGCCCGCCTCGACACCCGCGCGGCGGACTTCGATGCGCGGCTGCAGCAGCTGCTGCACTGGTCGGCCGACACCGACCGTGCGATCGAGGACGCCGTCGCCGGCATCCTTGACGACGTGCGGCGCCGCGGCGACGCCGCGGTGCTCGAGTACAGCGCACGCTTCGATGGCGTGCGTGCCGCGACATTGGCCGAGCTGGAGATCCCGCGCGACGAGTGGCGGCGGGCGTTCGACGACCTGCCGGCTGCGCAGCGCGACGCGCTGCAAGCCGCCGCCGACCGCGTGCGCCACTACCACGAGCACCAGCTCAAGGCCACCAGCCAGGGTTGGCAGGTCTGCGACGCGAACGGCACGCTGCTCGGCCAGAAGGTGACACCGCTCGATCGCGTGGGCATCTACGTACCCGGCGGCAAGGCGGCGTACCCGTCGAGCGTGCTGATGAACGCAATTCCGGCCCGGGTGGCCGGCGTCGCCGAGATCGTGATGGTGGTGCCGACGCCGAACGGCGAACGCAACCCGCTGGTGCTCGCCGCGGCGCATCTGGCCGGCGCGCACCGTGTGTTCGCCCTCGGCGGCGCCCAGGCGATCGCGGCGCTGGCCTACGGCACGCAGACGATCCCGCGGGTCGACAAGATCACCGGGCCGGGCAATGCCTATGTCGCCAGCGCCAAGCGGCGTGTATTCGGCCAGGTGGGCATCGACATGATCGCCGGCCCGAGCGAGATCCTGGTGCTGGCCGACGGCAGCACCGAGCCCGACTGGGTGGCGATGGATCTGTTCAGCCAGGCCGAGCACGACGAGCTGGCGCAGAGCATCCTGCTGTCGCCCGACGCGGCCTACCTCGACGCGGTGCAGGCAGCGATGGACCGGCTGCTGCCGACGATGCCGCGCCGCGACGTCATCCGCGCTTCGCTTGAAGGTCGCGGGGCGCTGATCCTCACGCGCTCGATGGACGAGGCTTGCGCGATCAGCAATCGCATCGCGCCCGAGCACCTGGAGATCAGTGCGCGCGAGCCACGGCGCTGGGAGCCGCTGCTCAAGCACGCCGGCGCCATCTTCCTCGGCGCCTACACCAGCGAGAGCCTGGGCGACTACTGCGCCGGGCCGAATCACGTGCTGCCGACCTCGGGAACCGCGCGCTTCAGCTCGCCGCTGGGCGTCTACGACTTCGTCAAGCGCTCGAGCCTGATCGAGGTCAGTGCCGCCGGCGCGCAGGTACTCGGCCCGGTGGCGTCGGTGCTGGCGCATGGCGAGGGGCTGACGGCGCACGCGCGCGCGGCCGAGATGCGGCTGGGCGTCGAGCCGTCCGCCGCGCAGGCGATGCAGGGCTTCCATCTGCGACCGGTGACCGACGCCAACGTCGACCGCCTGATCCAGCTCGACGTCGCGCCGGACCAGCAGGGCCTGGTCGGGTCGGTCGCCAAGTCGCTGGCGCAGGCCTCGGTGCGGGCGCCGGGCCGCCCGCTGGCGATCCACGACGGCGACGAGCCGGTCGGTCTGCTGCTGTTGTGGGACGCACGACTGGACCCGGAGGACCCTGCCGACCAGCTCTATGTGTGGCGGTTGCTGGTCGATGCGCGCCACCAGCGCAAGGGCCACGGCGCGCGCACCATCCGCTGGGTGATCGACGAGGCGCGGCGTCTGGGCGTGGCGTCGGTCGGCCTGTCGCATCAACAGCGGCCGGGCCACGCCGGGCCGTTCTACGAGAAGCTGGGATTCCGCTACACCGGCGAGGTGCACGAGGGCGAGCACGTGATGATCTTCCCGCTCAGCGAGGTGCCGCATGGCTGAGTCGAGCGCACTGGCGCGCCGCATCGCGCAGGTGATCCGGCAGGACGTGACGTCGATGCACGCCTATGCGATCCAGCCGAGCGCCGGCCTGGTCAAGCTCGACGCGATGGAGAACCCGTTCCGTCTGCCCGAGCCACTGCAGCGCGAGCTGGGGGCACGGTTGGCGCGGGTGGCGATCAACCGTTATCCGGGCCAGTGCATCGCCGACGTGGTGGCCGCGCTGACGCGCCACGTGCAGCTGCCGGCCGGCTGCAAGCTGATCCTGGGCAACGGCTCGGACGAACTGATCGATCTGCTGTCGGTGGCCTGCGACGTGCCGGGTGCCGGCATCCTGGCGCCGCTGCCGGGCTTCGTGATGTACGAGATGTCGGCCAAGCTGCGCGGCCTGCGCTTCACCGGCGTGCCGCTGACGCCGGACTTCCAGCTCGACCGCGACGCGATGCTGGCGGCGATCGAACGCGAGCGGCCGTCGCTGACGTACATCGCCTACCCGAACAATCCCACCGCCAACCTGTGGGACGACGCGGTGATCGACGACATCGTCGCCGCCGTCGGTGAGCAGCAGGGGCTGGTGGTGTTCGACGAGGCCTATCAGCCGTTCAGCTCGCGCAGCTGGCTGCCCCGCCTGGCCGCCCACGAGCACGTGCTCGTGCTGCGCACGCTGAGCAAGTTCGGCCTGGCCGGCGTGCGCCTGGGCTACCTGTGCGGGCACGCGGCGCTGATCGACGAGGTCGACAAGGTGCGCCCGCCCTACAACGTGAGCGTGCTCAACGCCGAGGCCACGCTGTTCGCGCTCGAGCACGCCGACGAATACGCGCGCCAGGCGGCACAGCTGCGCGAGCAGCGCGAGCGGCTGCAGGGCGCGCTGCGTGCGCTGCCGGGTGTGACCGCGTATCCGAGCGACGCCAACATGATCCTCGTGCGGGTGGCCGACGCGAAGCGCACGTTCGAAGGCATGAAGGCGCACGGCGTGCTGGTGAAGAATGTCTCGGCGCTGCACCCGCTGCTGGCCAATTGCCTGCGTCTGACAGTGGGCACGCCCGACGAGAATGCACGGATGATCGACGCGCTGAAAGCGAGCCTGTGATGACCTCCCGCACTGCCGACGTGCAACGCAACACCAAGGAGACGCAGATCCGTGTGCGTGTCGACCTCGACGGCAGCGGTGCGGCGCAGCTGGCCACCGGCATCGGCTTCTTCGACCACATGCTCGATCAGGTCGCCCGCCACGGGCTCATCGACCTCACGGTCGACGCCAAGGGCGACCTGCACATCGACGGCCACCACCTGGTAGAGGACGTCGGCATCACGCTGGGCATGGCGGTGGCCAAGGCGGTCGGCGACAAGGCCGGCATCCAGCGCTACGGGCACGCCTACGTGCCGCTCGACGAGGCGCTGTCGCGGGTGGTGATCGACTTCTCCGGCCGGCCGGGGCTGCACATGCGCGTGCCGTTCAAGGCCGGCATGGTGGGCGGCTTCGACACCCAGCTGGCCTACGAGTTCTTCCAGGGATTCGCCAACCACGCGCTGGTGACATTGCACATCGACAACCTGCACGGCGACAACGCCCACCACCAGTGCGAGACGGTGTTCAAGGCCTTCGCCCGCGCGCTGCGCATGGCGCTGGCGGCCGACCCGCGCAGCGCCGGCGTGGTGCCGTCGACCAAGGGCACGCTGTAACCGGGGCCGACCCAAGATGGCGCAGACAGTGGCGGTGGTCGACTACGGCATGGGCAACCTTCGCTCGGTGTCGCAGGCGCTGCTGCACGTCGCCGCCGGCACCGACAGCCGCGTAATCGTCACTTCGTCGCCCGACGCGGTGGCCGCGGCCGAGCGTGTGGTGCTGCCGGGGCAGGGCGCCATCCGCGACTGCATGGCCGAGCTGGCACGGTCCGGTCTCACGCAGGCCGTGCTCGAGGCGGCGCGCCGCAAGCCGCTGTTCGGCGTGTGCATCGGCATGCAGATGCTGCTCGACCACAGCGAGGAGCAGGACACACCCGGCCTCGGCCTCGTGCCCGGCCGCGTGCGGCGCTTCCAGCTCGAAGGGCGGCTGCAAAGCGACGGCAGCCACTTCAAGGTGCCGCAGATGGGCTGGAACGAGGTCTGGCAGTCGCGCTCGGCAGGCGCCGCTCATGCGTTGTGGCAGGGCGTGCCCGACGGGGCGTACTTCTATTTCGTGCACAGCTACTATGCGCAACCGTCGGACGGATGCCACACTGCGGCGGAAACCGACTACGGCGGCCGCTTTACCTGCGCAGTCGCACGGGATAACATTTTTGCCACCCAGTTCCACCCTGAGAAGAGCGCTCAACACGGCCTGACCCTCTACCGGAACTTCCTGTCCTGGATGCCCTGAGCCCATGCGCGTCGTGCGCGCGCCCAGCGGAACGCATCGGACACACCCCCATTCCCGAAGCCACCGTTCTCTTCCACCGATTCGCGTCCGCTCGATCGAGCCATGCTGTTGATTCCGGCGATTGATCTCAAAGACGGCAAGTGCGTGCGCCTCGAACAAGGCGACATGAAGGCCGTCACCACCTTCGGCGAAAGCCCGTCGGCAATGGCCCGGCGCTGGCTCGAAGCGGGCGCCCGGCGCCTGCATCTGGTGGATCTGAACGGCGCGTTCGCCGGCAAGCCGGTCAACGAGAGCGCGGTCAAGGCCATCCTGCGTGAGGTGGGCGACAAGATCCCGGTGCAGCTCGGCGGCGGCATCCGCGACCTCGACACGATCGAACGCTACCTCGACGACGGCTTGAGCTACATCATCATCGGTACCGCGGCGGTCAAGAACCCGGGCTTCCTCAAGGACGCCTGCAGTGCCTTCGGCGGCCACATCATCGTCGGCCTCGACGCCAAGGACGGCAAGGTCGCCACCGACGGCTGGAGCAAGCTCACCGGCCACGAGGTGATCGACCTGGCGAAGAAGTTCGAGGACTACGGCGTCGAGGGCGTGATCTACACCGACATCGGCCGCGACGGCATGCTCACTGGCATCAACGTCGACGCCACCGTCAAGCTGGCGCAGTCGCTGACGATTCCGGTCTTCGCCTCCGGCGGCCTGAACGGCCTGACCGACATCGAGAAGCTCTGCGCCGTCGAGGCCGAGGGCATCGACGGCGTGATCTGCGGCCGCGCCATCTACAACGGTGCGCTCGACTTCGTCACGGCCCAGAAACGCGCCGACGAACTGAATGGTGGCTCCCCCCCGTAGCGCCTGCGGCGCCTCCCCCTCGAGGGGGAGCCGCCACCGGACCGGCGCAGCCGGATCCGCGGCGGCCACTTGATCAATCCTGTTCCTGCCGCGAAGCCATGCTCGCCAAACGCATCATTCCCTGCCTCGACGTCACCGGCGGACGCGTCGTCAAGGGCGTCAACTTCGTCGAGTTGCGCGACGCTGGCGACCCGGTGGAGATCGCCGCGCGCTACAACGAGCAGGGGGCCGACGAGCTGACCTTCCTGGACATCACCGCCACCAGCGACGACCGCGACCTGATCCTGCACATCATCGAGGCCGTCGCCGCGCAGGTGTTCATCCCGCTCACGGTGGGCGGCGGCGTGCGCACCGTGGCCGACGTGCGGCGCCTGCTCAACGCCGGCGCCGACAAGGTGAGCTTCAATTCGGCCGCGGTGGCCAACCCGCAGGTCATCCGCGACGCGTCGGACAAGTACGGCGCCCAGTGCATCGTGGTGGCCATCGACGCCAAACGCCGGCACGGCACCGACGCCGCGGCGCGCGGCGCCGGCTGGGACGTCTACACCCACGGCGGGCGCCGCAATGCCGGCATCGATGCGCTCGACTGGGCCCGCCGCATGGCCGAGGCGGGCGCCGGCGAGATCCTGCTCACCAGCATGGACCGCGACGGCACCAAGGCCGGCTTCGACCTCGAGCTGACCCGGGCCGTGGTCGACGCGGTCCCGGTGCCGGTGATCGCCTCGGGCGGCGTCGGTGCACTCGAGCATTTGGTCGACGGCATCCGCATCGGCGGCGCCGACGCGGTGCTGGCGGCCAGCATCTTCCACTACGGCGAGTTCACGGTCGGCCAGGCCAAGGCGCTGCTGGCACGGCACGGCGTGGCCGTGCGACCGTGAAGTCGCGCCCGGCAAGCGCGCGCCCGGGCCGGGCCGCGGCGCTGCCGCACGAGGTGCGCGTCATCGGCGGCCGCTGGAAGCGCAGCAAACTGCCGGTGCTCGACAGCCCGGGCCTGCGGCCGACGCCGCAGCGGGTGCGCGAGACGCTTTTCAACTGGCTGGGACAGGACCTGACCGGCTGGCGTTGCCTCGATGCGTTCGCCGGCAGCGGCGCGCTGGGTTTCGAGGCCGGCTCGCGCGGCGCTGCGCAGGTGATCCTGCTGGAGCGTGCACCCGCCTTGCTGGCGAGCCTGCATGCGGTGCGCGAACGGCTCAAAGCCGACACGGTGACGGTGCAACGGGCCGACGCGCTGAGCTGGATGCGCACGGCGTCACCGGGCACGTTCCACCTCGTGTTGCTGGACCCACCGTTCGATGCCGATTGGCGCCAGCAGGCGGTGATCGCCGGCGCCGCGCTGGTGCGCCCGGGTGGCTACCTGTACCTCGAGTCGCCGACGGCGCTCGACGGCCCGCCGCCCGGATTCGAGCTCTGGCGCGCGGACCGCGCCGGCGCGGTGCATTTCCACTTGCTGCGCCGCAACAGCTAAACTGCCCCGAAGGAGTGCGCCATGGCCCCACGCAGCCCGCTGATCGCGATCTACCCCGGTACGTTCGATCCGATGACGCTGGGTCACGAGGACCTGATGCGCCGCGCGTCGCGCCTGTTCGACAAGCTGCTGCTGGCGGTGGCCGCCGGCCACCACAAGCGCACGATGTTCACCATTGCCGAGCGCCTGGAGATCGCGGCCGAGGTGGCCAGGCCCTACGACAACGTCGAGGTGGTGGCGTTTCGCGGCCTGCTGCGCGACTTCGTGGTCGAGAACGGTGGCAAGGTCGTGGTGCGCGGCCTGCGGGCGGTGAGCGACTTCGAGTATGAGTTTCAGATGGCCGGAATGAACCGACAGCTGATGCCCGATGTCGAAACCCTGTTCATGACCCCGTCCGACCAATACCAGTTCGTCAGCGGCACCTTCGTGCGCGAGATCGCCATGCTCGGCGGCGACGTGTCGAAGTTCGTCGCGCCGTCGGTGCTGCGCCGCCTGCGCGAGCGGGTGTCCGACAGCGGAGAAGCCTGAAGCAGGCGTTTCGCGATGGCCCTGAAAATCACCGACGACTGCATCAACTGCGACGTCTGCGAACCCGAGTGCCCGAACGACGCCATCTCGCTCGGCGAGCTGATCTACGAGATCGACCCGGGCAAGTGCACCGAGTGCGTCGGCCACTTCAACGAGCCGCAGTGCGTACAGGTCTGTCCGGTGGCCTGCATTCCGGTCGACCCGGCGCATGTGGAGACGCGCGAGGTGCTGTGGGCCAAGTTCACGTCGCTCGTGCGCAAGAAGACGGGCACCGCCTGAAGCTCACGCGGGTCGCGGGCCCGCCGGCTCGGGAACGGCACCGTTGCGGCGTCAGCTCCTGGCGGTAAGGGTGCGCAGCGGCGGCGTCATGCCGCTGTCGTCACGCGCGCGGCGCGGCTCGGGCTTGCGCGGCGCCTTGGCGCGGCTGGCGTTGTCCGGCGCGCTGGCGCTGCGCGACGAACCGATGTGGGCAGCGCCCTGCCGCGACGCGGCCCGCTCGCGCTTCTGGCGCTCCCGGGCCAGCGCGTCGGCGCGCTGGATGTCGCGCGCGAGCACCTGTTGTGCCTCGCGCAGCTGCTGCGGGGTGCGCGCGTCGGCCACCTCGACCGGCTGGCCCGTCGGGCACGGGCTCTGCGAATACACCCGCCCGTCGACGCCACAGCGGTAGACGCGGTCCTGTGCCGATGCGGCGCCCGCACTGGCCAGGCCGACGACCAGCCACCACACGGCGGCGGGCTTCATGTCTCGGTCGCCGCCGGCTTGGCGGGCTTGGTGTGGATCTTCATCATCGCGCGCTCCATCGAACCTTCCAGCAGCAAGGGCAGCGCATCGAGCGACTTGCCGATGCACTGGTGAATCGCCTCGCGGTGCTCGGCCATGGGCTTCTGCAGCACCCAGTCGACCACCTCGCTCTTGACGCCAGGGTGACCCACGCCGATGCGCAGGCGCCAGAAGTCGGGGCTGCCCAGCTGGGCCAGGATGTCCTTCAGGCCGTTGTGCCCGGCCGCACCGCCGCCCTGCTTGATGCGGGCCTGCCCCGGCGGCAGGTCGATCTCGTCGTGCACGACGAGGATCTCGGCCGGCGCGATCTTGAAGAAGCGGGCCAGTGCCGCGACCGACTTGCCCGACAGGTTCATGTAGGTCTGCGGCTCGAGCAGCCACAGTGGCCCCTCGTCGCGGTTGATGCGCGCCACGAGGCCGTGGTAGGCGCGGTCGCGCGTCAACGTCGCGCCGAGCTTGCGTGCGGCCGCGTCGACCCACCAGAAACCCGCGTTGTGGCGGGTGTCGTCGTACTCGGTGCCCGGGTTGCCCAGGCCGACGATCAATCGAATCATGCGGCGCGATTATCCGGGTCGTGCGGCCATGAAAAAGCCCCACCGAGGTGGGGCTGGGTCACACCCTGACGGGGGATGTCCGGATCACTTCTTCTTCTTGTCGTCCTTGTCCTTGGCGGCAGGCGCCTTGCCCTTGGCTGCGGCGGGCGCGGCAGCCCCGGCAGCCGGCGCGGCGGCGCCCGCCGCGGGTGCAGCAGCGCCACCGGCAGCGGCGGCCTCGGCGCCGGGTGCGGCTTCCTCTTCCTCCACCTTCGGCAGCGTCACCGCGACGATCACTGGGTTCTGCGTGCCGTGCTTGACGACGCGTACACCGGTCGGCGGCACGATGTCCGACACGTGCAGCGACTGGCCCTTGACGAGCTGGCTCAGGTCGACGGCAATGAACTCCGGCAGCTGCGTGGCCAGGCACTCGATCTCGACTTCGGTCGCGACGTGGTTGATCAGGCACTTGTCGGTCTTGACCGCGGGCGAGTTCTCCTCGCCAGCGTAGTGCAGCGGCACCTTCACGCGCAGGCGCGTCGTATCGTCGACGCGCTGGAAGTCGATGTGCATGACCTGCTGCTTCCACGGATGCATCTGGAAGTCGCGCAGCAACACCTTCTGCGCCTGACCCGCCAGGTCCATCTCGAGCACCGACGAGTGGAAGGCCTCCTTCTTCAGCGCGTGGAAGAGGGCGTTGTGGTCGAGCTCGATCGTGCGCGGCTCACCGCCGCCGTAGACAATGCCGGGCACCTTGCCGGTATTGCGCAGGCGGCGGCTCGCTCCGGACCCCTGCTGTGTGCGCTCGAAAGCGACGAACTTCATGGTTCACTCCAAGTGATTGAGCGCCCGCGACCAGGCCACTCGTGAAAGGACTCGGTCGAGTCCGAAACCTGAAAGGGTTCCCCGCGAGGGGAACCCGCTTCTCCTATCAAAAATTATTGTTCTGCTCCGCGAACAGCGACGTCACCGATTCGCCGTCCGAGATGCGCCGGATCGTCTCGGCGAACAGGAACGCCACCGACAGCTGGCGGATCTTCTTGCAGGCCTGCGCCTCGGCGCTCAGCGCGATGGTGTTGGTGATCACAACCTCGTCGAGCTGGCTGGCGGCAATGCGGCTGATCGCCGGGCCGGAGAACACCGGATGGGTGCAGTAGGCGTACACGCGTTTGGCGCCGCGCTCCTTCAGCACCTCGGCCGCCTTCACCAGCGTGCCGGCGGTGTCGATCATGTCGTCCATGATCACGCAGTTGCGGCCCTCGATCTCGCCGATCACGTGCATCACTTCCGACACGTTGGCGGCGGGACGGCGCTTGTCGATGATCGCCAGTTCGCTGCCGAGCTGCTTGGCCAGCGCGCGGGCGCGCACCACGCCGCCGACGTCGGGCGACACCACCACCAGGTTCGGATAGGCCTTGCTCTGCAGGTCCGACAGCAGCACCGGTGACGCGTAGATGTTGTCGACCGGGATGTCGAAGAAGCCCTGGATCTGGTCGGCGTGCAGGTCCATCGTGAGCAGCCGCTCGACACCCACGGTCTCCAGCAGGTTGGCCACCACCTTGGCGCTGATCGGCACACGCGTGCTGCGCGGCCGGCGGTCCTGCCGGGCATAACCGAAATACGGGATCACGGCGGTGATGCGGCGTGCGCTGGCACGCTTGAGCGCATCGACCATGATCAGCAGTTCCATCAGGTATTCGTTGGTCGGCGCGCAGGTCGGCTGCACCACGAAGATGTCGCGCGCGCGCACGTTCTGCTGGATCTCGACGTCGACCTCGCCGTCGGAGAAGCGCGCCACCTTCGCCTTGCCGAGCTCGACGCCGAGGGCTGCCGCGATCTCGCGCGTGAGCAGCGGATTGGCATTGCCGGTGAACAGGACGGTGTTGAAAAGCACGGCGCGCTCGCGGGTGGGCTACGGCGGAGGGATCAGCGAGAGATTTGGCAGGGGAGGAAGGACTCGAACCCTCGCATGTCGGAATCAAAATCCGATGCCTTAACCAACTTGGCGACTCCCCTACACCGGTGCCGGCTCGCGCCGCCACCGTCCAACCGGTTCAGTCGGCCCAATCCCGCAAGGGATGTGACGCCAGACTGCGGCACATGCGGCCCACCCAACGCGGCGGTAGCTCTTCCGCCGCCCAGGTCGCCATGGGTGAATCGCCCGTGCCGGCCCTCGCAAACACCGCACTGCCCGATCCCGACATGCGGCTGTTGCCGTATCGAGAATCAAGCCACTCGGCGGCCTTGGCGACGTCGGCGCAGCGGCTCATCGCCACCGGCTGAAGATCGTTGCGGCCGAACCCAGGGGCTGCGTTGTCGCTCAGCTGGGTGCCTGCAAGAAAGTCGGTGAGTATAACAGGCGGTGTATTTCGTTCGAGGCTCGCCGCACCGAAGATCTCCGCGGTGCCGAGGCCGGCCTCGGGCTTGACGACGGCCAGCCAGGCCCGCGGCAGCTCGATCGGTGTGATGCGCTCGCCGATGCCCTCGACGAAGGCGTTGCTGCCGGCCACGAAGAACGGCACGTCGGCGCCCAGCCGCAGCGCCAGATCGAGCAGGCGCTGCCGCGGCCAGTTCAGATCCCACAGGCGATTGAGCCCCAGCAGCGTGGTCGCCGCGTCCGAGCTCCCGCCGCCCAGGCCGGCGCCCCAGGGCACGTGCTTGTGAATCCGGATGTCGACGCCCAGCGGCGTGCCGCTGGCCTGCTGCAGCGCGCGGGCGGCGCGCAGGCACAGGTCGTCGGCCGGCAGCTCGGGGCCGAGGTCCTGGCGCTGCAGGCGCCCGTCGTCGCGGCGCTCGAGGTGCAGCGTGTCGGCCCAGTCGATCAACACGAAGGCCGATTGCAGCAGGTGGTAACCGTCGGCACGCCGGCCGACGATGTGCAGGAAAAGGTTGACCTTGGCCGGTGCCGGCAGGTCGTACAGCGCCTTCACCGGACGAACCTTCGCACTGCGTGCTCCGGGATTCGCGCTTGGGGGCGGCCCGGCGCGCTCATGGCGCCGGGCGGTCGAGCCGGGCGCGCACGCTCACCGGGGGCGGTGCCGCGCGGCGTGCGTCGACCAGGCCTTCGTCGAACCGCTCCAGCCGCACCTGCCAGCCGAGCTGCTCGAAGCCCGCTGCGTCATCCGCCAGCGGCCGCGACACCGCGCCGGCCCAGGGTCGTCCACGCAGCCAGTCGAAGAGAGCCGCCATCGGCAGCCGCTCGCCGAGGGCCTGCGCCGCCAGGTCGTCGAGGTCCGTATAGCGCGATTGCGCACCGGGCACGGTGAGCACGGTCGATTCGGGCGACCAGCGCGCCTCGGCCATGGTGGCGCCGAGCGGCGAGGTCAGCACCATCACACCCTGGCGCGCATCACCTTGCAGCTCGAACGCAGCCGTCACCGCGCGCACCGGCTCGGCATCGACCCGCACGCTCAAACGGCCCGACAGGAAAGGAGCGCCGGGCTCGCGCAGCGCCGGCTTGGGCGTTGCACAGGCATTGAGCAACAGGGCACAGGCCGCCGCGCGGCCCCATGCCGGCACCACGATCACAGGCTGACCTTCAGCCGGGCGAGCGTCTCGCGCAACACCTCGTTGGCGGCGTCGCGGCCTCGCGCGTCCTGCCAGATGCGGCGCGCTTCGTCACGCCGTCCGGTGGCCCACAGCACCTCGCCCAGGTGGGCCGCGATCTCGGTGTCGGGCCGCGATGCATAGGCCTTGCGCAGCAGGCGCACCGCTTCCTCGCGGTTGCCGGCTCGGTACTCGAGCCAGCCCATGCTGTCGACGATGAACGGATCGTTGGGCGACAGCTCCATCGCGCGCTGCAGCAGCGTGCGGGCCTCGGCCAGCCGCACGCTGCGGTCGGCGAGCGAATACCCGAGTGCATTGTGGGCATGCGGATGATCGGGCTTGAGTTCGATCACCCGGCGCAGCAATCGCTCCATGTCGGCGTGCCGGTCGAGCTTGTCCTCGACCATCGCCTGCTCGTACAGCAGGTCGGCGTCGTCCGCGAAGCGCTGGTTGCCTGTGGTCAGCACCTCGGACGCTTCCTTCCAGCGCTTCACGTCGCGCAGCACCTGCACCTCGGCGAGCACCTTGGCGCGCGCGTCGTCGTCGTTGCGTTCCGGCACCTTGCGCACGAGGTCGCGCGCCTGCTGCAGCTTGCCCTGGCGCGCCAACAGCGACGCGCGCCGGCTCTGCACCTCGAGCGCGCGCTGCGGCGAGTCGATCTTGGCGAGCCAGCCCTCGGCGGCCTTCAGGTCACCGCGCTGTTCGGCCACCTGCGCGAGCAACAGCCAAGCCTGCGTGAGACCGCGGTCCTGCGCGTCATCGGTGCCGGCCTCGTCGTCCGGCGGCGCTTGCGCCGCGGGCTGCTTGGGGGCGAGTTCCACGTAACGCTGCAGCGCCGCCTCCGCTTCGCGGAACTGGCGCATGTCCAGACGCAGCGCGCCGAGCGTCAGCCAGGGCGGTGCGAGCTCGGGCTCGCTGCGGGTGATCTGCTCCAGCTGCTGCGCGGCATCGGAGTACCGCTGCATCTGCGTCAGCGTGCGCACATAGGCCAGCCGCAGGCCACTGTCGACCTTGCCACTCGACAGGTAACTCAGCGCAATGCGTTCGGCGGCCGGCTGCAGCGGCATTAGGTCCAGCGCGAGCAGGTAGGCGCCCGGCGCATCGGGTTCGTCGGCGTGGGCCTGCTCGGCGAGTGCGAGCGCCTTGGGCGCATCGCTGGCAGCGAGCCATGCGCGCGCGATCGCCACCCGCGCGGCCGTCCGGGTCTCCGGGGCATTGCGCCACGGCGCGAGCCATTGCTCCATCGCGGACGCGGCCTGCTTGCGGTCGGTCACCCGCTGCAGCAGCCGGGGCAGCGCCGAGATCAGCCCCGAGCGCTGGTCGGGGGCGATGCCCGCGAGCCAGCCTTTCAACGGCTCGGCGACCTCGTCGATGCGGTTCAACGCGAGCAGGATCTGGATCTGGTAGCGCCGGGCGTCGATCGACTCCGGCCGCGCAGCCCGCCAGGACTTGGCGGCGGCCAGCGCCTGCTCGCCGGCACGGGCCTGCAAGGCGATCTCGATCGAGCGCTGGAACAGCGTGTCGTCGCCGGTGCGTTTGGCGGCGTCGAGCATCACCTCGTAGGCCGAGCCAGCACGGCCCGAGCGCATTTCCATCTCGCCGATCAGCAGCTGATAGAACAGCGGCGAATCGAGCGGCGAGTTGACAACCGGCTGCGCCGGTGCGGGCGCTTGCGCGAACGCGGCAGCGCCGACGCACAACCAAGCCCACGCAAGGGTGCGCAGACGCTGGCGCGGACGTCGACTGGCTCGCAAATGGCTCTCCCGCAACAGGTGTGCGAACCATTCTAGGGCGGGCCTCCGGATCGCGCCGCCGATAATCCGGCGATGCCCGAGTTGCCCGAGGTTGAAGTCACGCGGATCAGCCTGGCGCAGCGGCTGGCCGGCGCGCGCGTGCTCGCGGCGCGCGCCGGCAAACCGCTGCGATGGCCCCTCGGCTGTCAGGTGCATTCGCTCACCGGGCTGACGATCGGGCCGCTCGCGCGTCGCGGCAAGTATCTTTGGATGCCGCTGGACGGCCCACCCGCACGGCGCGGAGGGCTGCTGTGGCATCTGGGCATGTCGGGCTCGCTGGCGCTGATGGCCGGCGCGCAGCGCGAGTATGGTTCGCACGACCACTTCGATCTGCATACGACCGCCGGCACGCTGCGCCTGACCGATCCCCGCCGCTTCGGCGCCGTGGTGTGGTCGCCCGGTCTCGACGAGGACCCGGCACGCCGACTGCTCGCCAAGCTGGGTCCGGAGCCCTTCGACCCGGCCGTGACCGCGGCGCGACTGCACGCCGCCTGCCGCGCCCGGCGAACGTCGATCAAGGCCGCGCTGCTGTCGGGTGAGCTGGTGGTCGGCGCGGGCAACATCTACGCTTGCGAGGCGCTGTTCAAGGCCGGCATCGATCCACGCCTGCGCTGCGACCGGCTGAGCCGCGCCCGCGTCGAACGCCTGCTGGCGGCGCTGCGGCTGACGCTGTCGCGGGCGATCGAGCTCGGCGGCTCGACGCTGCGCGACTTTCGCGATGCCCACGGCATGGCCGGTGCCTTCCAGTCGGAGGCGCAGGTCTACGGCCGCGAGGGCCAGGCCTGCGCGCGCTGCGGCGCGGCGATCCGCCGTGTCGTGCAGCAGCAGCGTTCCACCTTCTTCTGCCCGGCGTGCCAGACCCGCTGACGGCAACCCGATCGATGCGCTGCGCACTATGTGGCGGACAGGCTGCAGCCTTTGATAGCAGATGTATCGCCACCCTGTGGCGGATAGGGGCCTGCGCTAGGATCGTCCGGCCACCCGCCCACCCTGGAACCGCCCCATGACCTCGACTCTCGCGCGTCGCCTGGACGCACTCGCCGACTGGCGGCGTGCGCTCGATCGCGCAGTGGAGCAATTCGCCGCCTTCCTCGGTGACCACGAACTGCGCGACAGCGGCGCCGTCGTGCAGATCGATGCCCTGCGCCAACGCCTGGCCAGCGATCGGCTGGTGCTGGCCTTCGTCGCCGAATTCTCGCGCGGCAAGTCCGAGCTGATCAACGCGATCTTCTTCGCCGACGCAGGCCGCCGCGTGCTGCCCGCCACGCCCGGCCGCACCACGATGTGTCCGGTGGAGCTGGCCTGGGACGCGGAGCAGCCGGCCGGTGTGTCGCTGCTGCCGATCGACACCCGGCTGCGCGCGATGTCGCTGGCCGACCTGCGCGAGCGCGCGGATCTGTGGAAGCGCATCGAGCTGCCGGCGCTAGACGCCGGCCCGCTGGCCGATGCGCTGGCCGAAGTGAAGCGCACGATCAACGTGTCGGTCGAGGAAGCGCGTGCGCTCGGCTTCTGGAACGAGGAGCATCCCGAGGACAACCCGCCGCAGAGCGCCGACGGCAAGGTCGAGGTGCCGGCCTGGCGCCACGCGCTGATCAACTACCCGCATCCGCTGCTCAAGCGTGGCCTCGTCGTGATCGACACGCCGGGCCTCAACGCGATCGGCGCCGAGCCCGAGCTCACGCTGGGCCTGCTGCCCTCGGCACATGCCACCGTGTTCGTACTGGGTGCCGACACCGGCGTCACCAAGTCCGACCTCGAGATCTGGCGCGAGCACCTCGACGGTCGCGCGCTCGAACGCTTCGTCGTGCTGAACAAGATCGACACGCTGGCCGATCCGCTGAGTTCGGCCGAAGAAGTGCAGGCCCAGGTGCAACGCCAGTGCGAGCAGGTGGCGCAGACGCTGCAGGTCGATGCGCAGCGCGTGTTCCCGCTGTCGGCGCGCGACGCGCTGGCCGCTCGCGTGGCCGGCAATGCCGATGCGCTGACGGCGAGCCGCCTGCCGGCGCTGGAGGACGCGCTGGCCGCCCAGCTGATGCCCCAGCGCAGCGCGGTCATCGGCCGCATCGCGGTCGACGGCATGGCCACGCTGCAGCAGCAGGCGGTGCGCCGGCTGAACGACCAGCGCCGCCAGACGGCCGATCAGATGGCCGAGTTGCGCGGCCTGCGCGGCAAGAGCGGCGCCAAGGTCAAGCTGATGCTCGAGCGGGCGCAGGCCGATTCGGCCGACTTCGAGCGCTGCACGGTGCGCCTGTCGGCGCTGAAGGCCGTGCACACCCGCCAGCTGAAGCAGGTGATGCTGCTGCTGTCGAGCGACCGCGTGCGCGAAGAAGTGGAGCAGATGCGCAAGGCCAGCGATGCGAGCTGGTTCAAGCTCGGCGCGCGCAAGGCGTTCATCGACTTGAGCAAGCGGCTGAGTGCACTGCTGGTCCAATCGACCCACAAGGCGAGCGAGATCGAGCAGATGCTCGGCGGCACCTTCCGCCAGCTCAATGCCGACTTTGGTTTCGCTCTGGCGACTTCGCCGGTGCCGAGCATGGAGCGCTACGAGCGCGAGCTGGCGCTGATCGAATCGAGCTACACGCGTTACCTCGGGGCTGCCAACGCCTGGCGGCTCGCCGAGCCCGGCTTCATGGATCACTTCCTGCGCATGCTGGTGTCCAAGCTGCGCGTCGTGTTCGAGAACGCCGCCGGCGACGTGGAGATGTGGAGCAAGTCCACGACCGCGCAGATCGAGTCGCAGCTGCGCGATCGCCGGCGCGGCTTCAAGCGCCGGCGCGAGGCGCTCGAACGCATCCAGAGCGCGGCCGGCGACCTGGAGCGGCGCATCGCCGAGGTGCAGGCGCAGGACGACCGGCTGAATCAATGGCTGGCCAAGGTCGAAACGCTGTCCGGTGCCTTGCGCGAGCTGGCGGCGTCGCCGCCGCATGCCGACGAGGCGGCCGACCGGGCACCGCACCTGTCGCTGGTGCGCACAGGCGCATCGCCGGCCCCCGCCGAGGCCGCCGGCAGCGTGGCGTGATCCCCCCGCGCTGATGGGCCGGCCGGCCCGCGTCGAGCCGTTCGCCCGACGCATCGTCAACTGGCAGCGCACGCACGGCCGACGCGACATGCCCTGGCAGGGGCAGTGCGACCCCTATCGCGTGTGGCTGTCCGAGATCATGCTGCAGCAGACCCAGGTGGCGACGGTGCGCGAGTACTACGTGCGCTTCCTGCAGCGGTTTCCCGATGTGCGCTCGCTCGCCGCCGCGCCGCTCGACGACGTGCTGGCGCTGTGGAGCGGGCTCGGCTACTACTCGCGCGCACGCAACCTGCA
>JBGAMU010000152.1:0-9032 GCA_044222685.1 Burkholderiaceae bacterium
TGCTCGTAGCGGGTGAAGAAGATGCCGGAGGGGTCCATCGCGGGCGAGCTTTCAGCCTCTTTTCAGACGCGCTCGATGCGTTTCCAGCCGAACATCCCGTTGGGACGCACGGCCAGCACGACGAGCATGAAGATGTAGGGCACCACCGAAGCGGCGTTGCCGCCGATCAGGGGGTCGACGTAGGCCGAGGTCAGCCCCTGCACGAGGCCGACGATCAGTCCGGCCAGCAGCAGGCCGCGGATCGACTCCAGCCCGGCGAGCAGGGCCACCGGCAGCGCCGCGAAGCCGATCTCCGACGACAGGAAGGTCAGCGACTTGCCGCTCAGGTAGACGATCGACGAGATCACCGACAGCATGCCGCCCAGCGCCCACGCGAAGGCGATCGAGCGGCGCACGCTGATGCCCATCGACAGCGCGATCTGGTGGTCCTCGGCCACCGCCGACATGGCCAGTCCGGTGCGGCTGCGGTTGAAGAACCAGTGCAGGCCGAGCGCGAAGACCACCGCCACCACGCCGGCTGCGGCGAGTGAGCGCGGCACGATCATCTCGCCGATGATCAACGGCTCGAGCGCGATCAGCGCCGGAAACGCTCTCTCCTGCGGCCCCCAGATCACCAGCACCAGGCCGCGGGTGAGGATCAGAAGGCCGATGGTGACCATGATCATCGAGAACACCGACTCGCCGATCAGGCGCCGGAAGAACAGCCGCTCGATCGCCAACCCCACCAGCACCGCGATGGCGAGCGCCGCGGCGATGCCCAGCGCCGGATGCATGGCGCGCGAGGCCACCGCCCACCAGACCAGAAAGGCACCGAGCACCAGCATCTCGCCGGTGGCCATGTTGAACACCTTGCTGGCGCGGTAGATGACGACGAAGCCCATCGCCACCAGGGCGTAGAGCAGGCCGAGCAGGGCGCCGTTGAGCGCGTAGTTCAGGAACTCGATGATCATGTCGTGCCTGCGGTGCTCACGTCGGTGCCGACGACCCGGGCGCGCAGCACGCCCTGGCGGCCGTCCTGGTAGGTGACGGCGATCTGGCAGTCGATATCGGTGCCACCGGCGTAAAGACCGTCGATCAGAACGCGGTAGCGCTGCTCGAGAAACTCGCGGCGCAGCTTGCGGGTGCGCGTGAGCTCGCCTTCGTCGGCGTCCAGCTCTTTGGGGAAGTTGGCGAAGCGCACGACCTGCGAGCCTTCGGGCAGGAAGGCGTTGATGCGCGCGATCTCGTCGCGCACGAGGGCGCGGATCTCGGGGCGCTGCGACAGGTCGGTGAAGGTGGAAAACGCGATGCGCCGTTCCTCGGCCCAGCGCGAGGCCACGCCCATGTCGATGTTGACCAGCGCGCCGACCCATGGCCGCGTCGCGTCGCCGAGCACCATCACGTCCTTGATGAAGGGCGAGAAGCGCAGCCGCGTCTCGATGAACTGCGGCGGGTAGGCGTGCCCGCTCGCCAGCTTGACCAGGTGCTCGACGCGGTCGAGGAAGACGATCTCGCCGCGTTCGGTGACGCGCACCGCGTCGCCGCTGGCGAACCAGCCGTCGCGGTCGAGTGCGGCGGTCTTCTCGGGCTTGTTCCAGTAGCCGAGGAAGCCGGTGCCGCCGCGCAGCAGCAGCTCGCCGCTGGCATCGACCTTGGCTTCCACCGGTGCACCGAAGCCCGGCGCCACCGTCAGCAGCGGCCCCACCGTCTCCAGGTCGTAGCGTTCACCGCGATGGCCGGCGATGAGCCCGAACTCCGAGCAGCCGTAGATGTTGCGCAGCGGCACGCCCAGCGCATGGAAGAGGCGGAACACGTCGGGTGCCATCGCGGTGCCGCCGGAGACCGCGATGCGCGAGCGAAGGAAGCCGAACTGGTCGCGCACGGCGTGCAGCGTCAGCGCTTCGGCCAGCGGCAGCAGCAGCCGGGCCGCGAGCGGCGCAGGGCGGCCCTCGAGCCGCGCCACGCGGACGGCGTGGCCGATGCGCACGCTCCAGCGGTACAGCGCGCGCGGCAGACGGCCGGCGTGCAGCATGCGCGCCTCGATGGCGGCGGCGATGCTCTCCCACTGACGCGGCCCGAACAAAACCATGTGCGGCGACAGCTCGCGGATGTTGGGCAGCACCTGGTCGGGGCCTTCGGGGAAATTGACCACCAGCGGCAGCATCAGGCCGAGCGTGACGCCCAGCAGCTGCTCGGTGATCCAGGCCAGCGGGGTGTACGACAGGTACTCCATGCCGGGTTCGAGCGGCAGCGCACTGAGCATGCGGCTGGCGTTGTCCACCAGCCAGCGGTGGCTGACCATCACGCCCTTGGGCTTACTGGTGGTGCCCGACGTATAGGTGAGCAGTGCCAGGTCGTCGGCGCGGCCGGCCTCGACGGCCTGCGCGAACCGCTCGGGGTGGCGCTCGTGTTCCCTGCGGCCGTTTGCGCACAGCGGTTCGAAGGCATGCAGCAGGTCGTGGCGGTACGACCACATGCCGGCGTCGTCCCAGTACGCGATGCCGTACAGGCCTGGCAGCTTGCCCGCGACGGCCAGGGCCTTGTCGACCTGCTCCTGGTCCTGCGCGAAGATGAACCGGACCTGCGAATCCTCGCAGAGGTAGAGCAGCTCGTCGGCGGTGGCGTCGGGGTACACCGACACCGTCTTCGCGCCCAGCGACTGCGCCGCGAACAGCGACCAGAAGTGCTCGGGCTCGTTCTCTCCGATGACCACCGCGGTGTCGCCGCGCTGCAGGCCGAGCGCCGCCGCGCCAAGCGCGAGGGCGCGCACCGTGTCGAGCACGTCCGCCCAGGTGTGGCAGCGCCAGATGCCCTTGCGCTTGACACGCTGCGCGAGCTGCTGCGGCCGCGTGCGTGCGTGGGCGAGCAGCATCTGCGGCAGTGTCTGCGTCGTCCGGGCGGCCGCCGCGGGCGCGCCGCTGGCGGGAACCGCCACGGCTGTGCCCGGGCCGGCAGCGTGTTTCAGGGTGAGCTCGGGAGCGTTCACGCGGCCGCTCCCAGGTAGGCCTGGATCACCGCCGGGTCGGCCTGCACCTGGGCCGGCGTGCCATCCGCGATCTTGCGCCCGAAGTCGAGCACGGCCACGCGGTCGGCCAGGTCCATCACCACGCCCATGTCGTGCTCGACCAGCACCACCGGGATGCGGCGCGCCTCGCGCACGTCGATGACGAAGCGGGCGAGGTCTTCCTTCTCCTCGGTGTTCATGCCGGCCATCGGCTCATCCATCAGCAGCACCTTGGGCTCCATCGCCAGCGCGCGGCCGAGGTCGACACGCTTGCGCAGGCCGTAGCCCAGCGAGCCCACCGGCTGGTGGCGGATGTTCTCGATCTCGAGGAAATCGACGATGTCCTCCGCCACCTGGCGGTGCCGCGCTTCCTCGCGCTGCGTCCAGGGAAAGTAGACGAAGGCCTGCACGAGGCCGCCGCGCATGTGCGCGTGACGGCCGATCAGGATGTTGTCGAGCACGGTCATGTGCGGGAACAGGTGCGTGCCCTGGAACGTGCGCACGACGCCGCCGCGGGCGATCTCGTGCACCGAGCGACCGAGGATGTCGCGGCCGTCGTAGGCGAGGGCCCCCTGCTGCGGCCGGTAGAAACCGCTGAGCACGTTCAGCAGCGAGCTCTTGCCGGCGCCATTGGGGCCGATCACGGCGAGCATCTCGTCGGCGCGCACCTCGATGCTGACGTCCGACAAGGCCGTGACGCCGCCGAAGCGCAAGGTCACGCCGTCGGCCTTCAGCACCGCGGAGGCGGCGTTCGCAGACGTTTGCGCTGGCGAAGTCACGTCAGCCGAAGGCGTTGAGGCCGGTCAGCGCGCGGCCGATGATCAGCTTCTGAATCTCGGTCGTGCCGTCCGGAATGGTCATCATGCGTGCGTTGCGGAACAGCAGCTCGACGCCGAAGTCCTTGGTGATGCCGTTGCCGCCGTGGATCTGCACGGCCTTGGAGGCCACGTCCACCGCGATCTCGGTGGCATAGCACTTGGCCATCGCGCTCTCGACCTCGCTGCGCACGCCATGGTCGATGAGGTTGAAGGCGCGGTAGATCAAGAGCCGCGCCGCGTCGAGCTGGATCGCCGAATCGGCGAGCATGCCCTGGATGAGCTGGTGCTGGCCGATCGGCTTGCCGTGCTGCCTTCGCTCCTTGGCGTAGGCGATGGCCTTGTTCAGCGCCGCCTGCGCGATGCCCACCGAGGTGAGGCCGACCATCGGCCGCGCCTTCTCGAACAGCACCAGCGTGTTCTTCAGTCCGGTGCCGGCCTGGATCATCATGTTGCCGGCCGGCACGCGCACGTTGTCGAAGAACAGCTGCGCGGTGGAGGTGCTGTTGAGCCCGAGCTTGTCGATGTTGCGGCTCTCGTAGCCGTGCTCCTGCCGGTCCACGAGGATCATCGACAGCCCGCGCGCACCCTCGTCGGACGTGCGCACGATGACCATGCAGAAGTCGGAGTAGTGGCCGTTGGAGATCCAGGTCTTCTCGCCGTTGACGATGTAATGGTCGCCGTCGGCCCGGGCGCGGCAGGTGACCTCGGCGACGTTGGAGCCCACGCCCGGCTCGCTGATGCCGCTGCAGGCGATGATCTCGCCGCGCACCATGCGCGGCAGGTACTTCTGCCGCATCGCGTCGTTGGTGCAGACCTCCAGCGAGTAGGCGCCGAGCTGCTGGATCAAGAGCGAGATGGCCACGTCGCCCGAGACGCGGGCGAGGTTGTCGTACATCATCGCGTAGGTCAGCCACGGCATGCCCATGCCGCCGTGGGCCTCCGAGATCAGACCGTTGCCGCCCATGCCGTAGGGCAGCATCATCTGGAAGATCTCCAGCATGCGCTCCTTCTCGATCAGCTTGTCGGGCTGATAGCGGCGCACGATGGGTTCGAGCTTGGTGTCGAGGAAGCGGTTGAAGCCCTCGACGGCGAGGCGTTGTTCGTCGGTCGGCAGGAAGTTCATCGTCGGCTCGGCTCGTCGGTGCGGTTGGCTTGGCGGGGCTCAGCGCGCGCTCATGCGCGCGCTCATGCGCGCGCCGGCGTCGATGTGCAGGCAGGTGGCGTTGATGTAGGCGTTCTCGACCACGCTGCGCACCAGCTGCGCCAGCTCGGCGGGGGTACCCATGCGGCGCGGGAACAGGATCATGCGGTCGACGATCGCCTGGGCCACCTTCTTGGGCAGGCCGGCCACCATCGGGGTGTCGAACAGCCCCGGCGCCACCGCCACGCAGCGGATGCCGTGGTCGGCCAGGTCGCGCGCCACGGGCAAGGTCAAGCCGATGACGCCGGCCTTGCTGGCGGCATAGGCCGCCTGCCCCATCTGGCCGTCCTGCGCCGCACCCGAGGAGAGGTTGACGATCACGCCGCGCTCGCCGTCCTCGGCTTCGTTGCGCGTCATCGCCACCGCGGCCAGGCGCAGCACGTTGAAGGTGCCGGTCAGGTTGACTGCGATGACCTTGTCCCAGATGGCCAGCGGGAAGGGCTTGCCGTCGGCCACGGTCTTGGCGGCGTCGGGCACGCCGGCGCAGTTCACGCAGATGTGGACGGCGCCGAAACGGCCGAGCGCCTGGTCGATGCCGGCCTGGACCTGGGCCTCGCTGGTCACGTCCACCGACACGAACAGCGCCGCCTCGCCGGCGACAGCGGCCACCGCGGCGCCGCGGTCGGCATCGCGGTCGAACAGCACCACGCGGGCGCCGGCGGCCAGCAGTGCCTCGGTCACGGCGCGTCCCAGTCCGGAGGCGGCACCTGTGACGATCGCGACCTTGCCCGACGGATTCATCGCTGCGCTCCGTCAGCGGCCGAGGATGGTGATTGCGCAGACGGCCTCCTCGATGCCGTACAGGCCGCCGCCGTTCTCGGCCATGGCCAGCCGCGCGCCGGGCACCTGGCGCGCACCAGCCTCGCCGCGCAAGTGCGTCACCAGCTCGTGCAGCTGGCCGATGCCGGTGGCGCCGATCGGATGGCCCTTGGATTCCAGCCCGCCCGAGGTGTTGATCGGGATGCGTCCGCCGATCGTGGTGGCACCGCTCTCGGCCAGCGCGCCGCCGGCGCCGAACTCGCAGAAGCCCAGGTTCTCCGACTGCACGATCTCGCCGATGGCGGTGGCGTCGTGCACCTCGGCCACCGAGATGTCCTGCGGCGCCACGCCGGCGCGCTCGTAGGCGAGCTTCGACGCCTTGACGGTGACGTGCCGGCCGACGTCCTCGGGCTTGCGCGTGCTGCCGGTGGCCACCACCGAGGCGAGCACGCGAATCGCGCGCCGCCGGTCGGCCAGGCGCGCCAGCGCCGCCTCGGAGCAGACGACGATGGCAGCGGCGCCGTCGCTGATCGGCGCGCACATCGGCAGCGTCAGCGGGTAGGTGATCGGCGGCGCGGCGAGCACCTGCTCGACCGTGTAGGTGTTGCGGTACTGCGCCAGCGGGTTGTGTGCCGAATGGCCATGGTTCTTGGCCGCCACGGCGGCGAACTGCCGCTGCGTGGTGCCGAACTCGCGCATGTGAAATCGGCCGAACGCGGCGTAGATGTCCATGAATAGGCTGTACGGCGCCTTCGAGGTGCTGCCCTCGGGCGGCTCGACGCCGCGGCCCATCGCCAGCAGCGTCGTCTTGTTGCCCTCGACGTCCTGCAGGTCCCAGGCGCCGTCGAAGACGCTGAACATCTTGGCCTTGTCGGTGCAGAACATCTTCTCGGCGCCAACGGCGAGGGCCACCTCCACTTCGCCGGCGCGAACGGCCTGTACCGCCAGGTTGAAGGCCGAGCTGGCGCTGGCACAGGCGTTCTCGAGGTTGTAGACCGGAATGCCCTCGATGCCCAGCGGGCGCAGCGCGATCTGCCCGCGCACCATGGTCTGCCCTTCCAGCACGCCTTGGGTGGCGTTGGAGAAGTAGGCAGCCTGGATGTCGGCGACTGTGAGGCCCGCATCGGCCAGCGTGGCCGTCACGGCATCGGCCGTGAGCTGCTTGATGCTGCGGTCGAGGAACTTGCCGGTCGGCGTCATGCCAATGCCGGCCACATACACGGGAGGAAGGGCGGCGGTGCTCAACGGACGCTCCATGGCGAGTGTCAGTAACCTTTGAACTCGGGCTTGCGCTTGCCGACGAAAGCCGCCAAACCCTCGCGGATGTCGTGCGAGTGGCGGTGGGCGTCGAGCACCAGACGCTCCAGCCGCAGCGCCGTGGCCTGCGGTTGTTCCAGCCCGTCGGCCACGGCCTGCTTCATGCGGCGCAGCACGAGCGGGCTCTTGGCGGCGATGCGAGCGGCGAGCTTGTCGACTTCGGCGGCGAGCTCGGCGTCGGGCACGACCCGGTTGACGAGCCCGAGCGGCACCAGCTCGGCCGCCGGCAGCGTATCGCCCGTGAACAGCAGGTACTTGGCCGCCGTCGGCCCGATGCGCCGCGGCAGCACGGCGGCGCCGCCGGCGCCGGGAAATACGCCGAAGTTCGCGTGCGCGTCGCCGATGCGTGCGCCCTCGGCGGCGACGATCAGGTCGCAGGCCATGGCCAGTTCCAGACCACCGGCCATCGTCAGCCCGTTGAGCGCCGCGATCGTCGGCTTGGGCAAGGCCCGCAGTCGATCGATCATGCCGGCCACGAGATCGAGAAAGGCATTCAACGGGTCCTCGGCGTCCGGCGCGGCGGTATTGCCCTCGAACACCCCTTTCAGGTCGGCGCCGGCGCAGAAGGCCTTGCCTGCACCGGTGAGCACGACGACCCTCACGTCGCGGTCGCTCTCGATGCGGCTGATGGCATCGGCGAGTTCGCCGCACAGCGTTTCCGACAGCGCGTTCATCGCCTCAGGGCGGTTCAGCGTGAGCCAAACGGTCTGTGCCCGCCGCTCGTAGCGCAGCGCGGAATACGAATCCAAGGCTGTCTCCTGCCGTCGTGAGATGTTGTGAGTGGCGCCCGAGGTGAGGCCACGAAATCGTCCAGGAGCGTATCGAGGCGTTGTGAAACTGTCAAGCGTTAGGTAGACTCCTGTCAACCCGACCTTGGCGCAGGCGTCGCCAGCGCGAGCCATTCATCCGAATCACCATGCGAAGCGAGGCATTGCCCCTCACCGTGGCCGACCTGATGCGCAAGCAGGCGACCGTGCGACCCGATGCGCCCGCACTGCAGGACGCGCAGGGCGTGTTGAGCTTTGCTGCGCTCGATCGCTGGGCCTGCCGCATCGCGCAGGCGTTGCTGGCGAGCGGTGTCCACGCTGGCGAGCGCATCGCCGTGCTGGCGGAGAACCGGCGCGAATACATCGGGCTGCAACTGGCGGCCGCGAAGATCGGCGCGATCGTCGCTTGCCTGAACTGGCGGCTGTCGGATGCCGAGGCTGCGCACGGCCTTAGCCTCGTGTCGCCGCGCTTGGTGTTCGTGTCTCGGCGTCATGCCGAAGTGCTCGTGCGTCTCGGCTGGTCGGAGTGCCCGGTGATCGGACTCGAGGCCGACTTCGATGGTTTCGTGGCGGGCGGCACCGAGACGGCCCCCTTTCTCGAAGTCGACGCCGAGCAGGGCCTGGTGATCCTCTACACCAGTGGCACTACTGGTCTGCCCAAAGGCGCCGTGATCAGCCAGCGCGCGATGGTGGCGCGCGCGATGTGCTTCGCTGCCGAATACGGCATCACCGCCGAGCACGCCTACGTGGCCTGGAGTCCGCTGTTCCACATGGCCGCGACCGACTTCAGCCTGGCCACGCTGATGATCGGCGGCAAGGTCATCGTGCAGGACGGCCTGGACGTCGATCGTCTGTGCGCGACGATCGAGCGCGAGACGATCGGCTGGCTGGTCGCGATGCCGGGCATGATCGACCAACTCATCGAAGGCCTGAGGCGCAACCGCACAAGGCCGCGCGGCGTGCGGCTGGTGGGCGCAATGGCCGATCTCGTGCCGCTGCAGCAGATCGCGGAGCTGACCGGTCTGCTCGGTGCGCCCTACATCAACAGCTTCGGCGCCACCGAGACCGGGCTTGCGCCGGCCTCCGGCGCGCTGCTGGCGCCGGGCGTGGTGCCCACGAGCCTTTCCAAGCGCGAGTCGGGATTCTGCCGCGTGCGCCTGGTGGATGCCGACGATCGCGACGTGCCC
>JBGAMU010000153.1:0-9030 GCA_044222685.1 Burkholderiaceae bacterium
AGGCGCCGAGAAGCGCAGGGCTGCGAGGGTTGCCCGGTGGCCTCAAGGCCGCCGGGTCGGCGAGGATTGGTCGAGCACCGAGCGCAGCGGCGCCCCGCCAGGGGCGTCGCGCCCGCGCGAGGGCGAGTTCCGCAGCCGCCCTCGCAGACCGAGCATCGCAGGGGAGTCGGCCGCAGGCCGACCGACTCAGCGAAGCGCCCGGGCCTGCTCGGGCCCGCCTTCGCCTCGCTCCAACGAACGCGGGCTGGATTCAGCGCAACCCGTCCCACACCAGCTTGAGGCCGGTCACCAGCAGGCCGAGCGAGACCAGGCGGTAGAACCACAGCGCGGGAATGCGGCGCAGCAGGTGCACGCCGACCCAGACGCCGAGCGCCGCGCAGGGCGCCAGCAGCAGTGCGGCGCTCATGTTGGTCCAGTCGATCAGGCCGAGCGTGGCGTACGGCAGCCACTTGGCTGCGTTGATGGCGGCGAAGAACACCGCGCCGGTGGCCGCGAACACCGTGGGCGCCAGCCGCATCGGCAGCAGGTAGAAGCTGATCGGCGGCCCGCCGGCGTGCGCCGCGAAGCTGGTGATGCCCGATACCGTGCCGGCCAGCAGGCCCACCCAGCGCGGCGGCACGCGGGCTTCGTCCGCCGGCTTGAAGAGCAGGCGCTGCGCCAGGAAGGCGAGCGTCATCACGCCGACGATGCCGGCCATCGCCTTGGCGCTCAGCACGCCGAACAGCAGCCAGCCGAGCACGATGCCCACCAGACCCGACGGCAGCAGGATGCGCAGGATGGCGCGGTCGCGCTGGCGGATCAGCGCGGCCAGGCCGAACAGGTCGCCCACCGTCAGCAGCGGCAGCACGATCGCCGCCGCCTGCGGTACCGGCACCGACAGCGCGATCAGCGGCACGGCCAGCATGCCGAGGCCGCCGCCCAGTCCGCTCTTGCCCAGCCCCACCAGCAGCGCCGCCGGCACGGCGACGGCGTAGAACGACGGGTCGGTGATCACGCGCGCGACTTCGACGGGCGCGTCACAGCAGGCGGCAGGCTTCGTCGAACGTGAGGCGCGGGTTGCGCGCGCGCTGGCGCGCCGGGTCGGCCTGGCCGAGGGCGCAGATAATGTGGCTCTTCACGGTGGTGCCGGCGAAGAACGCGGCGTCCATCTTGGCGGCATCGATGCCGCCCATCGGGCCGCAGTCGAGGCCGAGCGCGCGCGCCGCGATGATCAGATAGGCCGCCTGCAGGCTGCTGCTGCGCAGCGCCTCGCGCGCGATCGCCTCGGGCTTGCCGGCGAACCACGAGCGCGCGTCCGCCTGCGGGTACAGCCGCGGCAATTGCTCGTAGAACGCCATGTCCATGCCGATCACCACGGTCACCGGCGCCGAGCGCACCTTGGCCACGTTGCCCGCGCTGACGCACGACGCCAGTAGTTCACGCTGATCGGGCGTGCGCACGAAGACGAAACGCGCCGGACAGCAGTTCGACGCCGTCGGGCCCCACTTGAGCAGCTCGTACAGCTCGCGCAGTGTGGCGTCGGCCACCGGCGTGTCGAGGAAGCCGCTCGCGGTGTGGGCGTCGGTGAAGAGGCGTTCGGTGCTGGTCTGCATGGTGTCGGGTTATTGGCGGAGATCCCGCACGCGGCTGCACGAGGGCCGACAATTGTCGGATGTTTGCCCCTTCACAGCACGATGTGCGCCGTTTCTTCTGCGAGACCTGGCGCAAGCATGCCGACGGAGCGCCGACCACGGCGATGGAGACGCTGGCCGCGCTGTGGATGGCCGATCACCCCGAGTACCACGGCGAGCTGGCCGACGTGCAGGCGGCGCTGGCGGCCAGCTACACCGTCGACGATGCGCGCACCAATCCGTTCCTGCACCTGTCGATGCACCTGTCGATCAGCGAGCAATGCTCGATCGACCAGCCGAGCGGCATCCGCGGCGCGGTGGAGTCGCTCGCCGAACGCTGCGGCTCGCTGCACGAGGCGCACCACCAGGCGATGGAGTGCCTGGGCGAGATGGTCTGGACCTCGCAGCGCAACGGCACGCCGCCCGACGGCGAGGCCTACCTCGACTGCGTGCGCCGGCGGGCCAGCCGCTAGTGCTGCGCGCGCTTCTCAGGCAGCCGGCACGTAACCCTCTTCGCTGAGCGCCTTGGCGAAGGCCTCGCGCTCGCGCGCCGATTCGATGCGCACACGGTGCGTCGGCAGGTCGATCTCGACCTTGGCCTGCGCGTCGACGGTCTGCACGGTCTTGGTGACGGTGCGCACGCAATGGCCGCAGGTCATGTCGGGAAGGGTCATTTCGATCATGGTGAGCACTCCGGTTGCTGACGAGTTGGCCCTAGCTTAGACCTTGCCCTCATGGCAAGGTCAAGCGCCGCCACATCTTTTTTCGAAGGTTTGTTGATCGGCCTTGACCTTGCCATCATGTCAAGGTCTAAGCTGCGAACCATGTCCACCGCTGCCCCCCTGAGCCTGCCGATCGAGGGCATGACCTGCGCCTCGTGCGTCGCCCGCGTCGAGAAGGCGCTGTCGCGTGTGCCCGGGGTGCGCTCGGCCAGCGTCAACCTGGCGACCGAACGTGCCACGGTGCAAGGCGAGGCGGTGGATCCGCAGCTGCTCACCGCGGCCGTCGAGAAGGCCGGCTACGCGGTGCCGAGCCAGACCGTCACGCTGGCGGTCGAGGGCATGACCTGCGCCAGCTGCGTGTCGCGTGTGGAACGCGCGCTGCGCCGCGTCGACGGCGTGGTGGCGGCCGAGGTGAACCTGGCCACCGAACAAGCCCGTGTCACGCGCCTGGCCGGCAGCGCGGCCACACCTGCGCTACTGGCGGCACTGCAAGAGGCCGGTTATGCCGGACGCGATCTGGCCGCCACGGGCGGTGCCGCGGCCGCGCCGGCGCGGGCCCGGCTCGGCGAAGGCACCCGGGTGCTGGTCGCCGCGCTGCTGTCGGCACCGCTGGTGCTGCCGATGCTGGCCGAGCCGTTCGGCGTGCACTGGATGCTGCCCGCGTGGTGGCAGTTCGCGCTGGCCACGCCGGTGCAGGTGTGGCTGGGCGCCCGCTTCTACCGCGCCGGCTGGAAGGCGCTGCGCGCCGGCGCCGGCAACATGGACCTGCTGGTCGCCATCGGCACCAGCGCAGCCTACGGCCTGAGCCTGGTGCAATGGTGGCGCGCACCCGACGCGATGCCGCATCTGTACTTCGAGTCGGCCGCGGTGGTCATCACGCTGGTGCTGCTCGGCAAGTGGCTCGAGTCGCGCGCCAAGCGGCAGACCACCGACGCGATCCGTGCGCTCAACGCGCTGCGGCCCGACAGCGCGCGCGTGCGGCGCGACGGCCGCGAGATCGAGCTGCCGCTGGCGCAGCTGCAGCTTGGCGACACCGTGATCGTGCGACCTGGCGAACGCATCGCCACCGACGGCCGCGTGATCGAGGGTGCGAGCCATGTCGACGAGTCGCTGATCACCGGCGAGAGCCTGCCGGTGGCCAAGCGCCCGGGCGACAGCGTGACCGGCGGCGCCGTCAATGCCGAGGGCCTGCTGGCGCTGCAGGTCACCGCGCTGGGGGCCGAGTCGACGCTCGCGCGCATCGTGCGGCTGGTCGAGTCGGCGCAGGCCGGCAAGGCGCCGATCCAGCGCCTGGTCGACCAGGTCAGCGCGGTGTTCGTGCCGGCAGTGATCGGCGTGGCCGCCCTCACCTTCGTCGGCTGGTGGCTGCTCGCCGGCGCGGCGCCATCGACTGCGCTGCTGCATGCGGTGTCGGTACTCGTGATCGCGTGTCCCTGCGCGCTCGGCCTGGCCACGCCCACTGCCATCATGGTGGGCACCGGCCGCGCGGCGCGCTTCGGCATCCTGATCAAGGACGCACAGGCGCTCGAGCTCGCGCACGCGGTGCGCACGGTGGCCTTCGACAAGACCGGCACCCTGACGCAGGGCCGGCCGGCGTTGGTGACCGTGACGCCGGCGCCGGGCCACACGCGCGAGGACGTGCTCGCCGACGCGGCAGCGCTGCAGGCCGGCAGCGAGCATCCGCTGGCGCGCGCGGTGTTGCAGGCGCTACCCGCAGCGGCCGTGCCGGCACGCGCCACCGACGTGCAGGCCATCGCGGGCCGCGGTATCGGCGGTGTGGTGCAGGGTCGCACGTTGCGGCTGGGCAGTGGCTGGCTGATGGCTGACATCGGGGCCGACACCGCTCCGCTGCGCGCGCAGGCCGATGCGCTGCAGGCGGAGGGCCGCACCGTGTCGTGGCTGGCCGAGCTGCCGGCCGGCGAACCGGCGCGGTTGCTGGGCCTGCTCGCCTTTGGCGACGCACTGAAACCCGGCGCCGCGGCGGCGATCGCACAGCTGAAGGCGCTCGGCGTGAAGACGCTGCTGATCAGCGGCGACAACGCCGGCGCGGCGCGCGCAGTGGGCCGGGCCCTCGGCATCGACGACGTGCGCGCCGAGGTGATGCCCGGCGACAAGGCGGCCGTCGTCGCCGCGCTGCGCGATGCGCCCGGTGCCGGCAAGGTGGCGATGGTGGGCGACGGCATCAACGACGCACCGGCGCTGGCCGCCGCCGACGTCGGCATCGCGATGGCCGGCGTCGACGCGGCCGGGCACACGCTGGGCACCGACGCGGCGATGCAGGCCGCCGGCGTGACGCTGCTGCGCGGCGACCCGATGCTGGTGGCGCACACCATCGAGCTGTCGCGCCGCACGACGGCGAAGATCCGGCAGAACCTGTTCTGGGCCTTCGCCTACAACGTGGTCGGCATTCCGCTGGCCGCGTTCGGCCTGCTGAGCCCGGTGCTGGCCGGCGCGGCGATGGCGCTGTCGAGCGTCAGCGTGGTCAGCAACGCGCTGCTGCTGCGGCGCTGGAAGCCGAAGGAGATCGCGTGATGAACATCGGCCAGGCCGCCAGCCTGTCGGCCGTGTCGGCCAAGATGATCCGCCACTACGAAAGCCTCGGGCTGCTGCCCCGGGTGCCGCGCACCGAGGCCGGCTACCGGCAGTACGACGACGCGTCGGTGCACACGCTGCGCTTCATCCGCCGCGCGCGCGACCTCGGCTTCTCGATCAAGGAGATCGAGACGCTGCTCGGCCTGTGGCGCAACCGGCGGCGCGCGAGCGCCGACGTGAAACGCATCGCGCAGGCGCACGCCGCCGATCTGCAGCGCCGCATCGACGAAATGGCGGCCATGCAGCGCACGCTGCAGCACCTGGCGCACTGCTGCCACGGCGACGCGCGGCCGGACTGCCCGATCCTCGACGACCTGGCCGGCGGCGCGGACGCGCCGCGCTAGCCTTTCGCGGGGCCGGCCTACAACCCGAACGGCCGCAACGCCCGCGCCAGGCGTTCCTTCTGCCGCTCGTCGGTCATCGGATAGGTCGCCAGCCAGCGGTTCGCGGTGAACTTCGGCTCGACGCCGCGGATCTCGTCGGCCTGCCAGGCCGCGCCTTCGCGATCGCCGAGCTGACCCAGGACCGCGATCAGATAGACCCGCGCCTCGACGTTCTCCGCGTTGCGCGCCAGCGCCTGCTCGAGATTGACCCGCGACTGCTCGTACTCACCGACAAAGTACAACGCCCGGCCGAGCAACAGGAAGTACAGCGAGCCGGCGTCGGGATTCAGCCGCAGCGCGGTACGCAGCAGCGACACACCTTCGGCCGGTTCGCCGGTGTAGGTCTTGATGCCACCCATCAGGGCATAGGCGTCGGCGTACGACGAATTCAGGCGAAGCGCGCGCTGCAGGTGCCGGATCGCGTCGACATGGTGGCGTCGCTGTGTCTCGACGAACCCGAGCACCCAGTGTGCCTCGGGCATGTCGGGACTCATCTGCTGGGCGGTGCCGGCGAACTCGACCGCCCTGGCCAGGGCGGCCTCGTCGTCCCACCCCAGCTGATAGGCCAGCGCATAGGTCATGGCCAGCCCGCCGTAGGCGCGCGAGAACGCCGGATCCAGTTCGATGGCCTTCCAGTACAGCTCGCGCGCCGGGCCGATCTGCGCGCGATGCCGCGCTTGCGCTGCGGCCTGGGCACGAAGGAAGTTCTCGTAAGCGGCGATGTTGCGCGTGTAGCGCCGGGCGAGACTGGCCATTTCTGCGTGGCTGACCTTGATCGGCAACTGCTCGAGGATGCTCCGCACCAGCTCGTCCTGCACCGCGAACAGATCGCGCAGTTCGCGCTCGACGCGGTGCGACCAGAGTTGCCGCCCGGCGTCGAGATCGGACAGGTGGACGAGCAAGCGCAGCGTCCGGCCATCCGATTGCAGCGTGCCGGCCAGCGCGTAGCGTCCGGCGGCCGGAGCGGTCGATCTCTGCGCGTCGCGCAGCGTCGCGCCGCCGGGCTCACCCGCGCTGACGACCCACAAGCCGGCGACCTTTGACAGGTCGTTGACCAGGTCCGCGGTGAGGCCGCGTGCGATCAGCCTGCCGGCGTCGTCGCCGATCGCCTCGATCGGCCGCACGATCACCGTCGGCAGGCTGGCGGCCTGAGGCGACGACCACCGCCCTGCCAGCGCCGGCAACAGGTCGTCGTCGATCGGCCGTACGCTGAGCCAGACAGCGACCGCGGCCGCCAGCCCCGCCAGCGCAGCGACGGCAATCCAGCGCCGTCGCGGGGCGCGCGACACGCCGCGATCGGTCACGTCGTCCGAGGGAGGCCGGGGTTGCGGCAGGCGGTCCAGCGGCGCCACGGCAGCGATCAGCCGATAGCCGCGCTTGGAGATCGCCTCGATGTAGGTCGGCTCCCGAGCCGTATCACCCAACGCCTTGCGCAGCTTGGTGACCACCTGCGTCAGCGCGTTGTCACCGACGACGACGCCGGGCCACAGCGTGGTGAGCAGTTCCTCGCGGCTGACGACCTGGCCCTGACGCCGCGCCAGGAAGACCAGCAGTTCGATCGCCTTCGGCTCCACGCGCACCGACTCGCCGGCGCGGCTGAGCTGGTTCAGTGCCGGCGTCACGCACCATGCGCCGACCTGCAGGGCGGCCGGCGGTGCATCGTCGATCGACGAATCCCGTGCGTTCACGTCCACCGCCATCGATTCTTCACCGCAAGTTCACCGCTTCTTGAGGACTGCACGGCGACGGGAGCGCAATGTCCGTGCCTCGCGGATCCCGCCGCCAACCGGTGACGGACGCTTTTTGAGTCCCATTGCATTGGAGAGGTGAGCCCATGAAGAAGCCGATCATGACCACAATGGCATCGCTGTCAACGGCGCTGCTTTTTCTGCCCGCGGCCGCGCAGGCGCAACACGGTGCGGTGGCGCAGTGGCATGCCCATGCGCAGACCCTGGTCGCCGCGTTCACGGGTCGCGCCAACGCGGCCCAGGCCTACACGATGGCCCTGATACAGATTGCCGTCTACGACACCACGGTCGCGATTCGCGGCGGCGATGGCAGACGCAAGGGGCCGTACGAACCGTTCCTCGCCGACGTGGCCGCGCCGGCCGGTGCGGACCTGAACGCGGCGATTGCGACTGCCGCGTTTCGCGTGGGCTACGCGCGTGTCAACGGCAACGAGCCGGCGCGTACCAGCTACCGCAACGCCTACGAGGCATACCTCGCGCGCATCGCGGACGGCCAGGCCAAGTCCGATGGCATGGCGGTGGGCGAGGCGGTCGCGAAGTCCGTCCTGGCCGCCCGCGCAGCGGACAACTTCTACAACACGACCGCGTACGTGAACCCGGCGGCGGATCCCGGCGTCTGGCAGGCTGTCGCGACCGCGACGCCGTATGCCACCGCCGCCGCCGCCGACTACGCCATGGTCTTCACGACGCCGTTGACCGCGTCGTCGCCGGACGCCCGGCGGATCAAGTCGCCGCCGCGGCTGGCCAGCCGCCGGTACTGGCGCGACTTCGAGGAGACGAAGGCCAGCGGAGCGCTGACCAGCACGAGCCGCACGCCGGCCATGACCGACGTCGTGCAGTTCTGGACCGAAAGCGGCTTCACGCTGTGGTCGCGCAACGTGCGCGACATCGTGTCGGCACGCCGGCTCGACGAGTTCGAGGCCGCGCGGGCGCTGGCCGCGTTTTCAGTCGCGACCGGCGACGCCATGCTGGCCTGCTTCGAGTCGAAGTACGCGCACATGTTCTGGCGCCCCTGGCAGGCCGTGCAGCGAGCCGACCAGGACGACAACGCGCACACGCTCGCCGATGCAGCCTGGACACCGACGGTTCGAGCCAACCACCCGGAGTACCCGGCCGGCCACGGCTGCTACTCGGGCGCGGCGACGCGGGTGCTCAAGCTCCTGTTCGGCGACTTCGCCGCCACCCTGACCAGCACAGGCGCCCAGGTCGCGGGCTGGCCGGTGGTGACGAGCGCGCGTTACGCCTCGCTCGACGAGATCAACGACGACAACGCGAACGCGCGGGTGTGGGGTGGCTTGCACTGGCGCACGACGATGGAGCGATCCTCCAGGTGGTCCGCCAGGATCGCCCAGGACGCCGTCTGCGGCGCGTTCGGTCTCACCTGCGAGAAGGGTCGCGTGAACCTCGACGACGATTGAGGCGCGCAGACCGGTGTGCTGGGCGGGCCGTGCGCACGCGTGCCTCGGATTCGCCGCGACTCAGCGCTTCAACACCTCGGCGCCGGCCCACAGCTCGTCGAGATGGGGAAACTTCCAGCGCTTCGGATCCTCGCGGTCGACGATGCGGTCCTTGCAGCCGGCGGCTGCCAGCTCGATCAACTGCGGCGGGATCGGCATCTGCGTGCGCAGCGAGAAGAAGGCCTTGACCGTGGGCGACACCAGCGCCTGCGGGTTCTGCTCCACCACCACCGCCAGCCGCTGCGATTGCAGCCGCACCAGCGAGCCCGTCGGGTAGATGCCCAGGCTCTTGACGAAGGCGGCGAACACCGTCTCGTCGAAGTGGCCCCGCCATGACGCCATGCGCGACACCGAGATCGCCGGGTCCCAGCCCGATTTGTAGGGGCGATTCGACGTGATCGCGTCGTAGACGTCGCAGACGGCGCCCATGCGCGCAAGCTCCGAGAACGCGTCGCCGCTCAGGCCATGCGGATAACCGGTGCCGTCGATCCGCTCGTGGTGATGCAGGCAGACCTCCA
>JBGAMU010000032.1:0-62245 GCA_044222685.1 Burkholderiaceae bacterium
CCGCGCGCGCCCAGACTCTACCAGCCGGCACTGGCGCCCCGCCGCGCGGTGCGATCCGGCCCGGCTGGCGCATCACGCTGATGCGGAACTTGCAGCAATCGCGCTGCAGCGTGGCCATAGAATGGTCCGCACGACGGCCCGCGGGGCCGCCTCGTTTTTCCGGGATTCCCATGAACGACACCGCCACCCCCCCAGCCACGCCAGCGCACGCCGAGATCGTGGCGACCTCGCCGCATGTCATGAACACCTATGCACGCGTACCGATCGCACTGTCGCACGGCCAGGGCTGTGTGGTCTGGGATGTGAACGGCCGCCGCTACCTGGATGCGCTGGCCGGCATCGCGGTGAACACGCTGGGCCACAACCATCCCAAACTGGTGCCGGCGCTGCAGGAGCAGGTTGCCAGGCTGATCCATACCTCCAACTACTACCATGTGCCGCAGCAGGAAACGCTGGCGGCCGAACTGGTCCGCCTCTCGGGCATGACCAATGTGTTCTTCTGCTCGACCGGGCTCGAAGCCAACGAGGCAGCGATCAAGCTGGCGCGCAAGTTCGGCCATGACAAGGGTATCGCGCGGCCGCAGATCGTGGTCTATGAGAACGCCTTCCACGGGCGCAGCATTGCCACCCTCAGCGCCACCGGCAACCCCAAGGTGCAGGCCGGCTTCGGTCCGCTGGTCGAAGGTTTCATCCGGGTGCCGCTCAACGACATCGACGCCTTGCGCCAGGCCACGCAGGGCAATCCGGATGTGGTGGCGGTGTTCTTCGAGGCGATCCAGGGCGAAGGCGGCATCAACGCGATGCACATGGACTACCTGCGCCAGGTGCGCGCCCTCTGTGATGAGCGCAACTGGCTGCTGATGATCGACGAGGTGCAGTGCGGCATGGGCCGCACCGGCAAGTGGTTCGCGCACCAGTGGGCCGGCATCGTGCCCGACGTGATGCCGATGGCCAAGGGCCTGGGCTCGGGCGTGCCGGTGGGTGCCATCGTCGTCGGCCCCCGGGCCAAGGACGTGCTCGGCCCCGGCAACCACGGCACCACCTTCGGCGGCAACCCGCTGGCGATGCGCGCCGGCATCGAGACGTTGCGCATCATGGTCGAGGACCGGCTGGTCGACAACGCGGCCGCAATGGGCGAGCGCATCCGCGCCGGGCTGCAGCGCGAACTGGCGGGCCATCCGGGTGTCGTCGAAATCCGCGGCCAGGGCCTGATGCTGGGCATCGAGCTGGCACGCCCGTGCGGTGAGCTGGTCGGCCAGGCGGCGAAGGCGGGCCTGCTGATCAGCGTGACGGCCGACAACGTGGTGCGCCTGCTGCCGCCGCTGATCATCAGCGCGGCCGAGATCGACGAGGTGGTGCGCATCCTGGCGCCGCTGATCCGCGACTTCCTCGCCAAGGGCGCATGAAGCCGGGCCCGAGCCTGATGAAGCACTTCCTGCAGTTCAGGGACTTGCGGGCCGAGGAGTACGCCTACCTGTTCGAGCGCACGCGCATCATCAAGACGCGCTTCAAGAACTACGAGCGTTACCAGCCGCTGGCCGACCGCACGCTGGCGATGATCTTCGAGAAGGCCAGCACACGCACTCGCGTCAGCTTCGAGGCCGGCATGTACCAGATGGGCGGCTCGGTGGTGCACCTGACCGCCGGCGACAGCCAGTTCGGCCGCGCCGAGCCGATCGAGGACGCGGCCCGTGTGATCAGCCGCATGGTCGACATCGTGATGATCCGCACCTTCGAGCAATCGAAGATCGAGACCTTCGCGGCGCACTCGCGCGTGCCGGTGATCAACGGCCTCACCAATGAATACCACCCGTGCCAGATCCTGGCCGACGTGTTCACCTACATCGAGCAACGCGGCTCGATCCAGGGCAAGGTGGTGGCCTGGGTCGGCGACGGCAACAACATGGCCAACACCTGGCTGCAGGCGGCCGACATCCTGGGTTTCACGCTGCACGTCAGCACGCCGAGCGGCTACGAGATCGATCACCAGAAGGTCGGCATCCACAACCCGGCCTGTGTCAAGACCTTCAAGAGCCCGTTCGCGGCCTGCGAGGGCGCGCACCTGGTCACCACCGATGTGTGGACCAGCATGGGCTATGAGGCCGAGAATGCCGAGCGCCAGAAGGTCTTCGCCGACTGGTGCGTCGATGCGCAGATGATGCAGCTGGCGCAGAAGGATGCCCTGTTCATGCACTGCCTGCCTGCGCACCGCGGCGAGGAAGTCTCGGCCGAGGTGATCGACGGCCCGCAGTCCGCCGTCTGGGACGAGGCGGAAAATCGGATGCACGTGCAGAAGGCCCTGATGGAGTTTCTGCTGCTCGGCCGCATCGGCTAGCCGCTTGCGTGCGTCGATGCGCGGTCTGCATCTCACCGCCGATCTGTTCGACTGCCGCGACCCCGACGGCTTGATGACCGCGGGCGCGCCGCTGGTCGCGCTGTGCGAGCAGCTCGCGCGGGCGGCCGGGCTCAGCGTAGTCGGCCGGCACTTCCATGGCTTTCCGCCGGACGCCCACGGCAGCGTCGGCTGGACCGGTGTGCTGCTGCTGGCCGAGTCGCACCTGGCGATCCACACCTGGCCCGAGCAGGCCGCCGTGACGCTGGACGTCTTCGTCTGCAATGTCGGGCGCGACAACACCGCGCCGGCACACCAGTTGCTCGATGCACTGATCGGCCACTTCGCGCCGCAGCGGGTGCGACGCCAGCAACTCGTCCGTGGCATCGAAGACGACGCCGACGTGTGAGCCCTTGTCCGTGAAGACCGCGCTGATCACCGATCTGCACGCCAACCGCGAGGCGGTCGAAGCGGTGATGGCCCATGCGCAAAGCCAGGGCGCGACGGCCTATGCGTTTCTCGGCGATTTCGTCGGCTACGGCGCCGACCCGGCTTGGGTGGTCGACCTGGTGCGCGAGCAGGTCGACCGCGGTGCGCTGGCGATCCAGGGCAACCACGACCTCGCCACCGTGCTCGGCGTCAACCCGGCGATGCGGCCGGACGCCAAGGCGGTGATCGAATGGACCCGCGCCTCGCTCGACGCCGCACAGCTCGACTTCCTGCAGTCGCTGCCGCTGTCGCGGCGCCACGGCGAGCTGCTGTTCGTGCATGCCAACGCCTACGCGCCCGGCGCCTGGGACTACATCCTCAACGCCGAGCTGGCGCTGCGCAGCATGCTCGCCACGCCGTGCCGTGTCACCTTCTGCGGCCACATGCACCAGCCGCGCCTGTTCCACGCCGCCGCCGCCGGCCGCGCCGGCGAGTTCGCGCCGAAACCCGGAGCGCCGATCGCATTGCGGCCCGAGGGACAGTGGCTGATCATCCCGGGCTCCGCCGGGCAGCCGCGTGACGGCAACCCCGACGCCTGCTACGCGGTCTACGACGATCAGCTGCCGAGCATCGCCTACCACCGCGTGCCCTACGACCACGACAAGGCGGCCGGCAAGGTGCGCGCCGCCGGCCTGCCGCTGCGCCTGGCAGCGCGACTGCACACCGGGCATTGATGCCCACCCCCGAGGCGGCCGTACCGGCCGCCTTCCCCTCAAGGGGGCGACACCAGCGGACCGGCGGAGCCGGATCCGCGGTGTCCACTTGATCGAAGCAACGCCTAGGTCTCGCGCAGGCGAAAGCGCTGCAGCTTGCCGGTCTCGGTGCGCGGCAGCGCATCGCGGAACTCGATCGCGCGCGGGTACTTGTACGGCGCGATCGACTGCTTGACGAAGTCCTGCAGCGTCTTCACCAATGCGGCGTCCGCCGCGGTGCCCGACTTGACGACGACGAAGGCCTTGACGATCTGGCCGCGCTCGTCGTCGGCCGCGCCCACCACTGCGCATTCGGCCACCGCCGGGTGCAGCAGCAGCGCCGACTCGACCTCCGGGCCGGCGATGTTGTAGCCCCCGCTGATGATCATGTCGTCGGTGCGTGCCTGGTAGACGAACTGGCCGTCGTCGGCGATGCAATAGGCGTCGCCGGTGAGGTTCCAGCCGTTCTGCACGTAGGTGGTCTGCCGGGCATCGGCCAGGTAGCGGCAGCCGGTCGGCCCCTTCACCGCCAGCCGGCCGACCTGCCCGCGCGGCGCCTCGCGGCCCTGCTCGTCGAGCACGCAGGCGCGGTAGCCGGGCACGACCAAGCCGGTGGCGCCGCCGCGGGCCTGGTCCTCGCGGGCGGAGATGAAGATGTGCAGCATCTCGGTCGAGCCGATGCCGTCGATCATCTCGATGCCGCTGGCCTGCTTCCACAGCGTGCGTGTCGCGGCGGGCAATGCCTCGCCCGCCGACACGCACTTGCGCAGGCTCGACAGGTCGTGCTGCGCCACCTGCGACGCCATCGCGCGGTACGAGGTCGGTGCGGTGAAGCACACGCTGGCGCGGTGGCGTTCGATCGCGGCCAGCAGCGCATCGGGCGAGGCCTTCTCCAGCAGCACGGTGGACGCACCGATCGACAACGGGAACAGCAGCAGACCGCCGAGCCCGAACGTGAAGGCCAGCGGCGGGCTGCCGATGAAGCGGTCGGCGGCGGTCGCGCGCAGCACGTGGGGTGGCCAACACAGGCACGACGCCATCACGTCGCGGTGGAAATGCATCGTGCCCTTGGGCTGGCCGGTGGTGCCCGAGGTGAAGGCGATTAGGCACACGTCGTCGAGCGCGGTGTCGGAGGGCGCGAAGTCGTCGCCCGGCTGCGCGGCCATGCGCGATTCGAGCCCGTCTGCCGAGGCATCGTGGAAGTGCAGCACCTGCGTCAGGCTCGGACAATCGCCACGCGCCTTGGCCAGCTCGTCGGCCAGCCGCGCATCGCACAGCGCATGGCTGACCTGAGCCTTGGTGACGATCTGCGTCAGCTCCTTCGCGCGTAGCAGCGGCATGCTGCCCACCGCGATGCCGCCCGCCTTGACCACGCCGAACCAGCAGGCGGCCAGCATCGGCGAATTGCCGCCGCGCAGCAGCACGCGCTGGCCGGTCTGCAGGCCCAGCTCGCCGACCAGCACGCGCGCCACGCGATTCGCCTGCGCGAGCAGCTGCGCGTAGCTCCACGCCACACCCTCGCCGAGCACGCAGGGCCGTTCGCCCCAGCCGCGGGCGACGGCCTTGTCGAGCAACTCGGATGCGCAGTTCAGCCGCTCAGTGAAGCGCAGCTCGGGCAGGTCGAAGACGAACTCAGGCCACTGGTGCGGCGGCGGCAGGTTGTCGCGTGCGAAGGTGTCGACGTGACCGCTGGGGATCATCGGGCCTCCGTGTATCGAGTGTCGACGACCACTGTAGCGGCAAGCCGACCCTGCCAGCAGCGGAATGACCCGCAGCCCCTATCATCGACCGCATGGCGCAGCGCGTGTGGGACATCTCGCCGCCGGTCCACGCCGGCGCACCGGTCTTTCCCGGCGACACGCCGTACCGGCAGCGCTGGGCGGCGACGATCGGGCCGGGCTGCCCGGTCAACGTCAGTGCGCTGGAGATGTCGCCGCACGTCGGCGCGCACGCCGATGCGCCGCTGCACTACGACCCCGAAGGCGTCGCCGTCGGCGCGCTCGAGCTGACGCCCTATCTCGGCCCCTGCCGCGTGGTGCATGCCATCGGTTGCGGGCCCTTGGTCGAGCCGCGCCACCTGGCCCACGCGCTCGAGCGCCTGCCGCCGCGCGTGCTGGTGCGCACCTATGCTCGCGCCCCGGTTGAGCGCTTCGATGAGGCGCTGACCGCCTACGCGGCCGCCACCATCGAGCAGCTGGCAAGCCTGGGCGTGACGCTGATCGGCATCGACACCGCCAGCATCGACCCGGCCCACAGCAAGGCACTGCCCAGCCACCAGGCGATCGGGCGCCTGGGCCTGCGCGTGCTGGAGAACCTGGTGCTCGACGAGGTCGACGAAGGCGACTACGAACTGATCGCGCTGCCGCTGCGCCTCGTCACCGCCGACGCCTCGCCGGTGCGCGCGGTGCTGCGCCGCTGAACCTGGGAGCCCACGATGCCGCTGACACGCGACGACTGCCTGGCGCTGGACGCCGCCGATGCGCTGGCCCCGCTGCGCGAGCAGTTCGAGCTGCCCGCCGGCGTGGTGTACCTCGACGGCAACTCGCTCGGCGCGCTGCCGCGCGCCACGGCGGCGCGCGTGCAGCAGGCGCTGCGCGACGAGTGGGGCCGCGGCCTGATCCGCAGCTGGAACGACGCGCACTGGATCGACCTGCCGCAGCGCATCGGCGACAAGATCGCGCGCCTGGTCGGCGCCGCGCCGGGTGAACTCGTGGTCGCCGACTCGACCTCGGTCAACCTGTACAAGGTGCTGTCGGCCGCGCTCGATCTGCAGCGTCAGCGCACTCCCGCGCGACGGGTGGTGCTGTCCGAACGCAGCAACTTCCCGACCGACCTGTACATCGCGCAGTCGCTGGCGCGCGACAAGAACTGCGAGCTGCGGCTGGTGGCGGCCGAAGAAATCACCGCCGCACTCGACGAGCAGGTTGCCGTGCTGATGCTGACGCACGTGAACTACCGCACCGGCCAGCTGCACGACATGGCCGCGCTGACGCGACAGGCCCACGAGCGCGGCGCCCTCGCCGTCTGGGACCTCGCGCACTCGGCCGGCGCGGTGCCGGTGAACCTGAACGCGGCCGACGCCGACTTCGCGGTCGGCTGCGGCTACAAGTACCTGAACGGCGGCCCCGGCGCGCCGGCCTTCGTGTGGGTGCATCGCCGCCACGTACCGAGTTTCCAGCAGCCCTTGTCAGGCTGGATGGGCCACGCCAGCCCGTTCGACTTCGCGCCCGAGTACCGCGCGGCCGATGGCATCGCGCGCTACCTGTGCGGCACGCCGCCAGTGCTGTCGATGGTCGCGCTCGAATGCGGCGTCGACACGCTGCTCGCGGCCGAGCCGCTCGGCGGCATGCCGGCGCTGCGCGCCAAGTCGCTGGCGCTGACGCGGCTGTTCCGCGAACTGGTCGACCAGCGCTGTGGCGGCCACGGCCTCCAATGGGTGTCGCCGCGTGACGATGCGCTGCGCGGCAGCCAGGCTTGCCTGACACGCGACGGCGGGCGTGACAGCGGTGCCCACGCGATCGTGCAGGCGCTGATCGAGCGCGGCGTCATCGGCGACTTTCGAGCCGGTGAGTCCGGCTCGCCCGACATCCTGCGTTTCGGCTTCACGCCGCTGTACCTGCGCCACGTCGACGTGTGGGACGCGGTCGAACAGTTGCGCGCGGTCCTCGATGGCGCCGTCTGGCGCGAGCCGCGATTCAGCCGGCGCGCCGCGGTGACGTGATGGCCGGCGGCGCCAGCGCGGCCACGCATCGCGTGGTGGTCGTCGGCTGCGGCTTTGGCGGGCTCGAGGCCGTGCGCGTACTGGCACGCGATCCCCGCGTCGACATCACGCTGGTCGATCGCACCAACCACCATCTGTTCCAGCCGCTGCTGTACCAGGTGGCCACCGCCGGCCTGGCGGCGCCGGCGATCTCGGCGCCGATCCGCCACGTGCTGCGGCGCGAGATGGCACGCGGCCGGCTGACCATCCTGCGCGCCGAGGTGGTCGACATCGATCTGCCCGCACACGCGGTGGTGCTCGACGACGGCGTGCAGTTGCCCTACGACGAGCTGGTGGTCGCTGCCGGCGCGACGCACAGCTACTTCGGGCATGACGACTGGTCGCGCCACGCGCCGGGGCTGAAGACGCTGGCCGATGCGTTCGACATCCGCGAACGCATCATCGGCGCGTTCGAGTGCGCCGAGCGCACCGACGACCCGGCAGAGCGCGCAGCCTGGCTCAGCTTTGCCATCGTCGGCGGCGGCCCCACCGGTGTCGAGCTGGCCGGCACGCTGGTCGAGATCGCGCGGCACACGCTGCCGCAGGAATTTCGCCGCATCGATTCGCGGCGCACGCGCGTCGTGCTGATGGAAGGCTCGCCGCGCGTGCTCGGCGCCTTCGACGAACGCCTGTCGGCGAGCGCCCGGCGCCAGCTCGAGGCGATGGGCGTCGAGGTGCGCTGCGGCTGCCAGGTCACGGCGATCGACCGCGACGGGCTCACGTTCGTCGAGTCGGGCGGCGCGCCGCAGCGGCTGCCGGCGCGCACGGTGGTCTGGGCCGCCGGCGTGCAGGCCTCGCCGCTCGGCCGCGTGCTGGCCGAGCGCGCCGGCGCCACGCTCGACCGTGCCGGCCGCGTGGTGGTCGGCGCCGACCTCGGCGTACCGGGACGACCCGAGATCCACGTCATCGGCGACCTGGCCAGCGCCACCACGCCAGGAGAAAAGGGCGCACGGCCGGTGCCCGGCGTCAGCCCGGCCGCCAAGCAGATGGGCCGACTGGTGGCACGCAACATCCGGCGCCGCCTCGACGGCCGGCCCGCACAGTCCTTCCGCTACCGCGACTACGGCACGCTGGCCACCATCGGCCGCAAGGCGGCGGTCGTGCAGCTGGCGCTGCCGGGCGCGCTGCAGCTGCGCTTTTCCGGCTGGTTCGCCTGGGTCTTCTGGCTGTTCGCGCACATCTGGTTCCTGATCGGCTACCGCAACCGCCTGGTGGTGCTGATCGACTGGGCGTGGAGCTACTGGACCTTCGCCCGCCACGCCCGCGTGGTCGCGCAGCGCGACGCGGCGGCCGCGGCGCCGACGGACCGCACGACCGGCCCGAGCCCGCAGCCCCCAACACCAAGCCCGCGACCCTAGAATCGATTCACCGCTTTTCCTGCCACGGCGCCGCCCTACCTGGCCGCGCCGATTCCACCGGGAGCCAGACCATGGACAGCCGAGTCACCGTGCAGCGTGAACGCATCGAACGGGTGCGCGAGGCGCTGGCCCGCCACGGCGCCCACGCGCTGCTGGTGCCCTCGGCCGACCCCCACTTGTCGGAATACCTGCCCGGGCGTTGGCAGGCGCGGCAGTGGCTGTCGGGCTTCACCGGCTCGATGGGTACGCTGGCGGTCACGCTCGACAAGGCCGCGTTGTTCGCCGACAGCCGCTACTGGACGCAGGCCGAGGCCGAACTCGCCGGCAGCGGCATCGAGCTGGTGAAGATCCCCAACGGCGCGGCGACGCATCACGTCGAGTGGCTGGCGCAGCAGCTGCGCCCCGGGCAGACGCTGGCGGTCGATGGCCAGGTGCTGGGCCTGGCCAGCGCGCAGCAGCTGCGCAGCGCGCTCGACAAGGCCAGCGTCACGCTGCGCACCGAACTCGACCTGATGGCCGACATCTGGCCCGACCGGCCGGCGCTGCCGGCGCGTCCGGTGTACGCCCATGCCGCGCCGCACGCGGATGCACCGCGCAGCGATCGGCTCGCCAAGGTGCGCGAGGCGGTGGCCCGCCATGGCGCGACGCATCACTTCGTCTCCACCGTCGACGACATCGCCTGGATCACCAGCCTGCGCGGCGCCGACGTCGAATACAACCCGGTGTTCCTGGCGCATCTGCTGATCGACGCGACGTCGGCACGCTTGTTCGTCGGTGCCGGCAAGATCGATGCCGCGCTGGCCCGGCACCTGGCAGCCGACGGCATCACGGTGGTCGACTACGCGCGCGCCGGCGACGCGCTGCGTGGCTTGCCCGCGGACACCGTGCTGCTGATCGATCCGCGGCGGGTCACCTTCGGATTCCGCGAGTTGGTGCCGGCGGCCGTGCGGGTGGTCGAGGCGATCAACCCGAGCACGCTGCTGAAGAGCCGCAAGACGGCGCAGGAAGCGAGTTTCGTGCGCGAGGCGATGATCGAGGACGGCGTCGCGATGTGCGCGTTCTACGCCTGGTTCGAGCAGGCGCAGCGCGCCGGCGAACGCATCACCGAGCTGACGATCGACGAGCGGCTGAGCGCGCAGCGCGCGAGCCGCCCGGGCTTCGTCGGCCTCAGCTTCTCGACCATCGCCGGCTTCAACGCCAACGGCGCACTGCCGCACTACCGCGCCACGCCGGAGTCGCACGCGGTCATCGCGGGCCATGGCCTGCTGCTGATCGACTCGGGCGGCCAGTACCTCGGCGGCACCACCGACATCACACGCGTGTGGCCGATCGGCACCGTCAGTCCCGCCCAGCGGCGCGACTTCACGTTGGTGCTGAAGGCGATGATGAATCTGTCGCGCACGCGGTTCCCGCGCGGCACGCTGTCGCCGATGATCGACGCGATCGCGCGTGCGCCATTGTGGGAACACGGGCTCGACTACGGCCACGGCACCGGGCACGGCGTCGGCTATTTCCTCAACGTGCACGAAGGCCCGCAGTCGATCAGCCAGGCGCAGCCCGACCCGAACATGGCCATGCAGCCGGGCATGATCACGTCGATCGAACCCGGCGTGTACCGGCCCGGGCAATGGGGCGTGCGCATCGAGAACCTGGTGCTCAACGTGCCGGTCGACACGCCGGAGGCCGGCGCGTTCGGCGAGATGCTCGAGTTCGAGACGCTGACGCTGTGCCCGATCGACACGCGCTGCATCGACCGCACGCTGCTGCGCGCCGACGAGGTCGCCTGGCTCGACCGTTATCACGCGGTCGTGCGCGAGCGGCTGGCGCCGCGCCTGTCGGGCGACGCGCTCGCGTGGCTGACCGCGCGCACCGCCGCGCTGGGCGCCTGACGCTGCGGCCACCACCGGCTGCCGGCCGATGACGGCGATACACGCGATCGGCGTCGACGTCGGCGGCACCAAGCTCGAGGCCGTGGTGCTCGACGCCGACGGCCGCGAGCAGTGGCGCGTGCGCTGCCCGACGCCGCGCGCCGACTACGCGGCCATGCTGCAGGCGATCGTGGCCCTCGCCGAGCGCGCACGCGCGTCGCTGCGCGGCGCGCCGTGCACGCTGGGCTTCGGCACGCCCGGCAGCGTGTCGCGCGACGGGTTGATGAAGAACTGCAACTCCACGCAGCTCAACGGCCAGCCGCTGCCGGCCGACCTGGCAGCGCGCCTGGGCCAACCCGTGCGCGTGGCCAACGACGCCAACTGCCTGGCGATGTCGGAAGCGACCGACGGTGCCGGCGCCGGCTGCGACGTCGTGTTCGCCGCCATCCTCGGCACCGGGGTCGGCGCCGGCATCGCGGTGCACGGTCGCGTGCTCGAAGGGCCCAACCGGCTGGCGGGCGAGTGGGGCCACCTGCCGTTGCCCTGGGCCGACGGCGACGATCCGCGCTGGCCCTGCTACTGCGGGCAGACCGGCTGCACCGAGACGCTGCTCAGCGGCCCCGGCCTGGCGCGCGACCACGCGGCGCGCCATGGCGGCGCCGCGTCGGCGGCGCAGATCGCCGAGCGTGCGGCGACCGGCGACGCTGCGGCGCAGGACTCGCTCGCGCGCTGGGAGCGCCGCCTGGCGCGTGCGCTGGCCCAGGTGATCAACCTGCTCGACCCGGATGTCATCGTGCTCGGCGGCGGCCTCTCGCGCATCGAACGTACCTACCGCACCGTGCCGGCGCTGTGGACGCCGTGGATCTTCGCCGGCGGGCTGCGCGAGCCGGTGCGCACACGCCTGCTGCCGAGCCGGCACGGCGACGCCTCGGGCGTGCGCGGGGCCGCCTGGCTGTGGCGCCAGCCGCCGCCGGCCGCCTGATCGGCCGCGGCTCGTCGCCGACAGGCACGTTTGGGCGCGCCGCCGCCGCGGTCCGTCGCTCGGCGCTGGTCGTCGCCGCAGCGGCTGCGTAGAGTCGCTCGCGTCGGTGGCTGCGGTCCCTGTCCGTGGCGTCGGCAAACCCTCCACGATCCTTGGGCACAACCCACATGGGGATCGACCTTTCGGGGCCGGTGCGAATCGGCCCCGCTTTCTTTGCCGCTACATCTGGCGAAAGCGGTGCAGATAGCTGCGGCTGACCGGCAGCGTTTCGGGGCGACCGCGCAAGTGGATGTCTGCCGTCTCGTTGGCGCCGCGTGTCACCTGCACCACGTGGCGCAGATTGACGATGACCGACCGATGCACCTGCACGAATTGCTCGGGGTCGAGTTCGTCGACCAGCTCGCGGATCGGCTTGCGGATCAGCGCCTCGCCACCCTCGCAGACGACCAGCGTGTACTTCTCGTCGCTGCGCAAGTAGATCACCTGGTCGACCGCGATCATGCGCACGGTGGTGCCGACCGACGCGCGGATCCACTGCAGGTGCGTCGGCGGCGTGGCGCGCGAACGCACCAGACGCGCCAGCTGCTCGAGCATTGCCTCCAGGCTGCCGTCGCCGTCGCCGGCGCCGGGCACCGGTTGCGCCAGCCGTTGCTGCAGCCGCGCCACTGTGGTGGCCAGGCGCGCCTCGTCGAGCGGCTTGACGACATAGTCGAGCGCCCCCTGCTCGAAGGCCTGCACCGCGTACTGCTCGAACGCCGTGACGAAGACGATCTGCGCGCGCGTGCCAATCGCCCGCGCTGCATCGACGCCGTTCATGCCCGGCATGTGCACGTCGAGGAACACGATCGCGGGCCGGTGCAACTCGAACAACTCGACCGCTTCGCGCCCGTTGCGCGCCTGCGCCACCACCTGCAGCTCGGGCCACTGGCGCGCCAGGTGCACCTGCAGCTGCTCGCGCAACAGCGGCTCGTCGTCGGCGATCAGCGCGCGGCAGCTCACGCGGGTGCCTCGAACGACAACTCGGCCCGCACGCCGCACGGCGAACAGGCCTGCAACGACACGGTGGCCGACGCGCCGTACACACCCTGCAGGCGCGAGCGCAGGTTCGCCAGGCCGGTGCCCGGCGTGGCGCTGCCGCGCAGCCCGATGCCGCTGTCGCTGACCCACAGGCGCACACGCGCGCCGTCACCCTCGCGCTGCCCGCCGACGTCGATGTGGCCGCCCTGCTCGCCGGGGTCGATGCCGTGCCGGATCGCGTTCTCCACCAGCGTCAGCAGCGCCATCGGGGGAAAGCGCATCGCCGACAAGGCCGCGTCGACCTCGATGGCGTAGGTCAGGCGATCGGGCATGCGCATGTGCATCAGTTCGAGGTAAGACCGCACCAGCGTCAGCTCGTCCGCCAGCGTCGCCTGCGCGCCGTCCTGCAGGCGCGGCAGCGCAGCCCGCAGGTAGGCGATCAGGCTCTTCAGCACCGGCGCGGCGCGCGGCGAGCCGCTCTCGACCAGTGCCTGCACGTTGGCCAGCGTGTTGAACAGGAAGTGCGGCTCGATCTGCGCCGTCAGCACGGTCAGTCGAGCGTCGAGCGCACGGCGCTCCAGCTCGCTGCGCTCGACGGCGAACTGCAGCGCCTGCGACCGCGCCTGCGCCTCGCGTTCGCGCACCACCGCGCCCAGCGTCACCAGCACGCCGAGCACGGTGGCGCAGCCCGCGATCCACAGCAGGCCCAGCATGCGATACGGGTTCTCCAGCACCGCCGCGATGTCGCCGCTGGTCGAGAACAGGTAGACGGCCATCGTCGCCGCCGGCGCGACCAGCACCACCGCCAGCGCCTGCGCCAGCCAGCGCGGCAGCCAGCGAAAACGCCACAAACCGGCCAGCCGATGCGCCAGCACCACCGCCAGCGCCACGAACAGCGTGCGGCCGAGCAGCGCCGCAAACGGCGTCAGGAAGATCGGGTTCAGCAGCAGCGCCACCGTCACCGCCAGGCCGATCGCCCAGCCGACGCTGCCGACGTTCAGTTCACGCACGAAGCGCCGCCACATCGGCACAGGCGGCGCGGGCGGGGCATCGCGGATGGCAGTCGGCGGCAGCGCGGACATGCCGGCACGATAACCGCAGCGCCGGGCCTGTCCAAGCCCGGCATTCAGGCCGTGCGACGAACGACGGCAGGCGCGGTGCGGAAGGCAGACGGCCTCCCGCGAACGTCGGCCGCTCGGCTGACCGCTACGCGCCGGCGCGCTGCATCGGTGCGGTCAGCGCCTGGCGCAGCGTGTCGGCGCTGTCCTGCAGGTGGGCGCGCGCCTCGGCGCTCAAACCCTTGCGCTGCGACGCCGCCTGGATGCGGCCGAGCAGCTCGTGCGCCTGCGCGCGTACCAGCGAACGGGCATCGGCCCGCGCCAGCGGCGATGGGCGCAGCAGCATGTTGCTCAATCGGTTGGTGTACTCGCGCTGCAGTTCGCGCCGTGTCCCCGCGATGTCGCCACCGGCCCCGCGCAGCTCACTCCAGACCTCGTCGCCGACGCGCTGGTACAGCTCCGACAGGCGCAGCGCCGGCCCGCTCTTGTCGACCTTGCCCTCGCTGTCGAGCAGGCGCTGGGCCACGCTGTCGTTGATCAAGGCGCCGAGCAGCGCACGTTGCATGTCGATCACCACGTTGGCCAGCGAGTAGTCGGTGGCCACCGACGCCGCCTCGCCGCTGTACAGCGCGTCGCGCCGATCCTGGTAGCTCGGTGCCAGCCGCCGTTGCAGCGCCGGCGACATGACGAAGCTGTCGGCCGCCAGCACGCCGCTGGCCAGCAGGTCGAGCGCCTCACGCTGCGCGGCCATACTCACCGGCATCAACGGGTCGCGGCCGCTGCCGGGGTAGTCGCGCAGCGTGCGCACGCCGCCGATCTGCCGCGCCAGGATGCCGGAGGCGCGCGCCGCGTCGCGCAGCGCGAAATTCAGCGATCGACGCAGCACCGAGTAGTCGTCGCTGCTTTTCAGTTCGCGGCTCTCCTGACGCCGGATCAGGTCGCGGGCGATCTCGAAGCGCTTCTTCGCGAACGCCACCGGGTTGTCGCCGAGGTCGAAGTGCAGCGACTCCGGGTCGATGCCGAGGAAGTTGTCCTCGTCGGTGCCGTAGGCGAGCTGCGGCTCGTTGCTGCGCGCGGCAATGCGCATCAGCTCGTCGCGCTCCTGTTCCGGCGCGACCGGCTTGTAGCCGTATTCGATGGCCCAGTAGTCGTAGGGGCCCAGGTGCAGTTGCCACGCCGCGGCAGTGCGCTCGCCGGGCCGGCCCAGGTTGATCGGGGCGTACTCCATCACCGAGCCGGCGAGGCCATTCTTGGCGGTGAATTCGGGATCCGACAATTGCGCGTCGGTGTAGATGCGCGAACTGCGGAAGTTGTGGCGCAGGCCCAGCGTGTGACCGACCTCGTGGATGGTGGTGTCGGTCAGGTAGTCGAGCACCCATTTCTGGGCCTCGGGGCTGTCGGGATCGAGCTCGCCGCGCGCCTCGAGCACGTCGAGCGCGTAGCCGAGCTGCTCGGCAGCGAAGTCGGCGTGGCGGCACTGGTCGTCAAGCCCCGCACCGTTCTGGCGCTGGCTCATCAGCTCGGCCAGGCGCTCGTCGCTGGTCGACTGCATCAGCGCCGGCCAGTCGACCGCCACGCGCGACGACAGCACCTGCGAGCGCAGCATGCGCACGCTGCGCGACGACAGGCTCTCGAAGGCGATGTCGGCGTCGAGGATCTCGCCGCTGCGCGGGTCGATCTGGCTCGGCCCGATGGCACCGAACTGCGCCACCGCGTTGGTCATCCAGCGGATCGATGCGACACCGACGTCCAGCGTGTCGAAGTCGGCGTCGTCGGGCTGCACCTTGACGACGATGGCGTTCTTGAAGCCGATGCGCTCGAACGCGTCGTTCCACGCCAGGACGCCCTTGCTGATCGCGTCGCGGTACTTCAGCGGGATCGTGCGGTCGAGCCAGTAGGTGATCGGCTTCACCGGCTCGGACAGTGCGGCCGACGGATCCTTCTTCTCCAGCCGCCAGCGGTTGATCGTGTAGACCCGCGGCGTGCGCGTGAGGTCGTTGCTGAAGTCCTGTTTGACGGTGTCGAAGTAGCCCACGCGCGGATCGGCCAGGCGCGGCGTCATCGGCTGCTCCGGCAGCCGGGCCAGCGCGTAGTGCAGGCCGACGAACAGGCTGCGCGCGTCGGGCACCGCGAACGGCACCGTCGGTGCCGGTCCCATCGAGCCCGGCGCGGGCTGCGCGATGCTCGCCGTGGCGTAGTGCGCCAGCACCTCGAACACCACCTGGTCGGGCTTGCCGCGCACCGCGGTGATGGCCGAGTTGCGGCTGTCGAATGCATAGCCCTGGCGGAAGTTGCGCTGCAGCCCGCCGCCCAGACCCAGCAGGTCGTTGAGAAACAGTGCGTTGGCCTCGATCAGCACCGTCTTGCGCTCGGGGTGCGGCTGGCTCGCCACCGCCGTCGAGCCGATCAGGCTCGGCGAGAAACCGGCCTGCACCGCGCGCGCCTCGGGCGAGCCGGCCTTGGCGACGAACTCGGTGTTGCGCGCGACCAGCTGCACCTGGTTGTACACGCGGCGGAATTCCACCATCTGCTGCCGCCCGTAACGGCCGTAGGGGCCGACCATCGTGCCACCGAACAGGCCCGCCTCGCCGATGCCTTGCGCGATCTTGGGCGCCAGCAGCATCGGCTTGCCAAAGTCCTCGGCTGCCAGCTCGATCCAGACCTTGTCGTCCTTCTGCCAGGTGGTCAGCGCGCCGTCGAGCTTCTTGGCGTCCTTGATCACGCTGGCAAAGGCCGGCGGCTGGCCCGGCACCGCCGGCGGCGCCGCGGCGGTGCGGGCCGCACCGGAGGCCGCTGCCGAAGCCGCCATGGCGGCAGCAGCAGGCGCGCCGGCTGCTGCCCCCGCAGCGGCGGGCGTGGCGCCGGCCGGGCCGACGGGCGCCGACGCGCAGGCCGTCAGCATGCTCGTGGCCGCGAGGATCGAGAGACTGCGCAGGTCGATGGCAGGAGTTCGCATGGCAGGACAGCACCATTGATGGCGGGGCTCGGTAGCCCCGACGTGGACGAAAAGGAGGGCTCGTGGCCCAAACTTGCCGTCAATTGTGCGGCAAGTGCTCGTCTTCCACCGTCCCGAGCCCTATGGTATGCACCGTGTCAATTGGACCGAGCGCCCATATCATCACGCTGCGCCGCCCTGTGTGGCGACCCGCGCCGTGTCCGGCGTGAGACCGTAGAGGACATCTGCCCATGAAATCACTCGCTGCCGCCTTGCTTCTCGTCTGCTGCATGGCGAGCGCGTCGGCGCAGGACAGGGTGGTCTACCACATTGCCGACACCGCCAGCCAGGCGCTGGGCGGCCTGCGCAACGTGGGCAACCATCTCGATACCGACCCGACCGCGCAGATCACCGTGGTCACGCATGCACAAGGTGTCGACTTCCTGATGCACGACGCCAAGGACCGCAACGGCAACCCCTACGAGATCACCGTTCAGCAACTCGTCAAGCGCGGCGTGCGTTTCGAGGTCTGCGAGATCACGCTGAAGAACCGCAACCTGAAGAAGGAGCAGTTCATCGAGGAGGCGAAGTACACGCCCTCGGGCGTCGTGCGCCTGGCCAAGCTGCAGAAGGAAGGCTTCGCCTACATTCGCCCCTAGCCCTCCGCATGGCTCGGCGAAAACCGAGTGCCGCCGCGGATCCGGCTCCGCCGGTCGGCTGGCTGCGCCCCCTGGGCGGAGGCGCCGCAGGCGCTCCGGGGGGGACTTATTTCAAGGCTTTGAAGCGCAGGCGGTGCGGGCGCGCGCCGTCTTCGCCGAGACGCTTGACCTTGTCGGCCTCGTACTCGTGGAAGTTGCCGGCGAAGAAGACCCACTTGCCTTCGTCCTCGCAGGCGAGGATATGCGTGGCGATGCGGTCGAGGAACCAGCGGTCGTGGCTGATCACCATCACCGAGCCGGCGAACTCGAGCAGCGCCTCTTCCAGCGCCCGCAGCGTCTCGACGTCGAGGTCGTTGCTGGGCTCGTCGAGCATCAGCACGTTGCCGCCCTGCGCCAGCGTCTTGGCCAGGTGAAGGCGCCCGCGCTCGCCGCCGGATAGCTGGCCGACGCGCTTCTGCTGGTCGTTGCCCTTGAAGTTGAAGCGGCCCAGGTAGGCGCGGCTGGGCATCACGAACTTGCCGACGGTGATGTTGTCCAGGCCGCCGGAGACGTCCTCCCACACCGTCTTGTCGTTGGCCAGGCTCTCGCGGCTCTGGTCGACGAAGGCGAGCTGCGCGGTCTTGCCGATCGCCACCGTGCCGGCATCGGGCTTCTCGACGCCCTGGATCATGCGGAACAGCGTCGACTTGCCCGCGCCGTTGGGCCCGATGATGCCGACGATGGCACCGGCCGGCACCTTGAAGCTCAGGTTGTCGATCAGCACGCGATCGCCGAAACCCTTGGTGACACCGTTGAACTCGATCACGTCGTTGCCCAGGCGCTCGGCCACCGGGATGAAGATCTCGTTGGTCTCGTTGCGCTTCTGGTATTCGAAGTCGGAGAGCTCCTCGAAGCGCGCCAGTCGGGCCTTGCTCTTGGCCTGCCGCCCCTTGGCGTTCTGGCGCACCCACTCGAGTTCCTTCTTCATCGCCTTCATGCGCGCGTCTTCGCTCTTCTGCTCCTGCTCCAGGCGCTGCTCCTTCTGGTCGAGCCAGCTTGAGTAGTTGCCCTTCCACGGGATGCCCATGCCGCGGTCGAGCTCGAGGATCCACTCGGCCGCGTTGTCGAGGAAGTAGCGGTCGTGGGTGATGGCCACCACGGTGCCCGGGAAGCGCTTGAGGAAGATCTCGAGCCACTCCACCGACTCGGCGTCGAGGTGGTTGGTCGGCTCGTCGAGCAACAGCATGTCGGGCTTGCTCAGCAGCAGCCGGCACAACGCGACACGGCGCTTCTCGCCGCCCGACAGCTTGCCGATCACCGCGTCCCACGGCGGCAGACGCAGCGCGTCGGCGGCGATCTCGAGCTGGTGGTCGGTGTTCTCGCTGCCGGCGCTGGCGATCAGCGCCTCGAGCTCGGCCTGCTCAGCGGCCAGCTTGTCGAAGTCGGCGTCGGGCTCGGCATAGGCGGCATACACCTCGTCGAGCCGCTTCTTCGCCTCCAGCACGCCGCCGATGCCCTGCTCCACCGCCTCGCGCACGCTCTGGTCGGGCGCCAGCTGCGGCTCTTGCGGCAGATAACCGATCTTCAGGTTGGGCATCGGCACGGCCTCGCCTTCGATGTCCTTGTCGAGGCCGGCCATGATCTTGAGCAGCGTGCTCTTGCCCGAGCCGTTCAAGCCCAGCACGCCGATCTTGGCGCCGGGAAAGAAGCTGAGCGAGATGTTCTTCAGGATCTGCCGCTTCGGCGGCACGATCTTGCCGACGCGGTTCATGGTAAAGACGTACTGGGCCATAAGGGAGGGGGCTCGCAAGAAAACAGGGGTGAACCGGCTATTGTCTTCTGTTCCGGGCGTCGCAGGAGGCGCAGGTACAATCAGCTCAGCGACAGCGCCACCAGTCACGTCGTCGCGGTCGACTCCGACACCCTTCGAATCCATCTGCCTTCGCGACTGGTGCCCCGGTTCTCCGCGCGGCAGCAGGCCGATCCTTCAGCGCCCCTTCAAGCCGGGCGTTCCAACGAATGAAATTCACCGAACTCGGCCTCGCCGAGCCGATCCTGCGTGCCGTGCTCGAGCAGGGCTACGAAACGCCGACGCCGATCCAGGCGCAGGCCATTCCCGCCGTGCTCGCCGGGGGCGACCTGCTTGCCGGCGCGCAGACCGGCACCGGCAAGACCGCCGGCTTCGTATTGCCGATGCTGCAGCGCCTGTCGACGCAGACGCCGGCGCGTGACGCGCGCGGACGCGTGCCGATCCGTGCCCTGATCCTCACGCCCACGCGTGAGCTGGCTGCGCAAGTGGAGGAAAGCGTGCGCACCTACGGCAAGCACCTCAAGCTCGCCAGCATGGTGATGTTCGGCGGCGTGGGCATGCAGCCGCAGATCGACCGCCTGCGCCGCGGCGTCGACATCTTGGTGGCCACGCCCGGCCGGCTGCTCGACCACCACGGCCAGCGCACGCTCGACCTAAGCCACGTGGAGATCTTCGTGCTCGACGAAGCCGATCGCATGCTCGACATGGGCTTCATCCACGACATCAAGAAGGTGCTGGCGATCGTGCCGGCCAAGAAGCAGAGCCTGCTGTTCAGCGCCACCTTCAGCGACGAGATCAAGGCCCTGGCCGACCGACTGCTCAACAAGCCGGCGCTGATCGAGGTGGCGCGCCGCAACGCGCCGGCCGAGCTGGTGGCGCAGAAGGTGCACCCGGTCAGCCGCGAGAAGAAGAAGGAGCTGCTGGCGCACCTGATCCTGCAGGGCGACTGGCACCAGGTGCTGGTGTTCACGCGCATGAAGCACGGCGCCAACCGCCTGACCGAATACCTGAACAAGCACGACATCACCGCGATGGCGATCCACGGCAACAAGAGCCAGAGCGCACGCACCAAGGCATTGGCCGACTTCAAGAGCGGCGACCTGCGCGTGCTGGTGGCCACCGACATCGCGGCGCGCGGCATCGACATCGACCAGCTGCCGCACGTGGTGAACTTCGAGCTGCCCAACGTGCCCGAGGACTACGTGCACCGCATCGGCCGCACCGGCCGCGCCGGCGCCACCGGCGAGGCGATCTCGCTGGTCTGCGTCGACGAGGAGCTCTTCCTGCGCGACATCCAGCGCCTGATCAACCGCGAGATCCCGCGCGAGACCGTGCGCGGCTTCGAGCCCGACCCCAGCGAACGCGCCGAGCCGATCGTGCTCGGCCGCATGGTGATCGGCGTGCGCGGTTCGGGAGGTGGTGGCGATCGCCGCGGCGGTGGCAGACCCGGGGGTGGTGGCGGCGGACGCGGCGGCTCGCGCGATTCACGCAGCGCCCCACCCGCTCGCAGCGGCCAAGGCCAACCCTCGCGCGGCCCCGGCGGCTCGTCCCCCTCGCGCGGCCCGTCCAGCGGCCGCTCCGGCCGCGGCGGTGGCGGCGGCCGGAGCAGCGGCCGCTAGCCGCACGACCCTTCAAGCGGACACCGCGGATCCGGCTCCGCCGGTCCGCTGGTGTCGCCCCTTGGGGGGAGGCGGCCGCAGGCCGCTCCGGGGGGAGCGTTATCTACCGTGCTTGGCGATCAACGCCTTCGCCGAGTCGAGCAGCGCCTTGCCCTTGAAGCCGCGCTTGTCCATGTCGGCGACCCATTCCTCGTCAACGTGGCTCGACAGCTTGATGAAGTTGTCGCGCTCCGACGCCGGGAAGGTGTACAGCGTGTTGCCGCGGTCGACCGCGGGCTTGCGGCCGGGCACGTCGTTGCCCTGCTGCGTCTTGCCGAGCCAGGCCGACGTGGCCAGGCCGGAATTGGCGTCGATCACCTTCTTAAGGTCCGGCGCGAGGCCGTCGTATTTGGCCTTGTTCATCGCCATCACGAAGGTCGTGGTGTAGAGCGCCGGGCCGTTGCTGTCGAACTCGCTGTGGAACTTGGTCAGCTCGTGCACCTTGACCGAGGGCACCACCTCCCACGGGATCACGCAGGCCTCGATGGTGCCCTTGCTCAGCGCGTCTGGAATCTGCGGCAGCGGCATGCCCACCGGCGTGGCACCGAGGGAGCCGAGCAGCTTGGTCACCTGCCGGGTCGGACCCCGCACCTTCATGCCCTTGAGATCCGCCGAGGTCTTGATCTGCTTGTTGGCCGAATGGAACATGCCGGGGCCGTGCACGTGCAGCGCCAGCACCTGGGTCTCCTTGAACTCGTCGGGGCACTGGGTCTGGAAGTACTCCCAGTAGGCCTTCGAGGTGGCCTCGGCGTTGTTCATCACGAACGGCAACTCGAACACCTCGATGCGCGGAAAGCGCCCGGCCGTGTTGCCGGGCAGCGTCCACACCACGTCGACCACGCCGTCGCGCGCCTGGTCGTACAGCTGCACCGGGGTGCCGCCGAGCTGCATCGCCGGGTAGGCCTCGAACTTGATGCGGCCGCCGGATTCCTTCTCGACCTTCTCCATCCACGGCTTGTGCATCGACAGCCACACGTTCGACTGCGGCGCCATGAAGGTGTGGAACTTCAGCGTCACGGACTGCTGGGCGAAACCCGACAGGCCCGGTGTGCCGAGCACCGCCGCGGCGGCGCCTTGAATGAGGGAACGGCGTTTCATCGATGAATCTCCTTGCGACCGACTGGATAGCGCGAACTTACCCAACCCGAGCCCCGCGCGGGCTCGCGATTTCCACCTAGTTCAGGTATTTCACCAACCACAGCGAGATCGGCGGAAACAGCAGCAGCACGACGGTGCGGATGGTGTCGCTGACCAGGAACGGCAAGACGCCGCGGTAGCTCTCGGCGATCGGCACGTCGCGCGCCATGCCGTTGACCACGTAGACGTTCAGCCCCACCGGAGGCGCCAGCAGACCGAAGCCCACCGTCATCAACACCATGATGCCGAACCAGATCGCCACGCTTTCCTTGGGCATGCCGAAGTCCAGCCCCATGATCATCGGAAAGAAGATCGGGATCGTCAGCAGGATCATCGACAACTCGTCCATCACCGCGCCGAGTACCACGTAGAACAGCAGGATCGCCGCCACCACCATGACCGGCGGCAGGCCCCAGCCGCCGACCACGCTGGCCAGCTGGGCCGGCACCTGGGTCAGCGCCAGCGCCGAGTTCATCACGTCGGCACCGAGGAAGATCAGGAAGATCATGGCCGATGACTCGGCGGTGGCATAGAAGCACTGCTTGAACTTGTCCCAGTTGATCTCGCGCTTGAGCAGCGCGGCGACGAAGGTGGCCGCCGCGCCGACCGCCGCACCCTCGGTCGGCGTGAACTTGCCGGTGTAGATGCCGCCGAAGACGAGCAGGAAGATCAGCGCGATCGGCGCCACCGCGCCGAGCGAACGCAACGTCAGCTTGGGCGCGTCGTCGTCGTGCTCGGGCGCGTGCCCGGGGACGACGCGCACGTAGATGGCGATCGCCACCATGTAGCCGAGCATCGCGATGATCCCGGGGATCATCGCGGCGGCGAACAGCTTGGCGATGTTCTGCTCGGCCAGGATGGCGTAGATCACCAACGGCACCGACGGCGGGATCAGGATGCCCAGCGTGCCGCCGGCGGCCAGTGTGCCGGTGGCCAGCCGCCCGGAGTAGCCGTGGCGGCGCATCTCGGGCAGCGCCACCGACGTGATGGTCGCCGCGGTGGCGACCGACGAGCCGCAGATCGCACCGAACGCCGCGCAAGCCAGCACCGCCGCCATCGCCAGGCCGCCGCGAAAGCGAGACATCACGGCGCTGGCGAACTCGAACAGAGCGCGCGAGATGCCGCCCTGCGTCGCGAAATTGCCCATCAGGATGAACAGCGGAATCACCGACAGGTCGTAGCTGGCGAAGCGCGCGAACGCCTGCGCATTCAGGAAGTTGGCCAGCGGCAGCCAGCCGGCCTGCACCACGTAACCGATCGCCCCGGCGACGAACATCGCCACCGCGATCGGCGCGCGGATCGCCATCAGCAGCAGCATGATCGCGAAGATCAGCAGCGTCAGCGTCAGCGGACTCAAGCCCAGGTTCATGACGCTGCCTTCGGCACGAAGCCGCGCCAGGCCTGCGCGATGCCGATCGCCACGCACAGCGCCATCGGCGGCACCATGGCGAGATAGATCACCCACTCGGGAAAGCCGATCATCATCGTGCCGGACTGCGTGCGCCAGGCATTGAGGCCGCCCACCGCGGTCCGCCAGGTCATCAGCGCCATCACGGCAGCGAACAGCAGCGCGCCGATGCGGTCGAAGCGTTCGTTGGTGCGGTCCGACGCCCGCGAGGTGAAGAAGTCGACGATGATGTTGCCGCGCCGCAGCTGGCACCACGGCAGGAACAACGCGACCGCGGCGCCGGCGGCGGCGCCGGAGAGCTCGAAGTCACCGACGATCGTCCAGCCCGTCGTGTTGCGGCCGAGCAGGCTGGCGCAGGTCATCAGGGTGATCACCGTCAGCAGCACGCCGGCGACGATCGCGCACAGCTTGGCCAGTCGTTCGAGCAGCGTCACGGTTGTCTTTCTCGTTGTCTGAGCGGGTCCACCAAGCCCGGGTCAGTACTGCGTCGGCGGCAATTGGACCACGAGTCCATCGAGCGATTCGTCCAGGCCGATCTGGCAGCTCAGGCGGCTCGTCGCCTGCCGTGGCGCGGCGGTCATCTCGAGCATCGCCCGTTCGTCGGCGGACGGCGAGGCCAGCCGATCGGCCCAGGCCGCCTCGACGATCACGTGGCAGGTGGCACAGGTGAGGCAGCCACCGCAGTCGGCGGCGATGCCGTCGATGCCGGCGTTGACCGCGGCGCGCATCAGGCTCTGCCCGGGCCGGCCTTCGATCGTGAAACGCACGCCGTGCGCGTCGAGGAGATGAACCTGCACCATGCCGGGCCTGTGCTCTAGAAGCGGCCGAAATACTCGCGGCGCTGCCACTCGTCCTTGTCGTCGGCCTGCGCGTGGCGCTCGCACTCCGCGCGCTTGACGCGCTGCACGCAGCGCACCAGCGATTCGCCGAACGCGCGGGTCAGCGCGGCGTCGGCATCGAGCGCGGCGAGCGCCTCCTCCAGGCTGGTCGGCAGCGCGGGTCCGGCGCCGGCATAAGGCGCGTCGGTCGCGCGAGGTGCCGTCAGCCGCCGCTCGATGCCGTCGAGCCCGGCGTGGATCTGCGCCGCCATGTAGAGATAGGGGTTGGCGCAGGGTTCGCCGATGCGGTTCTCGATGCGGGTGGCGGCGTCGCCGCAGCGGCCGAGCACGCGCAGCATCGCGCCGCGGTTGTCGCGGCCCCACAGCACCGACTGCGGCGCCAGCGCGTTCGGCCGGAAGCGCCCGAAGCCGTTGATGGTGGGCGTGCAGAACACCGACATGCCGCGCGCGTGCTCGAGCAGACCGGCCAGCCACTGCTCGCCGAGCGGCGACAACGTGTGGCCGGCATCGGCCGGCGACGATGCCGGCGCCGGCGTATCGCGGCAGAAGCGGTTGACGCCGCTGGTCGCGTCGACCACCGACTGGTGCAGGTGCCAGCCGCTGGCCATCACGTTGGGAAACGGCGGCCGGCAGACGAAGCTGGCGTGATAGCCGGCGCGCCGTAGCGCCTGACGCACGCCGTTGCGGAACAGCACCATGTGGTCGGCCGCGGTCAGCGCATCGGTGGCATCGAACACCGCCTCCACCTGGCTGGGGCCGAGCTCGATCTCGAGCGAGCGCAGCGGCAGCCCGAGGCCCTGCGCGGTGCGCTGCACGATGGCCAGGGGCTCGTCGGCCAGGTCGGCCCAGCCCTCGGCCAGCAGGTTGTAGCCGGGGTGGATCATCGACACCGCCGGCGGCTCGCCCGGCCAGGCGGCGCGCTGGGGATCGAGCCGCGCATCGTCGATGCGGTAGATGTGGAACTCGACCTCGAGCCCGCAGCGCAAGGCCAGGCCTGCCGCCCGCAGTCGCGACAGCGCAGCCTGCAGGGCGCGCCGCGTGTCGAGCGCCACCGGTGTGCCGTCGTCGAACCACGGCTGAGCCTGCAGCCACCCGGTGCCCTGCGCCCACGGCAGCACCCGGAAGCTGGAAGGGTCGGGCAACAGGACCAGGTTGTTGGCGAAGCCGAACCCCGGCATTGATGCGGCGAGTGTGCCGTCGAACACGGCGAACGCCGTGCGGTCCGAGGTGTCCTTCAGCATCACGGTGCTGACCAGGCTGACGCCGCTGTCGAGCGCGTCGGCCAGCGCACCGGCCATCAGCGTCTTGCCGCGCAGCACGCCGTGCAGGTCGCACCAGCCGATGCGCACACGCTCGATGCCCTGCGACGCGACGCGCTCGAGCAGCTGCTCGCACGCCGCCGCCCGCGGCATGTCGTGGATGCCGCAGGCCTGCGCGAACGACGTCATCCGCGCGCCTCGGTGCCCGCAGGCTGCGGTGTGGCGGCGGCGTTCGCGGCCAGCCACGAGGCGCCGCGGTACTTGGCAGCGACCTGTTCGCGCCAGTAGGCCTCCCATCGGTCGGCCGGTGCGATGCAGTCGATCGTGTCGGGGCCGGTCAGCGCGGCAGCCTGCGCCGCATCCAGCGCCATCGGCGGGCGACCGCCGGACTGCACTGTCTCGATCGCCTTCAGCAGCGTGCGGCGATGCGCCATGATCACCTTGTCGCTGGTGCCCAGGTGCTCGCGCGTGCGGTCCTGGATCGCGCCCATGCTCTCCACCGCCCACTGGTCGTGCAGATTGATGTCGTCCTCGCCCATGCCGAGGAACGTGCGCGTGCGCTGATCCTCCGGGTCGAAGCCCCAGTCGTTGTGGCGGCCCTTCTTCGGCACGTAGTCGGGCATCGTCATGGTCGCCGCCCGCTGCGCGCGCATGGTGTCCTTGTCCACCGGATCGGCGAAGCTGGTGAAGAAGCTGTACCAATAGGTGTGGGTGTCGTCGACCGGCACGTGCATCTGCGTGATCGTCATCGTCGGCGACAGCGGAATCACGAACGTGTACGGAAAGATCGCGTGCGTGACGCGCACGTGCGTCAGCCGCTCGTTGATCAGCCGCAGCGTGGTCAGCTTCGTCACGCCGGGCATGGCCTCCTCGTGGCGGATCTCGGGCGAGCAGACCTCGCGCATCACCCGCGTCATCGGCCAGCGCTGGCCGTCGACGTCGCCGACGCTCGGCGCGCGGAACTGCCGGCCATAGGCCTTGCTCGTCTCGGCGCCGTCCTCGTCGCGCTCGAAGCGGTGCAGGAACGAGGTGTGCACCGGATCGATGCCGACCTCGAAGGCCTGCAGCCAGTTGCACTGCCACTGGCCCTTGAACGCGAAGCTGTGGGTGGCCGGCGCCTCGAAGCAGTGCAGCGCCGGCAGCGCCGGTGGCGTGCTGCCCTCGGGGCCCAGCCAGGCGAACAGCACGCCGGCGCGCTCGAGCACCGGATAGCTGCGCTGGCGCACGCGCTGGCACAGCGTGGAGCCCATCGGCTCGGCCGGCGTGTCCAGGCAGGTGCCGGCGGCGTCGAACTTCCAGCCGTGGAACGGGCAGCGCAAACCGTCGCCCTCGTGCCGGCCGAAGGCCAGGTCGGCGCCGCGGTGCGGGCAATCGCGGTCGAGCAGGCCCCAGCGACCGGACGCGTCGCGAAACAGCACCAGGTCCTGTCCGAGCAGTCGCACGGCCTTGACCGGACGATGGGCCATGCGCGGATCGATGCGCGGATCGAACTCGTCCACCAGTGCGGCCGGCTGCCAGTAGTGGCGCATCAGCGCGCCGCACGGCGTGCCAGGGCCGATGCGGGTGATCAGATCGTTCTGGGCGGCTTGCATCGTGGCTGCAGTCTAGGCACCCCGCCGGCAGCCAACAAGCTGCGGAAAATGCCTAAGCGCGAACAGCTTGATCCAACCGGATTGAGTGCAGACGACCGGGTCGCGCAGAATCGCCGCATGCCGCCTCCCGGTTTCGCCATCCCGCCGCGTCGCCGCAGCGCCCTCGTGGCCGGCGCCACCGGCCTGATCGGCCGCGCGCTGATCGAGCGCATGCTGGCCGAACGCGCGGTCGGCGCGGTGCACGCGCTGGTGCGCAACCCGTCGCCGGCGCTGTCGACCTTGAGCGGCGTCAATCAGGTCGTCGTCGACTACGGCCGCGGCCTGCCCGAGTTGCCCGCCGCCGACGATGCCTTCTGCTGCCTGGGCACGACGATCAAAGTGGCCGGCTCGCAGGCGGCCTTTCGCGCCGTCGATCACGATGCGGTGGTGGCGTTCGCGCGTGCCGCGCGCGCGGCCGGCGCCACGCGGCTTGGCGTCGTGTCGGCGCTGGGTGCCAACCCGAAGTCGACCGTGTTCTACAACCGCGTGAAGGGCGAGATGGAAGCCGATGTGATCGAGCTCGGATTCGACAGCGTGATCATCGTGCGGCCTTCGCTGCTGCTCGGCGACCGTGCCGCGCTCGACCAGCCGCTGCGGGCGGGCGAGCGTGTCGCAGCCCTGCTGACCGGTCCGCTCGGCGCGTTGATACCGAAGTCGGTGCGCCCGATCGAGGCCGGCACCGTGGCGCAGGCGCTGCTGCGCGCGATGCTGCAGGCCGAAAGCGGGGCCTGGCGCTTCGAGTCGGCCGCGCTGCACGACCTTGGCCGCCCCGCCTGAACGGACCGACAGCATGCAGATCCAGTTTCTCGGCGCCGCCGACACGGTGACCGGCTCCAAGCACCTGGTCGATGCCGGTGGCACGCGCATCCTGCTCGACTGTGGGCTGTTCCAGGGCTTCAAGACCTTCCGCGAGCGCAACTGGGCACCGATGGCGGTGGACCCGCGGTCGATCGATGCCGTCGTGCTCAGCCACGCGCACCTCGACCACAGCGGCTACCTGCCGCTGCTGGCGCGCTCGGGCTTCAGCGGGCCGGTCTATGCCTCGCCGGCCACGCGTGCACTGGCCGAGGTGCTGCTGCTCGACAGTGCCGAGCTGCAGGAGGAGGACGCGCGCCGGGCCAATCGATACCACACGTCGCGGCACGAGAAGGCGCTGCCGCTGTACACGCGCGCCGACGTGCGGCGCGTGATGTCGCGCATGCGCCCGCTGGCTCCGGGCCGCGAGGCCACGATCGGCAGTGCCCGGCTGCGCTTCACGCCGGTGGGCCACCTGCTCGGCGCCTGCGCGGTCACCTTGGTCGCGGACGATCACCGGCTGGTCTTTTCCGGCGACCTCGGGCGGCGCGACGACCTGCTGATGCCGCCGCCGCAAACGCTGACGGAGGCCGACACGATGATCGTCGAGTCGACCTATGGCAATCGACGTCACCCGGCCGGCGATCCGTCGGCGCTGCTCGGGCAGATCGTGCGCGAGACCATCCACCGCGGTGGCTCGGTGCTGCTGCCCTCGTTTGCCGTCGGCCGCGCGCAGGCGCTGCTGCTGCTGCTGCAGCGGCTCAAGGCGGCTGGCGAGATCCCGCACAACCTGCCGGTGTTCCTCGACAGCCCGATGGCGGTCGAGGCGACCGCCGTCTACCGCCAGTTCCGCCGGCTGCTGCGGGTGCCGGCGGCCGAAGTGGAGTCGCTGTGCGACGACGTGAAACTGGTCACGACCGGCGCGCAGTCGCTGCGCCTGACTCGCTCACGCTGGCCGAGCGTGATCATCTCGGCCAGCGGCATGGCCACCGGCGGCCGCGTGCTGAACCACCTGAAGGCGATGGCGCCCCACCCGCAGCACCACATCGTGTTCGCCGGCTTCCAGGTCGGCGGCAGCCGCGGCGCACGCCTGGTCGGCGGCGCCAGCGAGGTGAAGATCCATGGCGAGTACGTGCCGGTGCGTGCCGACGTCAGCACGCTCGAGGGCATGTCGGGCCATGCCGACGGCGACGAGATCCTGCGCTGGCTGCGCGCGTTGAAGGCCCCGCCGGCGCGGACCTTCGTCGTGCACGGCGAGCCCGATGCCGCCGACACGCTGCGCCTGCGCATCCAGGACGAGCTGCGCTGGCCGGTGCGTGTGCCGCAGCACGGCGAGGTGGTGACGATCTGAATCGGCGGTTGCATGTCGACGCCGCTGGTCACAGCGCGGCGCCGGCAATCGGCCTACCGTGAACGGCATGAAGCCGATGTGGCAGACGCTGTGGCGGGCTGGCGATCTGGTCGTCGAGCGCGACGGTCGCGAGATCGACCGTGTGGCCGCGGCCGACATCGAGCGCGTGATCATCGTCTACGCCGATCGTGGCGCGACGCCGGGTGACCTGGCCTTCGCGGTGCTGCGTACGGCCGACAGCGATCTGCTGTTCCCACCGGAGTCCGGCATTGCCGGACGCGTGCACTTCGAACGCCAGACGTTCTGGCACCAGCGCGCCTGCGTGTACTGGGCACCGCTGGTCCGGGCACAGCTGCCGCGACGCCTGTGCCAGGGGCTGTGGATCCTGCGCCAGCATCAACCCGGCTTCATGCGGCTGCCGCGCACCGAGCTCGACCCGGTCATCGAACGCTGGCCGCTGCAGGGGCCACAGACCTGGGACGAGCGCAAGTGGGAACTCATCGCGCAGATGAGTCCGTTCGCCGCGCTGCGCGGCGTGCCCACACCCAGCACGCCGCGCTGAGTCGGCGCAGGCGGGCGCCTCAGCGGAACTCGCGCTCCCGCAGCCACTTGGTGGCGACCCACTTCTCGCCCTCGACCACCGGCGTGCCGGCGTGCAGTGTGCGCGTCACCACGTGCGCGCGGTCGTAGCTGAAGAACACCGCGTTGCCGCGCACCGGCGCCACCTCGACGCCGACATCGGGGAACGACGTGCCGCCACCCTTGGGCACCGTGTTCAGGTACATCACGATGGTGCCGACGCGCTGGCCGCCGCGCTGCAGGATGGTCGGCGTGCCGGGCTGCGCGGGGTCGAAGTAGTCGTGATGGGCCTTGTATTCGGCGCCCGGCCGGTAGCGCAGCACTTGCAGGCCCTCGCCGTTCTCCAGCGGCCAGTTCACCAGCGCGGCGATGCGCCGCTCGAGGCGGTCGCACAAGGGGAACTCGCCGCGCTCGAAGAACATGCCGTCGCTGGTGCGCGAGTCGTGCACCTCGCTGCCGCCGCTCGGGTTGTGCACCGTCTCCGAACGCGCCAGGCGCGGCGAGGCCTGCGCGATCATCTCGTCGCACTCCTCGTCCGACAGCAGGCCGCCGAAGACGATCAGCCGCGGGCTCTGCATCGCCAGCAGGATCTTCACGTCGCGGTCGAGCGCGTGCACCACCGTCGGCGAGCCGGCGAGATCGGGCGTCGGCACCGGCACCGGCGGCGGCAGGGTGTTGGCCTGCGCGTGGTCCTTGAGAAAGTCCTCGAGCGTGGTCTCGAGCGCGTGGAGCGCGGTGTCCTCGTCCCAGCCGCTGGTACGCATCGACTGCAACACGTCTTCGGGGCGGCAACCGGCGCGGGCCTGCGCGATGATCCAGTCGCGCAGCTCGCGGGTGATGGCTTGCGTGGTCATGGGCGCATTTTCGCGCAGTCGGGCGATACGTCCGGACACCCTTCGTGCAACAAATCTTCACCCGAAAGCGGGTCGCGCGGCGTCAACAGCCGGCGGCGTCCGGCGTTGTACGACGGCGGTTCGACAACCCGAATCCGATCTCGAATCCCACGAACAAGGAGCACAACCATGAGATTCACGCCGACTGTCATCGCCGTCCTGCTCGCTGCCTCGAGCGGCGCCTTCGCCCAGGCCGCGGCCCCCACGGTGCAGCGCAACATCAACCAGGAGACCCGCATCGAGCAGGGCCTGCAGTCCGGCGCGCTGAACACGCGTGAGGCCGCCACGCTGCAGCGCGAGCAGGCGCGCGTCGACCACATGCAGGCCAACGCACTGCAGGACGGCAAGCTGAGCGCCGCCGAACAGGCGCGCCTGAACGCCGCGCAGAACAAGACGAGCAAGGACATCTACGACGCCAAGCACAACGCGGTCACCGGCAACCCGAACTCGGCGTCGTCGCAGCGCATGCAGGCCGAAGTGCAGCGCAACATCCATCAGCAGCAGCGCATCGAGAGCGGGCTGAAGAGCGGCGAGCTGACCCACCGCGAGGCCGCCCGCCTCGAACGCGGCCAGTCGCGCGTGGCGCGCAAGGAAGCGCGCGCCGGCGCCGACGGCCACGTGGGCGCGGCCGAGCAGGCGCGCGTGCAGCGCAGCGAGAACCGGCAGAGCAAGCGCATCTACCGCCAGAAGCACGACGCGCAGGACAGCAAGGGCTGATAGCCTCGACTGACCTCCGCACCGCGGCCCGGGGTTCCACCCGGGCCGTTGTCTTTGGTGCGTGCGTCAATGGAAGTTGCGGCTCTTCGCCACCAGCCCCTGCAGCAGCGCCGAGTGGTCGACCAGCTTGCGGGCGATCAGGTGGCGCACCTCGCCCTCGCACTGCCAGACGCCGTAGACGGTGAGCAAGGTCGACGCCAGCAGCGGCTGGCGCTGCGCCCGCGCCACCTGCGGCCAGACGATCACGTTGACGGTGCCCGTCTCGTCCTCCAGCGTCACGAATACCACGCCCTTGGCCGTCTCGGGCCGCTGACGATGGGTGACCAGGCCGCTGGCGCGCGCCAGCTGTCCCGAGCGGCAGCCGTGCAGCCACGACGCGGTCTGCACGCGGTATTCGGCCAGGCGGTCGCGCAAGAGGGCCAGTGGATGGTTCTTCAGCGACAGCCCGGTGCTGCGGTAGTCGGCGAGCAGCTCCTCGCCCAGCTCGGGCGCAGCCAGCTCGGCCTGCGCCTCGTGCGTGCGCGTTCGCGCCAGCATCGTGGGGGCGCGGGTGTCGACCCCGGCGGTAGCCCAGGCCGATTGGTGACGGTGGCCGGTGAGCGGCCGCAGGGCGTCACCCTGTGCCAGCAGCTGCAGCGCGCGGGCATCGAGGCCGGCACGCCGCGACAGATCCTCCACGCTGTCGAAGCCGCTCTCTTCGCGTGTCGCCACCAGGCGCAACGCCGCGTCCTCCTCGAAGCCAAGCAGCCGGTTGAAGCCCAGCCGCACCGGCCACAACGCGTCGGCGGCAGGCTCGAGCACGCTCGTCCACTGGCTGCGCAGCACGTCGACCGGCAGCACCTGCACGCCGTGCGCGCGTGCATCACGCGTCAGCTGCGCCGGCGCGTAGAAACCCATCGGCTGACTGTTCAGCAGGGCGGCGAGGAACGCATCAGGGTGATGGCACTTCAGCCACGCGCTCACGTACACCAGCAGCGCAAAGCTCGCGGCGTGGCTCTCCGGGAAGCCATATTCGCCGAAGCCCTCGATCTGCTTGAAGATGCGCTCGGCGTACTCGCGCAGATAACCCTTCTCGACCATGCGGCCGACCAGCCGTGCGTGGAACGGGCCGAGTCCGCCCTTGCGCTTCCACGCCGCCATCGCGCGGCGCAATTGGTCGGCCTCGCCGGGCGTGAAGTCGGCGGCCAGGATCGCCAGCTGCATCACCTGCTCCTGGAAGATCGGCACGCCCAGCGTGCGCTCGAGGGCCTGCTTCACCTCATCGCTCGGATAGTCCACCGCCTCCTCGCCGCTGCGGCGCTTGAGGTAGGGATGCACCATGCCACCCTGGATCGGCCCCGGCCGCACGATCGCGACCTCGATCACCAGGTCGTAGAAGCAACGCGGCCGCAGGCGCGGCAGCATGCTCATCTGCGCGCGGCTCTCGACCTGGAAGGTGCCCACGCTGTCGCCGCGGCACAGCATGTCGTAGACGGCCGTGTCCTCGGCCGGCACGTCCTGCATCCTGAATTCGGCGACGCCGTGCTTCAGCGCCACAAACTGCAGCGCGCGCCGGATCGCGCTCAGCATGCCGAGCGCCAGCACATCGACCTTGATCAGACCCAGCGTATCGAGATCGTCCTTGTCCCACTGGATCACCGTGCGATCGGCCATCGCGGCGTTCTCCACCGGCACCAGCCGCGAGACGTCGTCGCGCGCGATCACGAAGCCGCCCGGGTGCTGGCTCAGGTGGCGCGGAAAGCCGATCAGCGCCTGCGTCAGCTCGACCCACAGCCGACACACCGGTGAGTCGGGGTCGAAGCCGTTCTCGCGCAGCCGCTCGGCGCTGATCTCGCGGCCGTCGAACCAGTGCTGGCCGCGCGCCACCGCGGCGATGCGATCGAGGTCGATGCCGAGCGCGCGCCCCACGTCGCGCAGCGCCGAGCGCGGGCGGTAGCTGATCACCACCGCGGTGAGCGCGGCGCGATGCCGGCCGTACTTGCGGAAGATGTACTGGATCACCTCTTCGCGGCGCTGGTGCTCGAAGTCGACGTCGATGTCCGGCGGCTCGTTGCGCTCGGCGCTGACGAAACGCTCGAACAGCAGGCTCATGCGCGCCGGGTCAACCTCGGTCACGTGCAGGCAGTAGCACACCGCCGAGTTGGCCGCGCTGCCGCGGCCCTGGCACAGGATGCCCTGGTCGCGCGCCCACTGCACCACGTCGGCCACGGTGAGGAAGTACGGCTCGTACTTCAGCTTGCCGATCAGCGCCAGCTCGTATTCGATCGCGTCGCGCACCTTGGCCGGCATGCCGCCTGGAAAGCGTCTCGCCGCACCGGCCTCGGTCAGCGCGCGCAGCCAGCTGGCCGGTGTGTGGCCCTCGGGCACGATCTCCTCGGGATATTCGTAGCGCAGTTCGTCGAGCGAGAACGCGCAAGACGCCGCGATGCGCACGCTGGCCTGCAGCCACGGCGCGGCATACAAGGCCGCCAGCCGGCCACGCGTGCGCAGGTGGTTCTCGGCATTGGGCTGTAGCGCGAAGCCGCAATCGGCCACCGGCCTGGCGAGCCGCGTCGCGGTGAGCGCGTCCTGCAGCGGCTTGCGCGCGCGGCTGTGCATCAGCACGTCGCCGGCCGCCACCCGCTCGAGGCCGGTGAGTTCCGCCACGTTCTGCACCGTCTCGAGCAGTGCGGCGTCGTGCGCACGGTGCAGCAGCTCCACAGCGATCGCGCAGCGCTCGACGCCGAACCAGGTCTTCAGCCACATCGCCTGCGCGAACAGCGATTCGTCACTCTGGTGCGGATCGGGCACCAGCAGTGCAAAGCAGTCCGGCAGACCGGCGAGGTAGGGCGCATGCGGCACGCGGCCTTCGAGGTCGCTCGTCTGCGCGACGTACGCGCCCTTGCCGGCACGCCGACGCGCCACGGTGATCCACTGCGCCAGGTTGCCGTAGCCGCGCCGCGACTGCGCCAGCAGCACCAGCCGCGGCCCGGCTTCGCCGCCGGCTGCAGCCGGCGCGAGCCGCATCTCGGCGCCGACGATCAGGTGCAGACCGAGCCGCTTGGCCTGCCCGTGCGCACGCACCACGCCGGCCAACGAGCACTCGTCGGTGATGGCCAGCGCGGTGTAGCCGAGCTCGTGGGCACGCGCGACCAGTTCCTCGGGATGCGACGCCCCGGTGAGGAAGCTGAAGTTGCTGCGGCAGTGCAGCTCGGCATACGCCGGCACGCCCCCGGGCACGGCATGGGAAGCCATCGGTCAGGTCCAATAGATACTGTATGTTTATACAGTATTGGACCTGCCGACGCCAACTGCCGCGTCGTCACGGTCAGGGTCAGTGCAGGGCTTGTGTCGAGCGCCCGCCGCCCGGCGGCCGCGCCAGCCAGAACGCGACCGCCGCCGCCACCCCCAGCGCGGCCAGCAGCCACATCACGCCGCGGTAGTCGCCGATCGCCACCAGCACCAGCGCCGCCGACCAGGGCGCCGCAGCGCGTGCCACCAGCGCCACCGCCGACATCGCGCCGCTGATGCGGCCGATGTGCGCATGGCCGAAGTATTCCGGCACCAGGCCGCCACGCACGATCGTCACCAGCCCGTTGGCCACGCCGAAGACGATCGCAAAGCCGATCATCACCGGCACGCTGCCGCCGTAGGCGAACAGCACCAGCGACAGCGGCATCGCGACCAGCACCACCACGCCCAGCGCGCGCAGCCGCACACCGCGCCCGGCCACGGCGTGCACGAAGCGCCCCAGCACCTGCGCCGGGCCGAACCACACCAGCACCGCGGTGGCTGCCACCTCGCTGAAGCCCTTGGCCGCGAACGCCGGCATCACATGGGCCCAGAAGGCGGCCGACACGAAGGCGTACCGCGTGAAGGTCGCCGTCAGCAGCCAGAACGCACCGTGGCGCAGCGCCTCGTGCAGCGTGGCGTCGGCCACGGCGTCCGGCGCGGCCACGCGCGGCGGCAGCGCTGGCCCGCGCAGCGCCCACAGGTGCAGCGGCGCGACGACCAGCGCCAGCACCAGCCCCATCGCCACCAGCGCGCCGCGCCAGCCGAAGCCGCCGATCAGCGCCGAGACCGCCGGGTAGCACAGCGTGCTGGCGAAGCCGCCGACGAGCGTCAGGCGCGTGATCGCGTCCTTGAAACGCTCGGGATAACGCTTGGTCAGCACCATGAAGGCCGGCTCGTACAGCGTGGCCGACATCGCTGCGCCGAGCACGGCCCAGCAGGCATAGAGCATCCACGGCTCGCTGACACGGCTCCAGCCGATGCAGCCCAGCCCGGCGAGCAGCGCGCCGCCGGCCATCACCGCGCGGGCCCGGCCGTGGTCGATGGCGGCGCCGACCGCATAGGTGGTGACGCCGTTGACCGCCAGCCCGAGCGTGAACGCGCCCATCAGCGTCGGCTTGTCCCAGCCGAACTCGCGCTGCATCGGCAGCACGAAGGCGGTGAACGCGTAGTACAGCACCGCCCACGACAGCACCTGCCCGATCGCGAGTGCCGATACGGTGGCGCCGAATCCCGCCCGGCCCTCGTGTGTTGTCATTCGCGCGATGATAGGCAGGATGGGTTTGTCGCCCGCCGGACAGCCCGCGCACGAGCGGCCGTGCTACAAGATGCGGCTGCAGGAGACTTTCACATGGACCTGAACTTCACGCCCGAGGAACAAGCCTTCCGGCTGCAGATCCGCCAGTGGGTGGCCGAGAGCCTGCCCAAGGACATCAGCCACAAGGTGCTGAACGCGCTGCGCCTGAGCCGCGACGACATGCAGCGTTGGGCCAAGATCCTCGGCTCGAAAGGCTGGCTGGGTTATCACTGGCCGGCGCAGTTCGGCGGCCCGGGCTGGACCGCCGTGCAGCGCCACCTGTTCGAGGAGGAATGCGCACTGGCCGGGTCGCCGCGCATCGTGCCGTTCGGCCCGGTCATGGTGGCGCCGGTGATCATGGCGTTCGGCACGCCGGAGCAGCACAAGCGCTTCCTGCCCGGCATTGCCAGCGGCGAGGTGTGGTGGAGCCAGGGCTACAGCGAGCCGGGCTCGGGCTCGGACCTGGCGAGCCTGAAGACGCGCGCCGAGCGACAGGGCAACAAATACATCGTCAACGGCCAGAAGACCTGGACCACGCTGGGCCAGTACGGCGAATGGATCTTCTGCCTCGTGCGCACCAGCACCGAGGGCAAGCCGCAGACGGGCATCAGCTTCCTGCTGATCGACATGAAATCCAAGGGCGTCACCGTGCGGCCGATCATCATGCTCGACGGCGAGCACGAGGTGAACGAGGTGTTCTTCGACAACGTCGAGGTTCCGGCCGAGAACCTGATCGGCGAGGAGAACAAGGGCTGGACGTATGCCAAGTTCCTGCTCGCGCACGAGCGCACCGGCATCGCCGACGTCAACCGCGCCAAGCGCGAGCTCGAGCGGCTCAAGCGCATCGCCAAGGCCGAGGGCGTGCTCGACGATGCGCGCTTTCGCGACCAGATCGCGCTGCTCGAGGTCGACATCGTCGCGCTCGAGATGATGGTGCTGCGTGTGCTCAGCGCCGAGAAGAGCGGCAAGCAGAGCCTGGACATCGCGGGCCTGCTGAAGATCAAGGGCAGCGAGATCCAGCAGCGTTACACCGAACTGATGATGCTCGCCGCCGGCCCGTTCGCGTTGCCCTATGTGCGCGAGGCGATGGAGGCCGGCTGGCAGGGCGACTACTACGTGCGCTTCGGCATCTGCGCGCCGCTGGCCAGCACCTACTTCAACTACCGCAAGACCACCATCTACGGCGGCAGCAACGAGGTGCAGAGAAACATCGTGGCCCAAACCGTACTCGGGAGCTGAACCGTGGACTTCAACTTCACCGACGATCAACTCTCGCTGCGCGACATGGTCGCGCGCTGGGTCGAGAAGGGTTTCACCTTCGAGCGCCGGCACGGCATCGCCAAGGCCGGCGGCAAGACCCGCGACGTCTACCGTGAGCTCGCCGAACTCGGCCTCACCGGCCTGGCCGTGCCGGAGGCGCACGGCGGCATGGGCTTCGGCCCGGTCGAGGCGATGGTGGTGATGGAGGAACTCGGCCGCGGACTGGTCAACGCGCCGTTTGCGGCCGGCGCGCTGGTGGCGCCGGCGCTGCTGGCGGCCGCGCCGGCGGCGGTGCAGGCGGCCTGGCTGCCGCGCATCGCCAGCGGCGAGACGCTGGTGGTGCTCGCGCTGCATGAACGCGCGGCGCGTTACCGCTGGCATCAGGTCAGCGCCACCGCCACCAAGACCGGCGCGGGATACACGCTCGGCGGCCACAAGAGCGTGGTCCCCGCGGCCGACGAGGCCGACGCGTTCATCGTGCCGGCGCGCCTGTCGGGAGCGGCCGACGACGTGCGCGGCATCGGCCTGTTCATCGTCGAAGCCAAGGCTGCCGGTGTCGCCGTGCAGGGTTACCCGACGCAGGACGGCGCCCGTGCCGGCGAGCTGAAACTCGCCAACGCGCCGGCCGCGCTGATCGCCGAGGACGGCCATGCCCTGCTCGAGCAGGGCGTCGACGTCGGCATCGCGGGCGCCTGCGCCGAAGCGGTGGGGGTGATGGAGCAGTACGTCTTGCTCACCGTCGAGTACATGAACACGCGCAAGCAGTTCGGCACCACGCTGGCCACCTTCCAGGCGCTGCGCCACCGCATCGCCGACGTGAAGATGCAGCTCGAACTCGGCCGCTCGATGAGCTACTACGCGAGCCTCAAGCTGGCGCAGGATCCTGCGCAACGCCGCCGCGCGCTGTCGCAGGCCAAGGTGCAGCTCGGCCAGTCGATGCGCTTCGTCGGCCAGCAGTGCACGCAGCTGCACGGCGGCATCGGCGTCACCGACGAATACGCCGGCAGCCACTACTTCAAGCGCCTCACCATGCTCGAGATGGCCTTCGGCGACACGATGCACCACCTCGGCGAGGTGTCGTGCCGCATGCAGGACACGGCCGGCGTGTTCGCCTGACCGCGGCATGCAGGCCGGACAGGCGAACAGGCTGCGTCACCGAGCCGGTTCGACCGACGGCCATTACGAGAGTTACTTCGTCCGCGCCAACCATCCGACCCGGCGGCTGGCGTTCTGGGTGCGCCACACCATCTTCAGCCCGCGCGGCCGCCCGCAGGCCGCGCTCGGCGAGCTCTGGGCCATCGTGTTCGACGGCGAGCGCGACCGTCACGTGGCGGTCAAGCAGGAGTGGCCGCTTGCGCAGTGCCACTTCGACGACCAGGCGCTGCGCGTCACGCTGCCCGCAGCCGTCCTCGACGAACACGCAGCGCAAGGCCATTGCGAGTCAGGACCGCATCGCATCGACTGGGATCTGAGCTGCGCCGGCGCCGCGCCGGCATTGCTGCTGTTGCCGCCGTCGCTGTACGACGGCGGATTCCCGAAGGCCAAGAGCCTGGTCAGCCAGCCCTCGTTGCACTTCAGCGGGCACCTGCGCATCGACGGCCAGACGCTGGAGGTCGAGCACTGGCCCGGCAGCCAGAACCACAACTGGGGCCGGCAACACACCGACCGCTACGCCTGGGGCCAGGTCGTCGGCTTCGACGACCACGACGACAGCTTCCTCGAAGCGGCCTCGGCCAAGCTGCGGGTCGGGCCATGGTGGACGCCTTGGATCACGCCGCTCGTGCTGCGCCACCGCGGGCGCGAGCATCGCCTGAACGGACTGTGGCGCTCGCTGCGTGCGCGGGCGTCGGTGCAGGACTTCGAGTGGCGTTTCGACAGCGCGGACGAGGCTCTGCGCGTGCAGGGGCGCGTGTCGGCACGTGCTGGCGATTTCGTCGGCCTGCGCTACGCCAATCCGCCCGGCGGCATCAAGCACTGCCTGAACAGCAAGATCGCGCACTGCGAACTGCTGCTGGAGCATGCCGAGGGTGGTGCGCGCGAAACGCTGGTGAGCGACCGCTGCGCGTTCGAGATCCTGACCGATCCGTCCGACCACGGCGTGGCGCTGGCCTGCTGACACGGATACGGTAGTCTGACGGCATGCACCCCGGATCCATCACCGACGTCGCCGGCCTCAGGGTCGGCCACTTCACCGACACGCGCCGGCCCACCGGCTGCACGGTCGTGCTGTGCGAAGGCGGCGCAGTCTGCGGCGTCGACGTGCGCGGTGCCGCGCCGGGCACGCGCGAGACCGACCTGCTCAGACCCGACAACCTGGTCGAGCAGGTGCACGCGGTGCTGCTCACCGGCGGCAGCGCGTTCGGGCTCGACGCGGCCGGCGGCGTGATGCGCTGGCTCGACGAACGCGGCCACGGCATCGCAGTCGGCCCGGCACGCGTGCCGATCGTGCCGGCCGCGGTGCTGTTCGACCTCTGGGTCGGCGACGGATCGATCCGCCCCGACGCGGCCGCCGGCTACGCGGCCTGCGACGCTGCCGTTGCCGCGCCACCGGCGCAGGGCAGCGTCGGCGCCGGTGCCGGTGCCAGCGTCGGCAAGCTGTTCGGCATCGATCGCGCGATGAAGGGCGGCATCGGCACCGCGTCGATCAAGGTGGGCGCCATCACGGTGGCTGCGCTGATCGCCGTCAACGCCACCGGCGACGTGATCGACCCGGCCACCAGTGCGGTGATCGCCGGCACGCGCGACGACCACGGCCGGCCGCGCAGCGCCGCCGCGGCCATGGCGCGCGGCGAGCTGCCCGCGCGCGCCATCGCCGGCATGGCCACGACGATCGGCGTGATCGCCACCGATGCGCGCCTGACCAAGGCGCAGGCGGCCAAGCTGGCCACGATGGCACACGACGGCCTGGCGCGCAGCATCAACCCGATCCATACGATGGCCGATGGCGACACCTTGTTCGCGCTGGCCACCGGCGCCAGCGGCAAGACCGGCGACATGACCGTGCTCGGCACGCTGGCCGCCGAGGTGACGGCGCGCGCCGTGGTCAACGCCGTGCGCTGCGCCACCGGAACCGCGCAGCCGCCGCTGCGTCCGCGCCAAGTCGCGGATATGCCCTGATTGCCCGGCCGCTTCAGCCGGCGCGACAATGCCTGCGGGGGAATGTCAACGATGGTTCTGCCGCTGTGCAGCGGCGGGCAACGCTGCGCGCGTGGCCCGGCAACGACAACATGAGCCGCCCGAGCGGCAACGGCAATGCGTCACCAGGCGCGGCCGGCGGTGCCGGCGGTACCGGCGGTGCGCCGGCTTTCGCGTCGGCCGAACCGGCGCAGCCGGAGTCGATCGATCGGCTGATCGACCACCAGCGCGTCATCTCGCTGCATCAGCTGGCCGCCATGGGCATCGTGGCCGGGCTCGCGTACTGCCCGCTGTTCGCCTGGTCGGTGTGGCACGCCGGCAGCCTGACGGCGGCCCTTTGGCTGGCCGTCCGCTCGGGCTGCGGGCTGCTGCGCCTGTGGGACGTGCGCCGCTTCGCGCGCCTGCGCCCGCCGCCGGCACAGACCGAACACTGGCGCCGGCGCGGCCTCGCGCTGCTGGCGCTCGACTCGCTCAGCTGGGCCGCGATCGGGCCGCTCTTCCTGCCCGTCACCAGCGGCCTGGAACAGACGCTGGTGCTGGTGACGATCTTCAGCGTCGCTGCGGTTGGCGCGATGACCCTCTATGCTCACGTGCGTGCCGTGGTCGTCTTCACCGCCGGGCTGCTGGTGCCGGGCATCGCGGTGCTGGCGGCGCGCGCCGACGTGGCCGGCGCCGTCGGTGCGGTCGGCGGCGCGATCTACCTCGCCGTGCTGATTCACGAGGCCACGCGCGCACGACGCGTCTGGACCGAGCTGCAGCGCCGGCGCTTCGAACAGGCCCGCGTGGCGCAGGAGAGCCGGCGCCTGATGCTGCTGGCCGAACACGCCAGCGCGACCAAGAGCCGCTTCCTCGCCACGGTGAGCCACGAGCTGCGCACGCCGCTCAACGGCATCATGGGCATGACGCAGCTGATGCAATCGCGCACCACCGACGAAGCGTCGCACGCGCAGCTCGACACGATCGCGCGCTCGGCGCGCCATCTGCGCCAGCTGATCTCCGATCTGGTGGACCTGTCGCGCATCGAGGCCGGCAAGCTGCACATCGAGGACCAGCCGTTCGAGCTGGCCGCCGCCCTGCGCGACGTGATCGAGCTGCAGCAGCCGGCCGCCGGCAAGAAGGGACTCGGCTTCGACGTGCAGCTCGACGCCGCGCTGCCGCGGCATCTGCGCGGCGACGTCGGCCGCCTGAAACAGGTGCTGCACAACCTGATCGGCAACGCGATCAAGTTCACCGACCGCGGCACGGTCAGCCTGCGCGCCTGCCACGACGACGGCCGGCTGCGCTTCACGGTCTGCGACAGCGGCCCCGGCGTGCCGGCCGACCAGCAGGCGGCGATCTTCGACGCCTTCGAGCAGGGTTCGGTGCGCCGGGCCGGCGCCGGTCTCGGTCTCGGCCTGACCATCTCGCGCGAACTGGCGCGCGCCATGGGGGGCGACGTGGTGCTGCTGCCGGCGGCCGACGCCAACGGCGCCTGCTTCGAGTTCTCGCTGCGCGCGCAGCAGCTGGCGCCGGCCGAAGCCACCGGCGCGGCCGCAGCACCGCCCGATGCGGCGGCCTCGGACGCCCTTCGCGGTGCCGCGCTGCTGGTCGAGGACAACGCGGTCAACGCCATGGTCGCCCAGGCCATGCTGGAACATCTGGGCTGGCAGGTGAGCACCGAGACCGATGGCCTCGCCGCGCTCGAACGCCTGCGGCAGCAGCGCTTCGACGTGGTGCTGATGGACTGCGAGATGCCCGAGCTCGACGGACTCGAGGCGACGCGACGCTGGCGCCTGGCCGAGCAAGCCGCGGGCAAGCACGACACCGGCGCCCGGTTGCCGATCGTCGCGCTGACGGCCAACGCCGTGCAGGGTGATCGCGAGCGTTGCCTGGCCGCCGGCATGGACGACTACCTGTCCAAGCCGTTCGAGCTGGACGAACTGGCCGCCGTGCTGCGGCGCGTGCTGGTGCCGCGCGGGCCGGGATAATCGGTGCATGCGCGTCTTCCGCGGCTTCCACCACCCCGACATCGCACCCGCCTGCGCGCTGACCATCGGCAACCTCGACGGCGTGCACCGCGGCCACCAGGCCATGCTGGCGCTGCTGACCAACGAGGCGCGCCACCGCGGCGTGGCCAGCTGCGTGATGACCTTCGAGCCGCACCCGCGCGACTTCTTCGCGCAACGGGCCGCCAGTACCGCGGCGACGGGCGCACGGCCGCTCCGAAGCCCGTCGCCGGCCCCCTCGGGGGGCGGACCCGGTACGCCGGGGCCAGGGGCCGTCATGTCGGCGCCGGCGCGCATCGCGACGCTGCGCGACAAGCTGTCGGAGCTCGAGCGCTGCGGCATCGACCAGGCCGTGGTGCTGCGCTTCGACGCGCGGCTGGCCGGCCTGTCGCCGCAGGCCTTCGTCGAGCAGGTGCTGGTGGCCGGCGTGCATGCGCGCTACGTGCTCGTCGGCGACGACTTCCGCTTCGGTGCCAAGCGCGCCGGCGACTACGCGATGCTCGACGCCGCCGGCGACGCGCTCGGCTTCGATGTCGCCCGCATGCTGAGCTACGAGGTTCACGGCGCCCGTGTGTCGAGTTCGGCCGTGCGCGCCGCGCTCGCGGCCGGCGACATGCCGCTCGCCGCCGCGCTGCTCGGCCGGCCGTACAGCATCAGCGGCCATGTGCAGCACGGCCGCAAACTCGGCCGCGAGCTGGGCTTTCGCACGCTGAACCTGCGCTTCGCGCATCCAAAACCGGCGGCGATGGGCATCTTCGTCGTGCGCGTGCTCGGCCTGGGCGACACCGCGCTGCCCGGCGTGGCCAGTCTCGGCAGCCGCCCGACGGTGGACGACAGCGGCCGCGTGCTGCTCGAGACGCACGTGCTCGACTGGCCGGCGGCGCTCGGGCCCGAAGGCGGTTATGGCCGCTTGATCCGCGTCGAACTGCTGGCCAAGCTGCACGACGAGCGCCGCTACGCGTCGCTGGACGAGCTGCGCGCGGCGATCGCCGCCGACACCGCGCAGGCCCGGCGCTGGTTCGCCACCGAAGCGCCCGCCTCGCGGGCCTGAACCGTCGGCGATACGCCGTCCTCGCGCGGTGCCCGGCGGCCCCTTGGGTAGAATCGAGGCCATGTGTTCCGGCATGGCCCTGCTCGACGAATATCGCGTGCACACCGCCACGCGGCGCCAGACCACGCGCGACCGAATTCGCTCCGGTTCACGCTGAACCGCTCCGAGCCGCGGCGCCCCTGCCCCGGGCCCGCACAGCCGCCAACCCCGCGCCGACGATCCGGCGCCGCGAGCCGCCATGACAACCGACGCCACGACCGACTACCGCCGCACCCTCAACCTGCCCGACACGCCGTTCCCGATGCGCGGCGACTTGCCCAAGCGCGAGCCGGGTTGGGCCAAGGCCTGGAACGACTCCGGCTTGTACCAGCGCCTGCGCGTCGCGCGCCGCGGCGCGCCCCTGTTCGTGCTGCACGACGGCCCGCCGTACGCCAACAACGTGATCCACCTCGGTCACGCGGTCAACAAGACGCTGAAGGACATGATCGTCAAGGCGCGCCAGCTGGCCGGCTTCGACGCGCAGTACATCCCCGGCTGGGACTGCCACGGCCTGCCGATCGAGAACGCGATCGAAAAGCAGTACGGCCGCAACCTGTCACGCGACGAGATGCAGGCCAGGAGCCGCGCCTACGCGACCGAGCAGATCGCGATCCAGATGGCCGACTTCCAGCGCCTGGGCGTGATCGGCGACTGGGCGCACCGCTACGCGACGATGGACGCGCCCAACGAGGCCGGCGAGATCCGCGCCTTCAAGCGCGTGATCGAGCGCGGTTTCGTCTATCGCGGCCTGAAGCCGGTGTACTGGTGCTTCGACTGCGGCAGCTCACTGGCCGAGTTCGAGATCGAATACGCCGACAAGAAGAGCCAGACGGTCGACGTCGGCTTCCTGTGCGCCGAGCCAGGCAAGCTGGCGGCCGCGTTCGGGCTCGATGCGCTCGACAAGGACGCGTTCGCGGTGATCTGGACCACCACTGCGTGGACGATCCCCGCCAATCAGGCGCTGAATCTGAACCCAGGCCTCGAGTTCGCGCTGGTCGACACGCCACGCGGCCTGCTGGTGCTGGCGGCGACGCTGGTCGAGAAATGCCTCGCGCGCTACGGCCTGCCCGGCACCGTGCTCGCGACGACGCGCGGCGACAAGCTCGGTGGCATCCGCTTCCATCACCCGCTGGCCGAGGCGGACCCGGGCTATGCGCGGCTGGCGCCGGTGTACCTGGCCGACTACGCGACGGCAGACGACGGCACCGGCATCGTGCACTCGTCGCCGGCGTATGGCCTGGACGACTTCAACTCCTGCGTCGCGCACGGGCTCAAGGTCGACGATATCCTCAACCCCGTGCAGGGCAACGGCCGCTATGCCGCAGACTTTGCCCTCTTCGGCGGGCAGGACATCTGGAAGGCCGTGCCGGTGATCATCGAGGCGCTGAAGAAGGCCGACCGCCTGTTCGCCACCGACTCGCTGGTACACAGCTATCCGCACTGCTGGCGCCACAAGACGCCGGTGATCTACCGGGCCGCCGCGCAGTGGTTCGTGCGCATGGACGCCGGCGACGGCATCTTCACGAAGGACAAGGCGAGCAAGACGCTGCGCCAGCTGGCGCTCGACGCCATCGACGCGACCGGCTTCTACCCCGAGAACGGCCGCGCGCGGCTGCGCGACATGATCGCCAACCGGCCCGACTGGTGCATCAGCCGGCAGCGCAGCTGGGGCGTGCCGTTGCCGTTCTTCCTGCACAAGGACACCGGCGAGCCGCATCCACGCACGATGGCGATCCTCGACCAGGCGGCCGACATCGTCGACAAGGGCGGCATCGAGGCGTGGAGCCGCGTCACCACCGAGCAGATCCTCGGGCCCGAGGACGCGGCGCACTACACCAAGAGCAGCGACATCCTCGAGGTGTGGTTCGACTCGGGCACGACCTTCTGGCACGTGCTGCGCGGCACCCACGCCACCAGCGACGGACGACCCACGCACCACGAGAGCGGCCCCGAGGCCGACCTCTACCTCGAAGGCCACGACCAGCACCGCGGCTGGTTCCACTCGTCGCTGCTGCTGGCCTGCGCGATCTTCGACCGCGCGCCCTACCGCGGCTTGCTGACGCACGGCTTCACCGTCGACAGCCAGGGCCGCAAGATGAGCAAGAGCCTGGGCAACGGCATCGAGCCGCAGGTGGTGAGCAACAAGCTCGGCGCCGAGATCCTGCGGCTGTGGGTCGCGGCCAGCGACTACTCGGGCGACATCGCCGGTGACGACAAGGTGCTCGCGCGTATCGTCGACGCCTACCGTCGCATCCGCAACACGCTGCGTTTCCTGCTCGCCAACACCAGCGACTTCGATCCCGTTGCAGACGCGGTACCGACCGCGCAGCTGCTCGAGATCGACCGCTGGGCGCTGGCGCGCGCCGCCGAGGTGCAGGCCGAGTTCGTCGGCACCTTCGACGCCGCGCGCGGCGTGTTCGACGGCGGGCACTACAAGGTGTACGAGTTCCACCCAGTGGTAGCCAAGCTGCAGCTTTTCTGCTCCGAGGACCTCGGCGCGTTCTATCTCGACGTGCTGAAGGACCGCCTGTACACCACCGCGCCCAGGTCGCTGGCGCGGCGCTCGGCGCAGACCGCGCTGTGGCAGATCACGCAGGCGATGCTGCGCTGGATGGCGCCGTTCCTGAGCTTCACCGCCGAGGAGGCCTGGCAAGTGCTAGGCGGCGGCGACTCGATCTTCACCGAGACCTACTGGAAATTCGACCCGCCCGATGGGCCGTTGCTCGCCAAGTGGGCGCGCATCCGCGAGATCCGCGACGCCGCCAACAAGTCGATCGAGGACCTGCGCACCGCCGGCCAGGTGGGCTCGTCGCTGCAGGCCACGCTGGTGCTGCACGTGCCGGCAGACGACCGCGCGCTGCTCGACACGCTGGGCGACGCGCTGAAGTTCGTCTTCATCACGTCGGCCGCCACGCTGGCCGACAGCGAAGCGCTGCGCATCGAGGTCGCGCCCAGCACGGCCACGAAGTGCGAGCGCTGCTGGCACTACCGCGACGACGTCGGCGCCGATCCGGCGCACCCGACGATCTGCGGCCGCTGCGTCAGCAACCTGTATGGCGCGGGCGAAGTCCGCACCGTGGCGTGAGCATGGCCCGTAGCAGCGGCGGCAGCGCCAGCCTCGCGCTGTGGCTCGGCGTGGCGCTGCTCGTCATCGTGCTCGACCAGGTCACCAAGACGCTGATCGTCGGCCAGTTCATGCTGCACGAGTCGCGCCCCGTCACCTCCTTCTTCAACCTCGTGCGCGCGCACAACAGCGGCGCGGCGTTCTCGTTCCTGGCCGGTGCCGCGGGCTGGCAGCGCTGGTTCTTCACCGCGCTGGGCCTCGCGGCGTCGGTGTTCATCGTCTGGATGCTGCGCCGGCACCCGGACCAGACGCTCTTCTGCATCGCGATCAGCCTGATCCTCGGCGGCGCGCTCGGCAACGTGATCGACCGCGTGCTGCACGGCCACGTGGTCGACTTCCTCGACTTCCACTGGCCGTTCCTGTCGCCGCTGTTCCCAGGTGGGCACTTCCCGGCGTTCAACGTGGCCGACAGTGCGATCACGGCGGGCGCCATCGGGCTGATCGTCGACGAACTGCGGCGCGTGCGGCGCGCCTGAGGGTCGGGGTTGGTGGGGGAATGCCGCATGGCGCGGCGCTCCGGTCTGCGCGACACTGCGCCCCGATGACCGATGAACCCGCCGTTGCCGATGCGCCGCCGCTGTTCAGCACGCAGCTCAACCGGCTCGAGCTGGGCGCGCCGCTGCGCTGGCTGCAACTCGGCTGGCGCGACTTCATCCGCTGCCCGTTGATCGGCTTGTTCTACGGCGCCTGCTTCGTCGGCATGGGCTGGGCGCTGGTGACCGTGTTCAAGCATGCACCGGCCTACGTGCTGGCGCTGTCGGCCGGCTTCCTGCTCGTCGGCCCCTTTCTGGCCCTCGGGCTGTATCAGGCGAGCCGCCGCCTCGAGCAGGGCGACCAGCCGATGTTGATGGACTCCGCGATGGTCTGGCGCAACCGGCTGTCCACGATGGGCGTATTCGGCGTCGTGCTGCTGGTGCTCGAGATGCTGTGGGCGCGCGCGTCGCTGGTGGTGTTCGCGTTGAGCTTCGACGGCATGCCTGATTTCAAGGGATCGATCCTCGCCCTGTTCGATCCGAAGAACACCGACTTCATCATCGCCTGGGTGATCGTCGGCGGTATCTTTGCCGGGCTGATCTTCGCCGTCAGCGTGATCTCGATCCCCATGATGCTCGACCGTTCGAGCGACGCCATCACCGCCGGCCTGACCAGCATGCGGCTGGTGCTCACGCAGCCGGGCGTGATGATCCTGTGGGGCGCTCTGCTCACCGCGCTGGTGGTGCTGGCGATGCTGCCGTGGTTCCTCGGGCTGCTGGTGGTCGGCCCGGTACTTGGGCATGCCAGCTGGCACGCCTATCGGCAGGCGGTGGTGCCCGAGCCCGGCAAGGCGCAGGCCTGAAGCCGCACGCGCCCGCGCGCGCCGTTGCATCACCTTTCAAGTGGCCTTTGACGGCGCGCGACAATGCGCGCGTCACCTCGTCGCCCTGCGCACCGACTGCCATGAACTCGCCCTGGATCCGCCGCCTCCTCATCGCGCTCGGGGTGCTCGTGCTGCTGGTCGTGGTGGCCGCCGGGGTGCTGATCGCCACCTTCGACGCCAACAAGTACAAGTCGCTGGCGATCGACTGGATGAAGACAGAGCGCCAGCGCACGCTGGTCATCGACGGGCCGATCGAGCTGTCGGTGTTTCCGCGCCTGGCCGTCAAGATCAGCAAGGCGCGGCTGTCGGAACACAACCGCGCCGACGAGTTCGCCGCCGTCGACGAGCTGTCGCTGTCGGTCGAGACGCTGCCGCTGCTGCGCAAGCAGCTGGTGATCGACCGCGTCAGCGCCCGCGGCGTGCGTGCGGTCTACGCGCGCGACGCCAAGGGGGCGCGCAACATCGACGACCTGGTTGGCGCGTCCGGCGCGCCCGCTGCGCAGCCCAAGCCCGCCGAGCCGGCCGGCGCCGGACAGTCGATGCGCTTCGACATCAGCGCGATCACGCTCGACGATGTGCGGCTGCGCCTGCGCGATGCGATGGCGCCGCTGGAGGGCGAGGTGGTCGTGCAGTCGCTCAAGACCGGCCGCCTGGCCAACCGCGGCGAGACGCCGGTGACGTTGCGCGCCAGCGTGCAGCTGAGCAAACCCGAGGCGCTGGCGCTGGCGCTCGACGGCAGCACCACGCTGGCGCTCGACCTCGACAAGAACGCCGTCGCGCTGAGCGCGATGAAGCTCGCGGCGCAGGTCGATGGCGCCGGCTTCAAGGCGCTGTCGCTCGGCGTCGAGGGTGCCCTCGCCTGGGACGGCAGCGCCGTGCGCGCGCAGGGCCTGCAGCTGGCGGTCAAGGGCGGTTCACGCGGCGCGCTGGTGCTGGCGCCGTCGTCGCTCGGCGTCAAGCAGCTGCTGTTCAGCACCGCGGGACAGAAGCTCGAGCTCGAATCGCTGAAGCTTGCGCTGGCCGGCCGCCAGGGCGCCGACACACCGTTCGAGCTGGCGCTCGACTGGCCGCAACTCGCGGTCGACGCCAAGTCGCTGAAGGGCAGCGCACTCAGCGGGCAGGTGAAGGTCAGCGGCCCCACCACGTTGGCCGGCAAGTTCCAGTCGGGCGCGCCGAGCGGCCAGTTCGACGCGCTGCGGCTGCCGGGCGTGTCGATGTCGCTGCAGGGCCAGATGCAGCAGCGCAAGATCGACGGCACGCTGAAGTCCGACGTGCTGCTCAACGCCGGCAAGGGCGCGGTCGCGCTCGACCACATCGACCTGCGCGCCGCGTTGGCCGATCCGGGCCTGCAGCCGCTGCAGCTGGCGGTGCGCGGCAGCGCGCAGGCCGATGCCAAGGCCGCACAGTGGAAGCTCGACGGCGCGCTGAACGCCAACGCCAACAAGTTCGACAGCAGCGGCCAGGCGGCGCTCGGCGGCGCGGTGCCGACCATCAAGGCGGTGGCGCGCTTCGACAGCCTGGACCTGAACAAGGTGCTCGCGCCCGCCACCGCGGCCTCGGCGCCGTCCGGCCCCGCGCCAGCCGATGCGCCGGTGGCGCTCGACGGCCTGAACGCGCTGAACGGACAGTTCAACCTGAGCGCCGCGGCGTTCGCCTTCCGCCAGTACAGGGTGGCCGATGTGAAGATCGACGCCACGCTCGACAACGGCCTGCTGCGCATCCAGCGGCTGGCCGGGCGCGCCTGGAACGGCAGCATCGATGCCAGCGGCACCGCCGAGGCCAAGAGCAAGCGCATCGCCGTCAAGCTGGCGGCCGACAACGTGAACGTCAACGCGCTATTGAAGGACGTGGCCGGCAAGGACCTGCTCGACGGCACCGGTCGCGTGACGGCCGACGTGACGACCAGCGGCGCGACTGTCGGCGCCCTGCGCAGCAATCTGGCCGGCACCACCGCGCTGCAGTTGCGCAACGGCGCCGTCAAGGGCTTCAACCTCGCGCAGTCGCTGCGCCAGGCCAAGGCCGCGTTGTCGATGAAGCAGGACGCGGTGACCAAGGCCCGCACCACCGAGAAGACCGACTTCTCCGAGATGACCGCGAGCGCGCGCATCGCCGGCGGCGTGGCACAGAGCGACGATCTCGACGTGAAGAGCCCGTTCCTGCGCATCGGTGGCGCCGGTCGCTTCGACATCGGCCGCGGCACCATGGACTACACGGCACGCGCGACCGTGGTCGACACCACCAAGGGTCAGGAGGGCGCCGAACTCGCCGCGCTGAAAGGCGTGACGGTGCCGGTTCAGCTGGCCGGGCCTTTCGAGGCGATCGACTGGAAGATCCAGTGGTCTGGCGTCGCTGCCGCCGCGGTGGAGAACAAGATCAAGGACAAGCTGGCCGAGAAGATCGGCGGCAAGCTCGGCATCGGTGCGCCATCGGCCGCCGGTGGCGCGGCCTCGGCGCCGCAGCAGACGCCGCAGGACAAGGTGCGCGACAAACTGAAGGGCCTGCTGGGTCGGTGATCGCCGCAGGGCTCAGCGCTGCCGCACCTGATCGCCGCACCTGACCGCCGCAGCAGCGACCGCACGGTCAGATCGGCGCGGCCTTGCTCGGGTCGGAAGCCGGCCGCACGCGCCCGTAGGTGAGCCACGCCCACAGGGCCTCCATCGGCCCGCGCTCGTGACGCTTGAGCCACCATGCGCTCCACGGCACCTGCACCCCGAAGAAGATCGCCAGCGACAGCAGCAGCCCGGCGGCCGGCCCGACCTTCATCCACAGATCGAAGCCCCAATGACGGAACAGCGTGATGCAGATCGCCGTCTGCAACATGTAGTTGGTCAGCGGCAGTCGCCCCGCCAGCGCCCAGGGCTTGAGCCAACGGCGACCCGACGCGGTGTGTGCCAGCCGCACGATGACGAGCACGTAGAACAGCATCAGCGACACGCGCGAGAGGCCATAGCACACGCTGCCCAGCACCTTGATCGGCGACGGGCCGGGCAAGCGGTTGAGCTCGAAGATCACCGTGAATGCGACGCCACAGGCCAGTCCGACAGCCAGTGCCCACCACATCAAGCGGCGGATCTGCGGCATCAGCTCGTCGGCGCGCTGCACCCAGCGCCGCCGGCCGGCGAGCACGCCGATGAGCATGGTCATGCCGAGCATCACGTACCAGCCAAGGGCGCCCCACAGGCTGAGCCAGTCGCCGTAGAAGTAGGCCATCGTGCGCGCGCTCTGCTGCACCATGTCCCAGAAGCTGCCTTGGCCGTACGCGATCTGGTCGGCCGCGGCCAGCGCCTGCTCCAGCCGCACGCGTTCGGCCACCATCTCTTGGCTCATCACCGCCAACCGCAGCATGCCGTTGAGCGCCGGGTACAGCAGGCAGGCCACGATCAGAGCGACGAGGCCGCGGTCGCTCACGTGGCGCAGCCCGAGCACAAGCACGATGCCGAGAATGGCGTAGTTGTGCAGCACGTCGCCGGGCCAGAACACGCAGGCGTGGATCAGGCCGAACCCCAGCAGCGCGAGCAGGCGCCGCAGGTAGAGCCCCATGGCGTGCGCGGGGTCGCGCTGCTGCATACGCTGGAACTGGATCGTGAAACCAATGCCGAACAGCAGGCTGAACATGCTGTTGAACTTGCCGGAGAAGAGCGCCTCGCGCACATGCTCGGCCATCTGGTCGACCCGTCCGGACCACAGGTGCGAGCCATCGGCCTCGGCGAAGAACGAACTCGAGAAGCCGGGCATGTTCATGATGAGGATGCCCATCAGCGCGAAACCTCGAACGATGTCGAGTGTGGGGATGCGCTCGGCAACCGGCAGGGCGCGCATGGGCGCTGCTTCGGCCGCGGCCGTCATGGCGTTCTCCAGCTTGTGGCTGTGGAGCCGATGCTACTGCGCACACGGCACAGGCATATCCCACACTTCGAAGCCGCTGCAGGCGATGCGTGATGCGGCGCTCAGCGCCGCGCCTGCCCGTAGCTGTTGAAGCGCTCGATCACCGCGGCCATCTCGTCCTGCGACAGGATCGCCGGCTCGCCGACCGCCAGGGCCTTCAGGTACGCCTCGCACAGCGACTCGATCTCGAGCGTCACCTTCAGCGCATGCGCCAGCGAGGTGCCACCGGCCACCAGGCCGTGGTTGGCCATCAGGCAGGCGTGCCGCTTGGCGAAGGCCTGTGCCACCGCCTGCGACAGAGCCTTGGTGCCGAACAGGTGGTATGGCGTGCACGGCACGTCGTCGCCGCCGGCCACCGCCACCATGTAGTGAAAGGCCGGCAGCCCGCGCCGCAGACTGGCCAGCGCGGTGGCATGTGTGGAGTGCACGTGCACGACGGCCTGCAGGTCGGGACGGGCGGCGTAGATCGCGCGGTGGAAAGGTGATTCGCTCGACGGCTGCCACGCGCCGCGCGCGCTCCCGTCGTCGCCCAGGTACACCAGGTCATCGGGGGTCAGCCCCGCCGCACCCATGCCGGTGGGCGTGATCCAGCAGCCCCGGCCGTCGCCTGCCCGCACGCTGACGTTGCCGGTGCTGCCGCGGTTGAGTCCGAGTGCATCGAGCCGCACCACCACATCGATCAGGTCTTCGCGCAGGGCACGGTCTTCGACGATCGGCGCTTTCATGGCACCTCCGCGAACAGGCTGTCGATACCCTCGCGCGTCGCGGGCACGACGCCGCGCTCGGTGATCAGCGCGCTGACCAGCCGCGCCGGCGTCACGTCGAACGCCGGGTTCGCGGCCGGGGTGCCGTCGGGCACCAGCTGCACCTCCACCTGCGCACCGTCGGCGCTGCGGCCGCTCAGGTGGGTGACCTCGCGCGCGCTGCGCTCTTCGATCGGGATCTCGGCCACGCCGTCGTGCAGCGCGCGGTCGAGCGTCGACACGGGCATCGCCACGTAGAACGGCACGCCGTTGTCGTGCGCCGCCAGTGCCTTGAGATACGTGCCGATCTTGTTGGCCACGTCGCCGCGCGCGGTCACGCGGTCGCAGCCGACGATCACCGCATCGACCTGCCCGCGCTGCATCAGGTGGCCGCCGGCGTTGTCGGCGATCAGTGTGTGGGGCATGCCCTGCTCGCGCAGCTCGAACGCGGTGAGGCTGGCGCCCTGGTTGCGCGGCCGCGTCTCGTCGACCCACACGTGCAGCGGCAGCCCCGTGGCCTGCGCGCGGTACACCGGCGCCAGCGCGGTGCCCCAGTCCACCGTGGCCAGCCAGCCGGCATTGCAGTGGGTCAGGATCCGCAGCGGCTCGCCGCCGCGCTTGCGGCCGGCCAGTTCGCGCAGCAGCACGAGGCCGTGGTCGCCGAGCCGCGTGTTCACCGCCACGTCGTCGTCGGCCAGCCGTGCCGCGAAGGCCCACGCCGCCGCGGCGCGCTCGGCAGGCTTGAGCGGCTGCAGATGCGCGAGCGCGCGGTCCACCGCCCATGCGAGATTCACCGCCGTCGGACGTGCGGACTTGAGCTCGTGCGCGGCGGCCGCCAGCGCCGCATCGGCGGCATCGGCGCGCGCCTGCAGCGCGAGTCCATAGGCACCGGTCACGCCGATCAGCGGCGCGCCGCGCACGGTCATGTCGGCGATGGCGTGCACAGCATCGTGCAGCCGCCGCAGCACGGCGATCTGCACACGGTGCGGCAGCACGCGCTGGTCGATCACCGCCACGGTCTCGCCTTCTGGCCAGATCGTGCGGGTGGGCCGGCCGTTCAGCAGCATGGCACGTCGGCGTCGCTCAGAATACGCGGCCGGCGATGCCGCGAAGTTTCTCGATCATTGTCGGATCGCGCTTGTCGGTTGCAGTGATCAGTGCATGGTCGAGCGCGTGACGGCAGGCGCAGTTCGCTGCATGCACATCGCCGGCAATCGCCGGCGCCAGATCGGCCACCACCTCACGCGCCTGCCTGGCATTGGCCAGCAGCACCTGGATGATCGCGCTCACGGTCACCGCATCGTGCTCCGGATGCCAGCAGTCGAAGTCGGTCACCATCGCCACGCTGGCATAGCAGAGCTCGGCCTCGCGGGCGAGCCTGGCCTCGGGCAGGTTGGTCATGCCGACGACGTCGCAGTTCCACGACCGATACAGCCGGCTCTCGGCCAGCGTGGAGAACTGCGGGCCTTCGATGCAGACGTAGGTGCCGCCCACCGCGTGCGGGATTGCGCGCGCCCGCAGCGTGCGCGCCAGGTGCGACGAAAGCCGGGCGCACACCGGGTGCGCCATCGCCACGTGCGCGACCAGGCCCTCGCCGAAGAACGACGATTCGCGCCGCGTGGTGCGGTCGATGTACTGGTCCACCACGACGAACGTGCCGGGCGGAAGGTCGGCGCGCAGGCCGCCCACCGCACTGACCGACAGCACGTCGACGACACCCACGCTCTTCAGTGCCGCGATGTTGGCGCGGTAGTTCACCTGCGACGGCGGAATGCGGTGCCCGCGGCCGTGGCGCGGCAGGAACGCGAGCTGCGCGTCGTCCAGCGTGCCGAGGAAGATCTCGTCGGACGGCGCGCCCCAGGGCGTATCGACGCGCACCCAGCGCGTATCGGTCAGGCCCGGCAGGTCGTAGACACCGCTGCCGCCGATGATGCCGATGCGGTTCATGCCGGCATTGTGAGCGATGGTCGGCACCTCAGATGGCGAGTTGACGCGCGGCAAGATCCTTCATGATCTCCTCCGAGCCGCCACCGATCATCATCACCTTCACCTCGCGATAGAGGCGCTCGCTCTTGGTGCCGCGCATGAATCCCATGCCGCCGAGGATCTGCACCGCCTGGTCGGCGCAGAACTGCATCGCCTGCGTCGCCAGCACCTTGGCCATGCAGGCACGGGCGACCAGCTCCTTCGGGTCGCCGAGGCGCTGCTGCAGGCGGAAGGTGAGGTCGTAGACCACGCTGCGCGCGGCCTCGATGCGCGTCACCATGTCGACGAGTTTGTGGCGGATCACCTGGCGTTCGGACAGCGGTGCGCCGAAGGTCCGGCGTTCGCGCGCCCAGGCCAGCGCCTCCTCGGCGCAGGCCTCGGCGTAGCTGCAGGCCATGGCGGCCATCATCAGCCGCTCGCCGTTGAAGTTGTGCATGATGGCGCGGAAGCCCTCGCCCTCGGCGCCCACCAGGTTCGACACCGGCACGCGGCACGCGTCGAAGTGCAGGTGCGCGGTGTCGCTGCACCACCAGCCCATCTTCTCGAGCTCGGTGCGCGTCAGGCCGGGCGTGTCGCCGTCGATGACCAGCAGCGACACGCCGCCCGGGCCCTTGTTCGCCGGGTCGGTGCGCACCGCCACGGTCAGAAAGTCCGCCCGCATGCCCGAGGTGATGAACGTCTTCTCGCCGCTCACCACGTAGTGGTCGCCGTCGCGCACCGCGGTGGTCTTCAGCGCCGCCACGTCGGAGCCGCCGCCGGGCTCGGTGATGGCAAGCGCGGCGATCTTGTCGCCGGCCAGCACCGGCGGCACCACGCGCTGCTGCAGCGCTGGGCTACCGTGGGCGACGATCGGCGGCAGCGCGATGCCGTGCGAGCCCAGGCTCGCCTGCACGCCGCCGCAGCCAGCGCGCGCCACCTCCTCGGCCGCGGCGATGCTCATGAACAGATCGGCCGGCGTGCCGCCCAGATGCTCGGGGTAGCCGATGCCGGTGAGCCCCACCGCCGCCGCCTTGCGGTACAGCTCGCGCGGAAAGGTGCCGGCCTCGTCCCATGCATTCACGTGCGGCGCGATCTCGGCCTCGACGAAGCGGCGCGCCGTGTCGCGCAACGCCTGGTGTTCGGAGCCGAAGTACTCGGGTCGTGGGGGCAGGTTGAAGAGCGTCATGGTCGGTCCGCGAATGTTCGGTATTCTTGCGCCCTTCGGCCTGCCGGCCATTGCGTGACCGCATCGAGGATTACCCGCCATGACACGTGTCTTCAACTTCAGCGCCGGCCCGGCCGCGCTGCCCGAACCGGTGCTGCGCCAGGCGGCCGAGGAAATGCTCGACTGGCATGGCTCGGGCATGTCGGTGATGGAGATGAGCCACCGCGGCAAGGAATTCATCTCGATCCACGCCGAGGCCGAAGGCCTGCTGCGCAACCTGCTCGGCGTGCCGGCGAACTACAAGGTGCTGTTCATGCAGGGTGGCGCGATCGGCGAGAACGCGATCGTGCCGATGAACATGCTGCGCGGCAAGACGAGCGCCGACTACATCGACACCGGCGAGTGGAGCAAGAAGTCGCTGAAGGAGGCGCAGAAGTACTGCACCGTCAACGTCGCCGCCAGTGCCAAGGACAGCGGCTACACCCGCATCCCGCCGCGCGACAGCTGGAAGCTCGACGCCAACGCCGCCTACGTGCACATCTGCTCCAACGAGACGATCGGCGGCGTGCAGTACCACTGGACACCCGATGTCGGCAGCGTGCCTTTGATCGCCGACATGAGCAGCGACATCCTGTCGCGGCCGGTCGACGTGTCGAAGTTCGGCCTCATCTACGGCGGCGCGCAGAAGAACATCGGCCCCTCGGGGCTGACGATCGTGATCGTGCGTGACGACCTGATCGGCCACGCCCTGCCCGCGTGCCCCTCGGCCTTCGACTACAAGCTGGTGGCCGACAACGACTCGATGTACAACACGCCGCCCACCTATGCGATCTACATCGCCGGGCTGGTGCTGCACTGGATCGACCGCCAAGGCGGCCTCGCTGCGATGGAAGCGCACAACCGCCGCAAGGCCGGCCTGCTGTACGACTACCTGGACACGACCGCCTTCTACAGGTGCCCGGTCGCGAAAGAAGACCGCTCGCTGATGAACGTGCCCTTCAAGCTGAAGGACGAGTCGCTCGACGAGGCTTTCCTCAAGGGCGCGCAGGCGCGCGGCATGGTGCAGCTGAAGGGCCACCGCTCGGTGGGCGGCATGCGCGCGTCGATCTACAACGCGATGCCGATCGACGGCGTCAAGGCGCTGGTGGCCTACATGAAGGAGTTCGAGGCCCAGCATGGCTAGCGCGGCGCAGCCGATCCTGGTGTTGAACCAGATCTCCGCCAACGGGCTGTCGCGGCTGCCGGCGGGTCTGTACCGCGTCGGCAAGGACGTCGCCGATCCTGTGGCGATCCTGCTGCGTTCGGCCGATCTGCATGCGTTCGACATTCCCGCCAGCGTGCGCGCGATCGCGCGCGCCGGTGCCGGCACCAACAACATCCCGGTGCCGCAGATGAGCCAGCGGGGCGTGCCGGTGTTCAACGCGCCCGGTGCCAATGCCAATGCGGTGAAGGAGCTGGTGCTCGCCGGCATGTTGCTGGCCGCGCGGCAGCTGGCGCCGGCGCTCAAGTTCGTCGACGCGCTGAACCCGGCTTCGCCCGATCTCGACAAGACGGTCGAGGACGGCAAGAAGGCCTTCGCCGGCTACGAGCTGGCCGGCCAGGCGCTGGGCATCATCGGCCTGGGCAAGATCGGCTGCCTGGTCGCCGACGCGGCCATCAAGCTCGGCATGCAGGTGCTCGGCTACGACCCCGAGATCACGGTCGACGCGGCCTGGAGCCTGCCGTCGCAGGTGAAGCGTGCCGCCAGCGTGAACGAGGTGCTCAAGTCGGCCCAGTTCGTCACGCTGCACGTGCCGCTGCTGCCGGCCACGCGCCACTTGGTGAACGAGACCAACATCACGCTGCTGCGCCCGGGCGCGGTGCTGATGAACTTCTCGCGCGAGGGTGTGGTCAGCGACGCCGCCGTGCTGCAGGCGCTGGCGGCCGGCAAGCTCGGCCAGTATGTGTGCGACTTCCCGTCGGCCGCGCTGCACGCCAAGGCCGGCGTGATCGCGCTGCCGCACCTGGGCGCCAGCACGCGCGAGGCCGAGGAGAACTGCGCCGTCATGGTGGTCGACCAGCTGCGCGACTACCTCGAGCACGGCAACGTGGTCAACGCGGTGAACTTCCCCAACGTGTCGATGCCCCGCGAGTCGGACTTCCGCGTCGCGATCGCCAACGCCAACGTGCCCAACATGCTGGGCCAGATCTCCACCGCGATGGCGCGTGGCGGCCTCAACATCCACAACATGGTCAACAAATCGCGCGGCGAAATGGCCTACACCATCGTCGACATCGACAGCCCGGCGCCGCAGTCGGTGCTGGTCGAGCTGGCGGGAATCGCTGGCGTGCTGGCCGTGCGGTACCTGCCGGCGCCGCGCGGCTGACGCCAAGACCCCGCCCCACGGAGGGCCCCGTCACGCCGCTGGCGCTGCCTGCGCGTTGGCTGCCAGAATGCCCGCACCGTCAGCTGCACCGCAGGAGCGCACGCCATGACCGACGTCATCGACACCCCGTACGCCGACACGCTGCAGCGCTTTCGCACGCGCAGCGGTGCCTACTTCAAGTTCCACTCGTTGCCCGAGTTGGCGCGGCGCTACCCCAACGTCGCGCGGCTGCCGCAGTCGATCCGCATCGTGCTGGAGAGCGTGCTGCGCAACTGCGACGGCCAGCGCGTCACCGAGGCCCATGTGCACCAGCTCGCGCACTGGCAACCGAAGGCCACGCGCACGGAGGAGATCCCGTTCGTCGTCGCCCGCGTGGTGCTGCAGGACTTCACCGGCGTGCCGCTGCTGGCCGACCTGGCCGCGATGCGCGACGTGGCGGCGCGGCTGGGCCGCAACCCCAAGGCCATCGAGCCGCTGGTGCCGGTGGACCTGGTGGTCGACCACTCGGTGATGATCGACCACTTCGGCACCAAGAACGCGCTCGACCTCAACATGAAGCTCGAGTTCCACCGCAACCGCGAGCGCTACCAGTTCATGAAGTGGGGCATGCAGGCATTCGACACCTTCCGCGTCGTGCCGCCGGGCTTCGGCATCGTGCACCAGGTCAACCTCGAATACCTCGCGCGCGGTGTGCATGGCGCCGACGGCGTGTACTACCCCGACACGCTGGTCGGCACCGACAGCCACACCACGATGATCAACGGCATCGGCGTGGTCGGCTGGGGTGTCGGCGGCATCGAGGCCGAGGCCGGCATGCTGGGGCAGCCGGTGTACTTCCTGACCCCCGACGTGGTCGGCTTCGAGCTGACCGGGCGCCTGCGCGAGGGCGTCACGGCGACCGACCTGGTGCTCACCGTCACCGAGATCTTGCGCCGCGAGAAGGTGGTCGGCCAGTTCGTCGAGTTCTTCGGTGCCGGCACCGCCACGCTGGCCGTGCCCGACCGCGCCACCATCGCCAACATGGCGCCGGAGTACGGCGCGACGATCGGCTTCTTCCCGGTCGACGACAAGACGATCGAGTACTTCAAGGGCACCGGCCGCAGCGCCGACGAGATCGAGCGCTTCGAAGCCTACTTCAAGGCGCAGGGGCTGTACGGCGTGCCAGGTGCGCCGGGTGCGTCGCAGAGTGCGGGCGACATCACCTTCAGCCGCGTCGTCCGGCTCGATCTCGGCACGGTGACGCCGTCGCTGGCCGGCCCGAAACGGCCGCAGGACCGCATCGAGATCACGCACCTGTCGACCAAGTTTGCCGAACTGTTCAGCGCGCCGCCCGCGGCCAACGGCTTCAACCAGAGTGCCGATCGGCTGACGCAGAGTTATGCCACGCGCAAGGGCCTGCCGCTGCACCACGGCGACATCCTGATCGCCGCCATCACCAGCTGCACCAACACCAGCAACCCCGGCGTGATGCTGGCCGCCGGCCTGCTGGCGAAGAAGGCGGTGCAGGCGGGGCTCAAGGTGGCGCCGCACATCAAGACCTCGCTGGCGCCCGGCTCGCGCATGGTGACCGAGTACCTCACCAAGAGCGGGTTGCTGCCCTACCTGGAGCAGATCGGCTTCAACGTGGCCGCCTACGGCTGCACCACCTGCATCGGCAATGCCGGCGACCTGACACCCGAGATCAACGAGACCATCACAGCCAACGACCTGGTGTGCGCGGCGGTGCTGTCGGGCAACCGCAACTTCGAGGCGCGCATCCACCCCAACCTCAAGGCCAACTTCCTGGCCTCGCCGCCGTTGGTGGTGGCCTACGCGCTGGCCGGCACCGTGCTGCGCGACCTGATGACCGAGCCGGTGGGCATCGGCAAGGGTGGCCGCCCGGTGTACCTGGGCGACATCTGGCCGACCAGCGACGAGGTGCACAAGCTGATGAAGTTCGCGCTCGACGGCCAGGCCTTCAAGGCCAACTACGACAACGTGGCGCGCGAGCCCGGTGCGTTGTGGCAGGGCATCGCCACCTCGACCGGGCAGACCTACGACTGGCCCGACAGCACCTACATCGCGCGGCCACCGTTCTTCGAGCAGTTCGCGCTCGCCACGCCGGCCGCCGGCGCCAGCGCGCTGGCCGGCATCCGCGGCGCGCGGATCATGGCGCTCTTCGGCGACTCGATCACCACCGACCACATCTCGCCGGCGGGCAACATCAAGGACACGTCGCCCGCCGGCCGCTATCTGATCGAGCGCGGCGTCGGCAAGGTCGACTTCAACAGCTACGGCGCGCGGCGCGGCCACCACGAGGTGATGATGCGCGGCACCTTCGCCAACGTGCGGGTGAAGAACCTGATGCTGCCGCCGCTGGCCGACGGCTCGCGCGAGGAAGGCGGGCTCACGCTGTTCCAGCCCGGCAACCAGAAGATGCCGATCTACGACGCCGCGATGGCCTACATCGCGCAGGGCACGCCGACCATCGTGTTCGCCGGCGAGGAATACGGCACCGGCTCCAGCCGCGACTGGGCGGCCAAGGGCACGCAGCTGCTCGGCATCCGCTGCGTCGTGGCGCGCAGCTTCGAGCGCATCCACCGCAGCAACCTGGTCGGCATGGGCGTGCTGCCGCTGCAGTTCAAGGGGCTCGACTCGTGGCAGACGCTGGCGCTCAAGGGCGACGAGACGGTCGACGTGCGCATCGACGGCGAGCCGCGCCCGCAGGGCGACGCGATCCTGCGCATCACTGGCGCCGATGGCACGACGCGCGAGGTGCGTGTCACCGTGCGCATCGACACCGCGATCGAGCTCGACTACATGCGCCACGGCGGCATCCTGCCGTACGTGCTGCGGCAGTTGCTCGCCGACTGATGCGCGTCGCCGTCATCGGCGGCGGCGCGCTCGGCAGTGCGTGCGCGCTGTTCCTGCGGCGGCTCGACCGCACGGTCGACGTCGAGGTGATCGAGCCCGATCCCACGCTGCGCTGGGCCTCGTCGGCGCGCTCGGCGGCGTCGATCCGCCAGCAGTTCTCCAACGAACTCAACGTGCGGCTGTCGCAGTTCGGCCTGCAACTGCTGCGCGAGCCGGGCGAGTGGCTCGCGGTGAATGGCGAGGCGGCGCCCGAGCTCGGCTTCGTCGAGTCGGGCTACCTGATGCTGGCCACCACCGCCGAAGGCGCGCAGGTGCTGCGCGACAGCCACGCCGTGCAGCGCGGGGCCGGCGCACCGGTGGTGCTGCTCGACGCCGCCGCACTGGCGCGACGCCTGCCCTGGCTGCGCAGCGACGACGTGGCGCTGGCCAGCCTGGGCGCAGGCGGCGAAGGCTGGTTCGATGGTGATGCGTTCACGCGGGCGCTGTCGCACCGGGCGCGCGCGCTCGGCGCCAGCTGGCGGATCGGTCGCGTCAGCGCCTTCGTGCGCGAGGCGGGGCCGCTGCGCGCCGTCGTGCTCGACGACGGCAGCCGTGTCGAGGCCGATGCCTTCGTGCTGGCCACCGGCGCCTGGTCGCAGGCGGTCGGTGCGCTTGCCGGCTTGCGGGTGCCGGTGGTCGGCCGCCGGCGCACGGTGTTCGTGTTCAGCTGCCCCACGCCGCTGCCGCGCACGCCGCTGGTGGCCGATGCGAGCGGCGTGTGGTTCCGCAGCGAGGGCGCTGGCTTCATCGGCGGCTGGACGCCGGGCGACGGTGACGACGACCCCGACAATCCGCCGCTCGACCAGCCCGACCTGCATCAGTTCGACGACCGCTTGTGGCCGGCGCTCGCGCACCGCGTGCCGGCGTTTGAGGCGCTGCGCCGCACCGGAGCGTGGGATGGCTGGTACGAGGTGCATCCGATGGACCACAACGGTCTGGTCGGGCCGCATCCCGAGTGCCCGAACCTGCTGCTCGCCTGCGGCTTCTCGGGCCATGGCCTGCAGCACGCGGCGGGCATCGGCCGCGGTATCGCCGAATGGATCGTGCATGGCGGCTACCGCAGCCTCGACCTGTCGCCGCTGTCGCCCGAACGCGTGGCCACGCAGCGGCCCTGGGTCGAGCGGGCAATCATCTAGATCGGGCGGCGGCGCGCCGCGGCACACTCGCCTGGCACATCCGCTGGAGCCCGCCATGCCCTCGCCCACCGCCGCCGTCAACTCGTCGATCGACGGCCCCGTCGCCACCATCACGCTGCATCGGCCCGAGTGCCGCAACGCCGTCGACGGCCCGACCGCGCTCGCGCTGCGCGAGGCGTTCGCGGCCTTCGAAGCCGACGACGCGCTCGCCGTCGCGGTGTTCACCGGCGGCGGTGGCACCTTCTGCGCCGGCGCCGACCTCAAGGCATTGGGCGACCCGGCGCGCCGCAACACCCTCGAGCCCACCGGCAGCGCGCCCGGTCCGATGGGCCCGACGCGCATGGCCTTCGCCAAGCCGGTGATCGCCGC
>JBGAMU010000154.1:0-8807 GCA_044222685.1 Burkholderiaceae bacterium
AGGCGGGCACCGAATCGGATGTCGCCCAGCAGGATGCCGATGGCGCCCTTGAGCAGGATGGTCAGGATGAAGAAGCCGAAGGCCCAGATGCCCAGCGTCATCAGCCATTCGACGAAGGTCGGGTGGTACTCGGTCACCTCGCCGATCGGGCTCGGGATGAAGCCCGGCACCACCAGGCCCATGCCCTTCTCGATCCAGATGCCGGCGAACGCCATCGCGCAGGGGATCGGCAGGCGCTTCGGGTCGCGGAAGGCCGGCATCAGGAACAGCACGAACGCCACCACCATCAGCACGACGGCGCTCCAGAACCAGGGCACCAGGCTCGTCAGGCCGTGCAGGCCGAACATCAGGTAGTACAGGCCATTGGCGTGCTCGGTGCGCGCGTAGTACTCGACGACGATCTCCGACAGCGTGAGGAAGAGCGCGATGCCGAGGCACCAGGTGACGATGGTGGCCAGCAGTTTGATCGCGCTGTCGTCGATCCAGAACTTCGTGTTCCTGCGGATCACCAGGAACGCGATGATGATCAGCGCAGGCCCGGCCGCGAACGCGGTGGCGATGAAGCGGATCGGCATCATGCTGTGGAACCACATCGGGCGCGACGGGTTGGTGGCCAGCAGGAAGGCCGTGACGGTGTGGATCGACAAGGCCCAGACGATCGACACGTACACCAGCGGCATGAAGATCCGCTTGTTCACCGGCTTGCCGGTGTACTGCGCGTACAGGTACCAGAAGCCGACGATCGCGTTGAGGAACAGGTAGCCGTTGAGCACCAGCACGTCCCAGCCCAGCATCGACGAGAAGCTGTAGATGCCCAGCGGCGGAATCATGTGCCACAGGCGATCGGGCCGGCCCATGTGGGCGAACACGAACATCATCACCATGATCACCGCCGAGATGGCCAGCATCTCGCCGAGCACGGTGACCTTGTGCATGCCCTCGTGGTGGTACACGTAGGCCGGGAACACGATGGTCACCGCGCCGGCCGCCACGCCGACCAGGAACACCAGATTGGCGAGGTACAGGCCATCGTGGATCTGGCTCGTCATGCCGGTGACGATCAGGCCCTCGGTGTTCTGCAGGTAGTAGACGTACAGCATGCCCGCGATGAGGAGCGCGAGCAGGCCCATCCAGGCATAGAACTTGGCGCCGCCCTTCAGCACGTAGCGGATGTAGTCGGCAACGAATCGCGTCAGCACGGTGCCGCTCCTGTCAGTCGTAGAAGTAGAAGAACTTCGGGAAGGTGTTCAGCTCGGCCTTCAGCCTGAACACGTTCTTGCGCGCCAGCACCTTGCTCACCTCGCTCTCGGGGTCGAGCAGGTTGCCGAACTTGCGCGCGCCCACCGGGCACACCTCCACGCAGGCCGGGTAGCGGCCATGCCGCGTGCGCTGCAGGCACCAGTGGCACTTCTCGACCACGCCGCGCATCCGCGGCCGGTTGCCGAGGTAGTGCGTCACCGGGTTCATGTCCTTCTTCGGAAGGACGGGCGTCGTGAGGTTGAAGCGCCGCGCCCAGTAGGGGCAGGCGTTCATGCACATCTTGCAGCCGATGCACCAGTTGTAGTCGATCACCACCGGCCCGTCGGCCTCGCGGTAGGTGGTGCGCACGGGGCACACCTTCACGCACGGCGGCTTCTCGCACTGCATGCAGGCGATCGGCATGTAGGTGGCGGCCTTCTCGGGCACCTTGTCGGGCTCGTAGAAGTACTGTCCTTCGAGCACCTGGCCGGCCGGCGAGTAGGCGTTGCCCCCGACCTGGATGCCCAGGCCCTCGGGGTAGCCCTGGTTCATCTTGTCCTGCGTGAACTCGCCGCGCTCCATGCGCAGCACCTGGATCCACTCGATGCGCTCGCCCGGGCGCTCGCCGCGCGACTGGTTGTTCTCTTCGACGCAGGCCTTCACGCAGCGGCGGCAGCCGATGCACTTGCGCACGTTGAGCGCATAACCCATCAGCATGCCGGGCTGGGCCTCGGTGGTGTCGACGCTGACCGGCTTGCCGTACTCGCCGGAGTAGCGTTTCTCGAGGCGCAGGCGTGCCTCCTTCTTCTCGTCCGCCGTCATCAGGCGGTAGTTCTTCTGGAAATGCTCGGCCCACTCGGTCGCGGCCTTGGCGTCACCGGCTGGTGCCATCAGTGCGGCGGTGCCCATCAGCGACGACACGCTCAGCATGCCGCCGGAGCGCAGAAAGCTGCGGCGCGACGGCGGCAGGGCCGCGGCCTGCGCCGGGTCGGCCGAGGCCGGCGGGAACCCGCAGCTGGGAGCGGGTTTCGGGGGCGAACCCACGGGGGGTTTGACGGGCTGTTTCACGAATGGTCTCCTGCAGGTGCGAGGCGTACCGCGGCGGCGGCTCGCGACCTGCCCGTGCCATTCTGTTGGCGCCCGCCCTCGCAGCGGCTGAGCCGAATCAAGCCGCCCGGCGTGGTGTTGTTGCGTTGAAGCAATGCCGCGCGGGGGCCACGCATGCGTGGCAGGTTCGCCACGCGAACCCTCTGGCCGACGCCGCCATCGGTGCCAGGCGTGTTTGCGCTGTGTCACGATATGCCGCGCATGAGACTCGATCCCTATCGCCACGTGGACGGCACGGCGTTCAGCGCCACGCAGGCGCAGATCACGGCCGCACGCGGCCGGCCGGCCGATGCGTCGCGCAACGACGTGGGCCTGAACGAGCTCGACTACGGCGACGTGGTGTTCCGCTTCCAGGACAGCGGCCGCCTGGAGGAGATCACGCTGCAGGCACCGGTGCTGCATCTGGGCGCAGTGGCGGTGCCGTTCGGCGCGCTGGCGCACTTCGTGCGCGACCACGATGCCGAGGCGTTCGAGCGCGTCGGCTTCATCGTCAGCCCGAAGTTCGGACTCGCCTTCGACCCCGACGACGCACCCTGGGTCACCGCGCTGGCCGCGCACTGCATCGACAGCTGGCGCGCGCTGTAGCGGCGCCTACGATCAGGTCGATCAGGTCGATCAGGTCGATCAGGTCGACCAGGGCGCCGCCAGCCCGGCGTAACGCTTGGGCAGTGGCGCGGCATAGTCGCCGCGCTTGCTGGTGGTCAGGCCGAGCGACACCAGCGCTTCGGCCTGCTTGACCGCCGCGGCCACGCCGTCGATCACCGGCACGCCGAGCTCGCGCTGCAGGCGCTGGCACAGGTCGGCCATGCCGGCGCAGCCGAGCACGATGGCGCCGCTGCGGTCGTGTTCCAGCGCGCGCTCGGCGCAGGCCCGCACGCGGGCATAGGCGTCGCTGGCCGGGTCGTCGAGGTCGAGCACCGCGATGTCGGTGGCGTGGATGCCGCGGCAGCGCCGTTCGAAGCCGTACTGCAGCACCAGATGCTCGGCGATCACGCAGGTGCGCGCCAGCGTGGTGACGATCGAGAAGCCGGTGGCCAGCAGCGTGGCGGCATGGAACGCCGCCTCGGCGATGCCGATCACCGGGCCGCGCGCCAGCTCGCGCGCCGCGTGCAGGCCAGGGTCGCCGAAGCAGGCGATCACGTGCGCGTCGGCGCCGGCCGCCTCGCCGGCGCGCACCTGTTCGGCCACGCCGGCGGCGGCCCACACGTCGTCGTGGTGGCCCTCGATCGACGGCGCGCCGAAACTCGGCTGCACCGCGTCGATGCTGGTGCCGGGCGCGGCGACCGCGCGCGCCGCGTCGGCGATGGCGGCGGTCATCGTCGCAGTGGTGTTGGGGTTGATCACGCGCAGCTTCATCACTCGCTCTCCCTGGTGCGGCTTCAACGGCCGCCTGTATACAAAGCAAGCGGCTGATCCGAGGGGCCTGTCGCAAGACACGCGCCCAGCGCGACGCCGCCCGGTGCCCCATTCGCGGGCACAGCGCGCCACACCCGCGCGGTGATGGTGCAGGGCGCAGTGCTTTGCGGTGCGTGCCGGCGCGTCGCGCCCGCGACGGCGGCCGGGCGGTCAATGGCACATGCTTTGCATACAGCGTGCGCATGAGCGGCGACGCCAAGCTGGAGCTGGTCCACGTCACCAAGCGTTATGGCGACACCGTGGCGGTGGACGGCATCGACCTGACGATCGACGCCGGCCGCTACTGCTGCCTGCTCGGTCCGTCGGGCTGCGGCAAGACCTCCACGCTGCGCATGATCGCCGGCCACGAGATCGCCAGCGACGGCGACATCGTGCTCGGCGGCCGCAACATCACCGCGCTGCCGGCGGCCGCGCGCGGCACTGCGATGATGTTTCAGAGCTACGCGCTGTTCCCGCACCTGTCGGCGCTCGACAACGTGGCCTTCAGCCTGCGCATGCGCGGCGTCGCCAAGGCGCAGCGCCAGCACAAGGCAGCCGAGCTGCTCGAGCGCGTGTCGCTCGGCGCGCTCGCGCACCGCAAGCCGGCCGAGCTGTCGGGCGGCCAGCAGCAGCGCGTGGCGCTGGCGCGCGCACTGATCACCGAGCCCAAGGTGCTGCTGCTCGACGAGCCGCTGTCGGCGCTCGACCCGTTCCTGCGCATCAAGATGCGCGCCGAGCTGAAGGCCTGGCAGACCACGCTCGGCATGACCTTCGTGCACGTCACCCACTCGCAGGAGGAGGCGATGGCGCTGGCTGACCAGGTGGTGGTGATGAACAACGGCCGCATCGAGCAGCAGGCCGCGCCGCACGCGCTCTTCAACGCGCCGCGCAGCGAGTTCGTCGCGCGCTTCATCGGCGGCCACAACGTGATCCCGTCGGCGCGCGGCGCGATCGCGGTGCGCGCCGACCGCACCCGGCTGTCGCGCGCGCCGCTGCCCGAGGGCGAGGCCACGCTGGCCGCCACCGTGCGCGGCATCGAATACCAGGGCCCCTACGTGCTGCTCACGCTCGCCAGCGAGCGGGTGCCCGAGTTCAACGTCAGCCTGCCCGAGGCCGACTTCGATGCCGCGCCCTGGCAGGCCGGCGAACGCGCCAGCGCGCACTGGAACCCGTCGGACGCCCACGTCCTGGCGGCCTGATGCCCCACCACTTGTCCGTCGTCCACCCCAAGGAGAACCACCCATGTCCGACTCGCAACGCCGCGCCCTGCTGAAGGGCACCGCCGGCATCCTGGCCACCGGCCTGTTCCCGGCCGTGCACGCGCAGGAGAAGATCACGCTGCGCTACCTGGGCACGGCGGTCAACCAGGACAAGTCGATCGCCGAGAAGTTCAAGGCCGATACCGGCATCACGATCCAGTACGTCGCCGTCAACACCGACGAGGTGACCAAGCGCGCCGTCACCTCGCCCAACAGCTTCGACCTGATCGACACCGAGTACTTCTCGCTGAAGAAGATCGTGCCGACCGGCAACCTGAAGGGCATCGACGTCAAGAAGATCAAGAACGCCGACAAGATCACCACGCTGTTCACCACCGGCATGGTCGGCGGCAAGCCGGTGGGCGACCAGGGCACCGCGCCGAAGAAGGTGATCTACCTCGAGGGTGAGAAGAGCAAGGTGTTCGCCAAGTCGCCGACGCAGTTCATGAGCCTGATCCCCACCGTCTACAACGCCGACACGCTGGGCATCCGGCCCGATCTGATCAAGCGCCCGATCGAGAGCTGGAAGGAGCTGCTCAACCCCGAGTTCAAGGGCAAGGCGGCGATCCTCAACATCCCGTCGATCGGCATCATGGACGCGGCGATGGTGGTCGAGGCGATGGGCCTGTACAAGTACCCCGACAAGGGCAACATGACCAAGAAGGAGATCGACCTCACGATCAAGACACTCATCGAGGCCAAGAAGGCGGGCCAGTTCCGCAGCCTGTGGAAGGACTTCAACGAGAGCGTCAACCTGATGGCCAGCGGCGAGGTGGTGATCCAGTCGATGTGGTCGCCGGCGGTGACCGCGGTGCGCTCCAAGGGCATCGCCTGCACCTTCCAGCCGCTCAAGGAAGGGTATCGCGCCTGGGCCGCCGGCTTCGGCCTGCCGGCCACGCTGACAGGCAAGAAGCTCGACGGCGCCTACGAGTTCATCAACTGGTTCCTCGACGGCTGGGCCGGTGCGTACCTGAATCGCCAGGGCTACTACAGCGCCGTGCTCGAGACCGCCAAGGCCAAGATGGAGCCCTACGAGTGGGCCTACTGGATGGAAGGCAAGCCGGCCGAGAAGGACATCAAGTCGCCCAACGGCGACCTGCTGCACAAGGCCGGCGGCGTGCGCGATGGCGGGTCGTACGAGCAGCGCATGGGCGGCATCGCCTGCTGGAACGCGCTGATGGACGAGAACACCTACATGGTCCAGAAATGGAACGAGTTCGTCGCAGCTTGAGATGACCGCTCCCGGAGCGCCTGCACTGAAGGCCGGGCCGCCGGCCTGGCTGCAGGCGCTGCCGTTCGCGGCCGTGTTCGTCTTCTTCTTCGTCGCGCCGCTGCTGCTGATCGGCGCGGTGAGCTTCTGGCCGACCAGCGACTACGAGCTGGTGCCCGGTTTCACGGCGCAGAACTACGTGTCGATCTTCAGCGGTTGCGCCAACCTGGCCGAGCCCTGCGTGACGCTGAAGACCTATGTGTCCACGCTGCGCTTCAGCCTGCTCACCTGGGCCGCCTCGCTGCTGCTCGGCTTCGCAGTGGCGTACTTCCTGGCGTTCCACGTGCGCACGTCGCGCATGCAGACGCTGCTGTTCGTGGTGTGCACGATCCCGTTCTGGACCAGCAACGTGATCCGCATGATCTCGTGGGTGCCGCTGCTCGGCCGCAACGGCCTGGTCAACCAGGGGCTCACCGGCGCCGGGCTGGTGAACCAGCCGGTCGAGTGGCTGCTGTTCTCGGAGTTCTCGGTGGTGCTCGCCTTCGTGCACCTGTACACCATGTTCATGCTGGTGCCGATCTTCAACTCGATGATGCGTATCGACCGCGCGCTGCTCGAGGCGGCGCGCGACAGCGGCGCCTCGGGCTGGCAGACGCTGTGGCACGTGGTGGTGCCACTGTCGCGCACCGGCATCGTGATCGGCTCGATCTTCGTCATCACCATCGTGATGGGCGACTTCGTCACCGTCGGCGTCATGGGCGGCCAGCAGATCGCCTCGGTCGGCAAGGTGATCCAGGTGCAGACCTCGTACCTGCAGTTCCCGCTCGCTGCCGCCAATGCAGTGGTGCTGCTGGCGGTGGTGCTCTTGATGATCGTGGCGCTGACGCGCACGGTCGATCTGCGTAAAGAGTTATGACCCACCCCCTGAAGCCCGCGCGATGAGGGAAGGTCGTCAGCCCGGCTTCTGGCCGCTGGCCGTCGTGTTCGGCCTGTTCGTGCTGTTCCTGTACGGCCCGGTGATCACGATCTTCGTGCTCAGCTTCCAGGGGCCCGAGGGCGGGCTGACGTTGCCGCTGCGCGGCCTGTCGACGCACTGGTACGGCGAGTTGTGGAAGGGCCTCGGTGTCGTCGACATCGGCGCCGCGCTGCGCCGCTCGCTGGCGCTCGGCGCGGTGGTGATGGTGCTGACGGTGCTGCTGTCGCTGAGCGCCGGTCTGGCCTTCCGCAAGCGGCTCGCCGGCGCCGACGCGTTGTTCTACGTCACGGTGGCGAGCCTGATCATGCCGTCGATCATCGTGTCGCTGGGCATCGGGCTGCAGTTCCGCCTGCTCGACGCCGGCATCAAGTGGGCGCTCGAGGCGTTCGGCGCCGGCGAGACGCTCGAGTCGTTCACCACCTCGCTCGGGCTGTACACGTCGGGGCTGGGCGCACACCTGACCTGGACGCTGCCGTTCGGTCTGCTGATCATGTTCGCCGTCTTCAACCGCTTCAACCCGGCCTACGAGGAGGCGGCGCGCGACCAGGGCGCCACGCCGTGGCAGACCTTCGTGCACGTGGTGCTGCCGCTGATCGGACCGTCGGTGGTGGGGGTCGGCATGTTCGGCTTCACGCTGAGCTGGGATGAGATCGCCCGCTCGTCGCAGGCGATCGGCGACCTCAACACGCTGCCGCTCGAGCTGCAGGGCCTGACCACCACCGTCACCACGCCGGCGATCTATGCGCTCGGCAGCCTCACCACCGGCATCTCGCTGCTGGTGATCGTGCTGGCGCTGGCCAGCGCGGCGGCGCTGGCACGCTGGGGCCGCCGCCGTGTCGGCTGAGCTGGCGCCGCCACGCGCACGCCGGGCGCGCGACGCACGACCCGCACCGGCTGCGCCCGTGGCCGCGCCCCCCGCGGTGGCCGCCGATCGCGTGATCGACGCGATAAATGGCGCCATCGTCGCCCCAGGCCTGGCACCCGGCGCGCGCCTGCGCGAGCAGGAGCTGGCGCAGGTGTTCGACGTGTCGCGCACGCTGGTGCGCCAGGCGCTGCATCGGCTGGCGCAGGACGGTGTGGTGCTGCTGCGGCCCAACCGCGGCGCACAGGTGCCCGAGCCGACGCGCGACGAGGGCACGCATGTGTTCGACGCGCGCCGCGTCGTCGAGTGCGAGGTGGTGCGCCGGCTGGCAGGCCGCTTGAGCAAGGCCGATGCGCTGGCGCTGCGCCGCCTGGTCGACGACGAGGCGCGTGCCACCGCGGCCGGCCAGCAGCGCGAGGCGATCCGCCTGTCCGGCGTGTTCCACCTCGAGCTGGCGCGGCTGTGCGGCAATCCGCTGTTCGTGCGTGTGCTCGAGGAGCTGCTGCCGACCACCTCGCTGCTGATGGCGCTTTACAAGGCGCCGGGCGAGCCGATGTGCGTGGCGCACGGCCACCGCGCGCTGCTGGCCGCGCTGCACGACGCCAGCCCGGCGGCGGCGGCCACCGAGATGAGGCGCCACCTCAACGAGATCGAGCGCTCGCTCGATGCGCCGGCGCGGCGCACGGGGCGCGCGCTGCGCGACGTGTTCGCGCAGTACCGCAAGGGCGACTGACGGGCCAGCGAGATGCGGCCGCGCGC
>JBGAMU010000033.1:0-88041 GCA_044222685.1 Burkholderiaceae bacterium
CTCGTCAGCGAGCGCGATGAAGTGATGCACCTGCCCCGGAATCGGGCCGAAGCCGCCCATCTGGAACATCAGCCACTCGAGCGTGGCCACGTGCGCCGCCGGCTCGGCCGGCCAGAAGCGGCCGGTCTTCTCGGCCAGGTACAGCAGGATCGCGCCCGACTCGAACACGCTGATCGGCCGGCCACCGGGCCCTTCGGGATCGACGATGGCCGGGATCTTGTTGTTCGGGCTGATCGCCAGGAACGCCGGCTCGAACTGCTCGTTCTTCGTGATGTCGACCACGTGCACGTCGTACGGCAGGCCCATCTCCTCGATAGCGACGGTGATCTTGCGGCCGTTGGGCGTGTCGAAGGCATGGAGCTGGATGGGCACGGTGGAGGTCCTCGGCAGATGGTGGGTCACGGCGCGCAGCCGCAATGTAGCCGCGGCTGGGCGCGCCCGTTGCCCCGATGGCGTCTTGCCGTCATACGTCCACCCAAAGGAGTCTGCCCATGGTCAAGCTCGCCTTGTTCGTCCGTCTCGAGGCCAAGCCCGGCAAGGAGGCCGCGGTCGCCGACTTCCTGTCGGGTGCGCTCTCGCTGGCCAACGCCGAACGCGGCACCGCTGCATGGTTCGCGCTCAAGTTCGGCCCGTCGACCTTCGGCGTGTTCGATGCGTTCGCCGACGAGGACGGGCGCCAGGCCCATCTGAACGGGCCGATCGCCGCCGCGCTGATGGCCAATGCCGCGACGCTGCTCGCCGAGACGCCGAAGATCGAGACGATCGACCTGCTGGCGGTCAAGCTGCCGGGCGGCTGACGCGCACGGCCCGCGTCAGCGCACGGCGCTGGCTGCGCGCGGCGGCGTGGCGGCGGCGGACAGCGGCCCGGCGCCGGTGCGCATCGATGCCTGCAAATCGAGCAGGCTCTTCTGGCTCACCTCGATCAGGCCGCGCCGCGGCCGGTCGAGGTCGAGGATGATGAAGACGAGCACGACGATCAGGCCGATCATCAGGTAACTCACCAGCGACGGCCGGTGCCCGCCGGTGCCCGACGAGAAGCCGACGATGCCGCCGGCGACCAGGAAGGTGCCGTGCATCAGCAGCAGCACCAGCTCGGGCACGTGCCGGTTGAGCGCCGCGTCGCGCTTGCCGTAGCTGTCGATCAGCGCATTGACCGATTCGACGAAGAGCACCGGCGTGTAGGCGTTCGGGTCGAACTCGATGGCGCGGCGCGCCTGCGCCCACAGCTGGTCCTGCGCCGCGGCGACCTGCGCCGCCAGCGCCTGGCGCGGCGCACGGTCCACCTCGGCCATCAGGCTGGCCTGCACACGCAGGTCGGTGTAGGCGCGCAGGGTGGCCTGCGTCTCGGCCCGCAGCGCCGACGGCAGCAGCTGCGTGCGCAGCCATGCGGTGCCGATCGCGTTGGCCTCGTCGACCACGGCGTCGCTGCGGCTGTCGAAGCGCTGCAGCGCCAGCGAGAAGGTGAAGCCGAGCAGCAGGGCCAGGATGCCGAGGATCGACGACTGGATGCCGTTGATGTGCTCCTTGGCCGCCTCGCCGATGACGGTCCGGCGTTTCAGCCCGACCCGATAACCGAACTCGGTGGCGATCAGCATCGACAGCAGCAGCACCGCGGCGATCAGCCCGGTGTGCACGTCGTACAGGAGCTCCGTCGTCATCGTGCCCATTCTCGCCGGCCCGAGCCCGCCGGACAGGCGGCGGCGCCGCGCACCGCGACCGCGTCAGGCTCGCAGCAGATGCGCATCGACACCGCGGCGCGGTGCCGGCACCACCGGCGGCGCGAAGCCGACGCGCGCCCACATCTGCACCGTCTGCGCCGGCCCGTCGGCGCCCAGCAGGCGGCGGATGTCGGCGTGGGGCCCGGCCTGCTCGCGGTATTCCTGCAGCGCCTGCTGCAGCGGCTGCATCGCCACGTCGTGCGCGGTGGCGGCCAGTTGCACACGGACGTAGGCGCGCCCGGCATTCACCTGCGTCGCCCGCTGGTTGTCGTCGCTCACCATCCACAGGAATGCGGGCGTCGACGCGATCTTGGCGTTGAAGTCCTTGATCTGGCTGGTGGTGGCAAAGTCGTCGGCCCTCGGTGCCTTGCTGCGGTCGAACAGGCCGAGCCGGTCGAGCCACACCACCATGGGATCCAGCAGCGTCAGGCCGTCGCGGTGCCGCCCGACCTCGGCCGCGCCGACGCGCAGCACCTTGAAGCTCTCCAGAATGGCCGCGGGCGTCGTGAGCTCGATGCGCCAGGCCTCGGCGGCGATGGCGCGGTGGCGCACCAGCGCATCGGCCTGATCGGCGCCGACGAAGCCGAAGCGCAGTGCATGCGGCCGAACCGCCTCGGCCATCGCCTGCCAGGCCGCCGCCGGCACGGCGCGTGCGGGATCGTAGGCGCTGCGGTTGGTGTGGCGGCGCAGGATCTGCGTGAACAGCGGGTCCCGGGCCACGCCCGCATCGGCTAGCAGGCGGATGCGCGCGACCGGCCGCGTGTCGAGCTGCCGGGGCGCGAAGGCTCCCTCGGGGAACAACTCGACCTCGGCGCGCAGCCCCTTCTCGCGCGCGGCGATGTCGATCAGCTCGATGAAGGTGCCCTGGCTCATCATGATCTGGCGCGCGTACGGATCGGTCTCGGGCAGCAGGCGGGTCAGGTCGCAGCGCAGCAGCATCTGCCCGGGCGTGCGCAGGTCGACCAGCCACGATTGCAGGTTGTGCGAGTGCGGCGCCAGGATCGCGTGGCCGAGGATCCAGCGGCGCACGTCGCTCTCGCCGGCAGGTGGCCCACCCCATGGCGCGATCGCCTCCGGCGGCATCTGCGGGCTGCAGCCGGCCACCATGCCGCCGCCGGCCGCGACGATCGCGCCGCCACCGACCAAGCGAACGAAGGCGCGACGGTCGCAGTGCCGCGGTGTCTGGTGGTCCGACGCAGGGCTTTGAGCAGCAAGACGCGGGTGGGTCACTCGGGAATCTCCTGCAGCGGTGGTGGATGGCGACGGCAGTGTGCGCGCCTGCCGGCTGCTGCAGCAATCCACCAGCCCTGCATGAGAGCTATGCACAACCGCATGGGCCGCGGTGTCAGGGATCGAACAGATAACCCTGCACGGTGGCGCCGACGCGGCGCACGATCTCGGCGCGCTTGAGCGCCACCACCGGCGGCAGCCTGAGCACGTAACGGCACAGCGCGAGGCCGAGGATCTGGGTGGCGACGAGCCCGGCGCGTGCCGCCACCGCCGCGCGCGGCTGCACGCCCAGCCGCGCGATGTGCGGCGCTACTTGCGTCGCGAAGATCGCCTGCATGCGCGCCGCCGCCGCCTCGTGCGTCACCGCGGTGCGCAGCAGCGCCATCAGGGTCTCGTCGCCTTCCCAGCGGTCGAGGAAGTGCGTGACCATCGCCTCGCCGACCTGCTCGCGCGGCAGGGCCGCCAGGTCGGGCAGCCGCAGATCGAATTCGGCGGCCGCAGCGAACAGGCCTTCCTTGTTGCCGTAGTAGCGCATCACCAGCGCGGGGTCGACACCGGCCGCCGCGGCGATGCCCCGGATGGTCGCGGCCTGGTAGCCGCTGGCCGCGAACTGCTCGCGCGCGGCCACCAGGATGGTCGACCGTGTGACGTCGGACTTGCGCGGCGTGTCGGCTGTGGCGGCCATGGCTACAAGTGTAATTCAACGCGTGTTGACATTCGTGCCCGGCTCGCCAGAATTGTCAACACACGTTGACTTCGTGTGCCGACCACCAGGAGACCTCTATGCCGACCGATTTCACCCCTGCCTCCGCCGCCTTCGACACCGACGTGCTGATCGTCGGCGCCGGCCCCACCGGACTGACGCTCGGCGCCGCGCTGGCCCAGCGCGGCGTGCGCACCCGCGTGATCGACCGCCAGAGCGCCGGCGACAACACCTCGCGCGCCGCGGTCGTGCATGCGCGCACGCTCGAAGTGCTCGAACCGCTGGGTGTCACGCCCGCGCTGGTCGCCCGTGGCGTGCAGGCGCAGCGCTTCACGATCCGCGACCGCGACCGCGTGCTGGTGCCGATCGGCTTCTCACAGCTGCCGACGCGCTACCCGTACACGCTGATGGTGTCGCAGGCGGTCACCGAGCAGGTGCTGCTCGAGCGCTTCATGCAGCTCGGCGGGCAGGTGCAGCGCCCGTGCACGCTGGTCGGCCTGGCGCAGGACGACGCCGGCGCGGTGGCCACGCTCGACGACGGCAGCCGCCTGCGCGCGCGTTATGTCGTCGGCTGCGACGGCATGCACAGCGCCGTGCGCGAGCAGACCGGCATCCGGTTCGAGGGCGGCAGCTACGGCGAGTCGTTCGTGCTGGCCGACGTGCATCTGAGCGGCTCGGTCCCCGCCGACGAGGTGCGGCTGTACTTCTCGCCCGGCGGCATGATGGTGGTGGCGCCGCTGCCCGACGGCGTGCATCGCATCGTCGCGCCGGTCGACGACGCGCCCGAGCAGCCGAGCGCGGCCTACGTGCAGGGCCTGCTCGACACGCGCGGCCCGCAGGCCCAACGCGCGCTCGTCGGCGACGTGCTGTGGGGCTCGCGCTTTCGCGTCCACCACCGGGTGGCCGACAGTTATCGCGCCGGCCGCGTGCTGCTCGCCGGCGACGCCGCGCATGTGCACAGCCCGGCCGGCGGCCAGGGCATGAACGCCGGCATCCTGGATGCGATGGTGCTGGCCGAGGCGCTGCGCCGGGCGCTGGCCGGCGACCCGGCCGCACTCGACGACTACGGCGCGCAGCGCCGGCCGGTCGCGCAGCAGGTGGTGGCCTTCGCCGACACGCTGACCCGCATGGCGACCGTGCGCCCGGCCCTGCGCGCGCTGCGCAATGCCGTGCTCGGCACGCTGGCCCAGTTGCCGCCGTTCCGCAAGCGGCTCGCCTGGCGCCTGTCGGGGCTGGTGTACCGCTGAACGCGCTTGCGATAGCGGTGGCCAATCGCACCGTCTGGCCGGGAGGCGGTGCGCTCAGCCCGGACGCTCGTCGGGCAGCCAACGTTCGTGCGCGTGCACGTCGTCGGCGAAGCCGGCGTTGACCAGCAGGTCGCGCCAGTCGATGCGCGCCAGCTCCACCGCGGCCTGCAGCTTGTCGAGTCGCCCCTCGCTGAGCTTGAGCGCGGCGAAGCGATAGCGCTCGAGGCTCGTCGCATCGAGCTTGTCCAGGAACGGCAGGTCGTTGCCGCACTGCTCGACCAGCAACCGAGCCACCGTGTCCACCTGCTCCGGCGCGAACAGCCGCCCCACGCGCTTCATCGTCTCGGCGCTGAGCGCGGCGGGCGCAACCTCGCCCGGCGAGGGCTCGACGCCGAAGGGCTCGCCGCGGCGCAGCGCCGAGCCGTCGAGATGCAGCTCACGCCAGGCCTTGAAGTCGAGCAACCGCAGCCGCTTGCCCGCGGCGTGCTGGCGCACGTAGTGCAGCAGGTCCTCCTGGTTGAACCAGGTGCGGGCCACCAGCTTCGGCGGCTCGCCGTCGAGCTCGATCGCGGCATAACAGCTGGCCGGATGCCGATGGAAGCCCGAGGGGATCTGGATGCCTCGCGCGGCGCAATAGTCCTTGATGCGGGTGCTGTAGCTGGTGGCCATGGCGCGCCCCTCAGTCGACGAACCTGAAACGCACGCGGGCCCCGTCGGGCAGGCCCTCGATCTGCTGCGCGATGTGCCCCGACGCGGCGATCAGTTCGCGCAGGCTGATCTTGCCGAGGTTGTCGCCGCCGTACTCGCCGCCGAGCGCGCCGGGGATCTTCAGGCAGTACTTCTGCCCAGGGGCCAGCGGGCCGAGCGCGTCGCGGGCCATCTCCACCAGCGCCTGCATGCGCCAGTCCTCGTCGAAGTCGGGGTCGTCGCGCAGCATCGCGAGCGACGCGGCGTCGTCGGCCACCAGCTCGCACAGCAGGTCCTCCGGGCACACCCGCCAGTAACGCGCCAGCGCGTCCTCGATCAGCAGGTTGCCGAACTCGTCTCGTCGACCACGCGCACCGGCGCCAGGCCGCACCAACCCCACGCCGAGTGGATGACCGACACCATGTCCATGGCCCGCCATCGTGCCAGCGAAGCGCCCGCCCGGCCGCTGCCCGCGGCGGCCGGCAGTGCAAACCGGCACACAATGCGCGGCCAGGTCCCGGTCGGCAGCCCGCCCGCGTTCGCCGGCGCCCACGAAAGCGACCCATGACCGACACAGTGCTCGTCTCCGGCGGCAGCGGCTACATCGCCGGATTCCTGATCCGCCAGCTGGTGGCCGAGGGCTGGATGGTGCACACCACGATCCGGGATCTCGCCAGGGAGAGCGCCGTGCGCCAGTTGCTCGCGGTGGACGACAGCCGCCTGAGGTTCTTCGCCGCCGACCTGATGTCCGACGCCGGCTGGGCGGAGGCGATGGCCGGCTGCAGCCACGTGGCGCACGTGGCCTCGCCACTGCCGGCGCGCCACGTCAAGCACGCCGACGAGCTGATCGTGCCGGCGCGCGACGGCGCGTTGCGCGCGTTGCGCGCGGCCAAGGCCGCCGGCGTGCGCCGCTTCGTGATGACGTCATCGGTCGCGGCCGTCGCCTACGGCCGCGGCCGTGGGGTGCACCGCTTCACCGAGGCCGACTGGACCGACCCGACACGCCCGGGCATCACGCCCTACGTGCAGTCGAAGACCATCGCCGAGCGCGCCGCGCGCGACTGGGTGACCCGCGAAGGCGGCGCCATCGAGTACTGCAGCATCAATCCGTCGGTGGTGCTGGGGCCGGTGTGGAGCCGCGACTACTCGGCCTCGGTGGTGGTGGTGAAGAAGCTGCTCGACGGCTCGATGGGCGCGACACCCGACTTCGGCTTCGGCATCGTCGACGTGCGCGACGTCGCCGACCTGCACGTGCGCTGCCTCAAGGCACCAAACATGGCGGGTGAGCGTTTCATCGCGTCGGGCCCGTTCCTCAAGCTGCGCGAGGTGGCCGACATCCTGCGCGCGCAGCTGGGGCCGCAGGCGCACAAGGTGACCACGCGCAACCTGCCCGACTGGGTGGTGCGGGTGCTCGCCCTCGTCAATCCGCTGGCCCGGCTGGCGGCCGGCGAGCTGGGCTCGGTGCGCCACCAGGACGCATCGCACGCCAAGGCCGTGCTCGGCTGGCAGACACGGCCGGTCGAGCAGAGCATCGTCGACACCGCGCGCTGCTTGATCAAGCTCGGCCTCGTGAAGGTCTGAGCGCCGACGCCGGCGCTACGCGCGCCGCTCGAACGCCAGCTTGACGCCCAGCGCGACCAGCACGGCGCCGCTGCTGCGGTACAGCCACGCCAACACCGACGGCCGCGCGCGCAGCCAGCCCGACAGCGCCGCGGCGCCGAGGCCGACCGGGCCCTTGACCAGAAAGGTCAGCGCCGCGAACACGAGGCCGAGCACGAACACCGCGAGCGTGGCGTGCCCGCTGCCCGGCGGCACGAACTGCGGCAGGAAGGCGAAATAGAACACCGCGATCTTCGGGTTGCTGATGTTCGACAGCGCGCCGTCGATGAACAGCCGGCCGAGCGACCGTGGCACCCCACCCGAGACGGCCAACTCGTGGCGCGGCGTACGCAGCAGCTGCACGCCCATGTAGACCAGATAGGCCGCGCCGACCAGCTTGAGCGCGACGAACAGCCACTCCGACGTGCGCAGCACCGCCCCGAGCCCCAGCGTCGCCAGCACCGTGTGGCCGACCAGTCCCACGCTGACGCCGGCGGCGGTGACCACGCCGGCCGCCGCGCCCTGCGCGATCGAGCGCGACATCACGAGGATCATGTCCTGCCCCGGCGTGACGATCAGCACCAGCGACGCGACGATGAAGAGCCACCAGGCGATGTCGAGCATGGGTCGGGATTTCCTTGACAAGGTCCGGCAGGTGACCGCCAGGTACGCCCCCGGCATGACATTGTGCCGCCCGGATCCTCGCGGGCTGGCCGCCGGGTGTAGCAGCGCCGTTCGCAGGGGCGCCGGCGAAGCGCCCGTTCGTGTGGCACAGTGCCACCGGCCCGGCACCCGCCGGTGCCTGGCGACGCGACCGAACCACTGCCCACACCATGCCCCGACTGGACGACTACCGCCTGCGACTGGGCCGACACGAACTGGTGCCCATCGTCACCGGCGGCATGGGGGTCGACATCTCGTCGGCCGACCTGGCCATCGTGGCGGCGCGCTTGGGCGGCATCGGCCACATCTCCGACGCGATGGTCAAGACGGTGACCGACCGCCGCTTCAAGACCAAGTACGTCAAGGCCAAGCAGGCCCAGTACAAGCACAACGTCGACTCCGACGACAAGTCGTCGGTCAAGTTCAACCTCGAGCACCTGGCCGAGGCGACGCGGATGCACATCGAGACCACGCTGGCGCGCAAGACGGGCAGCGGGTTGGTGTTCATCAACTGCATGGAAAAGCTGACGATGAACGCGCCGAAGGAGACGCTCAAGGTGCGCATGAGCGCCGCGCTCGACGCCGGCATCGACGGCATCACACTGGCCGCCGGGCTGCACCTGGGCTCGTTCGCGCTGATCGAGGACCACCCGCGCTTTCGCGATGCCAAGCTCGGCATCATCGTGTCGTCGCTGCGCGCGCTGCAGCTGTTCCTCAAGAAGAACAGCCGGCTGAACCGGCTGCCCGACTACGTGGTGGTCGAGGGCCCGCTGGCCGGCGGGCACCTGGGCTTCGGCATGGACTGGGCGCAGTACGACCTGGCCACCATCGTGGCCGAGATCCTGCAGTACCTGAAGGCCGAGCAGCTCGACATCCCGGTGATCCCGGCCGGCGGCATCTTCACCGGCAGCGACGCGGTGCGCTTCATGCAGATGGGCGCGGCCGGCGTGCAGGTGGCCACGCGCTTCACCATCACCCGCGAATGCGGCCTGCCCGACGAGGTCAAGCAGGAGTATTTCAAGGCCAACGAAGAGGACATCGAGGTCAACCAGATCTCGCCCACCGGCTACCCGATGCGAATGATCAAGGGCAGCCCCGGCATCGGCGACGGCATCCGCCCCAACTGCGAAGCCTACGGCTACCTGCTCGATGCGCAGGGCAAGTGCGCGTACATCACCGCCTACAACCGCGAGGTGGCCGCGCATCCGGGTGAGCGCCGCATCTCGGTGATGGACAAGACCTGCCTGTGCACGCACATGCGCAACTTCGAGATCTGGACCTGCGGCCAGCTCGCCTGGCGGCTGAAGGACACCTCGCTGCGGCGCGCCGACGGCAGCTACCAGCTGCTGAGCGCCGAGCACGTGTTCAAGGACTACCAGTTCAGCACCGACGAGCAGATCCGCCTGCCCGAGCCCGAAGGAGCGAACGCATGACGATGCCCGTGTACAAGGGCGTGTTCCCGGTGGTGCCCACCACGTTCACCGAGCACGGCGAGCTCGATCTGGCGAGCCAGAAACGCTGCGTCGACTTCATGATCGACGCCGGCAGCCACGGCCTGTGCATCCTGGCCAACTTCTCCGAGCAGTTCGTGCTCAGCGACGACGACCGCGAGGTGCTGACGAAGGCGATCCTCGAACACGTGGCCGGCCGCGTGCCGGTGATCGTGACGACCACCCACTTCGGCAGCAAGGTCTGCGCCGAGCGCAGCCGGCGTGCGCAGGAGCTCTGCGCCGCGATGGTGATGGTGATGCCGCCGTACCACGGCGCGACCATCCGCGTGAGCGAGCCACTGATCCACGAGTTCTACGCGCGTGTCTCCGACGCGATCGGCATTCCGATCATGATCCAGGACGCGCCGGTCGCCGGCACGCCGCTGAGCGCCGCGTTCCTCGCCCGGATGGCGCGCGAGATCGAACACGTGTCGTACTTCAAGATCGAGACGCCGGGCGCGGCGAGCAAGCTGCGCGAACTGATCCGCCTCGGCGGCGACGCCATCGTCGGCCCGTGGGACGGCGAGGAAGGCATCACGCTGCTGGCCGACCTGGACGCCGGCGCCACCGGCTGCATGTCGGGCGGCGGCTACCCCGATGGCTTGCGCCGCATCGTCGAGGCCCACGCCGCCGGCCGCCGCGACGACGCCGTCGCCGAGTACACGCGCTGGTTGCCGCTGATCAACTATGAGAACCGCCAGGGCGGCATCCTGACGGCGAAGGCGCTGATGATGGCCGGCGGCGTGATCAGCTGCGACGCCCCGCGCCACCCGTTCCCGGCGATGAATCCGGCCGTGCGTGCGGGCTTGATCGAAACCGCGAAGCGGCTCGATCCGCTGGTGCTGCGCTGGGGCTGAACCGGGCCGACCCTGGTTTCACGGGCACGAGGTGGTCGTTTGCGAATCGCGCGCTGGCGTCGCAGCCGACGCCGCCGCGCCCGACTACTGAAGCGCGTCGGACCCGGGCGCCACGGTGGCGATGTCGCCCTGGCACAGCAGGGTCTCGGTCAGCAGCCTGTGCAGTTCGCTCTTGACCACGCCGTAACACTCGCATGAACAGGTCGCCAACCCGACCGGATCGAGCACCGTGATGTGGCCGCGGCGGTAGCGGATGTAGCCTTCGTCCTGCAGTTCGCCAGCAGCCTGCGTGATGCTCTCGCGACGCACGCCCAGCATGTTGGCCACCAGCTCCTGCGTCATCACCAGGTCTCCCGGCGGCGTGCGATCGACGGTCGAAAGCAGCCACCGGCTGAGCTGCTGCTCGACCGAATGGTGGCGGTAGCAGGCAGCCGTCTGGGTGATCTGCGTGATCAGCGCCTGGGTGTAGCGCAGCAGCAGGCGCCTCAACTGCCCCTCGTGCTCGAACGCCCGCCGCAGCGACGTGCGGTCGATGCGGTAACCCAGGCCGGCAGACTGCACCACAGCCGAGCCGGGTGTTGTGTCACCACCCATGAACAGTGCGATGCCGACCATGCCCTCGCGGCCGACGCCGGTGGTTTCGGCGGAGGCGCCGGAGACGGTGATGTAGTGCAGCGACACCACCGACGTCGTCGGAAAGTAGGCATGCCGCAGCTGCATGCCCGGCTCGTACAGCACCTGGCCCAGCAGCATCGACACCGGCTCCAGCGAACCGGACCACCGATCGAACTCGGCCGTGGGCACCGCGGCGATCAGGCGGTTCTGGTTGGGCGTTTGGATGGCGGCCATCACGAAGGGGCTCGTGTGCTACCGGCCGGACGTGACTTCGACGCCGATGCCACGGTAGCCCACATAGCGGCAGGTTTGATCGAACATCGGCTGTCCGCTGACGCGGAATTGCTGCCGAGATCCATCGGCATTGACGCGGTGGAACAGGAAGTCGATGAAGGGCCTGCGCGCCGTGATGCTGGCCTGAAGCGATTGCCGCTCCGCCAGGTCCCAGCCGTCGTCCGCATCGGGCGTCGCATCGGCCAGCAGCGGCCCGACCCGCACGCCGAGCATCTCCAGCACCGGGCCGGATACCTTGGTGAATTCGCCTTGTTCGTCCTGCTCCCAATACCAGTCGGAGGCCAGCTCCGTCAGGCTGCGGTAGCGGGCTTCGCTTTCGCGCAACTCCGCGGTGCGCTCGTTCACCGCCTGCTCGAGTGCCTGGTTGTGCGCCTCGAGTTTGCGGTACAGCAGACGCACCTCCAGCATGTTGTGGATCCGGGTCTTCGCCTCGACCAGGTCGAACGGCTTGCTGATGAAATCCTTGGCGCCGACCTGCAGAGCGCGCAGCTTGTGCCCAGGCTGGGCCGTGAGCACGATGACCGGCAAGTAGCTGTCCTGTTCGTTGCTCTTCAACGCCTCCATCACGCTGAACCCGTCCATCGTCGGCATCTGCAGGTCGAGCAAGATCAGGTCGAAGTGCTCGCGGCGATGCAGCGCGCACACCTCGGTGGGCTTCATCGTCGACGCCACGCGGGTGTAGCCCGCATCCCCGAGCAGCCGGGTCAGCAGGCGCACGTTGGTCTCCTGGTCGTCGACGATCAGGATGCTGGCGGCGAGGATTTCCTGTTCCATGGTCATGAGCTGGTCAGCTCGCGGTCCTCTCGTGGCGGCGAGGTCTGCGCCGCTTCGAGCGCGAGGTCCACGGTGCCCATGAATTCGTTGACCTTGATCGGCTTGGTGAGATAGCGGAAGAACCCGGCCGCCAGGCCCTTCTCGATGTCGCGCGGCATGGCGTTGGCGCTGAGCGCGATCACCGGGATGTGGGCGGTGGCCGGGTCGCCGGCCAGGATCTTGAGCGCCGTGACGCCGCTGATGCCGGGCAGGTTGATGTCCATCAGGATGATGTCGGGCATGGCCGACTGCGCCAACTCGATGCCGCGCCGGCCATCCTTGGCACTCAACAGGTGGATGTCGGGACGACGTGCCAGCAGCCGGGCCACGAGCATCAGGTTGGCCGGGTTGTCTTCGACGTAAAGCACGGTGCGCATCTGCGTCAGCGGCGTCCCGATACCCGCGTCCGCCGCCATCGTGTCCGGCGGCGGCAAGGTCTCGTGAGGGATTTCGACGCCCTCTGCCGCCCTTAGCTCGATCCAGAAGACGCTGCCGACGCCGACGGTGCTGTCGACGCCGATCTCACCGCCCATCAGCCCGACCAGTTGTCGGCAGACCACCAGGCCGACGCCGGTGCCCTCCTCGACGCCGGCCTCCTGGCCCAGGCGATTGAAGGGCTGGAACAACTGCGACACTTGGTCGGTGGACAGGCCGTCGCCGGTGTCCTGGAAGCTGACGCGGACGCGGTCTCCCGGCCGCGCGCTGCACCTGACCTCGACCGTGCCGCCGACCCGGTTGTACTTGATGGCGTTGGACAGCAAGTTCACGAAAATCTGCTTGACCCGGGTGCGATCGGCCTTGACGAGCAGCGGCCGCTCCGGTGGGAAGACGTTGACGCTGATGCCGCCTTTGCGCGCCTGCGGTTCGATCATCGTCTGGCATTCGCCGAGCAGCTCGGCCAGCAACATCGACTCGGGCGACAGCGACAGCTTGCCCGACTCGATCAGCGCGAGGTCGAGGATCTCGTTGATCAGATCCAGCAGGTACCAGCCGGCATGCAGGATCTGGTCGATGCTGTCCTTCTGCGCCGGGGTGGGTGGTGGCGAACCAGAATCCACCAACTGCGCGAAGCCGAGAATCGCATTGAGCGGTGAGCGCAGCTCGTGGCTCATCTTCGACAGGAACTCCGACTTCGCCTGGTTGGCTCTGTCGGCGGTGGTCTTGGCATCGCGCAGTTCGAGGTTGGACTCGCGCAGCGCCAGATCGAGCTGCTTGCGCTCGGTGATGTCCCGGGCCGCGGCGATCACTCCGCGCAGCGTGAGGTCTCGGTCGTAGAACGGCGTCGCGTTGCACGACACCACGGTCTCGCGCTGGTTCGGCGCACTGGCGGTCAGCTCGTAGTCGGTGACCTTCTTCTCGCTGAGGACCCGCTCGATGCAGTCTTGCGCGCGCAGGGGCTCGGTGAAGTAGCGCTTGAAAGGCGTTCCGATCAGCTCGTCGCGCGTACGGCCGGTGAGCGCCTCGGCCTGCTGGTTGACGTCGGAGATCGTGCCTGAGGGGTCGGTGGTGATCAGCGCGTCGACGATCGACTCGATCAGCGAGCGCGTGTAGAACTGCTGGTCGCGCAGGCGCTGGTCCAGGCGCTCCTGCTCGGCTTCCACCTGCTTGCGTGCCGTGTTGTCGGTGCCGATCAGCAGGTAGCCGATGATCCCGTTGCGCGCATCGCGCAGTGCCGTCACCGACACCATCGCGGGCAGGCGACTACCGTCCTTGCGCAGATAGGTCAGCTCGTAGATGTCCTCAATGCCGCGCGAGGCCTTGAAGACCAGCGCCTCAAAGCCCGGGGCGATGGCGGTGGCGAACTCCAGGCTCAGCGCCTGCGCGCGGACAATCACTTCATGCGGATCGGACAGGTCGGCCGGGGTGACCCGGTTCAGCACGTCGGCGGCCGGATAGCCGAGCATGCGTTCCGCGCCGATGTTGAAGACCTGAATGACGCCGTTGGCGTCGGTGGCAATGCTCGAGAAGTTCGCGCTGTTAAGGATCGCGCTTTGCAGCGCGCCGGCCTTGAGCACGGCACTTCGCCGCCGCGACCCGCTGGCGGCTCGTTCCCTGGTGTTGGCGGCGGGAGTCTTGGTTGGTCGGGCTGTCTTGGGCTTGGCGGCGTGCATGAACTCGTCGTGCCAACTGACTTCGGTGACTGCAACAGCTGGGTTCACCAGGGATCGGAACGCCAACGGCGTGCGTTCGTAGCGCATACTGCGGCGAGCGCCCAATGCGGGTCTGTGCGCTATCGCACATATGAAACACCAGTGCTGGACTTCGACTAGCTCGTGCCGCGCCCCGCGTCAGCCACTGCGCGTCACGACAGGCCCTGCCCGTCGTGCAGCCGGGCGTCGATCCAGTCGGTGATGTCGCGCCGTCGGCGCGCACCATCTCGGCGACGATGTGCGTCGGTTGCACCTCGTGCGCGATCAGCGGGTCCTCATTCAACGCCTGCACCACCCGCGAGTCGCGTGAGAGGCGCTCGTTGGGCAGCTTCAGCACATGGGCATGCGGGGCCAGGTGGCTCAGGCCCTTTGAAGCGCAGTCACTGCCTCGCCGACCGCGAGCCCCTGTGGCCGGAGCGGTCTTCACCGATACCGCAAATACCCGCCTGCGCGCAGGGTCCGTTGACCTTGCCGCGGGCGACGACTAGCCTGTTCGTCCGGTCGGCTGCCCGCTGGCCGCCGTCTGTCTAAAAGGAGCGCACCACCATGCCGATCATTCGTCCCGCCCGCCTCGTGGCGAGCCTGTCGATGTTTGCCGTCGCCGCCGCCCTGTCACCCGTGGCCCTGGCACAGACCGACGCGAGCAAGCCGACCTCGCGTGCCGATGTGAAGGCGGAGACGAAGGCCGCCGCCAAGGCCGGCCAGCTGATGCCGGCCGGCGAGGCCGCGCCGGGCGTGAAGGGCGCTTCGGCGCCAACCTCGAGCAAGACGCGCGCCGAGCGCAAGGCCGAGACGATGCAGGCACGCAAGGAAGGCAAGCTGGTGCCCAGCGGCGAGGCCACCTACAAGTCGAGCATGACGCAGGGCGACGCGGTCAAGGGCTCGACCAAGACACGCGCCGAACGCAAGGCCGAGACGCAGAAGGCCGCCAAGGAAGGGCAGCTGCCGCGGGCCGGCGAGGCTCCCGACCCGAACAAGAAGTAGACGCCGCCGGCCGGCGCGCGCTCAGCGCAGCGTCGGCAGCGACGACACGATCATCGCCGTGCCGGCGGCGGTGAGCAGCGTGAGCACGATGCGGCGAAAGGCCTGTTCGCTCAGGCCGACGTAGACGCGCGCGCCAAACAGGGACGGCACGATCAGCGCGGGCAGCACCACCGCCATCGGCAGCAGCATGTCGCGCGTGACGGCGCCGCTCGCCACATAGGTGGCGAAGGTGGCGGCCAGCGCCGCGAGGTTGAAGTTCTGGATCACGCTGCGCTGGCGGTCGCGTTCGAAGCCGCGCAGCGTGCACCACAGCGTGGGCACCACGCCGCTGAAGCCGCCGATGCCGCCCAGGAAGCCACCCACGGCGCCGGCGGCGCCGTCACCCAGGCGCCCGCCGGCCGCGCCGTCGCCCAGGCGCCCGCCGGCGCCGAGGGTCGGCAGCCGATGCGCGAACAGCATCGCCGGGCAGACGATCACGAGGACGCAGCCGATCACGAGACGGAACAGCGCCGCGTCCAGCTGCGGCAGCAGCGCGACGCCCAGCGGCATGCCGACCGCTGCGCCGAGCAGGAATGGCGCCACCACCCGCCACTCGAAAACGCGCCGCACCGTCGTGGCCTGCAGCAGCTGGCCCGACAACCCGCCGAACACCGCCATCACCGCGGCGATGCGCGGCTCCACACCCCAGACCCAGATCGACATCGCGACCATCGCGAACGCGAAACCCGTCAGACCCTGCACGAAGCCGGCCAGGGCAGCCCCGGCCGCGAGCAGCCACAGCACGTCCACCGGCGTGCCGGTCACACGACACCGCACAGGTCGCGCACGCGGCACAGCAGTTGCGTGACGTACTCGTCCTCGATCTCCAGCGCTTCGAGCTGGCGTGCCATCTGCTCGAGGTAGTCGCGATTGGTGCCGATCGCGCCGGCGGCCACTGCGATGACGGCGGCCGTCTCGTCGAGCGGCATCTCGCCGGCGTAGTCGTCGTGGGCGTGGTTGCAGGCGAACACGAGCGCGGCCACCGGTCCTTGCGGCGTGCTCACCGGCAGCACCGCGGGGCAGTAACCGTTGCGCAGCATCTCGCGTCGCCACAGCATTGCCGACTCGACCTCGGCCGCCTCGCCCGCGATGCGAAACGCCAGTCCGGTGCAGCAGCAGGCATTGGCCTGCTGCTCGAGCGTGAGCATCAGCGCCGGCCGCTCGGGCGTGCCGCGCGCCAGCCGCGTCCAGTAGGTGAATCGGCGCTGATAACCCGTCAGATGGGCGAGCCGCACCTCTGCGAAGTGGAATCCCGGGTCCCACATCAACGAGCCGTAGCCGTAGATCCACAGATCATGTCCGGCAGCCAGGTGCTCGCCGAGCAGTGCGCGCCGCGTGTCCTCGAGCTGCTGGTTGCTCAGGCGCCAGTCGGCGCCGTAGCCGGCCTTGCGCGCCCGCTCGTCCCATGCCGCCACACGCTCCCAGGTGCCGCGCAGCTCGGACAGCTCGGCCGGCTTGAGCCTGCCGCGCAAAGCGGGCAGGTGCGCGAAGGCATCGACGATGGTCAACCGCTACTCCTCGGGCGGCCGACAGGCCGCAGCCACAGCGCGACCGATCGTACCCGCCCCCGCGGCGCCGGCGCGGCGTGCAGTGGCCGGATTGCGTTTGCAATCCACACGACATCGTTGCGAAACGGGCCGACAAGACCATGACACGTCTCGGCGAACACACATCTGCCGAGCCAAGGAGTCCCACGCATGAACACCCTCACGATCACCCGCCTGTTCGCCGCTGTCGCCTCGGTGGCGGTCACCGCCACCTTGCTGGTCGGCCCGGCCTATGCGATGCCGGCCGGCGAAGGCTCACCCACCGAGCCCGCCGGGCCGCCATCGACCAAGACACGCGCCGAGCGCAAGGCCGAGACGCTGCAGGCGCGCCGCGACGGCGCGCTGCTGCCCCCCGGCCTGGGCATGTACAAGACCTACATGTCGCAGAACGGCGCCGTGGCGCAGTCGACCCGGACCCGCGCCGAGCGCAAGGCCGAGACGCTGGAGGCCGCGCATCGGCACCAGCTGATGCCCGCCGGCGAAGCGGCCTATCCCGGCCGGTCGTGACGCCGCGCGTGGCGGCATGAGCCCTCAGCGCCGCGCCGCCGTCAGCACCCGCGCGTCGTTGCCGGCGGCGGCCGACGCTCAGCCGCCACCGGCGCCCTGCCAGCAACCGCGCAGCACCCGGGCTCGGCGCGTCAGCTCGGGCAACGCCACACCGGGCGAGTACAACGACGAGCCGACGCCCACGCCGGCGGCGCCGGCCGCCCGGTAGGCGGCGATGTTGGCCTCGCCGACACCGCCGACCGCGTAGAACGCGGTGCCGGGCGCGAATACCGCGCGCCAGGCCTTCATCACCGGCGGGCCGAGCATCTCGCCGGGGAAGAGCTTGAGGCCGTGCGCGCCGGCGGCCAGCGCGGCAAAGCCCTCGGTGGGCGTGGCCACGCCCGGCATCGCGAACAGGCCGCGCTGCACCGTCCGCTGGACCACCGCCGCATCGAAGTTCGGTGCCAGCACCAACGTGGCGCCGGCGTCGGCGGCGCGGTCCACGTCGGCCGCGCCGAGCACCGTGCCGGCACCGATGCGCGCCTGCGTGCCGACCTCGCGTGCCAGCCGTGCGATGCTGTCGAACGGCTGCGGCGAGTTGAGCGGCACCTCGATGATGCCGATGCCGCCGGCGATCAGCGCACGCGCCACGTCGAGCACCTCGGCCGGCTGCACGCCGCGCAGGATGGCGATCACGCCTTCGACCGGTGTCATGACAGGCATTGTCATCGCGCGGCGGCGGTCAGGCCCGCCGCCGCGGCGACACGCCACTGTCCGCGCGCGGTGGCATCCAGCGGCGCCTGGCGCACGGCCAGGCCGGCGAGCGCCAACGCGCGTGCATAGCGGTCGCACAGGGCGCCGTCGCCGAGCAGCGTGACGGCCGTCGTGGCGGGCGCATCGCGACCACCGCGGCTGCCGTCGAGCGCGCTGGCGACCTCGGCGCCGATGAGCAGGCCCGACAGGAAGTGCGGCAGCTCAGCCGCCGTGCGCTGCCCCATCAGGCCTGCGGTGCGCGCGGCGAACAGCGTGTGCAGCAGATGCGCATGCTGCTGCAGGCCGAGCCGCGCGCCGTCGTCGAAATGCATCGGTGCCGTGGGCGGCGCCGCCGCCGACAGATCCATCAAGCGGCCGAGGATCGAGTGCTGCGTGAGCAGCGCGTACAACTCGCCCGTCATGTGCGTCTGGAAACCGAGCACCCGCTCGGCGTCGCCGATCCACGCCCACTTGCTGTGTGTGCCGGGCAGCACGCAGCAGCTGCCTGCAGGCAGGCCGGCGCCCCACAGCTGCGTCTCCTCGCCGCGCATCACGTCGACCTGGCCATCGTCGGCGCCCACGCAGCGCAGCCCCGGCACGATGTGCAGCGTGTGCCGCCCGCCATCGCCGAAGGCCACGCGCACCAGTTGCGCGGCCGCCTCGGACAGGCCCGCGGGGCATTCGATATAGGGCGCCTCGATCCAGCCCTGCCGGCTGCCGACCATGCCGCTGGCGATGCAGGCGCAATCGGGATGCGCAGACAACCAGTCGCCGCACAGGGCCAGCAAGGCCTCGGCGAAGCGCCGATCCGGCACGGTCATCACGCCAGCGGCGGCGCTGCGCGCGGCAAGCACGGCGCCACCGCCGTCGAGCAGGCTCGCGCGCAGGTTGGAGGTGCCCCAGTCGAGGGCGATCAGGGACGGCAGGTTCACGCTGTGCGCCATGACGCTCGGTGTCGAGCGACCCATTCTGCCGGCATGGCTGGGCCGATGCGCGGCGTTCGCGGTCGCACAATGGCGGATGTCTGCATCCGCCGCCGAATCGGCCGACTTGGCTGCCCTGGCCGCGCATCTGACGCGGCGGCGCGAGGCGATCCTGCGTGCGTGGCGATCCGAGGTGGCGCTGGATCCCACCCTCACCACCGGTGCGGCGCTGCCTCGCGCCCAGCTGCACGACCACATCCCGGCGCTGCTCGAGGACTTCGAGCAGCGCCTGCGGCAAGCGCAGCCCGGCCCCAACCATCAGGGCAATGCCGCGGCGCACGGGTTGCACCGCTGGCAGCAGGGGTTCGACCTGGCCGAGGTGGCGCGCGAGCTGGGCCGTCTGAACGAATGCGTGGTCACCGAAATCGATCGTTATGCCGCCGGGTTGCAGAGTGCCAACCCGTCGCCGATGACCCGCGCGCGATTGTTGTGGGCGCAGATCTACAGCGTGGCCGTCAGCGCCAGCACGTCGCAGTACTTCAAGCTGCAGCAGATGGAGGCCACCAGCCACGTGCGCGAGCTGGAACAGGCCCTGCTGAGCCTGCAGGAGCTGGAGCGCCAGCGGGCCAGCCTGTGGCAGCAGGCCGCGCACGACCTTCGCGGCAATCTGGGCGTGGTGGCCAACGTGACCGCTGGCCTGCACGCGCCCACTGCCAATGAGACGGCGCGCGGAACGTTTCTGCGTTTGCTCGGCCGCAACGTCAAGTCGCTGCACCGGCTGCTGGACGACGTGACCAGCCTGGCGCGCCTGCAAGGGGGCCACGAGCAGCGCACGGTAGCGCCGCTGGATGCCGGCTCCTTGCTCACCGAACTCGGCGAGAGCCTGCGTCCGCTGGCCGAGGAGCGCGGCCTGTACCTGACCGTGCGTGGTGCGCGGCCCTTCAAGGTGCACGGTGACGGCGTGAAACTGCAGCGCATTGCGCAGAACCTCTTGCTCAATGCCATTCGGTACACGCACCGCGGCGGCGTCGAGCTGAACTGGGGCGACAGCGGTGCCCACGACAGCGAGCGCTGGATGATCCAGGTCCGCGACAGCGGCCCCGGCATCCAGCCCGTCACGCAGTCCGAGTTGGCCAACGCGCTCGAAGTGGCCACCGACAACGCCCGCCAGGTCACCGTCGACGCCAGGACGGGCACGACCAGCCACGCCCCGGACGAGCAGGCCGGGCTGGCCGACGCAACCGCGACGCACTCGACGGCCGGGGACACGACGCAGCCCGGCGAGGGCATCGGCCTGTCCATCGTGAAACGGCTGTGCGACCTGCTCGACGCCACCGTCAACCTCGATTCGGAGGCCAGCGGCACGACCTTCCGCATCCTGTTGCCACGTCAATACGACAGTTGACGCATCGTTGGCCGCACCCGGGCGCGGCAATCGGCAGGCGCCGTCCCCGACGCGAGCGCACAGTCGCTCCTGGGATCACGCAACAGCGTGATACAGGCGTGCCCGTGCGACTGGCGAGAATCGCTGTTCGAGCCGGCAGTCATGCCCGGCCCCGTTGGGAAAGGACAAGAGATGGACAAGTCGATGATGAAGGGTGTGGTGGTCGGCGGCATCGCGATGGTGGTGCTGGGCGCCGGTGCGGTCGGCTACACGACGTTGAGCAAACCCAAGTTCGCCGAGGTGGTGGCCGCGAAGGAGGTCTTCGAGGTCGTGGTCACCCCGCGCGAGCAGTGCGAGGACGTGCAGGTGCAGAAACAGGCGCCGGTGAAAGACCAGAACCGCATCGCCGGCACCGCGATCGGCGCGGTGGCGGGCGGCCTGCTCGGCAGCACGGTGGGTGGCGGCAAGGGCAAGACCGCCGCCACGGTGGTCGGCGCCGCTGCGGGCGGCTATGCCGGCAACCAGGTGCAGAAGAACATGCAGCAGAAGGACGTGACCACCACCACCGAGCGCCGCTGCCGGACGGTGCAGGACAAGACGCAGAAGCTGGTCGGCTACAACGTGACCTACCGCCTCGACGGCAAGCAGGGCAGCGTGCGCACGTCGTTCAAGCCTGGCGCCACGCTGCCGGTGAAGGACGGCCAGGTGGTGACGACGCCGCCGGCCGAGGCGACGGCCGCCAAGTCCTGACGTCCTGACGCGCGCGTGGCCCGGCGCCGCTGCGGCGGCCTACTGCGCCGCCTGCAGCATGCGCTTCATCTGGACCTGCGCGATGCGCTCGACGATGAAGCGCTCGGCGCCCGAGGCATTCGCCAGCTCGGCGTCGGCCCGCTTCACGCAGGTCTGGCGCACGCTGGCCTTGCGCGCGGCGTCCCACGCCGCCTGCCGCTCGCGCGCCGCCTTCAGCCGCGCCTTGGCCTCGGCCGAGTCGTGCATGCCATCCAGATAGGTGCGCCCGACCAGCGCCGTGGCCCGCAGGACCTCGTGGCGCAGGGCCGGCTCCTGCGCCTTGTTGCCGCCCTTGACCTGACGGGCCAGTTCGTCGGCGTTGGTCTGCATCACGGCGATGCAGTTGGCGGTGTCGTCGTAGCTCGCCGTGTCTGGAGCCGCTTGCGCCAGGCGCCAGGGCGCCGCGGCCAGCAGCAGGGCAGCCAGCAGCCACGCGGACCACGAGGGGGGACGACGCGGCGGCACGATGTGCGAAGGGAGGAGCACTGTCTCGAGCATGACAGGTGCAACGCGCCGGCCCGCCCGCCGGCCTACATCCCGAAGGGGGATGGACATGATGCCGGAGCCCGCGGCCCGAGCGGCGGGGCGCGGTCGGTCGGTAGCGGCCCCGACTACGGCTTGACAGCCGGCTCGCCGACTTCGATGGTCACCAGCTCCCGATAGATGCCGCCGCCGGCCACGCTGCCGGTGGTGGTGCCCTGCCCCTGCATGCGCAGCACGCAGTCCTGTCGGTCGGGCTCGCGCAGCGGCTCGCAGCGCCTGAGCGCACTACGCATCAGCTGAGCCGCGTTCTCGTTCGGATTCGACGGCTGGGTGCCCGCGTAGCGTGTGCTGGCCTCGCTGAGGCATTCGTCGCGCTCGCCCTGGTCGTGGATGCGCGAGCAGGCCACACGGTCGTGCTGCAGGCGCGCCTTGGCACTCATCGCGACCGAGTTGCCTGCGGCAAATGCCGCATTCGTGCTGAGCAGCGCGAGCGCGGCGACCAGTTGCAGCCCGGTGACGGGCCCTGTGCGCAGTGTGTCGAGGCGGGTGTTCATGCCGGTTCCTTCCGATGGAGCTGATGCGCAGGGTGCGCGCTCGCGCTGCGCACGTCTGTATGTCAGCGAACGCTGTGGATCACCGGCTCGCAGCAGACACCCTCTTCAGCGAACGCGGCCACGCAGCCGAAGAGCAATGCGCTGACCAGGAACAGGGCCCAGATCGGGAATGCGTAGGGTGCGAGGCGAGACGTCATGAGGATCCTTGGCGATGGCCGAGGCCCGACAGTGCTCGATTCCGGCATGTCCGTCTGTGGGGCAGCCGACAGTGCGCGACCCCTGCTGCGCAAGGGTCGCAAACAGGCTATGCTGCACCGCAACATAAGACGAGGTTCCATGTCGATCCACAACATTTCCAACGCGGTCGAGCAGGCGCTGGCCCGCGCGGGCCTGGACACCGCGTCCGGTTCGGCCAAAGCCGTGGTCGAGACGATTCGCAGCGCCCTGGAGGCGGCCCACATCGCCCAGCATCCAGCAGGCGAGCACGCGCCAGCCGCGAACGACGACCACACGGTCGACGTGGAGGCGCGCGTCATCGCCGAGGAGGCGCCTTCTGCGCAGCCTGCGGTACGCCCGGGCCAGGCCCCGGGCGCCGGGCAGTTCCTGCACTTCGAGCATGCCAGTGCGGCCGGCAGCCGCGCCTACAAGCTCTACGTGCCGGCGTCGTATGGCGCCGAGCCGATGCCGCTGGTCGTGATGCTCCATGGCTGCAAGCAGGATCCCGACGACTTTGCCGCGGGCACGCGGATCAATCAGCTCGCCGAGGAACAAGGCTTCCTGGTCGCCTACCCGGCCCAGTCGCCGCGGGCGAACGGCTCGAAGTGCTGGCATTGGTTCGAACCACGCGATCAGGCACGGCACGGCGCCGAGCCGTCGATCATCGCCGGCATCGTGGCCGAGATCGGCCGGTCGTATCGCATCGACGAGCGGCGTGTATTCGTGGCCGGCCTGTCGGCCGGCGCCGCGATGGCGGTGATCCTGGGTGAAACCTATCCGGACGTGTTCTGCGCCGTCGGTGCGCACTCGGGCCTGCCCTATGGCGCCGCGCACGATGTCGCCTCGGCGTTCGCCGCGATGCACGGCGCCGGCGTGCGCGGACCGGCCCATCAGGGCGCCGCGCGTGTGCCCGCGAGCACGCGCGGCATCCCCACGATCGTCTTCCACGGCAACCGCGACGCCACCGTGGTCCCGCAGAACGGGTTGGCGATCGCCGAACGCGCCGCCGCCAGGCTCGAGCCCGACGCCGGCCCGTTGGCGCGCGAAGTGCACGACCTCGACGCGCCGGGACGGCGCTGCACACGCACCCGGCACGTCGATGTCGATGGCGTGCCGTGGGTGGAGCAATGGATCGTGCACGGCGGCGGACACGCGTGGTCCGGCGGCAGCGCGAGCGGCAGCTTCGCCGAGCCCCAGGGGCCCGACGCGTCGCGCGAGATGATGCGGTTCTTTCTGCTGCACGAGCGGCGCGGCGCGGCTGCGCCGACGACTGCCGCGACCTGACGGCCGCCGGGTCGCCCGGGCTCGTCAGCTCTTCTTCGCCACCAGCGTCAGGATGTCGTAGCTCGCGACCACCTCGCCGAGCTGGTTGGTGACCTCCACGTCCCACGCCACCACGCCCTGCCCCACACCCTTGGCATCCTTGCGATTGCGGTCGATCTTGCGCTTGCAGGTCAGCCGCGCCTGGATGGTGTCGCCGATGCCCACGGGCTTGACGAAGCGCAGCGTGTCGAGGCCGTAGTTGGCGAGCACCGGGCCGGGCGCGGGGCTGACGAAGAGGCCTGCAGCGGCGCTGAGCACGAAGTAGCCGTGCGCGATGCGCTTGCCGAACGGGCTTTCCTTGGCCGCGACGTCGTCGAAGTGCATGTAGAAGTAGTCGCCCGAGATGCCGCCGAAGGCCACGATGTCGGCCTCGCCGACGGTGCGGCGATGCGTCAGCAGCGAATCGCCGATCTGCAGCTCCTCGAAGTGCTTGCGGAACGGGTGCAGCGTGTCCTCGCGCAGCCGGGCGCCGCGCACGTGTTCGCCGGTCACGGCGGCGAGCATCGTGGGTGACCCCTGCACGGCGGCGCGCTGCAGGTAGTGGTGCACCGCACGGACGCCACCCAGCTCTTCGCCGCCGCCGGCGCGGCCCGGGCCGCCGTGTTTCAGGCCGGGCAGCGGGCTGCCGTGGCCAGTCGATTCGACCGCGGCTTCGCGGTCGAGCACGAGCAGGCGGCCGTGCCACGCCGCGATCTGCGGCACCACCTGCGCGGCAGTGGCGGGGCTCTTGGTCACCAGCGTACCCACCAGGCTGCCACGGCCGCGCGCAGCCAGCACGATGGCTTCGTCGAGGTCGGCATAGGGCATCAGCGTGCTCACCGGACCGAATGCCTCCACGTCGTGCGCGGGGTGGTCTGCCGGGTTGCGCGCCAGCAGCAGCGTCGGCGAGAAGAAGGCACCTTCGGCGACGCCTGCGCCGACAGGAGCGAAGCCGTCCTTGGCGCCGTGGATCACCTCCGACCCCTTGGTCAGCTCGGCCACACGTTCGGCCACGTCCTTGGCCTGCGCATGCGAGGCCAGCGCGCCCATGCGCACGCTGTCGTTGGCCGGGTCGCCGACGACTGTCTTGGCCAGGCGGGCGCGCAGTTTCTCTGCCACGGCATCGAGGTAGCCGCGCGGCACGATGGCGCGGCGGATCGCGGTGCACTTCTGGCCGGCCTTGACGGTCATCTCGCGCGCCACTTCCTTGACGAAGAGATCGAATTCCTCGTCGTCGGGCGTCACGTCGTCGGCCAGGATGGCGCAGTTCAGCGAGTCGGCCTCGGCATTGAACGGGATCGACTGCTTCACGATGTTGGGATGCACGCGCAGCCGGGCAGCGGTGTCGGCGCTGCCGGTGAAGGTGACCACGTCCTGGCCGCCCAGCCGATCCAGCAGGTCGCCGGTGCCGCCGATCACCAGTTGCAGGGCGCCCTCGGGCAGCAGGCCTGACTGCTGCATCAAGCGCACCGCCGCCTCGGTGAGGTAGCTGGTGGCGGTGGCGGGCTTGCCGATGCAGGGCATGCCGGCCAGGAAGGTCGGCGCGAACTTCTCCAGCAGCCCCCACACCGGAAAGTTGAACGCGTTGATGTGCACCGCCACGCCGCGCCGCGGCACCAGGATGTGCGTGCCGGCGAAGCCGCCCTTCTTGCCCAGCGGCATCGCAGGCCCCTCGTGCACGACGTTGCCACTCGGCAGCTCGTTGCCGCCGACGCCGGCATAGGCGAACAGCGTGCCGCTGCCGCCTTCGATGTCGATCCAGCTGTCGCTGCGCGTGGCGCCGGTGTGCGCCGAGATCGCGTACAGCGCCTCCTTGTGCTCGATCAGGTGCTTGGCCAGCGCCTTCAGGATGGCCGCGCGCTGCTGGAAGTCGAGCTTCAGCAGGTTGGGCAGGCCCACCGTGCGTGCGTGGTGCACCGCCTCGGCGAAGTCGATCGACTCGGCGTGCGTGCTGGCCACCGGCTGGCCGTTGACGGCGCTGCGCAGGGCTTGCGCGGGCCGGGCGCCGAGCCAGCGGCCGGCGATGTAGCTTTGCAGGACGTTGCTCATGGTGTCGACTCCGTGATGTGGTCTCACGCCGGCGCGCGGCGGACCGATCGTTGAACGGCGGATGGTGGCATGCGCGTGCGCACACGGGCGCACGGCAGGATGAGCCTGACAGGCGAATCGGCGGGAGCGCACACGACCGGCCAGGACGGCCGGCGGCAGATCAGGTGTCGGGCTGCTTGCCCCGCCACTGCTCCGACAAGCGGTCGAAGTCGGAGGCGCCGATCTCGGCCACCTCGACCTTGCCGACCTGCATCAGGTCGGATCGCGGCGCCAGCATCTCGCGCGACTTCTCGCGCTTGCCGTGCGACTCGATCGCAGCCAGGATGCGCGAGCGCAGTGCCGACAGCCCCCGCGTCGGCGTGGCCGGCGCCAGCCCGTCGAGCTGTCGCAACGCGATCCGCAGCAGGTTCGGATCGGCGTGGAACAGGAACATGCCCGTCGGGTCCTTGCGCTTCAGGCCGTTCTCCACCGCCGTCAGGTGGCGCAACGACTTGCGACTGCCCGGTACCGCGTCGAGCAGCGCCGACAGCTCCACCTGCGGCAGACGCGGGCCGTCGCCACGGCGCGGATTCGCCGCGCGGTGGTCGTCCCTCGGCACCGCCGCTTCGTCGGGTGTGGACGGCGATCGCGCCCCACCGCCCAAGGCGCGCACCAACCGCTGCAGGGCAGACGCCGGCGGCGGTGCTTCTTGGCTGGACGGTTTGGCTTCGCGCATACGAGCGCACAGTGTGCCGGCGCCGGCGCCCGGCCGACCGGTCCGGACGAGGGCCTGCGCGCGGAGCGCGCGCCGGCGTCCAATTCGGCACGGAAATACTTCGCGCGCAGCGGCCGCGCTTGACCACGAACAGCCCGGCTGCGCTCAAACCCGCTCGAGGGCCAGCGCAATGCCCTGGCCGACGCCGATGCACATGGTGGCGAGCGCGCGCCGGCCGCCGCTCGCCTCGAGCTGGCGCAGCGCGGTCAGCGCCAGCCGTGCGCCGCTGGCGCCCAGCGGGTGGCCGATCGCGATGGCGCCGCCGTTGGGGTTGACGCGCGGGTCGTCGTCGGACAGACCGAGCTGCCGCGTCACCGCGAGCCCCTGCGCCGCGAAGGCCTCGTTGAGCTCGATCGCGTCGAGCTGGCTCATCGTCCAGCCCAGGCGCTTGAGCAGCTTCTGCGTCGCCGGTGCCGGCCCGATGCCCATGATGCGCGGCGGCACGCCGGCCACCGCGGCGCCCACCACGCGCGCGCGCGGCTTCAGGTTGTAGCGTTTCAGCGCCGCGTCGCTCGCGATCAGCAGCGCGCACGAGCCGTCGTTCACCCCGCTGGCGTTGCCGGCCGTCACCGTGCCGTCGGGCCTGACCACGCCTTTCAGCCTGGCCAGCTGCTCCAGCGTGGTGGCGCGCGGGTGCTCGTCGGTGGCGAAGACCACCGGGTCCCCCTTCTTGCTGGGGATGGTGACGCTCACCAACTCGCCGTCGAAGAAGCCGGCCTTGTGCGCGGCCTGCCAGCGTTGCTGGCTGCGCAACGCGAACGCGTCCTGGTCGGCGCGCGACACCTTGAACTCGACGGCGACGTTCTCGGCTGTCTCGGGCATCGAGTCGACGCCGTACTGCGCCTTCATCAACGGGTTGACGAAGCGCCAGCCGATCGTGGTGTCCTCGACCTTCACGCTGCGCGAGAACGCGCTGTCGGCCTTGGCCATCACGAACGGCGCGCGCGTCATGCTCTCCACGCCGCCGGCGATCATCAACTCGGCCTCGCCGGCGGCAATGGTGCGCGCGGCCATCGCCAGCGCGTCCAGGCCCGAGCCGCACAGCCGGTTCAGCGTGGCGCCGGGCACTTCGGTGGGCAGCCCGGCCAGCAGCGAGGCCATGCGCGCCACGTTGCGGTTGTCCTCACCGGCACCGTTGGCGCAACCGTAGATCACGTCGTCCAGCGTCGACCAGTCGACATCGGCATGGCGCTGCATCAGCGCACGGATGGGCATGGCGCCGAGGTCGTCGGTGCGCACACCGGCCAGTGCGCCGCCGTAGCGACCGATGGGGGTGCGGACGCCGTCGACGATCCAGGCGGTGCGGGGCATGGACATGAGCGTTTCTCCAGTGTGGGTCGAGTCGTCTTCAGGCGACCGCGGCGGTCGTCTTGCGCGGCACCTTCACCGCCGGCAGGCCGCCGAGGAACAGATCGGCCACGATCGGCGCGATGTCGGCATGCGCCAGCGTGCCGTCGGGCTTAAGCCAGGTGAACATCCAGTTGATCATGCCGAACAGCAGCATGGTCAGCGGCTTGGCGAGCCGGGGTTTCTTCAGGTCGGGCCGCATCGCGATCACCGCGCGGGCGAAGCCGTCGACCACCTCGCGCTCGACGCCGAGCACGCGCTCGCGGTCGGCATCGTCGAGGAACTTGACGTCCTCGGTGAGCACGCGGTGGGCATGCTGCGCGTCGGCGTATTCGTCGACGATACGGCGGATCAGCTCGCGCAGCCGCTGCTCCGGCGCATGCGGCCCGGCCTCCACCTCGCCGACCAGCGCCTGCAGCCGCTGCACATGGCCTTCGGTGATCGACACCAGCATCGTGTACTTGTCGCGGTAGTAGTGATAGAGCGTGGCCTTGCTCACGCCGCACGCCTGCGCCAGCTCGTTCATCGACGTCGCGCTGTAGCCGCGATGGGCGAACAGCGTGGCCGCCCGCGCGAGGATCAGTTCGCGCTGGTCGTCGTAGCCGGGAGCACGGCCGCGGGGCACGTCGTGGTTGCCTTCTTGTGTCGCTGGATCAGCGCTCGTCGAACGAGAGCACGACACGCTCGGTCGTGGGGTGCGCCTGGCAGGTCAGCACGTAGCCGGCAGCCACCTCGGCCTTCTCGAGCGCGAAGTTGCGGTCCATGCGCACCTGGCCCTCGATGAGCTTGGCGCGGCAGGTGCCGCAGACGCCCGAGGTGCACGAGAACGGCACCTCCAGGCCGGCGGATGACGCACAGTCGAGGATGCTCGGTTGGTCCTTGCGGAATTCGATCTCGCGGCGCAGGCCGTCGCGGATGATCGTCACCTTGGCCACCTCGGCGTCGCCCGGCTTCGCTTCGTGGATCACGGCGCCCACCGGCTGGCCCGGGGCCTGCGGCGCGACGCCGAACCGCTCGATGTGGATGCGGTCCTCCGCCACACCGGCCGCCAGCAGCGCGGCCTCGGCCTCGTCGTTCATCTGGTAAGGGCCGCAGACGAAGGCGTGGTGGATGCCCTGCGGCTGCACCAGCGCCCGCAGAAAGTCGCCGATCTTGTCGCGGTTCATCAGGCCGTGGTTGATCGGCGCATCGGTGTGCTCGTCGCTGAACACAAGGTGCAGCACCAGCCGCGTGAGATAGCGGTTCTTCAGGTCCTCGATCTCCTCCTTGAACATCGTGGACTTGAGCGACCGGTTGCCGTAGATCAGCGTGAAGCGCGACTGCGGCTCGCGGCCGAGCACCGTCTTCATGATCGACAGGATCGGCGTGATGCCGCTGCCGCCGGCGATGCCGAGGTAATGGCGCTTGGCACCGGCGTCGATCGGCACGAAGAAGCGGCCCTGCGGCGCCATCACCTGCAGGCTGTCGCCGATCTTCAGATGCGCGTTGATCCAGTTGCTGAACACGCCGCCGTTGACCTTGCGCACGCCCACGCGCAGCTCGCCGTCGTCGACACCGGCGCAGATGCTGTACGAACGCCGCAGGTCGGCCCCATCGACGGTATGGCGCAGCGTGAGGTACTGGCCCTGCGTGAAGCCGAACACGTCGCGCAGGGGCTCGGGCACCTCGAAGGTGACGATCACCGCCTCGGCGGTGTCGGGTTCGATGCGGCGCACACGCAAAGGGTGGAACAACGGTGTCATATCGGTTTGAAGTACTCGAATGGCTCCTTGCACGCGATGCAGCGGTACAAGGCCTTGCACGCGGTGGAGCCGAAGGCCGACAGGCGCTCGGTGTTCGCGCTGCCGCAGCGCGGGCACTCGAGCGCCGGCGCGCGGCGCACGATGCGGATCGGCTGGCTCTCGGCCACGGCCGCGCTGCCCGACGGCGGCGCGATGCCGTACTCGCGCAGCTTGCGGCGGCCCTCGTCGCTGATCCAGTCCGTGGTCCAGGCCGGCGCCCGCTGAAGCGTCACCGTCACCGGCCCCAGGCCGGCGAGCTCGATCGCCTCGACCACGCCCTGCTCGATCACCTCGGTGGCCGGGCAACCCGAGTAGGTGGGCGTCAGCACGACCTCGACGCCGTCGCCCTGCGGCCGCACGTCGCGCACGATGCCGAGGTCGCACACCGACAGCGCCGGCACCTCGGGGTCGAGCACCTGGCCGAGCACGCTCCAGGCGCGCTGCACGCGCTCCTCGTCGGCCGTGACACGCATCGCCGAGTTCATCATCATGCTCACCACGCCCCGCCGGGATAGGCGCGCTGCAGGTACTGCAGCTCGGCGAGGATGTAGCCCATGTGCTCGGTGTGCACACCCTGCTTGGCATGGCTGCGGAACGGGCTGTCGGCCGGCACCTCGAGTTGCGCCTCGGCCAGCAGTTCGCGCATCTCGGCCAGCCAGGGCTCGCGCAACTCGCTCCAGCGTGGCCCCAGGCCCGCCGCGGCGGCGGCCTCGTCGACCGCGTCGCTCTCGAACAGCTCGGGCGCATAACGCCACAGTTCGGCCAGCGCGGCGTGCATGCGGCGCGTCGACTCCTCTGTGCCGTCGCCCAGGCGCACCACCCAGTCGGCGGCATGCTGCTGGTGGTAACGCGCCTCCTTGACCGCCTTGCCGGCTATTGCCCCCAGCTCGGCATCGCTCGAGTCGCGCAGCTTCTCCCACAGCAGGCGAAACCACGTGGCCAGCATCGCGTTGCGCAGCGTGGTGAAGGCAAAGTCGCCCGGCCGCTCGCCGCGGCGCGGCCCGTTGGGCAGCTCGGCCATCGTGACGTTGCGGTAGTCGCGCTCCTCGCGCAGGAAGGCGAGCTGGTCCTCGTGGTAGTGCATGCCCTCCAGCTCGCCGGCCCGCGTGAGCAGCGCGCGCGACTGGCCGATGAGGTCGAGCGCCATGTTGGTCAGCGCAATGTCCTCCTCGACCACCGGCGCGTGGCCGCACCATTCGCCCAGGCGCTGGCCGAGGATCAGCGCGGTGTCGCCGATGCGCAGCAGGTACTGCACCGCGGGTGTCTGCTTGACGGCAATGGAAGGTGTGGTCATCGCGAGTGCCTCACATGTGATCGACTTCGCTGGGCAGCTTGTAGAAGGTGGGGTGGCGGTACACCTTGTCCTCCATCGGGTCGAAGTACATGTCCTTGTCGCCGGGGTCGCTGGCCACGATGTGGTCGCTGCGCACCACCCACACGCTGCAGCCTTCCTGCCGGCGCGTGTAGACGTCGCGCGCGAGCTGGATCGCCATCTGCGGATCGGCCGCGTGCAGGCTGCCGCAGTGCTTGTGGTCGAGGCCCGACTTGGAGCGCACGAACACCTCCCACAGCGGCCACTCGTTGGCGGCGGGCTTCTCGAGGGCGTTGCCGGACTTCACGGTGTTCACGCTGTTCATGCGGCCTCCTGTCGGGTGGCTTGCTTGCGGGCATGTGCCAGGGCGGCCTCGCGCACCCAGGCGCCGTCGTCCCAGGCCTTCACACGGGTGGCCAGGCGGTCGCGGTTGCAGGGGCCGTCGCCGGCCACCACGCGCCAGAACTCGCTCCAGTCGATCGGCCCGAAGTCGTGGTGGCCGCGCTCGGCGTTCCACTTCAGCAGCGGATCGGGCAGCGTGACGCCGAGCACCTTGGCCTGCTCGGCGGTGGCGTCGACGAACTTCTGCCGCAGCGTGTCGTTGCTCACGCGCTTGATGCCCCAGCGCATGCCCTGCGCCGAGTTCGGGCTCTGGTCGTCGGGCGGGCCGAACATCATCAGGCACGGCCACCACCAGCGGTTGACCGCGTCCTGCACCATCGCCTTCTGCTCGGCGGTGCCCTCACGCATCATCACCAGCAGCGCGTCGAAGCCCTGGCGCTGGTGGAAGCTCTCCTCGCGGCAGACGCGGATCATCGCGCGCGCATACGGCGCGTAGCTGCAGCGGCAGATCGGCACCTGGTTCATGATCGCCGCGCCGTCGACCAGCCAGCCGATGGTGCCGATGTCGGCCCAGGTCAGCGTGGGATAGTTGAAGATCGAGCTGTACTTGGCCTTGCCGGCGTGCAGCGCGTCGATCATCTGGTCGCGGCTGGTGCCCAGCGTCTCGGCGGCGGCATACAGGTACAGGCCGTGACCGCCTTCGTCCTGCACCTTGGCCAGCAGGATCGCCTTCCTTTTCAGCGTCGGCGCGCGCGTGATCCAGTTGCCCTCGGGCAGCATGCCGACGATCTCGGAGTGCGCGTGCTGGCTGATCTGGCGCAGCAGCGTCTTGCGATAGTGGTCGGGCATCCAGTCCTTGGCCTCGATGAAGTCGCCGGCGTCGATCTTGGCGTCGAAGCGGCGCTCGAGCTCGGCCTCCTCGACCGAACGCACGGCCTTGCGTTCGTCCTTGGGCCCGGTATCCATCGCTTGCGTGTACATGGTGGTTCCTTTACTTCGGACGTTTGTCGATGACCCTTCGGGCCTTGCCGACCAGCGTGCGTTCGATCGAATCGGGCGCGCCCACGCTCACCGTGGTGCTGACACCGATCAGCGTCTTGATGCGCTGCTGCAGGGCGTGTGCGATCGACGCGCGGTCGGCGCCGGCGTGGCCGGCCTGCAGCTCGCACAGCACCTGCATCTCGTCGAGCGCGCCGGAGCGCGTGACGACCAGCTGGTACTGGCCCGACAGCTGGCCCTGCTGCAGGACCAGCTCCTCGATCTGCGTCGGGAACACGTTGACGCCGCGGATGATCAGCATGTCGTCGCTGCGGCCGACGATCTTGCCCATGCGGCGCATCGCGCGCGAGGTCGGCGGCAGCAGGCGCGTCAGGTCGCGCGTGCGGTAGCGGATGACCGGCAGCGCCTCCTTGGTGAGCGTGGTGAAGACCAGCTCGCCCTCCTGCCCGTCGGGCATCACGTCGCCGGTCTCGGGATCGATGATCTCGGGGTAGAAGTGGTCCTCCCAGATCACCGGGCCGTCCTTGCTCTCGATGCACTCGCAGGCCACGCCCGGGCCCATCACTTCGCTGAGACCGTAGATGTCGACCGCGTCGATGCCGGCACGCACCTCGATGTCGTGGCGCATCGCCTCGGTCCACGGCTCGGCGCCGAAGATGCCGATCTGCACGCTCATCGACTTGGGGTCGATGCCCAGTCGCTGAAACTCCTCGATGATCACCTGCATGTAGCTCGGCGTGACCATGATGATGTGCGGCTCGAAGTCGCGGATCAGCTGCACCTGCTTCTCGGTCTGCCCGCCGCCCATCGGCACCACGGTGCAGCCCAGGCGCTCGGCGCCGTAGTGCGCGCCCAGGCCGCCGGTGAACAGGCCGTAGCCGTAGGCCACGTGCACGATGTCGCCGGCGCGGCCGCCGGCGGCGCGGATCGAGCGCGCGCCCAGGTCGGCCCAGGTATCGATATCGTTCTTCGTGTAGCCCACCACGGTGGGCTTGCCGGTGGTGCCCGAGGAGGCATGCACGCGCACCACCTGCTCGCGCGGCACCGCGAACATGCCGAACGGATAGTGCTCGCGCAGGTCTTTCTTGGCGGTGAACGGGAACTTCGCGATGTCCGACAGCTGCTTCAAGTCACCCGGATGCACGCCCCTGGCGTCGAAGGCCTGGCGGTAGTGCGCCACATGGTCGTAGGCATGCCTGACCGTCCATTGCAGGCGCTTGAGCTGCAGCGCGGCCAGCTCGTCGCGGCTGGCCTTCTCGATCGGCTCCAGGTCGCCGGGGCGGGGTTGCTTCACGGGCATCGGTCGTCTCCTGTCTTGTCGCTCAGCCCGTCACCGCGGGCTTGCCTTTCATCGTGTGCGAGCGGCCGCGGAACAGCGCGATGCGCTCGCCGCGCTGGTTGGTCACCTCGCAGTCGTACACGCCGGTGCGGCCGGCCCTGGACACCTCGACGCAGCGCGCCGTCATCACGTCGCCGGCACGGCCCGGCGCCAGCAGCTCGATCGCGAAGCCGGAGGCCACGGTGAATTCGTTGTACGAGTTGCAGGCATAGGCGAAGGCCGAATCGGCCAGCGTGGTGATCAGGCCGCCATGGCAGATGTCGTGGCCGTTGAGCATGTCGTCGCGCACCGTCATGCGCAGCGTCGCCTGGCCGGGCGCGATGCTCAGCACCGTCATGCCCAGGCCCTTGGACGCACGGTCGTTGAGGTACATGCCGTCGCGCACATGCTCGGCCAGCTGCTGTGCGCTGCGCTCAACCATGGAAGCTCCCGTTCGCGTGCGTCAGCCGCGACAGCAGCGGCGCGCGGCGGTAGCGCACCTCGCCATAGTGCGCCTGCAGGTTGGCCAGCACCGCCGACACGCGCGCGGCGCCGATCGCGTCGGCCCAGGCCAGCGGGCCGATCGGATAGGCGGTGCCCAGGCGCATCGCGATGTCGATGTCGGCGGCGCGCGTGCCGGTCCACGTCATCACGTCGGCGGCCTCGTTGGCCAGGCAGCAGACGGTACGCATCACCACCAGGCCGGCCACGTCGTCGAGCGCGATCAGCTCGATGTTGGCCGCCGCGCACAGCGCCGCCAGGTCGGCCCGCTTGCCGGCGGCATTGGCGCTGGCGGCAGCGCCGAGCACCGTGGTGGTGGTGAAGTCGCGCGCGAGGTCGAGCAGCAGCATGCCCGCCTTGTGGTTGGCCGCGCGCTCGGCAGCGGTGCGACCATCGGTGAGCGCCACGCGCACCTCGCCGATCGATGCGGTCTCGGCCGGCAGCCGTTCGTCGCGCAGCACCGAGATGCCGGCCGTGCGCAGGCGGTCGACCCACGACGCCAGCAGGCCCATGTCGGCGGCCACACGCAGTTGCGGCGCGCTCTCCGATGGCGTGACACCCGGGGCGGAGGGTTTGGCCGCCTGCGCGCCGTAGGTGTAGAAGCCGCGGCCGGTCTTGCGGCCGAAGCGGCCGCTTCGCACCATCTCCTGCTGGATCACGTGGGGCGCGTAACGCGGGTCGTACGCGGTGGCCTGGAACACCGACTCGGTGACCGATAGATTGACGTCGATGCCGATCAGGTCCATCAGCTCGAACGGCCCGAGCGCGAAGCCGCCGGCCTCGCGCTGCAGCTTGTCGATCGCGGCGGTGGTGGCAATGCGCTCGGCCAGCAGGCGCAGCCCCTCGGCGTAGTACGGCCGCGCGACGCGGTTGACGATGAAGCCCGGTGCGTTGGGCGCATCGACGCTCGCCTTGCCCCAGGCCTGCGACAGCGTGTGCAGCGCCGCCACCAGCGCAGGCTCGGTCTCGACGCCGGGGATGATCTCCACCAGCTTCATGCGCGTGGGTGGGTTGAAGAAGTGCCAGCCGACCACCCGCTGCGGCGCCTTCAGCCCCTGCGCGACCGCGGTGATCGAGATCGACGAGGTGTTGGTCGCGAGCACCGCGTCGGGCTTGAGCACACCCTCGAGCGCACGCAACAGCGCCTGCTTCGGCTCGAGCTTCTCGACGATGGCCTCCACCGCGAGGCCGCAGCCCTCGAGCGCCTCGATGCGGTCGACCGCGGTGATGCGCTCGAGCGTGGCGGCGCGCTCGTGCGCGTCGAGCTTGCCGCGCTGCACGGCCCCGTCCAGGTCGGCTGCGATGCGCTCGATGGCCTTGGCCGCCGCGCCGGCCTGCGCGTCGAACAGCATCACCGCATGCCCGTTCTGTGCCGCCAGCTGCGCGATGCCGCCGCCCATGCTGCCCGCGCCGATGACGGCAACGCGCGTGTTCTTGTCGATCGATGGACTCATGCGATGCAGGCCTCTTGTAGCGACGCTTGACGGGATGCTTGATACGGGGCAAACACTTTAGACCGACCGGTCGGTAGATTCTATAGTGGGGTAATCTGACCGCCTGGAATGACCCCACAGAGCATGCGCGTGCCCGACCACAACGACAAGACCTCGCAGGTCGACGATGAACGGGTACTGGCCGTCGAGCCGCTGCCGCCGCCGGAACAGCTGATCCGCTTCTTCCCGGTGGCCGGCGGGCCGATCGAGGGGTTCGTGGCGTCCAGCCGCGACCGCGTGCGGCGCATCGTGCACGGCCTGGACGACCGGCTGCTGGTGGTGATCGGGCCCTGCTCGGTGCACGATCCGCGCTCGGCGATGGACTATGCGCAGCGGCTGGCGACGTTGCGGCCCGAACTCGACGACGCGCTCGAGATCGTGATGCGCGTGTACTTCGAGAAGCCGCGCACCACCGTCGGCTGGAAGGGCCTGATCAACGACCCGCACCTGGACGGCACCTTCCGCATCAACGAAGGCTTGCGCATCGCGCGCGCGCTGCTGATCGACATCAACGCGCTCGGTGTCCCGGCCGGCGGCGAACTGCTCGACACCTCGAGCCCGCAGTACATGGCCGACCTGCTGAGCTGGGGTGCGATCGGCGCGCGCACCACCGAGAGCCAGGTGCACCGCGAGCTGGCCAGCGGCTTCTCGGCGGCGATCGGCTTCAAGAACAGCACCGAAGGCAATGTGCGCGTGGCGATCGACGCCGTCATCGCGGCCAGCCAGCCGCACAGCTTCCTGGGCGTGCACAAGAGCGGCCAGATCGCGATGGTGCACACCGCCGGCAACCCCGACGGCCACGTGATCCTGCGCGGCGGCACGGTGCCGAACTACGACGCCGCCAGCGTGGCGACGGCCTGCGACACGCTGGAGAAGGCGACGCGCCACCCTGGCGTGATGGTCGACTGCTCGCACGGCAACAGCGAGAAGAGCCACACGAAGCAGATCGAGGTCGTGCGCGACGTGGCCCGGCAGCTGGCGCAGGGCAGCCGACAGGTGTTCGGCGTGATGATCGAGAGCCACCTCGTCGCCGGCGCGCAGGGCCTCAAGCCCGGCCACACCGACCGCCGCCAGCTCACCTACGGTCAGAGCATCACCGACGCCTGCATCGGCTGGGACGACTCGGCGGCGCTGCTGGGCGAGCTGGCCGATGCGGTGCGCATGCGCCACACGCGGGTGGGCCGCGCATGACAGTGCCGCTCGGCCGGCGTCGCGCGCTGACGCTTGCCGCCGGCGCCGCGCTGGCGATGCCGATGCTCGGCTGCAGCGCCGGCGGCGACACGTCGCCCGGCTCTACGCGCAGCTGGCGCATGGGCTTCTCCAGCCTGCCGCCGCGGCAGACCCTCCAAGACGTGATACGCACGATCGACACCTGGAGCCCGCGCGCCGAGCTGGCCATCATCCACGAGGAGCTGCCGTGGACCGACCTGCTGGGCGGCATGTCGGCCGACGCGATCCTGGCGCGCGACAAGGTCGGCCTGGTCGACTACTACCGCCGCGTCAAGGGCCTGCAGCTGGTCTTCGTGGCCGACCTCACCGACGGCCTGTCGCGGGCCGAAGAGGCGCCGCAGCTGCGCGCGCTCGGCCGCAGCATCGCCGAGGTCGCGGTGCAGCAGGTCTACCGCGAATATGTCGAGGCGGTGGTGCGTGTGCTACGCCCGGAGTTCATGGGCCTGGCCGCCGAGACCAACCTGATCCGCGCTGCCGCGCCCGGTATCTACGCGTCGGTGAAGACGGCGGCCAATCTGGCAGCGGGTGACGTGATTCGCAGCGGCCGCCCCACCACGCTGTTCGTCAGCGTGCAGGTCGAGACCGCGTGGGGGCGCCTGGGCGGCACCGGCCCGTACGTCGGCATCGCGACCGACCGGGCGGACTTCCCTTTCATGCAGATGATCGGGCTGTCGTCGTATCCGTACTTCGCCTATCCGACGCCCGAGGACATGCCGGCCGACTACTACACGCGTGTCCTCGCCGGCGCCCCCGCGCTGCCGGCGATGGTGGTCGAAGGCGGCTGGCCGAGCGCCGGCGCCAGCGCCAACGGGCAGACCTTTCAGTCGTCGACCGCGCTGCAGGCGCGCTACATCACGCGCCACGCCGCGCTGCTCGACAGCATCGGCGCGCTCGGCTGGCTGCAGCTGGAGTTCGCCGACATCGACGTCGCGGCGCTGCCACCGCCGCTGCCGCCCAACCTGCCGCTGTTCGTCACGCTCGGGCTGGTGGACAGCCAGTACGGGGCCAAGCCTGCGCTGGCGCAGTGGGACGCGTTGTTCGCGCGGCCGCGCTGAGCCCGCCACTACGGTGACAATCGGCGGGCAGAACAAGGCGCATCGATGAAGTCACGCACTCCCGCACCCCCACCCCCCGCCTCACCCGCCAACGAGCCCACCAAGTCCACCGGCGACACCGCGCCCGGCGGCGGCGCGATCCGCGGCCTGCCGGCACCGCCGGCCAAGCGCAGCACACTCAGTGCGCCGAGGGCAGCGCGCTCATGCTCGAGCAAGCGCAGCGTGCAACGCCGCGCCAGGGCAGCACCGGCCGCGGTGGCGCGAATGTGCTGCATGCGCGCATCGGCCTCGCTGCGGCTGCGCTGCACCAGGCCGCGCGACTCCAGACGGTCGAGCCAGACCGCGATGTTCGGCGGCGTCACCGCCAGCGCGCGCGCCAGCTGCCGCGCCGTGACGTCGGGATTGGCCTGCACCAGCGCGAGCATCGTGTATTCGACCTTGCGCAGCTTGGACGCGCGGCCGACCTCGTCGTCGAACACCTGCGAGGTGACGATCGCGGCCTGCGCCAGCTGGTAGCCCACCAACCCATGGAGCTCGCCTTCGGCCAGTCGCGTCAGCGGCGTGCGGTCCAGCGGTGCGGTGGTCGGCGTACGGGGCATGCGGCGGGTCGTGTCACCAACGATGCGATCGGGCCGATCGCCAGGCGCTCGAATGTACCGAACCGGCGGGCTCGCCGCGTGACCCTGGAAAACCCGGCCACTGCGCTGCAGATCAATAACTAACATAACGAAATCCGCCCCAGCGCCCCGAGAGGCGTCGCGGATAGATCGTTCTGAACGTAATCCATTCCAGGAGACATCGCATGACCACGCCGACTTTCGGCCCGCTGACACGCGGCCTGCTTGCGCTGGCCTTGTCTGCAGCCCCGGCGCTCGCAGCCGCCGACGAAGGCGGCCGCCATTCGCGCCTGCCGCGCCTGGCTCCGGCCAAGCCGGCCACCCTGATCGGCACCTGCGAAGCGCTGGCAGTGCCACTCGCCACGCTGGCGAACACCACGATCAGCGCCACCACCACCGTGCCCGCCGGCACGCTGACGCTGGCCGGACAGCCGGTGCCGGAACACTGCCGCGTGACCGGCCGCATGCACGAGCGCGTGAGTCCGGCCGATGGCAAGACCTACGCCATCGGCTTCGAAGTGCGGCTGCCGATGGCCTGGAACGGCCGCTTCTGGCACCAGGGCAACGGCGGCATCGACGGCAGCGTGGTGCCTGCCACCGGCACTTTCGGCGGCGGCCCCACCACCGGCGCGCTGCTGCAGGGGTTTGCAGTGCTCAGTTCCGATGCCGGCCACACGCTCGCGCAGGGCGGGCCGGCCTTCGGCTTCGATCCGCAGGCGCGACTGGACTACGGCTACCAGGCCGTGGGCAAGCTGACGCCGATGGCCAAGCAACTGATCGCGCTCGCCTACGGCAAGGGACCCGATCGCTCCTACTTCGGCGGCTGCTCCAACGGCGGTCGACACACGCTGATCGCGGCCGCCCGCTACGCCGACGACTATGACGGCTTCCTGGCCGGCGCGCCCGGCTTCAACCTGCCACTGGCGGCGCTGGCCAACATCTTCGGTGGCCAGCGCTACGCCAGCGTGGCCATCGGCGACCCCGCCACGCCGGCGGGCCTGGAGACGGCCTTCACCGCGGCCGAGCGCAAGACGGTGGCCAACGCCGTGCTGGCGCGCTGCGACGCGCTCGACGGTGTGGTCGACGGCCTGGTCCAGGACACGCGCACCTGCCAGCGCCGCTTCGACTTCATGCGCGACGTACCCACTTGCCCCGGCGCGCGCGACGGCAGTTGCCTCTCGCTGGCACAGAAGATCGCGATCGAGCCGATCTTCAGCGGCGCCACCACCCGCAACGGGCACCCGTTCTACGCCAGCTTTCCGTTCGACAGCGGCATCGGCGCGGGCGGCATTCCGTTCTGGGAGTTCACGGCTCCGCTGAATCTCGACTCCGGCGCCGTCGGCGTGATATTCAAGGTGCCGCCGTCACTCGACGCGCTGACCAAGGGGCCGGCATGGGCCTTGGGGGCCGACATCGACGCCACGCTGGCCGAGCTGTTCGCCACCAACGCCACCTTCACCGAGTCGGCCATGAGCTTCATGACACCACCCGACGCCACCGACCTGGCGGACGTGCGTCGGCGCGGGGCGAAGATGATCGTCTACCACGGGGTCAGCGACCCGATCTTCTCGATCGACGACACCAAGCGCTGGTTCCGCGGCGTCGATCGGCGCAGCGGCGGCGACGCCGACAGCTTCGCCCGCCTGTACCCGGTACCCGGCATGGGCCATTGCTCGGGTGGCCCGGCCACCGATCAGGCCGACTTCGTCACCCCGCTGGTGAACTGGGTCGAGCGCGGCAAGGCGCCGCAGAGCATCCTGGCCACGGCGCGGGGCGCGGGCAATACGGGCGGCGCCAACGCCGAGGTGCCGGCCGACTGGTCGCCCGCGCGCACGCGGCCGCTGTGCCCGTATCCCTCAGTGGCACGCTACAAGGGCCATGGCAGCGTCGAGGCGGCGAGCAGCTTCGTCTGCCGGGGCGACGGAGCGCACGACCGGCGCGACTAGATCGCTGCGCTCGCGCGGCTGGAAGAGCCCGCTGCGCAGCCGCCTCAATCGGTGGCCTGCACCAGCCCCAGCCGGTGAGCGGCGCTCACGGCCTCGGCGCGTGTGGCCACGCCGAGCTTGACGAAGATCGATGCCAGGTGGTGGTCGATCGTGCGTGTCGACCGTGACAGCCGCTCGCCGATCTGCCTGCTGCGCAGGCCCTGCGCCAGCAACGTCAGCACCTGCACCTCCTTGAGCGTCAATCCCGCCGGGTGCTCCTGCGTGGTCGCGCGCGGGCCGCGCGGCAGCCCCCGCACGCCGGCCATGCGCAGGCTGCGCCGCACACGCTCGATCATCGGCGCGGCGCCGAGTGATTCGAAGATGGCCAGCGCCTCGCGCAGCGCGCCTTCATCGCCGTCGATCAGCGCGCGGGCGTGTTCGTACGGGCAACCGAGTGCGCACCAGGCCTCGGCGGAGGCGCGCCAGTCTCCGCACATCTGCAAGACGTACGGCCGCGCCATGTCGTCACCCGGCGTCACCGACTGGCCGGCGCGCCACAGCCAGAACGTGCTTTCGCCGAGCGCCCACGGCATGCGGCAGCGCTCGGCCAGGTCGGCGCCGATCTGCGCCTCGGTCGCGCAGGCCGCGAGGTCACCGGCCAGCCACGCCGCCTCGGCGCGCGCCACCACCATCGGCCCGATGCGCTGCAGCTCGCCGGTGTCGAGCGCCAGCGTGCGTGCTTCGTCGAGCAGCTCGTGCGCGCCGGGGTCGCCGCGGCGCATTCGCAAGGCGCCCAGCGTCACCAGCGCCGGGATGCGACTGACGTTGGGCAAGCCGGCTCGATGGACCAGCCCGGCCGCCTCGGCCGCGGCCACAGACCAGCGGCCCTGCTCGTAGTGGGCGCGTGCACGCCAGGCCATCAGATAGAAGGTCCATGCATCGAGGTCGCGTTCGACGCAATAGGCAATGCCGTCGTCGAAGTAGCGCCAGGCCGCGGCGTAGTCGCGCAGCTCCACGCCGCAGCTCGTCAGGTTGGCATAGGCACGGCCGGCGTGTTCTTCCAGGTCGTGGGCCAGCGCGATCTGCAGGCTGCGCTCGAGCAACGGCCATCCCGCTTCGTCGCCGTCGCGGATGCGCGCGGTGCCCACGTTGTTCAGCGCATGCGCCAGGATCTCGGTGGCGCCCAGCGCTTCCGCGAGCGAGATCGCGCGTTCGCCCCACGACACCGCGGCCGGCGCATCGTCGGCCAGCATCGCCAGCTGCGCCGCGTTGCTGCAGGCCATCGCCAGCTCGGTGCCGGCGGGCAGCGGCTCGAGCGTGGCGATCGCGGTTTGCGCGTGCCGGCGTGCGAGCTCGCCGTGGCCGAGAAACCAGTGCAGCCGCGACAACCAGCGCAGCGTGTCGCCCTCGCGGTCGCGGCGGCCCAGCCGACGCCACAAACCGAGCGCCGTCTCGCGGCCGGCCACCGCGCTGGCAATGTCGCCGACCAGGTAGCACTCGTAGGCATGGGCTTCGGTGAACTGGGCGCGCTGGGCGGCGTCGAGCGCGCTCGTGTGCGCCAGCAGCGTGGCGTAGTGCGCCGCGGCCTCGCGATGCGCACCCTGCCGCGCCGCTTGCTGCGCCGCTGCGGGCGCATGCAGGCGCACCGCCTCGCTGTCGCCGGCTTGCGCCGCGTGGTGCACCAGGCGGGCCAGCGACGGCGGCGGCACGCCATCGGCCTGCAAGGCCTGCAGCGTCAACCGGTGCAGGACGCGCAAGCGCGTCGGTGCCAACGACTCGAGCACAGCCTGCCGCGCGAGCTCGTGGCGGAACACGAAGGTCTGCGACTCGCCGGTCAGGATGCCGCTGCGCAGGCAGTCGTCGATGGCCGCAGCCTCGGCAGCGGCCAGCTCGTCAAGCAGCCCGGCCTCGACGCGCGGGCCAGCCACCGCCGCCATCTCGAGCACCGCGCGCGCCGACGCCGACAACCGCGCACTGCGGCTCAGCACCGCGTCGCGCACGCTGGCCGGAATGCGGCTGCCGCCGGCGGCCAGCACCTCGGTGACGAAGAACGGGTTGCCGCCGGTGGCCTGGTGCAGTGCCACCGCGTCGACGGGTTGGTCGGCGACGAGCTGGCGCACGCCATCGAGCGACAGCGGCCGCAAGGCCAGGCGCTGCACGCCGGTGGTCGCCAGATCGCCGAGCAGCAGGCGCACCGGGTGGGTGGGGCCGAGCTCGTCGTCGCGGCAGCTCGCCACCAGCAGCGAACGCGTACGCGCGATGCGGCGTCCCAGGTGGCGCAGCAGGTCGAGCGTGGCCTCGTCGGCCCAGTGCAGGTCCTCGACGATCACCAGGGCGGGCAACACGGTGAGCTGCTCCACGCAGGCCGCGAACACACGCGGCCGCGGTGCGTCGCCGGCCAGCAGCGCGCGCAGTGCGCCGCCGGACTGCCCGGCGACGTCGTGCAGCGGCCCCAGCGGCCGCGGTGTCTGCAGTGCGTCGCACAGGCCCCACCACACCGGCGCAGTGGCCGGCTGCGCGTCGGCCAGCGCGTGCAGCAGCGCGCTCTTGCCGATGCCGGCTTCGCCTTCGACGACGACGAGCGCGCCGCTGCCGGCGCGGGCGCGCGCCAGCAGCGTCTGCAGCTGCGCCAGCGCGTCGTCGCGCTCGAGCAGCGTCATGGGCAGCGGCCCGGATCCGGCGCGTGCACCGGCAGAGCCGGCCGAAGGCGGCACCGGGCGACCCGGCCTAGTGCAGGAAGTACGGATCGAGCACGCGCACTTCGGAGATGCGATCCACCGGCAGGCCATTGACCTGCGCGGCGACGCGGATCGCCTCCGGCGACGGGCCGTCGTAGATGCAGAAGCTCTTGCGGCGGTCCGAGGTGAAGTACGAGTTCACCCAGCTCACGCCTTCCTTGAGGTTCTTGCCGACGACGCTCAGGCAGACCTGGGCGCCCTCGGCATTGGTCGGCAGGCCGAAGCCGTCGGGGAAGGTGCGTTCGACGATGTAACGGGGCATGGTGGGCTCCTTGGCGAAATGGGGTTGCAGGAGCCGTCACGATAGGAAACCGCTGCGTCGCCGAATACGGCTGAACTACCCAGATTGCCGAGCCGCGCTGCCAGGAAGACGCCACGTCAGGAGAAGTGCAGTCCCTCCACGCGCAGCCACGGCAGCACCCAGCTGCCGGTGTCGATGCGCTCGGTGCTCACCGCGCTCACGTCGCGCAACATCTGCGCCACGTTGCCCGAGATCATGGTCTCCGACAGCGCGGTGCCGACGCGGCCGTCGCGGATCACGAAGCTGTTCTTGATCACGCCGGAGAAGTCGCCGCTGGCCGACGGCCGGCCCATCGACAGCCGATCGACCAGTGCGCCGCGCGGCACTCCGGCGATCAACGCGTCCAGCGGCGTGGCGCCGGCGGCGATGTCCCAGCCGTCGCCGCCGACGGCCACATGCGGCAGGCCGGTCTTGCGGCTGCCATAGAGGCTGGGCGTCAGGCACGTCAGCGTGCCGCGCTCGAGCAGCGTCACCGGCGCCAGCGCGAACGCATCGGCCGAGAACGGCGACACGCCCGGTGCATCGAGGCGGCTCTTCAACGTCAACAGCGGCGAGGCCACCGCCTGACCGACGGCACCGCGGTAGACCGAGCTGCCGTCGATGAGGGCCTGGTCGCCGAGCTGGCCGAGCAGCCAGCCGAGCAGGCTGGCCACCGCGCGCGGCGTGAGCACCACCGCGCCCACGAAACGGTCGCCGATCGGCTCGGTGTGCACCGAGCGCGTCATGGCCTGCATCATGTCGGCCATGCCGAAACGCGGCGCGAGCGGCTCGCCGGCCAGGCCTTCGCAATTGCCGCCGGCGTAGTTGAACGAGCTGCTGGCCGCACCGTCGCGTGCCATGCCGAACACCACCGCGTCGTACCAGCCGAGCGCGCATCGCAGCGCGCTGCCGCCGCTGGTGAGTGTGCTGGCCTCGACCCGCGTATGGCCGGCCAGCGCCTCCTCGAGCATCAGCGGTGTCGGCCTGCTGCGGCCCGCGCGTCACGCTCGCACGCTGGCCGGCCGACACAACGTTGGCCGCGTCCTGCGGCGCCGAGGCCACGCTGGACCACAGGCTCGCCACCAGCGCGTCCAGGCTGTCGTCGTCGAGCTCGCTGCCCTCGGTGTCGGCGCGACGGCCATCGAGCAATCCCACCAGCTGCACCTTGCCCGACAACGTGCTGCGCAACAGGCTGGCCTCGTTGTGCGCCACGCACAGCTCGTGGCGGCGATGCCGGCTCACGCTGACCTGAGCCCCGTCGAAGCCCTGGCGGCGCATCTGCGCCAGCACCCGTTCGGCGCTGGCGTGAAGATCGTTCGCGGTGTCGGCGGCCATCGCGCTCACTCCCCGCCCAGGTGAGCGCGCGCCCGCAGCGCCGGCCCGCCCATCGACACCACCATCAGCTGCTTCTTGCCGCAGTAGCCGCCGCTTTCCCAGTGCATCTCACGGCCGACCGCGTCCACCGTCTTCAGCACCTTGATCGCCGAGCCCGACAGCGTGGTGTTGCGCACCGCGCGGCCGAGCTTGCCGCCGCGGATCTCGTAGGCCAGCGTGACGCCGAAGGTGAACTCGGTGGTCGAGTCGGCCTGGCCGTTGCCGGTCTTGAGCAGCAGGTAGCCGTCGTCGACGCCGGCGATCATCTGCTCCATCGTGCTGGTGCCGGGCAGGATGGCGGTGTTGCGCATGCGCACCAGCGGCTCGTCGTGCGGGCTGTAGGCGCGCGCGTTGCCGGTGGGCGGCTGCTCGAGCCGCGCCGCCGTCTCGCGGCTGTGCATGAAGCCGCTGAGGATGCCGCGATCGATCATCACCACGTCGCGCGCCGGCGTGCCTTCGTCGTCGACCTCCACCGGCACCAGCGTGGTCTGGCCGTCGTAGGTGTGCGCGAAATCGACCATCGACACCAGCTCGCTGGCGATCGGCTGGCCCAGCAGCGACGCGGTGACCGCGCCGCCGATCACCGCATCGGCCTCGCAGGGGTGGCCCATCGCCTCGTGCGCCAGCATGCCGGCCAGCGGCGCGGCGAGCACCACCGTCTGCAGCCCGCCGCGCGCGGCCACGGCGTGGCGCTTGGCCTGCAGGTGCTCGTGCGCGCGGTCGAGCAGCGGCGCGAGAGTGTCGAGCGACCAGTCCACGTCGGCCAGCGTGCCGCGGCCGGACAGCAGCTCGTCGACCTCGATCGGCGCGCCCGCGCTGTCTTCGCCGACCAGCGTGAACTTGCAGGCCGCGCGGTCGATGCGTGCCAGCGAATCTCCGCCCGCGCTGGTGGCGAGCGTCTTGGCGTGATGCTCGTCGCCGAGCAGGAAGCGCGTCGAGCGCAGCCCCGGATAACGCTTCTTGCACCAGGCCTGCAGTTCGGCCAGGCGCTCGCTGCACTCGGCCGGCGTGAGCGGCGTGCGGCCCTGGTGCTGCTGGCGACCGACGTGGCGCACCTCGGGCAGCGGCAGCGCTGGCCGCGTGCCGAAGCGGGCGAGCGCGCGCGCATTGGTCAGCGCATCACGCTGCACACGATCGCGGTCGGCGCTGCCCGACGCCAGCGGCACCGAGGCGAAGCCCCAGTAGCCGTCGACATAGGCGCGTGCGCTCAGCCCGCGCTCCACCGTGCGCAGGTTCAGCGTCAGGTTGCCGTCGACCATCAGCATGCGCGTCCTGCGCAGCTCGTGTTCGCGGGTCTCGAGTTCGTGGTGGGTCAGTGTGCTGCTCATCTGCGGGCCTTCATCTGCTGCGTCAGCGCCTGGCGATGATAGGCGTCCGACCGCGCCGGCGCTCGCCGCCCCGCCGCCGGCAGGCCTTTGCCTGCGACCGCTCCAGGCACGGCTCAGAACGGCGCCATGTCGGCCCACTGCGGCAGCGCCGCACTGGCGAAGCCCGCACACGCCAGCGAGCCGAGCGCCAGGCGCCCGTCGCGGATGGCCAGCCGCACGGCACCATGACTGTGTTCGTACAGGTCGGCGTGTGCAGCGACAAAGGCCTGCTGCTCGGCCGCCGGCAGCGCGGCCATGCCGTTGACATAGTGATGCCCGTTGCGCTCCACATGCGCGAGGCCGAGCAGGTTGACGAGCGCCAGGTCCTGCTGCACCGCCAGGCCGGCCTGCGTGGTGAGGTCTTCGCCCGACATGAAGTAACGCGATCCGCCTTCGTCGGCGTTCCAGCGCGCGCAACGTGCGGCGTTGAGCAGCGATTTGTACAGGCCCTTGCAGGTCTTGCTCGAGATGCCGGCATAACCGCGCCCGCGGGCGCGCTCGAAGGCGTCGAGTTCGCCGTCGGACTCGTCGACGATCACCGGTTTCTGCGCCGCGGTGTCGCGCACGTCGACGTCGAGCGCCCTGGCGCGCGCGATCGGCTGCTCGACGAAGGCGATCGAGCGCCACAACCGTGCCAGCGCCGGCGCCTCGCGCATGCGCGCCAGCAGCTCGAGCACGCCGGCGGCGTCGGCGTACTGCTCGTTGCCGTCGAGCGAGACCAGGTAGTCGCCGTCGATGCGGTCGAGCACCGCGGCGATCGCCGTCAGCCGCGCCACGTCGTCGTCGACACGGCCGCCGACCTTGAGCTTGAAGTGGCGGTGGCCGTAGTGCGCCACCACCTGCTCCAGCGTCTCGGGCAGGCCGTCGTGCACGCTCTCGCGCAGGTCGGCCGCGGTGATCGCGTCGACCAGGCCCACCGTGTGGCGCGCCGCGATCGTGGCGGCAGGCTTCAGCGTGGCAAGGAAAGCATCCCACGCGAACCCAGCGAACGCCGGATGCCGCGTGCCGATACCCACCGTATTGGCTCGCACGGCCGCGTAGAACGACGTGCCGAGCGCGCGGCACAGCGCGTCGAGCAGCGCACGGTCGACCAGCGCCGGCCCGTAGCTCGCCAGCAGCGGGTTGAGGCCGCGTGCGGCGGCGGCAGCCTGGTGCGCATCGTGATGGCGCGCGAAGTGACCGAACGCGCAGTCGGCAGACGGGTCTGCCGCGTAGGCATCACGCGCCAGCCGCACCACGTCGCGCAGCTGCTCGAAGTTGTCGTCGTTGGTCAGCGCGAGGTTCTTGTCGAACCACTTGGGCGCCATCAGCTCGGCGGCGCCACCAACCGCCGAGCGGCCGTCGGCGAGCTCGATGCGCGCGCGCACGAAGGCCTGCGGGCACTGCGTGAGCGTGACGACGCCGAAGCGGAACGGCAGCCGCAGGTGCACCGGCCGCTCGAACAGCGCAAGCTCGCGCACGACGAAACGCGGCGCCTCAACCATCGAGCGCTTCCATCACGCCGCGCAGGTAGCCGATCGCGCGGGCCGCGCAGCCGGGCCCGTCTGGGATGTAGTCGAACGGCTCGACCGCCAGCACACCGTCGTAGCCCACCTCGCGCAGCGCGGTGAGGATCGGGCCGAAGCGCATGGCGCCCTGACCGGGTGCGCGGCGGTTCGGATCGTTGAACTGTACGTGGGCGAGCTTGCCGGTCGGCCACCAGCGGCGGATCAACGCATCCACCGGCTCGCTCTCGGCCTGACCGGCGGCGCTGCAGTCGATCATCGTGCGAAAGGCCGGCGAGCCGATCGCATCGACGATCGCCACACCCTCCGCCACCGTGTTGATGAAGTCGGTCTCGTTGCGCGCCAGCGGCTCGATGCAGTAGGTGACGCCGCAGCGCTCGGCCGCCTGCGCGGCCTGCGCAAGGCATTCGACCGCGCGCCCGCGCGTCACGTCGCGGGTGTCGCCCGGCGGCACCGAGCGCTGCTTCGGCGAGCCGTGCACCAGATAACGCCCGCCCATCGCGGCGCACAGCTCCACCAGCCGCACCATGGTCCCCGCCGTGCGCTCGCGCACCGCAGCTTCAGGCGACACGATCGACAGCCCGGCCGGCGCCACCAGCAGCCAGTGCAGGCCGGCGATCGTGAGGCCATGGTCAGCCGCCGTGCTGGCGAAGCCACGCGCCTGGGCGTCGGTGATCGCCAGCGGGTCGGCCGCCAGCGTGAACGGTGCCACCTCGAGCCCCTGGTAGCCGAGCGCCGCGGCGAGCGCGCATTGCCGATCGAACGGCAGTGGCTGCAGCACCTCGTTGCACAAGACGAGCGGCATGTTCTTCATGCTCAGGCCACCTGCCGGCGCAGCGCGCGCTGCACCGGCGGCAGGCGCAGCAGCACGACGCCCACGATGACCGCGGCCAGCACCGCCGAGATCGGCCGCGTGACGAACGGCGCCAGGTCGCCGTCGGACAGCACCAGCCCGCGGCGCAGGCTCTTTTCCATCAGGTCGCCGAGCACGATGCCGAGCACCAGCGGCGCCACCGGAAAGCGGTAGCGCCGCAGCACGAATCCGAGCAGCCCGAACAGCAGCATCGTCCACACGTCGAACAGGCGCGACGCGAGGGCATAGGTGCCCACCGTGCACAGCACGAACAGCATCGGCGTGATGATCGTCGTCGGCACACGCAGCACCTGGATCAGGAAGCGCGTGAGCGTGAGGCCGTAGAGCAGGATGCCCAGCGTGGCCAGCAGCATCATCGCCACCACGTCGTAGACGAACTGCGGCGACTCGATCATGATCATCGGCCCCGGCTTGACGCCGTGGATCAGCATCGCCGCCATCAGCACCGCGGCCGGCGCCGAGCCCGGCACCTGCAGCGTGAGCACCGGAATGATGGCGCCCGGCACGCAGGCGTTGTCGCCGGTCTCGGCGGCCATCAGGCCGTCGATCGAGCCCTTGCCGAACTTCTCCTTCTCCTTGCTGGCGCGCTTGGCGGCGGCATACGACGACCACGCCGCCACGTCCTCGCCGACACCCGGCACGATGCCGATGAAGGTGCCGATCACGCCCGAGCGCGCGATCGTGCGGCGGTACTGCCACACGTCCTTCAGCTTGGGGATCACCGAGTCGAGCTTGTTCAGCTTCACCGGCGGGCGCTTCTCGTGCATCGCCACCAGGATCTCGGCGAAGCCGAACGCCCCCACCAGCGCCGGTACCAGCGAGAACCCGCCGGCGAGGTCGCGGCTGCCGAACGAGAAGCGCTCGTAGGCGTGGATGCCGTCCTGCCCGATGGTGGCGACGAACAGGCCCGCGAAACCGACGATCCAGCCCTTCAGCGGGTCGCCGCCGGTGAGCGTGGCCGACACGATGACGCCGAACACGGCGAGCCAGAAGAACTCGTAGGCGCCGAACTTCAGCGCCAGGTCACCCAGCAGCGGGGTGAACAACGCCAGGAAGAACATGCCGATCAGCGTGCCCAGCACCGAGCCGGTGGTGGCGATGCCCATCGCGCGGCCGGCCATGCCCTGCCGGGCGAGCGCGTAGCCGTCGAGGCACGAGGCGGCCGACGCCGGCGTGCCGGGGATGTTGAGCAGGATCGCGCTGCGGCTGCCGCCGTAGATGGCGCCGACGTAGGTGCAGATCAGCACCAGCAGCGCGGTGTTCGACGGCATCTTGATCGTCATCGTGGTCATCAGCGCGACACCCATCGTCGCGGTCAACCCTGGCAGCGCGCCGATGACCACGCCGACCAGCGACGACACGAGCACGTAGAAGATCGTCTCGACCGTCATGAACGAGCCGAGCGAGTGGCCGAACGCGATCAGGCCGTCGAACATGGGGCCGCGGACGCGCGCCTAGGGCAGGCGCACCAGGAACACCTGCTCGAACACCAGCGTGACGACGGCGCTGGTACAGGCCCCGTACACCGCCGCCAGCACCGCCTGCTTCGCGGTGGTGCGGCCGAGCGCCGACTGGCGCGCGCGGTCGAACCAGAAGATGAAGCCGGCCACGAACCCGAAGGTGGCCAGCCAGAACGGCAGGCCGTGGCCCACCAGCACGCCGGCGTAGAGCAGCGTCGCCGCCAGCACGCCGGCCAGCGGGCCGAGCGGCTCGGGCGGCGCGGCGGGCGAATCGGCCCGCGTGGCGCGGCGCAGCGAGCGCAGTGCGAGCGTCGCGCCGAGCAGCAGCATCGCCGCCCCCAGCAACCCCGGCACGAGGCCCGGCACCTCGTAGCGGTTGATGTGCAGATGCTCGAGGCGGTCCATGCGCCAAGCGCCCACGGTCACGGCGCCGCCGAAGGCGATCCACACCAGCGCCGCGACGAGGTCGACGCGCGGTGGCAGCTCGTCGGCGGGCGTGTCTTCGATGCCCATCAAGGCTTCGGAATGCCCACCGTGTCGGGCGCGACCTTGGTCTTGCCGCCGGCGTGCAGCAGCCAGGCATTAGCCTGCACGGCAGGGAACACCGCCGTCTGCGCCGCCGCGCCGGCGGACGGCGCGAACAGGGCGCCGCGATTGGCGGCGTACTTCTTCAGTGCGTCGCTGCCGGCGATCTGTTCGGCCCAGATCTTCTCCAGCGTCTTCACCACCTCGTCGGGAACGCCCTTGGGCAGGAAGATGCCGAAGTAGTTGGCCGGCGACTTGAAGCCGGGAATCGCCTTGCTGATCGGCTCGATGACGCCGAAGCCTTCGAGCTCGAGCGGCTGGTCCGACACGGTGGCCAGCGGGCGGATGCGCTTGCCGCGGATCATCTCGGCCTGCTCGACCGCGAGTTGCGTCGTGAGGTCGGTCTCGCCCGACACGGTGGCCACCACCGCCGGGTTGCCGCCGTCGTAGGTGACGTGGCGGTACTTCACGCCGGTGGCGCGCGAGATCGCCTCCATCGCGTTGTGGCCGGCCGAGGTGACGCCGGCCGTGGCCACCTTGATCTCGCCCGGCTTGGCCTTCATCGCGTCGAGCAGCTGGGCCACGCTCTGGTACGGCGTGGCCGCGCCGACGCCGACGACCTGGATGTTGGCGACGTTGAGGAACAGGTGCCAGTCCTTGATGTTCACGTCGAGCATGCCCAGGCTCTGGTAGGCGCCGAGGTCCTGCGCGGCGCCTGCCGTCCAGGTGTAGCCGTCCTTCGGCGCCTCCCACGCATTCTTGCTGCCGATCGAGCCCGACGCGCCCGGCTGGTTGACGACCACGATCTTCTGGCCCAGCACCTTCTCGATCTCGGCGGCGGTGACGCGCGTCACCTGGTCGGTCGACCCACCCGCAGCCCACGGCACGATCAGGTTGATCGGCTTGCTCGGCTTCCAGTTCTGCGCCTGCGCGGCGCCGGCCAGCAACAGCGCGACGGCCGCGGCGCCGCAGGTCTTGATGAAGGTGCGTGCATGCATGTCGAAAAGGTCCTTCGGCCAGAGTGAATTAACTGTCTGGTGAATGTGATCGGCGGCCGCCGGGCTGTCAATCGGGGATGGCGCCGATCCGGCGAGCGCCGCCTTCAGGCGGGTACAGCCCGCGGCTGCGCGCGAACAGGCGCGTGAGGCCCAGCAGCGCATCGATGTTGGGCGTCGCGACGCCGACGCGTTGTGCGATCTCGCGCACCACACTGACGATCGCATCGAGCTCGAGCGCACGGCCGGCCTCCACGTCCTGCAGCATGCTGGGTTTGAAGCTGCCGAGCTTGCGCGTGATGACGTGGCGGTCTTCCGGCGTCTGCTCGATCGCGCAGCCGATGCGCGCGCCGACGGCGGAAGCCTCACGCATCGCGGCGGTGCAGAAGGCCAGCGCCAGCGGGTCGGCGAGCACGCGGTCGACGGTGGCGCCGGTGATCGCCGCCACCGGGTTCATCGTCATGTTGCCCCACAGCTTGTACCAGATGTCCTTGCGGATATCGGCCGACACGGTGACGTCGAAGCCGGCGCGCGTGAGCAGCGCGCCGAGCTCGCGCACCCGCGCCGACTCGCCGCCGGCGGGCTCGCCGACGATGAGGCCCTGCCCCATCTTGTGCTCGACCAGGCCCGGCTCGGAGGTCGACGCGCTGGCGTGCACGACGCAGCCGATCACCTGCGCGATCGGAATGGCCAGCGCGATCTCGCCGCCCGGGTCCACGCTCTGCAGCGTCACGCCCTCCAGCGCCGGCACACCGCGGCCGAACCACCAGGGCACGCCGTTCATCGCCGGCAGCACCCAAGTGTGCGCGCCGAGCAGCGGCGCGATGCCGCGTGCCACCGCGGTGAGCGCCGGGCCCTTGACGGCGATGACGACGAGGTCCTGCACGCCCAGCTCGGCGGCGTGTTCGCTCGCCGCGGCCGCGTCGGCCCGCAGCAGCGGGCCGCCCTGGCGCAAGCGCCAGCCGTGCGTGCGCAGCGCCGCCAGCGTGGCGCCGCGCGCCAGCGCGCTGACCGCATGGCCGCCGGCCAGCGCCAGCCGCGTGCCGATGAAACCGCCGATCGCACCGGCACCGATGACGCATACCTTCATTGCCCTCGTCCTTGCTCCATGCATCGCCCCTGCGGCGACAGTCAATCCGCCGCCGGCAACGGTGCCACGTCGACCCAGCCCCCGCTCGCGCGCGACGCGAGGCAGGCCTCGACGAAGGCCATCGTGTGCGCGCCGTCCTCGATGCGCGGGTAGGCCACCACTGGCGCCGGCTCGCCCAGCGCGCGCGCCATGCGCTCCTGTGCCAGCTCGGCATACAGGTTGGCGAACGCCTCGCGCAGGCCTTCGGGGTGGCCGCGCGGCGTGCGGCCGAGCGCGGTGATCTCCGGCGGCAGGAACGGGTCGCCGCGCGTGAAGCGGCGCACCGGCTCGCCCTGCATCGCCAGCGTCAGGTAGCTCGCCTCGCGGTGCGACCAGTCGATCAGCCCCTTGTCGCCGTAGACGCGCAGCCGGATGTCGTTCTCGCCGCCGGCGGCTGCCTGCATCGCGGTGAAGGTGCCACGCGCACCGCCGTCGAAGGCGAGCAGCGCCGACACGTGGTCGACCACCTGGCGGCCCGGCACCAGCGACGACACGTCGGCCGCCACCCGTGCGATGCGCTGTCCGGCGACGAAGCAGGCCAGGTGCTGGGCATGGCAGCCGATCGCGCTCATCACCAGCGCCTGGCCGCTGCGCGCGGGGTCGAGCAGCCAGCGCAGCCGGTTGTTCTGCGGGCCGTCCTCGAGCTTGGTGGCCAGCCCGCTCTGGATGTATTCCACCTGCACCAGCCTCAAAGCGCCGATCGCGCCTTCCTGCACCAGCTGGCGCGCATAACGCGTCATCGGGTACGCCGAGTAGCCGTGCGCGATGGCGAACAGGCGCTGCTGCCGGCGCGTGCGCACGACCAGGTCGCAGGCCTGCGCGAAGTCGTGCGACACCGGCTTGTCGGCCATCACGTCCAGGCCGGCGTCGAGCGCCGCCGCGGCGACGGGATAGTGCGTGTCGTTGGGCGTCATGATCGCGACGGCGTCGACGCGGTCGTCGCGCGCCTGTTCGGCGCGCAGCATGTCGCCGACCGTGTCGTAGGCGCGCGCCGCGTCCAGCCCCAGCGACGCGCCGGCCGCACGCGAGCGCGCGGCGTCGCTCGAGAACACGCCGGCGACGACACGGAACCAGCCGTCCATCTCGGCGGCGCCGCGGTGCATGCCGCCGATCCAGCTGGCCGGCCCGCCACCCACCACCGCCAGCCGCAGCGGGCGGCCGAATCGTTCGCGCAAGGTCGTGGTCATGGCAACGTTCTCCCGGTGGCCTCGAACGGCCTGCCGGCATGCTAACTGCCGCGCCACCGGCACAATCGGCAGCCGCTCATTCCATCGGGACACGACATCATGGCCATCTACCGACTCGACGACCACGCGCCGCAGGTGCACGCCGATGCCTACGTGGTCGACAGCGCGTCGGTGATCGGCCAGGTGCAGCTCGGCGCGCAGGTCGGCGTGTGGTTCGGCGCCGTGATCCGCGGCGACAACGAGCGCATCGTGGTCGGCGCCGGCAGCAATGTGCAGGACGGCGCGGTGCTGCACGCCGACCCGGGCTTTCCGCTGCTGATCGGCGCCAACGTATCGGTCGGCCACCAGGCGATGGTGCACGGCTGCACCATCGGCGACGGCTCGCTGATCGGCATCCAGGCTGTCGTGCTCAACGGCGCGGTGATCGGCCGCCAGTGCCTGATCGGCGCCGGCGCGGTGGTCACCGAGGGCAAGCAGATCCCCGAGCGCTCGCTGGTGCTGGGTGCGCCCGGCAAGGTGGTGCGCACGCTGACCGACAAGGACCTGGACATGCTGCACCACGCCGCCGCCAGCTACGGCGCACGCATCGCGCGATATCGGGCCTCGCTGTCGAAGGTGGGGTGAATGCCGGCGCCTGGTGATCGCACCCGCCGACGTTCCTAGAATCGATCCGTCCACAGGAGCACACGCCATGGCCGATCTGTTCGACAACCCGATGGGCCTGATGGGGTTCGAGTTCGTCGAGTTCGCCTCGCCGACGCCGAATCTGCTGGAGCCATTGTTCGAGAAACTCGGCTTCAGCCTGGTCGCGCGCCACCGCTCGAAGGACGTGGTGCTGTACCGGCAGGGCGACATCAACTTCATCGTCAACCGCGAGCCCAAGAGCCTGGCTGGCTACTTTGCCGCCGAGCACGGGCCGAGTGCCTGCGCACTGGCCTTTCGCGTGCAGGACTCGCACAAGGCCTACGCGCGCGCGCTCGAGCTCGGCGCGCAGCCGATCGAGGTGCCCACCGGCCCGATGGAGCTGCGGCTGCCGGCCATCAAGGGCATCGGCGGCGCGCCGCTGTACCTGATCGACCGCTACGAAGACGGCAAGTCGATCTACGACATCGACTTCGAGTGGCTGCCCGGCAGCGAGCGCCATCCGCGCGGCCACGGCCTGCGCGTGATCGACCACATGACGCACAACGTGTACCGCGGGCGCATGGCGTACTGGGCGGGCTTCTACGAGAAGCTGTTCAATTTCCGGCAGATCCGCTACTTCGACATCAAGGGCGAGTACACCGGCCTCACGTCGAAGGCGATGACCGCGCCCGACGGGCTGATCCGCATCCCGCTCAACGAGGAGGCGAGCAAGACGACGGGGCAGATCGAGGAGTTCCTGATGCAGTTCAACGGCGAAGGCATCCAGCACATCGCGCTGCTCACCGACGACATCGTCGCCAGCATCGACGCGCTGCAGATGGCCGGCGTGCCGCTGATGACGGCGCCCAACGACGTGTACTACGAGATGCTCGACGAACGCCTGCCCGGCCACGGACAGGACGTGCCGGCGCTGCAGGCGCGCGGCATCCTCGTCGACGGGTCCACCGAGGGCGGCAAGAAGCGCCTGCTGCTGCAGATCTTCTCGCAGACCGTGCTGGGGCCGGTGTTCTTCGAGTTCATCCAGCGCAAAGGCGACGAGGGCTTCGGCGAGGGCAACTTCAAGGCGCTGTTCGAGTCGATGGAGCGTGATCAGGTGCGACGGGGCGTGATCGGGACGGCGTAGCGGTCGCCTGTCCGCTTCGGCAGGCACGAGGCGGTCCGCGGTGGTCCGGCCTGGGTCCGGCCTCAGTCCAGCGGCAACACCAGGCGCACCGGCAACTGCGTACGCTTGTTGACCGTGCCCTTGGCCGCACCGCTGCCCAGGTGGACGGCCCAGCCGTGCAGGTACGAGATGCGATTGACGTTCTCGCCGGTCACGCCATGGCGGATATTGTTGTAGTCATACTGGTTGACTGCCGAGCTGTCGATACTGACACCAGACGACCAGTGCCAATCGTCGGGCGCGCGCGGAAAGAGCGTCGCGTCGATGTGCCTGGCCGAGGCGCCGGACTTCAACAGCCATTCAAGTTCGCGCACGCGCGGCAATCTCCAGTTCAATCCGTCGCTGCGGCGGCGCAGGGTCACGCGCGCCGCCGCCCCGGCATGGTCCAGGCGATCGGGCACACCAGCGCAGGTCGTGCCGTCCCAGTGCATGCCCTCGACGCAGCGAGCCCAGGCCACGCGTGTGCGGGCGTCGATCACGAAGGCGCCGTCATCCGACGCGGCCAGGCCGTTCGCTGGTTCGGTGTCCGCTGCCGCGCCCGGCGCGGCCGCCAGGACCCACAGCAGAGCAGCAAGTTGCGAAGTTGACGTCCGGCAGTCCATGGTTGGAAGTGCAGACGGCGCCGCCGTCTGCGTGCCGCAGACGCTGGAGCCGAGAACCCGATCTTCCCGGCGTCCAGCGGTGATGGAACGTGGAAAAGCGCCGGCATCGGCACGCAAACGCCGCGCCAACCCGGCCGCTGCCCGGTCGCTCCAGGTCGCATGCTTTCCATGGCCTCAGGCCAGCAGCAGCCCGTATACGCGCTCACCAAGCACGCGGGTGTAGCCGGCGGGATCGGCCAGCGACCCGGCGATCGCGCAGGCCGGGTCGGCCGTGTCGACTTCGCGCGATTTCACGCTCGGCCGGCCGTGCGTGTCGCTGAGCGTGCACACGCTAGGCGCCGGTCCGCTGCCGCGGCGCTTGACCACCGCCACCTCGCCGCTCTTGAGCGTGACGAGTGCGCCAGGTGGGTGCACACCGATGGCCTTGATGAGCGCCATGGCCAGCGGCGAGTTCGCCTCCTGCTGAAACAGCTGCCGCGATGCCACCAGCGGCGCCAGCGCCGGCCGACTGGCGCGCGGCGTGATCTTCGACATGTACACGTCGGCCATGCGCAGCAGCCGCGCCTCATCACACACCTGTTTGGCGCCACGGGGGTAGCCGCTACCGTCGGCGCGCTCGTGGTGCTCGGCCATCGCCTGCAGCCACGGCCCGTCGTCGAGGCCGGTGGCCCGCATCAGCCGCGCCCCGGCATCCGGATGAGCCCGGATCACGTCGAGCTGCCGCTGCGTGGGCGGCGTGTCCTGCTCGGCCATCGCGGCCTGCAGCTCGAGCATCGCCACGTTCATCGTCAGCGCCGCGCCAACCAGGCTGCGCTGACGCGCCGGCTCCCAACCGGATTGCCGAGCCGCCAGCGAGACGATCACCGCCGTGTGCAACGCATGGACCTGCGGATACAGCGCAAATCGGCGGTCGCCCTGTCGCACCGCCATGAATATCGCCACGTCGAGGTCGCGGTCGACCAGTGCCAGCACGGCGTCGACCTCCGCAGCCCAGTCCGTCACGCTGGCCAGACCCTTCTGCGTGCGGCGTAGCAGCGCGTCCAGCTCCCAGATCTGGCGCTCCCAGCGGTCGAACAGTGTCACCACGCGCGCCATGCTGTCGCGCCCGGCGCCGGGCACGCTCGACAGTTGCTCACGCCGCTCGACCACCAGCTTGCGCTCGACCCAGGCGCCACGCTCCTTGAGCGCCTCCATCTGGCGCTCACTGGCGATCACCTGGCCCTCGTTGAGCAGCAGGCGCCCCTCGGCATCGAGCACGCGAAACAACAGTGCCTTGCCGACCGTGATGAGATCGGACACCTCGCCGATCGGCACACGCTCGCCGTGCGGCATGGACGCCATGTGGTCAGTGTAGGCCGCAAGCCATCGCGGCGACAACTTCGCAAGCCAGCGGAAGAACCGATACCTTGCGGCACCGGCTCTTCCAGGCGCAGCTCAATTCGCCGGACAGGCCGGCGGCTTCAGGAAGGCCAGCTGCGGCACCTGGTCCCACAGGCGCGGGGCGGTCTTGTCGGTGAAGGTGCAGCCGAAAGTCGGCTTGGCCACTTCGGCCGCGTCGAGCACGGCGTCGCCAGCCGGCTTGACCCCGCCTTCGACCCATTTCACCAGGTCCAGGAAGGTGGTGGCCAGCTCGGTCGGCGTGAAGGCGCAGTGACCGACATCGCGCGTGGCGCGCTGCACCAGGAATCTCGACCCGCCCTTGGCGCTGACGCGGCGGGCGTATTCCTGCTCCATGTGGAAGGGCACGAACAGGTCGCCCAGCGTGTGCAGCGTGAGCATCGGGATGCGCAGGTCGCCGGTGGTGGGCGCCACGTTGGCCAGGCCGTTGGTGCGACGCGCCTGCGGGTCGGCCCTCACGCGCTGCACGCTGCCGTTGAACACGGTCTCGGCCGCGCTCAGTGCCGGGTCCGTGTCGAACTGGTAGGTCACGTCGGAGTTCTGCACCGCGACGCCGGGTTGGCGCGGCAGCGTGCCGTCACCCACGCCCAGGCCAAACAGGAAATCGCCGGCCACGGCGTTCCAGTACAGCCAGCCCTGATCGAACAGCGGGCGCACGCCACCCGAGCGCAGTTGCACAAGGGCCTTGAAGTTCTGCCCCGCCGCATTGAGCGCGAACGGGAAGGCCGGGCCCAGGGCCGCCTTGGTGGCGGGCACGGTGGCGCTCAGATAGTCGCCGCCGTAGGGATAGGTCTTGTCCACGCCCGACAGGGTCTGCGCCGCGACGTTGAAGTCGAGGAAGAAGTCGAACAGTTCATAGTCCCCGAGCACGCCGCACACCGGCATCGCGCCGTCGTAGGACCTGGGCCATTGTTCGGCCACGATGCCGGTGATGTGGCCGCCCATCGACGCACCGGTGATGTAGGTGCGGCCGGGGTTGCCCACCAGGCCGTTGAACAGCTGGGTCAGCGCATGGGTGTCCTTGGCGCCGGTTGACGGGTCGTAGGCATTGCGGCTGTAGCTGGAGGCGGCCCACGCATAACCCTGTGCGATCAGCAGCGGGCGCAGCGGATGGTCGTCGACCGTCAGCTCCAGGCCCGTGCCCCGGTAACCGTGGGCCCACAGCACGAGCTTGCCGTTCCAGCTGGCTGGCACCTCGATGCGGTAGCCAGCACCGTTGTGCACCCCCCAGAGCTGCCGTGCCGGCAGGCCGGGCAGTGCCGCAAACGGCAGTTTGGCTTCGTCGACGAAATAGGCCGGCGGCGGACCCGCCATGCTGCTTGGAGCCAGGCCAAGGAAGGTTGCCGCGATGGCAGCCAGGACAAGCTTCTTCATGAGGTCTCCTGTGATGTCGTGTCGGTGATGGGCGGTCGCGCACTGTCGCCCAGTTCAGCTGAGTGCGGACGAGGGCAAACCCATGGCGCGGCGGCCGGGGCCACGCCGGAGATGAGCCTCACGGGTCGCTCCCCAGCGTGAGTCGGGGGATTTCGTTGGCTGCGGCAGCGGCCGGAGCCCGTCGGTCCCTCAACCCGTATTGCGCAACCCCGCCGCGATCCCGTTGATCGAGATGTGGATGCCGCGCTGCACGCGTTCGTTGAGCGGCTCGCCCTCGCGGCGCTCGCGGTAGCGGCGCATCAACTCCACCTGCAGGTGGTTCAGCGGGTCGAGGTACGGAAAGCGATGCTCGATCGAGCGCGCCAGGCTCGGGTTGGTGGCCAGACGCTGCGGTTCGCCGGTGATCAGCGACAGCGCCTCGCCGGCGCGTTGCCATTCGGCCTGGATGGCGGCAAAGATGCGCCGGCCCAGGCGGCGGTCCTCGACCAGCTCGACATAACGCGCGGCGATGCCGAGGTCGGTCTTGGCCAGCACCATGTCCAGGTTGGACAGCAGCGTGCGGAAGAACGGCCACTGGCGCACCATGCGCTGCAGCAGCGCGAGCCGCTTGGCGCGTTCGGCCGCGTCGTCGCCGAGAAACTGTGCCACGCCGGAGCCGAAGCCGTACCAGCCCGGCAACGCGACGCGGCATTGGCCCCAGCTGAAACCCCAGGGGATCGCGCGCAGATCCTCGATCGCGCGCGTGGCCTTGCGTGAGGCGGGGCGCGAGCCGATGTTGAGCTCGGCGATCTCGCGGATCGGCGTGGCGGCGAAGAAGTAGTCGGTGAAGCCCGGCGTCTCGTAGACGAGGGCCCGATACGCCGCCATGCTGGCTTGCGAGATGGCCTCGGCTGCATCGAGAAACGTCTGCGGCGCGGCGCGCGTGGGATGCAGCAGCGTCGCTTCGAGCGTGGCGGCCACCAGCGTCTCCAGGTTGCGCAGGCCGATCTCGGGGTGGGCGTACTTGCTGGCGATCACCTCGCCCTGCTCGGTGAGGCGGATCTGCCCTTTCACGGTGCCCGGCGGCTGCGCCAGGATGGCCTCGTAGCTGGGTCCCCCGCCGCGGCCCACCGTGCCGCCGCGGCCATGGAACAGGCGCAGCGCGAGGCCATGCCGGCGCTGCAGTTCGTCGAACAGCGCGACCAGCGCGACCTCGGCACGGTAGAGCTCCCAGTTGCTGGTGAAGAAGCCGCCGTCCTTGTTGCTGTCGCTGTAGCCGAGCATGATGTCCTGCTCGGCGCCGCTGGCCTTCACCATCGCGGCGATGCCGGGCAGCGCATAGAACGCGCGCATGATCGGCGCCGCCTGCCGCAGGTCGCCAATGGTCTCGAAGAGGGGCACCACGATCAGCGCACTCGTCATCGCCTCGCCCAGCGTGCCGCGCGCGAGGCCCACCTCCTTGAGCAGCAGCAGCACCTCCAGCAGATCGCTCACCGCCTCGGTGTGCGAGATGATGTAGTGGCGCAGCGCATGGCGGCCGTAGCTGGCGCGCAGCTCGCAGGCGGCCTCGAAGATCGCGAGCTCGCCCGTCGCCAGCTCGGAGTAGGCATGGCCCACCACGCGCAGCGGCCGGGCGTCGTCGAGCAGGCGCTGCAGCAGCGCGCAGCGTTCGGCCTCGGGCAGCACCACATAGTCGGGCGTGATGCGCGCCACGCGCAGCAGCTCGGCGATCACCGCCAGGTGCTGGTCGGAGCTCTGTCGCAGGTCCAGCGTCGCCAGGTGGAAGCCGAACACCTCGACCGCGCGCATCAGTGGCGCCAGCCGTGGCGCGATCAGCGCGTCGGCGTGGTGGTGGCGCAGCGACGCCTCGATGACGCGCAGATCGGCGAGGAACTGGTCGGCCGACTCGTAGGGCTGCTGCGGTGCCACCGCGTGGCGCAGCGCCTCGGTGCCGGTGAGAGCCTGTAGCGTGGCGGCAAGGCGTGCGTACAGCCCGGTGAGCGCGCGGCGATAGGGCTCGTCCTCGCGATGCGGGTTGCGGTCGGGTGAGCGCGCCGCCAGCGCCTGCATCTCGTGCGTCACCGGCGCCAGCATCTGCGAGATCGACAGCTCGGCGCCGAGCTGGTGCACCTCGGTCAGGTAGAAGCGCAGCGCCACCTCGCTCTGCCGCGCCAGCGCCATGCGCAGCGTCTGCGCGGTGACGTTGGGGTTGCCGTCGCGGTCGCCGCCGATCCAGTGCCCCATGCGGAAGAAACTGGCGATGGCGTGGCCGGGCAGCGCACGCTCGATCTCGCTGTACAGCCGCGGGATCTGGCGCAGGAAGGTGCTGTGGTAGTACGACAGCGCGTTCTCGATCTCGTCGGCCACCGTCAGCTTGCTGTAGCGCAGCATGCGCGTCTGCCACAGCTGCGTCACGCGGGCGCGGATCAGCGCCTCGTTGTCGGCGCGCTCGCGTTCGGTGGCCAGTGCGTCGCGTTCACCGACCAGGTGCGCGATGGCGTGCTCGGCATCCAGAATGCTCTTGCGCTGCACCTCGGTGGGGTGCGCCGTCAGCACCGGCGAGATGTGCGCGTGCGCCAGCGTCTGCGCGATGTCGGCCGCGCGCACGTCGGCGCGTGCCAGCCGCTCCAGGCTCATCTCCAGCGAGCCAGGGTGGCGGTGGCCGGCGCGCTCGTGGATGCGGCGCCGCCGCACGTGGTGGCGATCCTCGGCGATGTTGGCCAGGTGGCTGAAGTAGCTGAACGCCCGGATCACGCTCACCGTCTGCTCGGCCGACAGGTCCTTCAGCAGCCGCGTCAGCGCGGGGCCCGCGCTCTGCTCGCGCTTGAGGCGGAACGCCACCGACAGGCGGCGGATGCGCTCGACCAGCTCGTAGGCGTCGCGGCCCTCTTGCTCGCGGATCACGTCGCCGAGGATGCGGCCGAGCAGCCGGATGTCGTCGACGAGCGGGGCGTTCTTGGCGGCGGCGTCGTCGGTGCGGCGGGCTCGGGGCATCGCGGGGGTCGGCAGGCGGTTTCTGCGTCGGGCTTGCGCTCTATGGCGAGCGGTCGATGCAATATACAGGCCAGCCAGCGCCGCGATTCACTACCTGAAGGTGTAGCTTGCCTGCAGTGCCAGGCTGCGCCCCATCGGGTTCGACAGCAGCGGGTCGTAGCCGAACTGCGTGGACCGCTGCTGGTTGCTGGCCGGCGGGTCGCGATCGAACAGGTTCTGGATGCCCACGCTCCAGCGCCAGCCGGCGGGCGCGGCCAGGCCCACCTGAAGGTCCCAGACGGTGGTCGCGCTCACGCGCCGCGGCGCCCCGTCGGCGCCGGGCAGCTGATCGACGTAGCCGGCGCTGTAGGTGTTGGCAAGCGTGGCGCCCCAGGCGCCGTACGTCCAGTCGAGCGTGAGCGTGATGCGCCAGCGCGGCACCGGTGCCGCGTACTGCGCGGTGCCCACCAGCGGCACGAACGTCAGCCCGTCGAGCTGCGAGTCGTGGCGTGCCACGTAGGTGCCTTGCAGCCCCGTGCGAAGCTGGCCCCAGCGCTGCGGGTCGGCCGTCCACTGCACCGCCACGTCGACGCCGCGCGTCAGCGTGGTACCGAGGTTGACCGGCGACAGGTCGAGCCCGACGATCGGCCCGGGCAGGTCGGGGCGCGCCGGGTCCACGGGGCCACGGCTGATGCGATCAGCAAACCGGGAACCCGCGCTCAGCGCGACCTGCTCCGCAAGCGGCGCGATGATGCCCTGTTGCCGAATGCGCCAGAAGTCCACGCTGGTGGACACCTCGCGTGCAGGCTGCCAGATGGCGCCGGCGCTGTGTTGCCGCGAGGTTTCCGGTCGCAGGTTCGGGTTGCCGCCGGCAAAGGCCTGCACGACGATGAAGCAATCATTCACCGTGCCGGTCGCCGGGCAGCGCACCGGGTCGGGCACTCCTGCCACCAGGCGGGTCGCGCTGGTGGGCGCACCGAGCGCATACAGCGGCGGTGCGCGAAACCCCTCTCCCCACGAGCCGCGCAGCAGCAGCTGCGGCTGCGGCCGCCAGCGCAGCGCAACCTTCGGATTCGTCGTGGTGCCGAAGTCGCTGTAGCGGTCGCTGCGCACCGCGATCTGCGCGTCGAGGCCGCGCGCCAGCGGCACGTCGAACTCGGCGTGCACCGCCTGTACCGTGCGCCCACCGCCCTTGGCCTGCTGCACATTGGTGACCGGCACGAAGCCGTTGAGCAGCACGGCAGGATCCCACACGTACGACAGGCGCTCGCGCCGCGCCTCGCCGCCGAGCGCGAGCATCAGCGGGCCTGCGGGCAACGTGGCGAGCGCGCGCGAGGCCACGGCGCTGGCGAGCGAGGTGGTGGCCTGCGCCGTCTGCGGCGTGCCGCTGAACGCGGTGGAGGCCAGCAGCGCCAGGCCCTCGGCCGACGAAGGGCCCCACGGGTTGATCAACCCGGTGCGCAGCGCCGGAATCAGCCGGCCCACGTAGAGCCAACCCCCGCCATAGGCCTGCTCCTGCTGGTTGGCGCTGTGCACGAGGGCCGCGTCGACCTCCCACGCGTCGATTCGGCCCTGTGCGCCGAGCAGATAACGCTGCGCCTCGCCGGACACGGTGTTGAGCCGTGCGCCGAGTTCCGCGGCGCTGTAGGCCAGCACCAGGTCGCCAGCGAGTCCGTTGGCCGCGGCGAATGCACTCGGATAGTAGGGCCCTGTGGCCGGATACAGCGGCGGGCCCGCCGCATTGCCCACCGGCGCCACACCCATCGGCGTGATGCGCATCTCGAGCCGGCTGCGCGACAGCAGCGCCTCGGCGTAGACGTCGAGCGCCGGATCGGCACGCCAGGTGCCGCGCAGCAGCGCGCTGGCGCGCTCGACCTCGGGCAACAGATCGATCCACACGCCGGGGTCGGCGCCGCAGGCCGGCGTGCGAAACGGGAACGGAAGAAACGGCAGGGTCGTGGGCGGCGTGCAGCCGGCGTCCCGTGCGGGGTTCAGGATGCGCTGTCCGGCGCGGTCGGCGATGTTGGCCGGAAAGGTGGAACCGGACAGACCGTCGAGGCCGATCTCCGGCCGCTGCGCCGAGCGCGAGAAATCGCGCTGGCTGGCCCGCAGGCGGCGTTGCTGCTGCACCTGCATCGCGGCCAGCAGGTTGTAGCCATCGCGCGCCAGGTTGCCGGTGCCGACATCGAGCCCCGCCTGCCGCCGGCTGCCGCCGCCGTGCTGCGTGACCGTGGCGCCGCCCGAGATCTGCACGCCGGTGTAGTCCTTGCGCAGGATGATGTTGATGACGCCGCCGATCGCGTCGGTGCCGTAGATGGCCGAGGCGCCGTCGGTGAGCACCTCCACGCGCTCGACGGCGGCCAGCGGAATGACGCCGAGATCGACCGCCTCGCCGTCGAACGCGTGGTTCGCCAGCCGCCGGCCGTCGAGCAGCACCAGCGTGGAGCCGCCGCCCAGGCCGCGCAGGTTGGCACTCGACACACCCGGGCGCGTGATCTCGCCGACCGAGCGCGCCTCGTTGAACGCGTTCACGTTGGCCGGCAGGCGCCACAACAGCTGCTCGACGGTGGTGGCACCGCTGCGTTCGATCTCGTCGCGGCCGATGCGCACGACCGGCAGCGCGCCTTCTAGATCGATGCGGCGGATGTGCGAGCCGGTGACCGTGACCACGTTCGTCGTCGAATCGGGCGTTTCCTGAGCAGCCGCACCCACCGAGAAGCTCATCGCCAACTTGAATACAAGCCGGACGGACGGACACTGCCTTCGGCCCCGCATGCCCAGGGGTGAGGCGCGCCGCGTCGGGCTGCTCGTCATGTCAACGCGGCGGCATCGCGGCGGCCAGCCGCTGATGTGCCTGAATGGGTGAACCGGCCAGCAGGCCGCGGGCCTGCTCCACCAGCGATCGACCACGCGCCTCGCCGGCGGCCTGGTGCGCACGGCCGAGCCAGTAGAGCGCCTCGGCGGTATAGGGGCTGTCGGGCTGCAACGCCGCCCAGGCGGCGTGGTGGCGGCGCAGCGGGTCGATGGCCTGTGCGGCGCGGCCGGCCGCCAGCAGCACGCGGCCGTACGCCAGCGCATAGGTCGGGTGGTCGGCGGTGACGGACGACATCTCCATTCGCGCCGCCAGCGTGGCCTGGGCATCGGCGACGCGGCCGGTGTCGAGCTCGATCAACGTGCGTTCGATCAGGGCCTCTCCTTCGCAGGTCAGCCGAATGGCTGGCGACAGGGGCGTGGTGGCGCAACGTTCGATGAAGGTGCCCATTGTCTTCAGCGCCCGGTCGTGATGCCCCTGCTCGCGCTGCGCCTGGCTCAGGCAGCTCCACAGCTCGCCCTGGCGTGGCGTAAGGCGGCGCACCTGGGCATAGACGGCGTCGGAGTAGGCGATCAGCGGCGCTGCGGCGGCCTCGGCGGCCTCGGACTCGCCCCGGCGAGCCAGAAGGCAGACCTCGCCGAAGCGCAACCCGATCGTCAGCCGCTCGCGCAGCGCAGGCTCGGGAATGGCCTCGGCATTGTTCTTGGCGCTGACCAGCAGCCGCGTGGCCAGGTCGAGCTGGCGTGCCGACATCGCCGCTTCGAATGCCCCATCGGCTCGACGCATCAGGTGGGTCGAGGGCGGTTGCTCGCGTGCGGCGGCGATCTCGAAGGCCGCCACGGCCGACGCGAACGCTCGGGGGTCACGCGTGGCGCGTTCGCAGCTGCCGAGTGCCAGGTACAACTCCTCCAGCTGCACGCTGGCCGCGCCATGAGCGTCGCGCACCTGCTCGATGTCCCGACGCAGCGCAGCGATGGATTCAACCCGCTCGACACCATAACGGCAGCGCTGGGCCGTATGCCGAGCCTGGGCCACCCGGAACTCGGCACTATCCGTGACGTCCGAGCCCCGCTGCTGCGCCTGCCGCAGCGCCGATTCGAATCGCTCGGTGGTGGCAGCGTCCCCGTCGATGTTGCGCATCGATCGCTCGATCGAGGTCAGTACCCGCAGGTGCTGGCGGCTGCCGTCGCCGAAACGGCCGATCGCCAGCGCCAGCGCCTCGCGTCCGGCTTCCAGGCGCCGCTCGCTCGGCAGGTTGGCCGGCAGCCCGTAGGCCAGCTGAAGCTCCTGCCGGGCGAGCAGGGCGTCGATCAGCAACTCGTCGTCCGCCGCGCTGCGCCAACCCTTTCGGCGCAGGATGTCGATCGCCCGGTCAAGCTGCTCGGATGCGGCGGTCGAGACGATCAGCGTGTAGTCCGACCCCCGCACGCGCGCCGTCAGCAGCAACAGGTTGTCGGGCGCGAGATGGGGAGCCGCCTGGTCGACGGCCCGCTGGTACACACGACGCGCGGCCATCATCTCGCCGCGGTTGCGATAGGCTTCGCCGACGGTGAGCCAGAGCTTGAGTCGTTCCTCGACGGAGCCCTTGAAGTCGCCTTCGATCTTGGCTTCGATGGCCGCCAGCATCGCCAGGTCGGCCGCGCGCGTCTGCCGGCTTGCGTTCGGGTCGGCATGGCGGATCAGCGACAGCAGGAAGGTGTTGAGCGCGGTGGCCCGTTCGGCCTGCCACAGGGCCACGCCGAGGCCGATGGCGAGCGCCACCACGCCGGCCAGCGCAGCCGACAGCGGCAGCGCATGCCGAGCGATGAACTTGCGCCAGCGGTACAAGCGGCTGTCGGGCCGCGCCTTGACGGGTTCGCCCGCGAGGTGGCTCTCGATGTCGTCGGCCAGTGCGCCGACGCTGGCATATCGCTGTCCCGGCTCGCGGCGCAGCGCGCTCAGCACGATGGCGTCGATGTCGCCGCGCAGCGCCTTGGCGCGGCTGCGCTCGCTGGCCACGTCGCTCGGCCGGCGCAGCTCGCCGCGCAGGATCTCGTCTTCGAGGGCGCGGCCCGCCGTGTGCGCGTACGGCCGCTGCCCCGTCAGCAACTCGAACAGCATGACCCCGAGCGCATAGACATCGCAGGCCACGCCGACCGGCTGGCCCAGCACCTGCTCGGGCGCTGCGTACGCCAGCGTCAGCCGGCGGCCGCTCTCGCGCGTGAGCTCGGTCTCGTCGGCGGCCAGCACGTCGCCCTCGAGCATCTTGGAGATGCCGAAGTCCAGCAGCTTGGGCGTGCCATCGGCAGTGACCAGCACGTTCGACGGCTTGAGATCGCGATGGATGACGAGCTGCGCGTGGGCATGCGCCACCGCACGCGCGAGTTGCACGAACAGGCGCAGCACGACGCGCAGCTCGCGGCCTCGGCACCAGACGTGAATCGGGACCCCTTGCACGTACTCCAGCGCAAGGTAGGGTCGCCCGTCCGCGCCGACACCGGCGTCGTACAGCACGGCGATGTGCGGATGCTGCAGCCGCGCCAGGATGGCCCGCTCGCGCGTGATGCGCTGCGAGAGACCGCGGTCGACCCACTCGGTGCGCGGCAGCTTCAGCGCCACGGTGCGCTGCACCACGCCGTCGGCGCGAGCGGCCAGCCACACGTCGCCCATGCCTCCTTCGGCGAGCAGGCGCTCGAGACGCCACGGCCCGACCCGGTCGCCCGGCCGCTCGCGGCGCATCGCGGCCAGTGCGTCGGCTGCGACGCGCGCCACCGAGTCGCTCAAAGGGTCGGCCGGCGGGTCGTCGGCCGGTACGGGCTCGGTGAGCAACTCGCGCATCAGATCGCGCAGGGACCCCGTCTCCGGGGGCAACGCGGCCAGCCACGCCGCACGGTCGGCCGGTTCGACGGCCAGCACCTGGCCCAGCAGTTCGTTGAGCCGGAGCCAGTCCTCCTTGGGCAGCGCGGGACGCGGGTGCGGCATGGATCGAAGAACCAGTTCGCCTAAAGACGCAAACGGGCGCCCAACTCAGACACGAACTCAGTTCTTGAGCGCCACCGACAGCAGCAGGCGGGCCCGTTCCCAATCGCGCCCCACCGTGCGTGGGGTGACGCCGAGGGCCTCGCCGATCTCGGCGTCGGTCATGCCGCCGAAGTAGCGCATCTCGACCACCTGGCGCAACCGCGGATCGCCGACCCCCAGTACCTCGAGCGCACTGGCGATGTGCTCCACGTCGGCGTCGGCGGCCGCCACCGAATCGGCCACGTCGGTGTCGAGCGTGACGTGCAGTTGCCCGCCGCCGCGCCGATCGGCATTGCGCCGTCGCGCGAAATCGACGATCACCGCGCGCAGCACCTGCGACACATAGGCCATCAGCCGCGCGCGGCTGTCGACGTCGATGCGGCCGGCATGGCGCAGCCGCAGATAGGCCTCGTGGGCCAGGCCGGTGGTATCGAGCAGCGTCATCGGCTGGTTGCCGGCCAGCCGCGCCCGCGCCATACGGTGCACATCGTCGTACAGCAGCGCGAAGACCTCGTCCATGGCCGACGCGTCGTCGGCCGCAGCCCGCTTGAGCAGCGCAGTGATGTCGCCCATGCCGCTGACACCTCCCTGGTGGCCGGTGGCGCACGCCCACTTGAGCAGGCGTGTGGCGGCCGATTCTGCACCGATGTCCGAGTTGGCGCTGGATTCGCGTCTTACTCGGCGACGAGCGCACCATGGGAACACAACGCCGACGCCAGTATTGACCTGTACGCCGCCCCCCGAAGGCAGCATGGACTGACCTACACCGGCCTGGCCCTCGCCTCCCCGTTGGCCACGGGAAATCGGGGCTTTGTCTGCGCTTCCATCAGGACTGCGTCTTTCCAGATGCCAGGGACCTCTGCGTCGTTTGGCGTCGCACACGTTCAGCCATCAACAGGAGCCAGACATGAGCATCGTTGTGAGCTTCCCAGTCAGATCATGGATCGTGATCGGCGCGCTCGCGCTCGCCGCGTGCGGTGGTGGTGGCGGCAACGGCGAGGGCGCGCAGACATCGACCGGCGCCGCGCGCGAAGAGGCCAATCATTCGAAGCCGAGCCCAATCGCGGACCACGGCCCCAACGTCGTCGCGTTGTGGACCAAGGTGGCAGCCGATACCTACAACACTCCGGGCACCGCGCCGCCGGCCACGCCGCAGGAGCAGCGCCCGATCTGGCCGATGGACCTGGCCACGGTGCACCTGGCGATGTACGACGCCGCGATGGCGATCGCGCGCACGCATCGGCCCTATGCGGTCGAGCCCACGTCGCCGACCGATGGCGCATCGATCGACGCGGCCGTCGGCGCCGCCGCGCATGGCGTACTGAGCGCGCTGTTCCCGAGCCGATCGGCGGTGTATGGCACCGCCTACGACGCCTGGCTGGCCCAGCTGCCCAACGACGCGGCACGCGCACGCGGGCTGGCGGTCGGCGCCGAAGTGGCGGCCGGCATCGTCGCGCTGCGGGTCGACGACGGCCGCTCGGTCGTGCTGCCGCCATTCGTGCCCGGCACGCTGCCGGGTGACTTTCGCGGCCTCAATCCGATCACGCCCTGGTTCCCGTACATGAAGCCGTTCGTGATCCGCCATGCCGCGCAGTTCCGTGCCGACGGCCCGCCGGCGCTGTCGAGCCGCCGCTATGCGCGGGATTGGCTGGAGGTGTACGCGCTGGGTGGCACGACCAGCACACTGCGAACCGCCGACCAGACCGAGATCGCGCGTTCGCACACGGAGTTTCCGAACACCTATTGGCCGCGCAACTTCGCGCAGTTCGCGACCAGCCAGCCGACGGTGGCCGAGAACGCACGCGTGATGGCGATGATCTGGACGGGCATGGCCGATACGCTGCTCGGCTGCTTCGAGTCGAAGTACCACCACCTGTTCTGGCGGCCGGTCAGCGCGATCACGCTGGCCGACACCGACCGCAACCACGCGACGACGGCCGACCCCACTTGGCTGCCCCTGGGTCCGGTGCCGAACCATCCCGAGTACCCGGCCGCGCATGCCTGCATCGCCGGCACGATGAGCGAGACGCTGCGCGAGGCGTTCGGCACACGCAGGCTGGCGTTCGGCTTCGACAGCAACGTCACCGGCACGACGCACCACTACGCGTCGATCGATCAGATGGCCGATGAACTGCGCGAGGCGCGCATCTGGGGTGGCATGCACTTCCGCACATCGCTGGAACACGGCACCCAGCTCGGTGTGCAAACCGCCAGGTACGTGCTGCGCCATGCCTTCGCGCCGCGCAAGTGCCGGCCCCAGGCACACGCCGACGCGGCGATCACGGGTGTCCCGTGCGGCGCGCGCGACTAGTCGACGCAGAGGCGGCGGCCGCACTGACCACGTGCCTCCTCGTCGCCTGCGCAAACGCCCCGGCTCCATCGGCAGTGGCCGCCGACGATCGTGCCGATGACCCGGTTTGCCTGCGCGAGTACCCAACCGGCTCGAACATTCCCGTGACCCGCTGCCGCACGCGCGAGCAGCGGGTCACCGAGAAGACCGCCGGCGAGGAGCTGCTGCGCCAGGCACAACAAGCGGGTCAAGCGCACCACCGCAAGGCCACGGTGGACGGGCGCTGACGGCAGCCGGCCCGCGATCGAACGCGGGCCGCATCAAGTGTCGCGCCGCGCCTTTCCCGCCGCACCGCGCTTCAGCGGCTCGGCCAGCGCCTGCACCACGCGCGCGCGCAGCCAACGGTGGCCGGGGTCGTTGTGCACGCGCCAGACCCAGTGCAGCGCGATCGTGAACGGCGGCAGCCCGAGATCGGCTTCGACGACGGCGAGGCCGTGCTGGCGCGCGTAGTGTTCGGCCGGCCGCACCGGCATGATCACCGCGAGATCGGAGTGGGCGAGCAATGCCGGCACCACCGCGAAATGCGGGATGGTCAGGCGGATGCGCGCCTCCAGCCCCAGGCGGTGCAGCGCCTTGGCCGGCTCGCTGTGGCTCTTGACCAGCACGAACTCCAATGCGCGCAGGCTGGCGCGGCTGCGTACGCGCTTGCGCAGCGGATGGTCGGCGCGCAGCAGCACCACGTAGCGCTCGTCGAACAGGTCGTAGCGGTGGGCGGCCGCCAGACCGGGCAGGTAGCCGAACGCGAGGTCGAGCGCGCCCTGGTCGAGCGCGCCGCCGATCGCTGCCGGGTCGAGCTGCACCGCCTCCAGCCGCAGGCCCGGCGCCTCGCGCCGCAGCACCGGCAGCAGCGCCGGCAGCAGCTCGCCGGTGGCCAGGTCGCTCATGTGCAGCGTGAACGCGCGCTGCGAGGTCGCGGGGTCGAAACTGTCGGTCTCGTGCAGCGCGACGTCCAGCGTGCGCAGCGCCGCCTCCACGAAACCGGCGAAGTGCTCGGCGCGCGCGGTCGGCCGCACACCGCCGGGCGCACGCACGAAGAGCGGGTCCTTCAGCGCGAGGCGCAGCCGCGTCAGCGCGTGGCTCACCGCCGGCTGCGACAGGCCGAGCTGCTGGGCCGCACGGCTCACGTTGCGCGCGGTGTGCACCGCGCCGAACACGTGCAGCAGATTGAGGTCGAAGTCCTCCATATTCATGCGGCGCATGATATTCAAGAAGCCGATCTGATTGATGAATTCCGGGTGGCCGCCTACATTGGCCGGTTTCCGCCCTCGGGCCCGCGATGGAAATCCAGTTCACCGAAGAGGTCGCCAAGCTGCGCCTGGGCGCGGGCGAAGCGTTCCACGGCGAAGGCATCCTCGCCATCACCAAGGCGCTGCTGCAGTCGGGCGTGGCCTACGTCGGCGGCTACCAGGGCGCACCGGTGTCGCACCTGCTCGACGTGATGGTGCAGGCCGAGCCCTACCTGCGCGAGCTCGGCGTGCACGTGGAAGCCTGCTCCAACGAGGCCTCGGCCGCGGCGATGCTGGGCGCCAGCCTGCACTACCCGGTGCGCGGCGCGGTGACGTGGAAGTCGATCGTCGGCACCAACGTCGCCGCCGACGCGCTGTCGAACCTGTCGTCGCCCGGCGTGATGGGCGGCGCGCTGATCGTCAGCGGCGAGGACTACGGCGAAGGCGCCAGCGTGATCCAGGAGCGCACGCAGGCCTATGCGATGAAGAGCACGATGCTGCTGCTCGACCCGCGGCCCGATCTCGACGCGATGGTGCACATGGTCGAGCACGGTTTCGCGATGAGCGAGGCGAGCAACATGCCGGCGATCCTGCAGCTGCGCATCCGCGCCTGCCACGTGCGCGGCAGCTTCACCTGCAAGGACAACGTGGCGCCGCGCATCTCGACGCGCCATCCGCTGGCCGAGCCGGCGCCGTTCCAGTACGCCAAGCTCGCGCATCCGCCGGTGATCTACGGCCACGAGAAGCTCAAGGTCGAGCAGCGCATCCCGGCGGCGCAGGCCTACATCGTCCAGCACGGCCTCAACGAGCTGCGGCCCGGCACGCAGCGCGACGTCGGCATCATCGTGCAGGGAGGCCTCACCCACTCGCTGCAGCGCGCGTTGCTCAAGCTCGGCCTGGCCGATCCGTTCGGCACCTCGCAGATCCCGCTGCTGGTGCTGAACGTCACCTACCCGATCGTGCCGCAGCAGGTGGTCGACTTCTGCGTCGGCAAACGCGGCGTGCTGGTGCTCGAGGAAGGCGCACCCGAGTACATCGAGCGCGACATCCTGGCCGCGTTGCACCGCGCCGACGTGCAGACCCCGCTGCACGGCAAGGCGATGATGGCGGCGCACGGCGAGTACAACGTCGAGGTGCTGGCGCGCGGACTGCTGCGCTTCTGCGACGCGCTGCTGCCCGGTGCGGCCAGCGACGCCGGCCGCCAGTGGCTGGCCGCCAACGACGCGCGCCGCGCCGCGGTGGCCCGGGCGCTCGAGCAGCAGCTGCCGCCGCGGCCGCCGACCTTCTGCGTCGGCTGCCCGGAGCGGCCGGTGTTCTCGGCGCTCAAGCTGGCGCAGGCCAACGTCGGCCGCGTGCACGTGGCGGCCGACATCGGCTGCCATGCGTTCGCCACCTTCGAGCCGTTCTCCAGCGGGCACTCGATCCTCGGCTACGGCATGAGCCTGGCCAGCCGCGCCGGCGTGTCGCCGCTGATGCAGCGGCGCGTGCTCAGCGTGATGGGCGACGGCGGCTTCTGGCACAACGGGCTGCTCACCGGCGTGCAGAGCGCGCTCTTCAACGGCGACGACGCGGTGCTGCTGATCATGAAGAACGGCTACACCTCGGCCACCGGCACGCAGGACATCATCTCGACGCCCGACGACGAGACCAAGGCGCGCGCCGACGACAAGCAGCAGAGCCTGGTGCACAAGAACCAGACCATCGAGGGCACGCTCACCGGCATGGGCGTGCAGTGGCTGCGCACGGTGGACAACTACGACGTCACCGCTATGCGGCGCACGCTGGAAGAAGCCTTCACCAGCGACTTCAACGGCCTGAAGGTCATCATCGCCGAGGGCGAATGCCAGCTCGAGCGGCAGCGCCGCATCAAGCCGTGGATCGCGTCATTGCTGAAACGCGGCGCGCGCGTGCAGCGCGTCAAGTACGGCGTCGACGAGGACGTCTGCACCGGCGACCACGCCTGCATCCGGCTGTCGGGCTGTCCGACGCTGACGATCAAGGACAACCCCGACCCGCTCAAGGTCGACCCGGTCGCGACCGTGATCGACGGCTGTGTCGGCTGCGGCCTGTGCGGCGCCAACGCGCATGCCGCCACGCTGTGCCCGAGCTTCTATCGCGCCGAGCTGGTGAAAAACCCGCGCTGGCACGAGCGGCTGGTCGAGGCGGTGCGCGCGCCGCTGCGGCGCGCGCTGCTGGGAGCGTCGGCATGAGCGCGGCCGCGACTGCACGGGTCGACGAGGCACTGACGATCCTGCTGTGCGCGCTCGGCGGCGAAGGCGGCGGCGTGCTGGCCGACTGGCTGGTCGACACCGCGCGCGCCTGCGGCCACGCAGTGCAGGCCACGTCGATCCCCGGCGTCGCGCAGCGCACCGGCGCGACGACCTACTACGTGGAGATCTTTCCACGACCCGAGCGCGAGCTCGACGGCCGTCGGCCCGTGTTCGGCCTGTATGCCGTGCCCGGCGGCGTCGACCTGCTGGTCGGCAGCGAGCTGCTCGAGGTGGTGCGCCAGGCCGGCGCCGGCATGGTGTCGCCCGACCGCACGGCCGTGATCGCGTCGACCCGGCGCACGCTGACCACCGTCGAGAAGATGCAGCTCGCCGACGGCCGTGTCGACAACGAGCGACTCGCCGACGTGTTGCGCGCGCAGGCGCGCGAGCTCGAGCTGTTCGACATGGCGGCGATGGCACAGGATGCCGGTACCGTGCTCAGTGCGGTGATGCTGGGCGCGCTGGCGGCGTGGCTGGCCAGCAGCGGGCGCCTGCCCTTTCCGCGCGAGGCCTACGAGGCGACGATCCGCCGCGGCGGCAAGGGCGCCGACGCCAGCCTGCGTGGCTTTGCCGCAGGCTGGGACCGCGTGGCCGCCGCGTCGACGCAGCGCGCCGCGGTGATGGCCCTGGCGAATCAGGTGACGAACCAGGTCGCCAGCGGCCTCCATCCACCCGCGCCTGCGCTGCCGGCCGACGTGGCAGCGCGACTGCCCGCCGCGATGCACGACATCGTCGCGCGACGCGGCCTACGGTGCGCTGTACCTGCAGCGCCTGCAGCGCCTGCTCGACGCCGAGCGTGCCGCCGCCGGCGGCGCGGCGGCGGATTGCCCGGCAACGACGGAAGCCGCACGCTGGCTCGCGTTGTGGATGGCGTTCGACGACATCGTGCGCGTGGCCCAGCTCAAGAGCCGGGCGGCGCGCTTCGCGCGTGTGCGGCGCGAGACGAAGGCCGGCGACGACGAGCTGCTGCGCCTGTACGACCACTTCAAGCCCGGCGTGCCCGAGATCGCAGCGTTGCTGCCGCCGGCGCTGGCCGGGTGGCTGCAGCGCTGGGACCACGCACGCATCGTCCGTGGGCGCGAGACGTTCGCCTGGCCGCTGGCGCTGCCCTCGCACACGCTGACCGGCCTGCTGCTGCTGCGCTTGCTGGCGGCGCTGAAGGGCCCGCGCCGCCGCGGTGCGCGCTATGCGCAGGAGCAGGCGTTGATCGAGCGCTGGCTCGCCGGCATCGAGCGCGGCTTGGGCGAGCAGGCGCCGCTGGGCCTGGAGATCGCCCGTTGCGGGCGGCTGATCAAGGGGTATGGCGCCACCCACGAGCGGGGCCGCGACAACCTGCTGCACGTGCTGGACCACCTCGCGCTCGATGGCACGCTTGGCACGCCGGCCCAGCGCGCGCAGATGATTGGCGCCGCGCGCGACGCGGCGCTGGCCGACGACGCCGGGCTGGCGCTCGATCAAACGCTGCAGCGTCACGGCGCACCGGCGCGCCCGGTAAAGGAGCAGCCGGTGCGCTGGGTGCGCCGTCAACCGGCGCAGGCCCGCACACGGTGACTTCACGATGAGATCCCATGACGATGGCACCGTCGATGTGCCGCACAAGGAGACCGCCCGATGAAGACGCGACTGCACCTAGCGACTCCTCGCATGCCGGCGCTGGCCCGGTCGGCCGGCGCCTTGCTGCTGGCGCTGGCCGCCACGATTGCCGCCGCCCAGACCGCGCCGTGGCCGAGCCGTGCGCTGCGCGTGGTCGTCAACTTTCCGCCCGGCGGCGCGGCCGACGTGATCGCCCGCGCGGTGGCCGCGCCGCTGCAGGAGTCGCTCGGCCAGCCGGTGGTGGTGGAAAACCGCGCCGGCTCGGGTGGCAACCTGGGCGGCGATGTGGTGGCCAAGTCGCCGCCCGACGGCTACACGCTGTTGATGAGCTCCGGCGGCATGGTGTCGGTGAACCCGCACATCTACGCCAGGATGCCGTTCGACCCGGCGAAGGACCTCACGCCGGTGGCCGCTGCCGCGCGCGTGCTGGTGTTCCTGGTCGTGCGACCCGAGTTCCCGGCGAACGATGCCAAGAGCTTCATCGCGCACCTGAAGGCCAACCCCGGCAAGCGCAGCTTCGGCTCACCCGGCAACGGCAGCTCGCCGCACCTGGCCGGCGAGATGATGAAGGCGCAGGCCGGCCTGTTCGCGGTGCACGTGCCCTATCGCGGCGCGGCGCCCGCGCTGACCGACCTGCTGGCCGGACAGATCGACTTCCTGTTCGACCCGGGCATCGCGCTGCCGCACGTGAAGGCCGGGCGGCTGAAGATGCTGGCCGTCGGCAGCCCGCAGCGTTCGCCGTTGTTCCCCGAGGTGCCCACGCTCGACGAGGTGGGCTTGAAGGGCTTCGATGCCGACACCGTGTTCGGCTTCTATGCGCCGGCCGGCACGCCGGCACCCGTGGTCGAGCGGCTGAACCGCGAGATCAACCGCATCCTGGCGACGCCGGCGCTGCGTGAGCGCATTGCCGCGCTCGGTGGCGAGGCCGCACCGATGAGCCCGGCGCAGTTCGCCGCCAAGGCCGACGAGGACTCCAGGCGCTTCGGTGCTGTCATCCGCGAGCGCAGGATCGTCGGCGACTGAAGGGTTCGCTGCAGCGCAGCAGCACAAACCCCAAACCGCGGTGGTCGGGTGGGGGTTTCCGCCATGCGGCATGGCGTCCCCGTGAATCAAGCACTTGCAGCGGCCCGGCTGGGTGTTACAGGAGACATTCACCTCTGGGGGCGACCGGGGCGCCGGCGGCTGCCATGATGGGCTCCATCCCCCACGTCCCGAATGCCCCCGGGCCCTGCATGAACACCGTCGTCGGCGCTGTCAGCGCCATCTTCCATCCGCTTCGCCGCGACCATGCCGAACGCCTGCCGTTCAAGGTGGAGCTCGGGCCGTACCGGCTCGCGGTGGAGATGCGCGAGCCCGCTCGGATGCTGGACCGGCGGCGCCGTTCGTGCATCAACATCGAGGCCCAGCGCATCGAGTTGCGCCACGACCTGCAGGGCCTGAAGCTGGCCGAGACCTTTCTGCACGTGCTGGTGCGCCTGTGCCACTACAGCCGCGGCTGCCAGCAGGGTTGCGTCGAGGAGGCCTACACGCACAGCCTGGCCACCGGCATGGTGGAGTTCGCGCAGCGCAACCCGCGCGCCTGGATCTGGTTCAACATGCTGCTGCACGAGCACCTGCCATTCGAGGCGCACTACGACCTCGCGGTCTGCGGCGCCGTGCCGGTGCCGCCGCCGATGCCCGGGCGCGTGCGGGTGGCGGGCCGACAGGTTCCGGTGCGCCGGCTCACGCGTGCGCAGACGGGCAACGCCTTTGGCTGGTACGACTTCGGCCGCCGCGAGGTGCAGCTGTTCGAGGGCCTGACGGGCGCCAACGTGGCGATCGTCGCGATGCACGAGATCACCCACGCGCTGCACCACGCCCACGGCCTGCGTGTGCGTGACCAGGAGCGCCGCTTCATCCGCGCCCAGCACAAGGGCTGGCACGACATCGTGACGCGCGACCCCGTCACCTGGCGCTGGCTGGCGTGGTGCATGAGCTTTCCGGCCAAGGCGAGCGTGGCCTGACTGGCCGTTGAGGCGTGCGGCACCGCGGTGCCGATGTGCGAGGATCACGGCTTCGCGCGCACCGGGTTCCCTCGCTCATGGTCAAAGGCCTCGTCATCGGCATCGTCGTCATCGTCGCGCTGCTCGCCGGCTACACCGCGTTCGTGCTGTACTGGAGTTACTCCACCGGCGAGCGTGCCGGCTGGGTGCAGAAGTTCTCCAACAAGGGCTGGATCTGCAAGACCTGGGAGGGCGAGCTGGCGCTGGTGTCGCTGCCGGGCAGCTCGGTCGAGAAGTTCTACTTCACGGTGCGCGACGAGGCGGTGGCCGAGAAGGTGAGCAAGGCGATGGGCCGGCGCGTCAGCCTGCACTACGAAGAGAAGGTCGGCCTGCCGACCACCTGCTTCGGCGAGACGCGGCACTTCGTCAACCGCGTCGTCGAAACACCGGACATCCCGCTCGGGCCAGGGGTGGTGCTGCCGACGGCGCCGCCGCCCCCGGCGCCTGCGGCGTCGCAGTGACGCGCGCATCCCACACGCCGGGTGGCCGACAACGGGCTTCATGAAGATCTCCGCCAACGACGTCCTGCTCGAAGTCGAGGACCACGGCCCGACCGACGGCGCGCCGCTGCTGCTGATCATGGGCCTGGGCATGCAGCTGGTGGCCTGGCACGAGGAGTTCGTCGACAGCCTGGTGCAGCGCGGGTTCCGCGTCATCCGCTTCGACAACCGCGACATCGGCCTGAGCCAGCGCTTCGACGAGCTGGGTGTGCCCAACCTGCCGCTGCTGGGCATCAAGGCGACGCTGGGCCTGACCGTGCACAGCCCCTACACGCTGGCCGACATGGCCGCCGACACCGCCGGCCTGCTCGATGCGCTGAACATCCCGGCGGCCCACGTGTGCGGCGCGTCGATGGGCGGCATGATCGCGCAGCACCTGGCGGTGCGCCACCCCGAGCGCGTGAAGAGCCTGACGCTGATGATGACCACCAGCGGCGCACGCAAGCTGCCGCAGCCGTCGATGAAGGTGCGCGCCGCGTTGTTGTCGCGGCCGGCGAAACCGGGCGACGTGGACAGCATCATCGACCACTACGTGCAGCTGTACCGCGTGATCGGCAGCCCGGGCTACCCCGCCGGCGACGAGTTCCTGCAGCGGCGGCTCGGCCTGTCGGTGCGGCGCAGCTACCGGCCGCGCGGCGTGGCGCGCCAGCTCGCCGCCATCGTCGCCGACGGCGATCGCACGGCGCTGCTGGCGAAGATCACGGCGCCGACCGCCGTGCTGCATGGCCGCGACGATCCGCTGGTTCCGGTGGCGGCGGGCCACGACCTGGCTGCCAAGATCGCCGGTGCCTCGCTCGAGGTGATCGACGGCTGGGGCCACGACCTGCCGATGCCGTTGTGGCCGCGCTTCGTGCAGGTGATCGAGGGCGCGGCCGCGCGCGCTTCAGCCGGCCGCGGCGCGACGAACTAGTACCGGCGACTGCGCCGGGCGGCGAGTTGCCAGGCCAGCGTGACCAGCGCGGCACCCGTGGCGGCCGCGAGCAGCACCGCACCATATGGCCGATCGCGGATGAACCGGGCTCCCGAATCGCCGGCCAGCCGTACGCTGCGGGTGAGCCGGTGCGACGCGTCGAGCACGAGGTCGGTGCCGCGTTGCGCCAGCCGGGTGGCCCGGTGTGGCTGCCAGCCGCGGTTGTTGTCGGGCCAGTGCCCGGCGACCCGGGTCGGTCGGGGCTCGGCCCATTGCACCGCAGGCGCCAGCGCCGCCTCGACGGCCGATTCGCCGTCGTGCTGCGCCGAGTGAAGTCTCGAGCTGAGCATCGCAGAGGTCCTCCGAGGGGCAGGTCATGCCGGTGACACGTCAGTATGTCGACGCTGCCCGAGGTGAGGATCGGCGGTTCAGGCCGCCTCGTGGTCGGCCGACATCGCGTCGCGCTGTAGGACGGGCAGAGTGACCGCTATCGACGTGCCCTGCCCCGGCGCCGAGTGGAGGTGCAGGGTGCCGCCGTGCGCCTCGACACGAAAGCGCATGCCGATCAGGCCATGCGACGAGGCCTGCCGCACCGCGGGATCGAAGCCGACGCCGTCGTCGCGCACCGACACTTCCACACGCTCGCCATGCGCCACCAGCCGGATCCACACCTGCCGCGCCCGCGCGTGCTTGCCGATGTTGGTGATGGCCTCCTGCACGAGGCGATAGATCACCAGCTCGCTGTCGGCGTCGAGCGACACGGCGTCGAGCTGGTCGTGCACCCTGATGCCGGTCTGCTCGGCGAACTCGCGCGCCAGGATCTCGAGCGCCGCGCCGAGCCCCAGGTTGCCGAGCGCCGACGGGCGCAGGTCTTCGATGATGCGGCGCTTCAGCGCGATGCCGCTGTTCAGCGTGTCGACCAGGTGCGTCAGCCGTTCCTGCACCTCCGGCGCGAGGCCGGCCAGCCGCGGGCGGATGCGCGCGGCATCGAGCTTGGCCGATGTGAGCAGCGCGCCCAGCTCGTCGTGCAGGTCGCGCGCCAGGCGGCTGCGCTCGTCCTCGCGCGCCGTCTGCAGGTGGCGCGCCAGCTCGGTGAGCTGCGCGGTGCGCTGCGCCACTTCGAGCTCGAGCCGGTCACGCTCGGACAGCGCGCGCCGCTTCTGCTCCAGCTGCTGGCGCACCAGTGCCGTGCTCTGCCGCAGGTACAGCAGCAGCGCCACCAGGCAACCGGTGGCGAGCAGGGCCACGCCGACGCGGCTCCACATCAGCGTGCGGTAGATGTCGTCGCGGCCGGCGGCGACGCGGCGCGACTCGAGCGCCAGCAACTCGGCGCCGAACGCGCGGATCGCATCCATGCGCTCGCGGCCGATGCCGCTCATCAGGATCTCCTCGGTCGTGCGCCGCTTGCCTTCGTCGAACAGGCGGATCGTCAGCGCGATCTCCGACAGCTTGGTCTCGATCAGCTCGTCGAGCCGGGCCACGACGTCCCGCGCGCGGGCGTCGTCACGGTAGTGCTGACGCAGGAAGCGCAGGGTGCCGTCGATGTCGCGCAGCGCCTCGTCGTACGGCCGCCGGTACTCGGGGTCACCGCTCAGCAGGTAACCGCGCTGCCCGGTCTCGGCATTGAGCATGCTGCGCTCGACGCTCTGGATGTTGCTGCGGGCCACCGCCATCGCGCCCAGCGCATCGAGCGTGCCGACCGCCTGCCGGTATGAACCCTCGCTGATGAACACCAGCGCCAGCGCGGCCAGGCAGGCCAGCGGAAAGGCCAGCGGAATGCGCGAGGCGAGCACGCGCAGGCGCTGCCTCGCCGTGCTGGGCTGAGGCGGGTTGGTGATGGCCGCGATGATGGCGCCTCCCGATGGCGCACGTGCTGCGCCGGTCAGCCGAGCGCGCCGATGGCCGGTGCGCCAACGTCGCCGCCGGCCAGCCGGTTGCAGTAGAGGATCAGCGCGTCGATCTCGTTGGACTTGTCGAACACACGGTCGGCGCCGAGCTCCAGGCAGCGCCGGCGCATGTCGGGCGTGGCGTAGTTGGTCAGCACCACCACCTTGTGGCGCGGCGTCTGCTCGCCGGCCACGCGCAGGACGCCCAGGCCCGAGCCGCGCTTGAGAAAGATGTCGACGATCATCAGGTCGAAGTCGCGATCCGGTTGCCGCAACCACTGCACCGCGCTGGCTTCGTCCTCGGCGGTGCCCATCACCTGCACCGGCACCAGCTCCTCCAGCGTCGCGATCAGGTTGTCGCGGATGACGGCGCTGTCCTCGACGATGTAGGTCTTGAGCGGAGTCATGGGCTGTGGGTGGTTTTTCGAGCTGTCGGGTCGTGCAGCGTAGGAACACGTGCGTCCAGGCCGCCCGTGCCAGGGCCCCGCACCTCCCAATGCCACGCCGGCGCGCGTGGCGCAAGATGACGCGGTGCAGTGTGCGCGCCGGGGCGGCGCCCGGCCATCGGCCGGTGCAACGGCGCCGTGCAGGACGATTCCTACAGCGCGGGCCTAGCGCAGCCGCTAGGTCGGCCCGAGCATGCGACGCGCATCGACCCAGCTATCGAACTGCTCGGCGGTCACGCCGCCGACGGCCAGCGCGGCCTCGCGCAGCGAAAGGCCCTCGCGGTGCGCCTGCTTGGCGATCGCCGCCGCGCGGTCGTAGCCGATGTGCGGCGCCAGCGCCGTCACCAGCATCAGCGAACGCTCCAGCAGCGCACCGGTGCGGGCGCTGTCGACCTCGAGCCCGTCGACACAGTGGGCGGTGAAGCTGGCCATCGCGTCGCCGAGCAGGCGCAGCGAGTCCAGCACGTCGAGCGCGATCAGCGGCTTGTAGACGTTGAGCTCGAAGTGGCCCTGGCTGGCCGCGATGCCGATCGCCACGTCGTGCCCCATCACCTGCGCGCAGACCATCGTCAACGCTTCCACCTGCGTCGGATTGACCTTGCCGGGCATGATCGAGCTGCCGGGCTCGTTCTCGGGCAGGCGCAGCTCGGCCAGACCGGCGCGCGGGCCGCTGCCCATCAGCCGGATGTCGTTGGCGATCTTGGTCAGCGCGATGGCCAGGCCGCGCAGTGCGCCGTGCAGGCCGACCAGCGCCTCGTGGCCGGCCATCGCGGCGAAGGCGTTGTCGGCGACGACGAAGGGCTCACCCAGCCGGCCGGCCAGCACGGCGGCCACGCGGGCGCCGAACTCGCGATGGGTATTGAGGCCCGTGCCGACCGCGGTGCCGCCGATCGCCAGCGCGTGCACCGGCGGCAGCGCCTGTTCGAGCGCGCGCTCGGCGAGCGCAAGCTGCGCGGCGTAGCCGCCGAACTCCTGGCCGAGCGTGATCGGGGTCGCGTCCTGCAGATGGGTACGGCCGATCTTGATCTCGTCGCGCCAGCCTTCGGCCTTGGCCTGCAGCGCGGCGCGCAGCCGCTGCAGGGCGACGCGCAGCGGCCGCACCGCCAGCACGACCGCCACATGCATCGCGGTCGGGAAGACGTCGTTGGACGACTGGCCGAGGTTGACGTCGTCGTTCGGGTGCACCAGGCGCCGCTCGGGGCCGAGCCCGCCGCCGAGCGCGCGCGACGCGAGGTGGGCGACGACCTCGTTGACGTTCATGTTGCTCTGCGTGCCCGAGCCGGTCTGCCACACCGACAGCGGAAACTGGTCGTCGAATTCGCCCGCGGCCACGCGCGCCGCTGCGTCGGCAATGGCCTGGCTTTTGCGAGCGTCGAGCAGGCCCAGCGCGCCGTTCACCTCGGCAGCGGCACGTTTCACCTCGGCCAGCGCGTGCACCACCGCCAGCGGCATGCGCTGTTCACCGATGGCGAAGAAGCGGCGGCTGCGCTCGGTCTGCGCGGCCCACAGGCTGTCGGCGGGCACCTCGATCGGGCCGAAGCTGTCGGTTTCGAGACGGGTTGCGGCCATACTGGCGGAATGACGAGATACCGCCGAACCGACGACGCCCGCGGTCCGCTGCGTGGCGATGATTGTGCGCGCGCCGCCGATCCGGCGGGGAACGCCTGCGCGCGTCAGGGGCAACGAGCCCGCTTCACGACAGGGCGGGCGGCGCGATGATCGAGCCGCTGCTGCTCACGGCGACGCAGATCTCCACCTTCGAAGGCAAGCGGCTGCTCACGCGGGCGAGCGGCTTCTATTTCGAGCGCGACGCGCGGCTGTATCTGGTGACCAGCCGCCACGTGTTGATCGACGAGCCGAGCGAGCACCACCCGGACCGCATCGAGATCGAGCTGCACATCGACGAAGCCAACCTGACGCAGTCGACCGGTTTCTCGGTGCTGCTCTATCGCGACGGGGTCGCGGTCTGGCACCAGGGCAAGGACGGTGGCGGCGAGATCGACGTCGCCGTCATCGAGCTCGATCGCCGGGCGCTGCCGGCGGCGGCGGGGCTGCGTGCCTTCACGCCGGCGCACCTGCAGGCCTCGCTCGACGACATCGAGGTCGGCACGCCGCTGCTGATCGTCGGCTTCCCACTCGGCTTCCACGACACCGTGCACCACCTGCCGGTGGTGCGGCAGGCCGCGATCGCGTCGTCGTTCGGGCTGCGCTTCCAGGGCCAGGGCTACTTTCTCACCGATGCGCGTACGCACCGCGGCACCAGCGGGGCGCCGGTGGTGATGCGCGCGCCCAGCACCGGCCGCGGCACCGACGCATTGCCCTGGAAGCTGCTCGGCGTGCACTCGGCGCGCCTGGACATGCAGACACGCGATTTGCAGCAGGACGAATCGCTGGGGCTGAATTGCGCCTGGTATGCCGACATCCTGATGACGCTCACCGCGGGTGCAACGAGCTCGGTCTCGAGCTCGCCATCGGCCGACCGCCCGCCTTCTGCACCAAGCGTCGCCCCCGCGATCGGCCCTGCACGGAAGTGACAGCTGCGGCCCTGTTTTGCTCGAGACGCGGGTTGAATCGTCACACCGCCTGGCGCGATGCGAAGTACTCCGAGCGGTCCTTCGCGAGCGGAAGCAACGAACCGAGAACGTGCGAGCTGCGCCGACTTCGGGCCTATTTGCGCCTCAATGCGCCTCCGCCGCCTTGGCGGCCTGCACCGCCGCAGCCGTGTCGCCCTTGGCGCCGTTGAAGAACAGGTTCAGCACCACCGCGGCCACCGACGTCAGCAGGATGCCCGACTCGAGCAGCGGGTGCAGCTGGTGCGACATCTGCTGCGTCCAGCGCGGCGCCACCAGCGGGATCAGGCCGAAGCCGATGGCCAGCGCCACGATGTAGAGGTTGTTGCGGTTGTTCTTGTAGTCCACGCCGGCGAGGATGCGGATGCCGGTGGCCGCCACCATGCCGAACATCACCAGCCCCGCGCCGCCGAGCACGAACTGCGGGATCGCCTCGACGAAGGCAGCCATCTTGGGCAGCAGCCCGAGCACGATCATGATGATGCCGCCGGCCACGCAGACATAGCGGCTGCGCACGCCGGTGACGCCGACCAGGCCCACGTTCTGCGAGAAGCTGGTGTACGGAAAGGTGTTGAAGATGCCGCCGATCAGCGTGCCCAGGCCGTCGGTGCGCAGGCCGGCCGCCAGATCGGGCTGGGCGATCGGCTTGCCGGTGATGTCGGACAGCGCAAGGAACATGCCGGTCGACTCGATCATCACGACGATCATCACCAGCGTCATCGTCAGGATCATCACCGGGTCGAAGGTCGGCATGCCGAAGGCGAACGGCGTGACGACGTCGAACCAGTGCGCCTTGGCGACCTTGTCGAAGCTCATCTTGCCGAGCGCCGCGGCGACCGCGCAGCCAGCCACGATGCCCAGCAGCACCGAGATGTTGGCGACGAACCCCCTCGCGTACTTCACCAGCAGCAGGATGAACACCAGCACGGCGCCGGCCACCGCCATGTTGTCGAGTGCGCCGTAGTTGGGGTTGTTGACCATCGGGATCGGCCCCGACAGGCGCAACGGCGGTGCGACCGCGCCCGGCGCCGACGCCGCGGCGGCCGCCGCCGAGGACGCCACGGCCTTGGCGTTGTCGACCATCGCCACCAGCTTGGGCACGTCGACGCTCTGCGCCAGCGGCGCCGGCGCACCCATCGCCCAGCCCACGCCCACACGCATCAGGCTGATGCCGATGATCGCGATGATGGTGCCGGTGACCACCGGCGGAAAGAAGCGCAGCAGCTTGCTGACGATCGGCGCGATCACCATCGAGATGATGCCGGCGCCGATGATGGCGCCGAAGATCGCGCGCGCGCCGTCGACGCCGGGCATCGCGTTCGCAAACGCCACCATCGGCCCGACCGCGGCGAAGGTCACGCCCATCATCACCGGCAGCTTGATGCCGAACCAGCGCGTCACGCCCAGGCTCTGGATCAGCGTCACCAGGCCGCAGCAGAACAGGTCGGCGCTGATCAGCATCGCCACCTGCTCGGGCGAGAGCTTCAGCGCGCGGCCGACGATCAGCGGCACCGCCACGGCGCCGGCGTACATCACCAGCACATGCTGGATGCCCAGCGCGGCCAGCCGGCCGGTGGGCAGCTTCTCGTCCACCGGATGGACAGCGGTCGTGTTCATGGCTTCGTCTCCTCGTCGTTGTGCCTTGTCGGCTCGTCGCTATTCGGTGTGCGCGCCGGCCTCGAACCAGCGCTTGACCAGTGCCCGCTCGTCGTCGGTCATCTGCGTGGCGTTGCCCATCGGCATCAGCTTGAGCACCACCACCTGCTGGAACATCGTCTGCGCGTGCTGCTTGATCAGCGCGGGCGTGTGCAGCGACACGTTCTTCTGCTGCACCTGCGCGTTGTGGCACAACACGCAACGCTGCTCGACCACCGCCTTCACCTCGGCAAAGTTGACCGGCCGCGCCGCCGCTGCGGCGCTCTGCGGCGCCGGCGCGAGCACGACCGCCAGCGCGACGATCAGCGCCACGCCGGCCGCCGCGTAGCCCCAGGGCCAGGGCTGGCCCTTCACGTTGGCGACGTGGCGGGCGACGAAGAAGTGGCGGATCAGCGCGCCGCCCAGCATCAGCACCACCAGCACCAGCCAGTTGTTCTTCGCCTGATAGAGCCAGCCGTAGTGGTTGGACAGCATCGCGATCAGCACCGGCAGCGTGAAGTAGGTGTTGTGCACGCTGCGCTGCTTGCCGCGCTGGCCGTGGATCGGGTCCGGCGCCCTGCCGGCGGCGAGGTCCGCCACCACCTTGCGCTGCCCCGGGATGATCCAGAAGAACACGTTGGCGCTCATCGTCGTGGCCAGCATCGCGCCGACGATCAGGAACGCGGCGCGCCCGGCGAAGAGCTGGCAGGCCAGCCAGCTGGCCGCCACCACGTAGACGAACAGCAGCACGCCCACGCGCAGGTCGCCGCCGATCGAACCGTCGGGCTTGCGGCCGAAGACGCGGCAGATCGTGTCGTAGACCAGCCAGCCCGCCACCAGGAAGCCGAGCGCCGCGGCGCCCGCCGCCGCCGGCGAGCCCCAGGCGAACACGTTCTTGTCGACCAGGAAGCTGCTCGCGTTCCACAGGTACAGCACCGCAAACAGCGCGAAGCCCGACATGAACGACCAGTAGCTCTCCCAGTAGAACCAGTGCAGGTGGCCCTTGGGCATGGTCTTCGGACCGACGAAGTACTTCTGCGGGTTGTAGAAGCCGCCGCCGTGCACGGCCCACAGCTCGCCGTTGACGCCCTTGGCCTTCAGCGCCTCGTCCTCGGGCGGCACCAGGCTCATGTCGAGCATCACGAAGTAGAACGACGAGCCGATCCAGGCGATGGCCACGATCACGTGCAGCCAGCGCAGCAGCAGATTGGCCCAGTCGAGAAGGTACGCATCCATGTCGAGGCTCTTTTCAGTCCTGTCGACTCACCACGGCGGGCGCTGTGAGAGGGATGGCTGTCGCGCCTGCTGGGGTCGTGCGTTCGCCGACCCCTTGCCCACGGCGACTTGAGAAGGAACTCAGGGCTTGAAGTCGGCCGCCTTGATGGCCGGTGCCCAGTCGTTGATCTGCTTGGTGACGAACTCGCCGAACTGCGCCGAGTTCATCTTGACGGTGGTGATGCCGAGTTCCTCGAAGCGCTTGACGATGGCCGGATCGGCCACGATGTCGGCCAGCGCCTTGGCCAGCTTGTCGGTCACTTCCTTCGGCAGGCCGGCCGGACCGGAGACGCCGAAGTAGTTCTCGGCCACCAGTTGCGGCAGGCCGAGCTCGACCACCGTCGGCACGTCGGGCAGCAGCGGCGAGCGCGTCTGCGTGGTCACCGCCAGCGCCTTGATCTGGCCGGCCTTGACCATCGGCACGAAGGCCGTGATGACGTCGATGCCGACCGGGATCTGCCCGGCGATGAGGTCGGTCGTCATCGGCGCACCGCCCTTGTACGGAATGTGCGTCATGCTGATCTTCATCGCGGCCTTGGTCATCTCGCCGACGATCTGGCCGATCGAGCCCGGGCCGCCCGAGCCGAAGTTGTAGCCGGGCGCCGCCGCGGCCTTGGGCAAGTCCTTCAGCGAGGCGGGGCCGGTCTTCGGGTTGGCCATGATCAGCACCGGTGCAACGCCGAGCATGCCGACATGGGTGAACTGCTTGATCGAGTCGTACGGCAGCTTGGGCACCGTCCACGGGCCGATCGACAGCGGCGTGCTGTTGCTCAGCATCAGCGTGTAGCCGTCGGGTGCCGAGCGCACCACCTCGGTGCCGCCGATCGTGCCGCCGGCGCCCGGCTTGTTGTCGACGATCACCGGCTGGCCGAGCGCCTTGGCCAGCGGCTCGGAGATGGCGCGCGCCACGATGTCGCTGGCGCCGCCGGCGGCGAAGGTGACGACGATGCGCACCGGCTTCTCGGGCCAGGCGGCCTGGGCTGCAAACGTGGCACCGGCCAGCGTGACGACGAGCAGGGGACGGATAAGGGACATGCGGGACTCCTCGGGTTGGACAGGGGTTCGGATGCCCCATGCAAGATTCATGACCATGGGCGCGCCGCTCGAGACTCAGCTGCCGCGGTAGGTGGAGTAGCTGTACGGACTGACCAGCAGCGGCACGTGGTAGCGCGCCCCCGCGTCGGCGATGCCGAAGTCGAGCTGCACGTCGTCGATGAACGGCGGGTCGGGCAGCGCAACACCCTTGCTCCGGAAATACGGCGCCACCGAAAACACGAGCCGGTAGCGCCCCACCGCCAGCGCTTCCGCATCGAGCAGCGCGCCGCCGTCGTTGCGCCCGTCGGCATTGAGCACGAACGACTTCACGACCTGCTGCCCGCCGGCGGTCTGGCGTTCGAGGCGCACGCTCATGCCCGCGGCAGGGCAGCCGTTCATCGTGTCGAGCACATGGGTGCTGAGGTGGCCCATCGGCAAGGTCTCCGCAGAAGTGAATCGGCGCAAGATCGGGGCGCAAGCGGGCCGGCGCATCTGACGTCCGGCTGTCTGGCTCGGTCTTGCTGGATTCGGCAAAGTGTATACACTATTGCGTACACGTCAACCGGCACTTTTCTGGACGTCCGATCGCGCCTCTGTCCGGTCCCGCCACCATGCCCCGCAGTCCTGCCCAGCTGAAAGTCATCCGCCCCGTTGCCGGCGCGCCGCGGCAGGCCG
>JBGAMU010000155.1:0-8389 GCA_044222685.1 Burkholderiaceae bacterium
GTTCTGCGTCGGTGCCGACATGAAGAACCCGTCCATGAGGGGTGTCGACTACTGGGCCGCCGCGCGGCCCGGCGGCTTTGGCGGCATCGCGCTGCGCGAGACGCTGAACATCCCGGTGATCGCGCGCGTCAACGGCTACGCGCTGGGCGGCGGTTTCGAGATGGTGCTGGGCTGCGACATCGTGGTGGCGTGCGACGACGCGAGCTTCGGCCTGCCCGAGCCGCTGGTCGGCCGCCTGTCGCTGGACGGCGGCATGACGCTGCTGCAGCGGCAGATTCCGCACCGCATCGCGATGGGCATGCTGCTCACGGGCCAACGCATCAAGGCGCAACGCGCGCTCGAGATCGGCCTCGTCAACGAGGTGGTGCCGCGCGCCGAGCTCGACGCCGCGGTGGCGCGCTGGGTGACCAACATCCTCGCCTGCGCGCCGCTGTCGGTGCAGGCCATCAAGCAGGTGGTGCGCGCCACGGCGGCGATGTCGCCGGTGCAGGCGCAGGCGCTGCGGCTGCCGGCGCTGGTGGCGGCGTTGCAGTCGGAGGACGCCGACGAAGGCGTCAAGGCCTTCCAGCAGAAGCGCAAACCCGTGTGGAAGGGTCGCTGATCCAGCCACCGGCCGGCCCGTGCACGCAAGCGTCCTCAAGTACTTCGTCGAGGTGGCGCGCTGCGGTTCGATCCGCAAGGCGGCGCAGAACCTGTTCGTCGCGTCGAGCGCGATCAACCGGCAGATCCGCAACCTCGAAGCCGAGCTCGGCACCGAGCTGTTCGACCGCCTGCCCAGCGGCATGCGGCTCAACGCGGCCGGCGAGCGCGTGCTGCAGCACGTGCGCGGCACGCTGCACGACTACCACCTCACGCGCACCGAGCTCGACGCGCTGAAGGGCGAGCGCACCGGCCACGTGGCGCTGGCGTCGATGGACTCGCTATTCGTCGACTTCCTGCCCGCCGCGGTGGAAGACTTCGCCGAGGCCTACCCCGCCGTGACCTACGCGCTCACCGCGCTGTCGCCGGGCGAGGTGCCCGATTGGGTGACCTCCGGCCGCTGCGACATCGGCATCAGTTTCCTGAGCCGGCTGCCGGCCGGGCTGAAGGTGGTGGCGCGCGCGCCGTTTCCGCTCGGCGTGATCATGGCACCGTCGCATCCGCTGGCGCGCAAGGCGGCGATCGGGGTGGCCGATTGCGAAGGCCAGCCCTTCCTGCGCTCGAGCGGGCCGTCGCCGGTGAACAGCGCGCAGGTGCCCGAGTTCGGCCGCTTCTGGGACGCGGTGGCACCGCACATCACCTGCAACTCGACGCCGCTGCTCAAGCGCCTGATCGTCGCCGGCAAGGGCATCGCGTTCTTCTCCAAGATCGCCTTCATGGACGAGCTGGCACGCGGCGACCTGGTGTGGCGGCCGCTCGACATCGCCGCCGTCAACCGCATGGAGGCCGGCATCCTGGTCGCCAGCCAGCGTCCGCTGTCGCACGTGGCCGGCGCCTTCGTCGAGCGCATCACGCGCCGCTTCAAGCAGATGGAGATCGCCGCTGCCGGCTGATCAAGTGCTGCGTTCGCGGTAGGTAGGCGGCGCGCGGTGCTTGGTGGTCTGCTCGTAGGCATGGGCCAGCTGCAGCAGCCGCGCGTCGCTCCAGGCGGTGCCGATGAAGCTCAGCCCGACCGGCAAGCCGCCGACCTGGCCCATCGGCACCGTCACGTGCGGATATCCCGCCACCGCGGGCGGCGACGTGGCCGAGGCGCCGACGGCATCGCCGTTGATCGGGTCGATCAGCCAGGCCGGCCCGCCGGTGGGCGCGATCAGCGCCTGCAGCCGGTGCTGGCGCAGCACCGCGTCGATGCCCTGCGCGCGCGCGTAGCGCCGGCCGAGTGCCAGCGCCTGGCGGTACGCGGGCTTGCTGAGTGGCCCCTTGGCCTCGGCCTGCTCGAACAGCTCCTGGCCGAACAGCGCGAGCTCTTCGCCGGCACGCGCCCGGTTGAAGGCGATCAGGTCGGCCAGGCTGCGATGCGGCAGGTTGCCGGCAAACTCCTTCAGGTAGCTCGCCATCGAATGGCGCAGCTCGAACAGCAGCACATCGAGCTCGCTCTGCGCATAACGCTCGGTGTTCGGGATCGGCGCGGCAACCAGTTCGGCGCCAAGGTCCTTCAGCGCGGCCTGCGCGGTGGCAAAGGCCGCGCTGACGCCGCGATGGTCGCCGATCAGGTTCTCCGCGATGCCCAGGCGCACGCCCTTCAGCGAGACCGTTCCCTGCGCCCTGAGGGCCGCGATGTCGAAGCGGCCGCTCTGCGCCTGCGTGGCCGCGTCACGGCTGTCGGGCCCGGCGATGGCCGCCAGCAGCAGCGCGGCGTCGCGCACGCTGCGGCACATCGGGCCCGCGGTGTCCTGGCTGAACGAGATCGGCACGATGCCGTCGCGGCTGACCAGGCCCACCGTCGGCTTGATGCCGACCAGCGCATTCACCGACGCCGGCGAGGTGATCGAGCCGTCGGTCTCGGTGCCAATGCCCACCGCGCACAGGTTGGCGGCCACCGCGGCAGCGGTGCCCGACGAAGACCCGCTCGGGCTGCGGTCGAGCGCGTAGGGGTTGCGCGTCTGCCCGCCGCGCGCGCTCCAGCCGCTGACCGAATGCGCACCGCGGATGTTGGCCCACTCCGACAGGTTGGTCTTGCCCAGCAGCACGGCGCCGGCCGCGCGCAGCCGCTGCACGACGAAGGCGTCGCGCGGCGCCTTGGCGCCGACGAGCGCCAGCGAACCGGCGCTGGTCTGCATCGCGTCGGCGGTGGCGATGTTGTCCTTCACCAGCACCGGCACGCCGTGCAGGGGCCCGCGCCAGCGGCCGGCGGCGGCGTCGCGGTCGAGCGCCTCGGCGATCGCCTCGGCCTCGGGGTTGAGCTCGATCACGCTGCGCAGGCGCGGGCCGGCACGGTCGATCGCCTCGATGCGTTCGGCGTAGCGCCGCACCAGCTGCACGGCCGTGATGCGGCGCTCGCGCAGCGCGAGCTGCAGCGCGTCGATCGTGGTTTCCTCGAGCGGCAGATCCATGGCGTCGGCGGCGTTGGCGTGGCCCGGCACGGCGGCGGCGCTGCCGGCGGCCCGCGCCATGAAGTGTCGGCGTCTCATGTCGGTGTGGCCGGCATTGTGGCGCCGCGGCGCGCGAGCCGGCGTTCGAGCCACTCGAACAACGCCTGCGTCAGCAGCGCGATCACCGCCGCCGGCAAGGCGCCGGCCATCAGCGCGGCCGAATCGTTGAGCGCCAGCCCGGTGGCGATGCGCTCGCCGAAGCCGCCGGCGCCGATGAAGGCGGCGATCGTCGCGGTGCCAACGCTGATCACCGCCGCCGTCTTGACGCCCGCCACGATCACCGGCATCGCGATCGGCAGCTCGACCAGCCACCAGCGCTGCGCCCGCGTCAGGCCGAGCGAGCGCGCCGCGTCGTGCAGCCCCTGCGGCACCTGGCGCAGGCCGGTCGTCACGTTGCGCACGATCGGCAGCAGTGCGTACAGCGTCAACGCCACCAGCGCCGGCACGAAGCCGATGCGGCCGAGCAGCGGAATCAGCATCGCCAGCAGCGCCAACGAGGGAATCGTCTGCAGCACGCCGGTCACCGCCATCACCGGTTGCTCCAGCCGCGGCCGCGCCGCGGCCAGCGCACCAAGCGGCACGGCGATGACGATCGCGCCGGCCACCGCCAGCACCACCAGCGACAGGTGCTCGCGCGTCAGCCGCCAGAAGTCGTCGGCGAAGAGGCGCGCGAAGAAGCCCTGGCGCGCGGCGCCCGTGGCCGCAGCGGACGCCGCCGCGCTGCCGGCGACGCCTGCCGCCGGCGCGCGTTCGACGAAGTCGCGCGCGATGTCCTGGAAGCTGCGGCCGCGCAGCTCGGCGTCGCCGTTCATCGCGATCATGCGCGCCGGATCGATGCGGCCCTCGAGTGCTTCGATCGCGCGCCAGGCCGCGGGCGCGCGCTGCGGCGCGTCGAGCCGATACAGCAGCACCGCGTCGTAGCGCGGAAAGTACTGCTGGTCGTCGTCGAGCACCAGCAGGCCGAGCGAGGCGATCTTGGCGTCGGTGCTGTAGATGTCGGTCACCGCGATGCGGCCGGCTGCCAGCGCGTCGTAGGCGATGCCGTGGTCGATGCCGGTGGGCCGCTGCTTCAGCCCGTAGCGCGCGGCCAGCCCCGGCCAGCCGTCGGCACGGCCGAGGAACTCGTGCGACAGGCCGAATACCAGCTCGCCGTGCGCCGCCAGGTCGCCGACGCGCCGCACGCCGAGCTCGCGCGCGCGCGCCGCGGTCATCGCCAGCGCATAGGTGTTCTGGAAGCCGAGCGGCACGCCGACGCCCAGGCCCTGCTCGGCGAGCCGCCGACGCATCGTGGCCAGGTCGGTCGGTCGCGGGTTCTTCAGGATCTCGGCGTCGATCGTGCCCAGGTACTCCGGGTAGACGTCGATCGCGCCGGCCTTCAAGGCCGCCAGCACGACGGCGGTGTTGCCGAGCCCGGGCTTGTGTTCGACCGCGGAGTGGCGCGCCGCCGTCTGCGCGACGATCTCGCCGAGGATGTACGACTCGGTGAAGCGCTTGGAGCCCACCTTCAGCGGGCCGTCGGCCGCCTGCGCATGAGCGCCCAGCAAAACCACCACCCAGCCCAGCCAGCACACGCGCATGCCGCACCTTTCGTTGCGAAGCGACGATTGTGCGTTGGAACAACTTGTCAGGGTCTCTTGACCCACCGGTGGGGCAATTGCCCCACTCGAGGCACCGGCCGCGGTGCCGAGGTCGCCTGCCTGACTGCAGGACCAAGCGGACAAGGCCTTGATTCGCATGGGCAATTCATCGATCGGCGGTGCTTGGTCACGACCGCCCGGCGGCCGCTCGGGCGTGGCATGCAGCTTGCGCAGGATCAAGGTGCGCGGGCCGAAGTCGGGCCGGCCAACGAACGCTGCACCGCAGCACCTGACTTGCCTGGAGGAGAGGCTCATGACAAGACGATCGATTCGCGTGGACAGAAGCCCGAGCGGCCGCTGGTGGACGGCGGCCGCCGCACTGGCGCTGCTGGCTGCACCGCTGGCGGCGCGGGCACAGGCCGTGGTGATGGCCGGCAGCTACCAGAACTTCGATGTGCTGAACAACACCGGCGGCGAGGCCTGCGGCTTCGAGATGGAAGTGCACGGGGTCAGCAAGTCGCAGCTGACGCGCATCTTCCCGTCGAACTTCAACGCCGGCGTGATTCGCTACGGCTTCGGCCAGGCCACCGACTTCCCCGGCGGCACCTACGTGCGCTGGATGTCGCCGTACGACCCGGCGACCGGGCGCTTCACCTCGTGCACGCCAGTGCCGCCGAGCATGACCACAGTGCCCGGCGACTCGTGCTGGACGATCGGCATGCCGGGCGGGCGCTACCAGGCGTCGGGCTGCGAACACTTCGGCATCAGCACCACCTACAACGTCAATGCGTCGAAGATCCTCTATCGCTGGCTGCTGCCGAATCCGGCCAACCCCGGCCAACTGATCCGCGCCGCGACCGACATCTCGATTCCGGCGCCGATCTGGCAGGCGATCCCGCCAGCCGATCCGGCGTTGCCGCCGGTGGTGGTGGCCGAGGTGGTGGCCCCGCCGCCGCCGGCTGCCGTCTATGGTGATGCGCAGTGGATCAAGGTCTACAAGACCGAGATCCGGCGCAAGGTGGACCTCGACGAACTGGTGGGCGACAACCCCGCGATCGTGCCGCGCAACGCGGCGCAGATCGAGTCCGAGTGGGACTTCATCCAGCCCGAGCCGCCGGGCGGGCAGCGCCGGCGCGGCCGCGCGGCCCACCAGGGCAATGCGGGCAACGGCAATCACGCCGTCGTCCGCCGCTACGAGTTCTACAAGTACGCCGGCGCCTACGACCCGATCACGCACGAAGCCCTGTGTGCCGACCTGACCTGCACCGCACCGGGTCCCGGCGAGCTGGGTGATGCGATCGGCGCGCAGAACGCGGCAGCCAACCTCGACGTCAACGCGCTCAGCGTCGCCATCACCGGCGGCGGCCAGGTGTCGTCCAACGACAAGGTCTACAGCTGCGGCAACAAGTGTTATGGCGTCTACAACCCTGGCAGCACCGTCACGCTGACAGCGAAGGCCAACTCCGGTAGCGCGTTCGCCACCTGGGGCGGCGCCTGCGCCGGCAACGCGCCGACCTGCAGCGTGAGCATGGACGCCGAGAAGTCGGTGACGGCCACGTTCGTCACGGTCGTGGCGGGCGGTGGCGGTGGTGGAGGAGGAGGTGGTGGTGGCGGCGGCGGTGGCGGTGGTGGTGGCGCCGTGGGCGGTGCCTCGACCTTCAAGCTGAACGTCAGCCTCGGCAACCCGGGCACGGTGAGCAGTGCGCCGGCGGGCATCAGCTGCGGCGCCGCCTGCGTGGCCGCGTTCCCTGCCGGCAGCACGGTCACGCTCACGGCGACGCCGCTGCCCGGCCTGGCCTTCACCGGGTGGAGCGGCGCCTGCTCGGCGCAGCTCACGTCGACCTGCACGCTGACGATGAACAAGGACCTCTCGACCAAGGCCAACTTCAGCAAGTGAGTCGGGCGGGTCTCCCGAGAACTGTCCTGTTCGTCAACACCATTTCGTGAAAGCCGTGCCATGACCATTCGCCTGTCCCTTCGCCTGGTGACCCTTGCCATCACCGCGTCCGTGCTCGCTGCCTGCGGCGGCGGCGAATCGACCGCGACGTCGACGACGTCAGCGGGCCGTGTCGAAATCAACGCCGAGCGCCAGCAGATCCTGCGCGGCGGTGGCGGAGGTGGTGGCGGAGGTGGTGGCGGAGGAGGCGGCGGTGGTGGTGGTGGTGGCGGGGTGCCCGTCCCCGTGCAGGTGTCGCCACTGCCGACGGTGGCGCCTGCGCCCGACGTGCTGGTCTACGAGTCGTTCGGCATGGGTGCCGATATCGTGAGGCCGGCCGGCGGCAAGGGTGATCTGCGCTCGACCTTCCTGCACACCACGATCGGCGGCTTCTGGGCCGAGTACCTGGGCAGCAAGACCAACAGCTGGCTCACGCCCGACGGCGACCAGACGTGGAAGTTCGCCGGCATCGGCGGCTACCTCGATCCGTACATGCTGCCGTCGCCGCTGGAGAACGACACCATCGGCTACGGCGCCGCGTCGTCGGAGTGGTTCGACGCCGTCACCGAGTACCCGACCGCGCTGCTGCCATTCACTTCGGACAAGCCGTACGCGGTGTCGATCGACGGCTGGCCTTCGGTGGTCGGCGGCGCCTACATCGCGCTCGGCCTCACCAGCTCGAGCGTGACGCTGAGCAACTTCAGCACGGTCGGCCAGGTCTGGCTGAGCCTGCGCGAGCAGCAGGCGATGGTGCAGGGTCCGCTGGTGTACGAGCTGCGCCTGAACGGCAACAACGGCCCTCTGCTCGCCAGCGGCACCACCGACAACCTGACCTACAACCACCTCGTGATCCGCTACGACCCGGTGGCCAGGACCGTGGGCGCGAGCGTCAACGAACGGGACCTCGGCACATTCCCCGTCGTGATGAGCAACCCGCGTTATGCCGGTTTCGAGGGCGTAGGCATCGTCGACACCTTCGTGATCCGCCGCTTGCCCTGAACGGCCGGCGGCATACGCTCCGCCGCGAATCGACTGCCCCTCCAGGCCTGTTCGCAGGCCCCTTTACGAGCCCACCCCACGGTGGGCTCTTTCTTCTTCGAGCGGGCTTGCGCGATCTCCTTGTCGGGAGTCGCGTGCCTTCAGCGCGAATGTCGACGTGCGGGCGGCGGCGGGCGCCGCGGTGCGTCGGGGCGGCGCGCCGGTGGCGGCGGCGCGGGCGGTGCCTCGCGCCGCGCCTGTTCGAGCAGCGCATCGAGGGCAGCCGGCTCGATGCGCTTGAGGGCGCAGAAGTTGGCGCGCGACAGCGGGCTGGACTCGAACGCGCGCAGCAGCAACTCGCGCTCGCGCCGCGCCGGGTCGTCGACGCGCGACGGGGGTGGTGGTGCCGGCGCGGCAACCGGCGCTGCCGGTTCGACGCCGGCCGCGGCGATGCTCGTCATGTCCACCGGCTCCGGCGTGCGCGGCGTCGTCTGCATCGGCACGCGCGCATGCGCCTTCGGGCGCGGCGGCGCGGCGGGCACGCGGTCCCCATCAGACGGTTGCGCCTGCGAGTCGCGGCGGGGTGGGCGCTGTGGTCGCGGCGGGCGCGGCGGCCGCGTGTCGCTGCGATCGGCGGGCGACGCGGCGGCATCGCTGCCGGTCGGTGCAGGGCCCGCGCCCCGTCGTGGCCGGCCGATCGGGGGAGCACCCTCGCGAGCCGCATCGCGTGCAGGGGGTCGCCGCGCCTGGCGCTCCGCAGCGCGCCGCTCCTCGACGATCGCGCGGCGGCGATCGAGCTCCACCTGCGCGGCCTGGCGATGCTCGTC
>JBGAMU010000034.1:0-37696 GCA_044222685.1 Burkholderiaceae bacterium
CACCGAGCGCGCTCGGCCGCAGCGCCATCGCCAGCGCGATGATGAACGTCTGGTGCACGATGTAGACCGGAAACACCGCGTCGGTGAGATAACGTCGCCAGGCGAAATCGCGGTTCCAGTGGCGGTGCGCGAAACCGACCGCCGCCAGCACGCCGCACCATTGCATCGCGCCGAAGGCCGCGCGGGCCAGACCGCGCGCGGCGGATGGCCCGACGACGTCGGCGCTCAGCGGGCCGGCCAGCATGATCAGCCAGGCCGTGAGCGCCAGCGCCAGCGAAACCCAGCGCCGCGCGTCGAGCCGGGGCCACAGGCTCGGTGAGCGCGCCATCGCCGCACCGGCGACGAACACGCCGGCGTAGCAGAGGTGCAGGTACAGGTCGCCGACCAGCGCGTGCGTCGGCGGATAGCGGTCGATCAGCGTCACGCGCGCCAGCGCCAGCAGGCCGGCCGGCAGCCACCACAGCCGTGCGCCGGCGAGCGCACGCTGCAGCCACGCCGCGCCACGGTCGGGCGCGGCGGGCCAGACACGCACCAGCACCCACAGCGCCACCGTGTAGACCAGCAGGTAGGCGATGAACCACAGGTGGTTCCAGGTCGGCAGCACCAGGCAGCCGGCACCGGCACGGCAGAAGCCGCTGTAGCCGCTGAAGTAGAGCTGCAGGAAGTCGAGGTAGCCGCCGGCGACGCCGTGCCGCTGCTGCACCTCGAAGTACGACTGCGGCGGCACCACGACCGCCAGGCCGAGCAGCAACGGCAGGCCGAGCCGCCGCAGCCGCGCGCCGAGCAGCGGCACGTTGGCGCCGTCGCGGCGCAGCATCATCGAGGTGGCCACCCCGGACAGCAGAAACAGCAGCGACAGCCGCCACGGCGAACTGAGCCGCATCCACGGTTCCAGCGCGGCGCCGGCATGCGGACTCTTCACGTGCCAGTCCCAGCTCACGTAGTACATGCCGACGTGGTAGAGCACCAGCAGCGCGAACGCGGCGATGCGCAGCGCGTCGAGGAAGAACAGCCGCTGCGGCGGTCCCGGTGCGGCATCGAAGGAAGGTGAAGTCATGTGTGCGGACCAGGCGGCGCTGAGGTGGGGGCGATCGTCGCCGGCCCAGTTCGCGCACACCAGCGTGCGGGGACGAAGCGGGTCCGCCGCGGGGCGAATTGGCGCCGGGCCGCGTCTCAGGCGCGTGTGGCCAGTCGCTGCATCAGGCCCGCCCGGTGCTGCCGGCTGCACGGCACCACCCCACCGCCGGCCAGGTGCACCTGCGCGTCGCCCTTGCCGAGCGGCACCACCTCGCGCACGTGCGCCAGCGCCACCGCCGCACCGCGCTGCGTGCGCACGAAGCCGTCGCCCAGGTCGGCCAGCAGCGTGGCCAGCGTGCGCCGCAGCAGCAGCGCGCCCGCCGCCGGGCCGTCGGCCAGGTGCAGCGCGACGTAGTTGTCGGCCGCCTCGAGCCACTGGATCCGGGCCACCGCCACCACGCGCGTGCGGCCGCGCTCGGGGATCAGCAGTTGCGTGGGCGCCGGCCGCGCCGCCGCGCGCGATGACGCCGGGCGCGCATGCAACCGCTGCACCGCGCGCGCCACGTGCTCGGGGTCGGCCGGCTTGAGCAGATAGTCGATCGCCGCGGCGTCGAAGGCGCGCAGCGCGTAGTGATCGAAGGCGCTGACGAACACGATCGCCGGCGCCGGCTCGGGCAGCGACGCGGCCACGGCGAGGCCGTCGACGTCGGGCATCTGCACATCGAGAAACAAGGCGTCGGGCCGATGCTGCTCGACGAGCTGCAGCGCCTGCGCACCGTCGCGCGCCTCGGCGACCACCTGCACCTCGGGGTGCGCGAGCAGCAGGCGCTTCAGCCGCGCGCGCGCCGGCGCTTCGTCGTCGACCAGCAGCACGCGCAGTGGCGGTGTCATGACCGCTCGCATGGCAGTTCGAACCAGGCGCGCGCACCCGCCGGCACACGCGTCTCCAGGCCGACGGCCGCGCGCGGACCGTGCAGCGATTGCAGCCGCTGGCGCAGGGTGTCCAGGCCCACGCCCGGCACCGCTGTCGCGGACGGTTCCACGCGGCTCTGCTCCACCTCCACGCGCAGCCGACCGCCCTCGCACCGTGCGCGCACCCACAGCTCGGTCGGCTCGCTCGACCGCTCGACTGCGTGGCGGAAGGCGTTCTCCAGCAGCGGCTGGATTGCCAGCGTGGGCACGCGGCAGCCGCGCGCCGCGTCGTCGATTGCCCAGTGCAGCGTGACGCGATCGCCGAATCGCTCGACCATGATCGCGGCATAACCCTGCAGCAGCTCGAGCTCCTCGGCCAGCGTGCACGACGGTCGTCGCGTCAGGTCGGTGGTGGCGCGCAGCAGCGTGGCCAGCTTCGTCAGCAGCGAATCGGCGCGGTCCGGATCGCTGTGGATCGTCGCGGCAATCGTGTTCAGCGCGTTGAACAGGAAGTGCGGCTCCAGCTGCTGGGTCAGCTGGGCCAGCTGCGCCTGCTGCGTGCGCAGGCGTTGGTCGGTGAGTGCCGCATGCGTGCGCAGGCCGAACACCACGGCCACGAACAGCAGATAGAAGAGCGAGAACTTGGTGCACTCGTAGAGAAAGACCTCGCTCCACGGCGCATGCCGGTACGGCTGGCCGAGCAGCGTGTACACGCCATGGCGCATTGCATAGATCGCCACCACGAAGGCCGGCGCCAGCAGCGGCAGCCACAGCAGGTGGCGGGCGAACCAGTGCAGCGGTCGAGGCAGCCAGGTGTCGAGCTGCGCCGACGCGCGCCATCGCAGCGCCAGCATCACGCTGGCGGCCAGGCACGAGCTGCCCTCCCACAACAACGGCTTCCACCAGGCGGCGCCGGGCTCGCGCAGATGGTCCTGCACGGCGATCGTCAGCATCAACAGCCAGAACAGTGCCCAGGCCAGCACGAAGGCCACGGGCACGGGGCGGGGCGCGTTGTCGTCGGCCGCAGTCATGTCGAGTGGGTGGTCGCGCTGCCGTGGATGCCGGGCGGCCGCGGCGCGATTGTGCGGCAGCAGCCAGGCGCTGCCGCGCCCACGGCATGATGCGCAACCTGCCGCGCACGACATGGAGTCTTCGATGAACCGAGCTTTCAGCCCCGAGACGGTCTGTGCGCAGGGCGCCCCGGCGCGCGCCGGTGACGACTCGGCCTTGGTGCCGCCGATCGTCTACAGCGCCACCTTCGCCGCGCGCGACGCGGCCGACTTCGCGGCGATGGCCAGCCAGCCGCGGCACAGCCGCTACTACACACGCTACGGCAACCCGCTGCACGAGCAGCTGGCCGCGCAACTTGTCGCGCTCGAGGGTGGCGACGCCGACCGGCACGACGCGCTGGTCACCGCCTCGGGCATGGGCGCCATCTCGCTGGTGCTGCTCGGGCTGCTGAAGGCAGGTGACCACGTGGTGGCGCAGACCAACCACTACATGGGCAGCGCCAAGCACTTCTCCGAGCTGCTGCCGCGCTTCGGCGTGCGCTGCACGCTGGTCGACCAGACCGATGTCGACGCCTGGCGGCGTGCCATCGTGCCCGGCACGCGGGTGGTGGTCACCGAGACGCCGGTCAACCCGACCTGTGCGCTCACCGACCTCGCAGCCGTGGCGGCGCTGGCGCGCGCGCAGGGCGCGCTGACGGTGTGCGACAACACCTTCGCGAGCCCGATCAACCAGCAGCCGCTCGCCCATGGCGTCGACCTCGTCGTGCACAGCGCCACCAAATACCTCGGCGGCCACCACGACATCACCGCCGGCGCGGTGGTCGCTTCGCGTGCGCTGATCGACGCGCTGTGGAACACGCAGATCTGCCTCGGCGCCACGCTGAGCCCGATGGATGCCTGGCTGCTGCTGCGCGGCCTGCGCACGCTGGCCTTGCGTGTGCGCCAGCACAACGCCAGCGCGCTGGCGCTGGCGCGCTGGCTCGAGCAGCAGCCGAAGATCGAGCGTGTGTTCCATCCCGGCCTGCAATCGCATCCGCAGCATGCGCTCGCGTGCCGGCAGATGACCGGCTTCGGCGGCGTGATGAACATCGTGGTGCGGGGCGGCTACGACGCGGCCAGCCGCTTCGTGCACGCGCTGACGCTGCCGCGCCAGGCGGTCAGCCTGGGCGGCGTCGAGAGCCTCGTCGTGCACGCCGCCGCCATGTGGGCGGGCACGATGAACGACGAACAGATGCGCGTGGCCGGCATCGCGCCGAACGCGGTGCGCCTGTCGGTCGGCGTCGAGGGCACGCAGGACCTGCAGGCCGACCTGGAGCAGGCCCTGGCGAAGGTCTGAGGCCAGGGGCGTTCGGCACAATTGCCGCATGCGCGAGCCGCCCCGCCGCTTCGCCAGCACCAAGATCCAGCCGCCGCGGCCGCGGCCGGGCGCATTGGTCGAGCGCCCGGCGCTGGAGCGGCGCCTCGGCGAGGCGCTGCTGACGCAGCGCCTGGTGCTGGTGTCGGCGGCCGCCGGCTTCGGCAAGACCACGGCGCTGGCGCACCAGGTGCAGCGCCTGCCCGCCGGCACAGCGGTGGCCTGGGTGTCGTGCGACGAGGGCGACACACCGCCGCAGCTGCTGGCCTGCCTGGTGGCGGCGCTGGAGCCGTTCGACCCGCCGTGGCGCGTCGAGCCCGACACCTTGATCGAGAGCGCCTCGCGGCCGACGCTCGATCCGGCGGGCCGACGTGCACTGGCCACCGAGGTCATCAATGCGCTGGCGGCCTGCGAGGTGCCGCACGGCGTGATCGTGGTCGACGACCTGCACCGCATCGACTATCCCGAGGTGACCGAGTTCGTCGATCAGCTGCTGGAGCGGCTGGCGCCGCAGTGGACGTTCTGCATCGCCACGCGCGTGGATCCGCCGATCGCGCTGGCGCGGCTGCGCGCGCTCGGCCAGGTCGCCGAGTTCCGCTTCGACGAGCTGCGTTTCGCGCCCGACGAGGGCCGGGCGCTGTTCGCGCAGGCCGGTCTCGACGCCGCCACCGCCGAGGCGCTGGTCGAGCGCACGCAGGGCTGGCCGGTGGGCCTGAGGCTGGCGATCAACGTGCTCGGCGGTGCCGCGGGTGCCCGCGCGCTGGCGGCCGCGCAATGGACGATCGACCGCCATGTGTTCGACTTCCTCGCCGCCGAGGTGCTCGACCGGCTCGAACCGGCGCTGCGCGACTTCCTGCTGCGCACGTCGGTGCTGACCGAGCTTACCGCCGCGCGCTGCGCCGCGGTGTCGGGCGACGCGATGGCGGCGCTGCGGCTCGAGCAGATCGAACGCGCGGGGCTGTTCGTCAGCGTCATGGCCGGCGAGGAGCCGGCACTGCGGCTGCACGACCTGTTTCGCGCTGCGCTGGAGCAACGGCTCGCGCGCGAGCATCCGACCGAACTGCCGCTGCTGCTGCAGCGTGCCGCCGCCGGCGAACCCGATCCGTTGCGCAAGGTGGCCCTGCAGGGCCGCGCCGGGCGCTGGCACGAGGCGGCCGCCACGCTGCGCCAGCATGCGCCCACGCTGCTGACGGCCGGCGTGGTCAACGACGTGGCGCGCGCGATCGAAGCCGTTCCGGTCGAGCAGCGGGCGCAGCTGCCCGACCTGCAGCTCGTCGGCGTGCTGGTCGGCTGGGCGCGTTGGCGCTGGGCCGACATGCTGGCCCATGCCGAACGGGCCGCGGCCGGCTTCGCCGCCGCCGGGCGCGAGGCCGACGCACGCCTGGCGCGCGCCTATCGGGTGATCGCGCTGCGCGGCGGCGGCCAGCGCGCCGACAGCGACATCCAGCTGGCCGAACTGCAGCGCGAGCGCCCGCACGCCGACGCCACCGGCGAGGCCTTTCCGCGCGAGCTGCTGTCGCTGGTGCAGGTGTGGCTGGCGTTCGACGACGCCCGTTTCGATCGACTGCCCGCGCTGCTGTCGGACCAGCTCGACCTGCTCGAGCGGGGCTGCCCGCCCGACCTGTGGTACCAGTGCGTGCCGCTGCCGGTCTACGTGGGCCTGCCGGCGGCGCGCGAGCCGCTGCTGCGCTACGTGCAGGGTGTGCTCGACCGCACCGAGGAGGGGCCGGGCGAGCTGCGCATGCTGGCGCGCGGCCTGCACGGCTCGGTGCGCGTGTGGGCGGGCGACGTGGCCGCCGGAGTGCGCGCGCTGCAGGACGTGGCCGCCGAGGTGCGCTGGCGCGACTACCCGCTGCGCGCCACGCTGCACACCCATGTCGCGCTGTCGCTGGCGCACGCGCTGCGCGGCGACCTGCCGGCCTTCCGGCGCGACGCGCAGACGCTGCACGACACGCTGCGGCGCTGGGGCCAGGAGGCGTCGATCGCGCCGCGCATGGGCACCGAGTTCTACATCCTCGCGCGCTGGATGCTGTGTGCCGGCGAGACCGATTCCGCGCGCGAGCTGTTCGAGCAGGTGCAGCACCGGCAGGACGCGCGCGAACGCCCGGTGTTCCGCCTGCAGCGCGAGCCGCTGGCGGGTTACCTGGCATGGCTGGCCGGTGACCACACCGCGGCGGCCGACGTGTTCGAGCGCCAGTTGCAGCGGGTGGGCACGGCGCTCGAGGTGCTGGGCCAGGCCACCGAGCTGCGCCTGCGCGTGGCCTGGGTGCGGCAACGCCAGGGCGACCTGCGCGCCGCCGCCACCGTCCTGCAGCCGCTGTGGACGCGCCACGCCGGCGACGCCGACGTGGCCGCCGTGCTGATCGTCGGCCCGGCGATGCTGGCCGATCTGGCCCGCGCGCGCTGGGGCGACCTGCTCGACGCAGCGGCGCGTGCCACGCTCACCCGCTGGGCCGAGCGCGCGGCGGCGCTGCGCCAGCTCGACGCCGGCGCGGCGCCCGCGACCGCCGGTGCGCGCCCGGCCGCGGCGGCCCACCTCAGCGAGCGCGAGTACGAGGTGCTCGAGCGCATCGCCGCCGGCGACAGCAACAAGCTGATCGCGCGCGCATTCGACTTGAGCCCGCATACCGTGAAGCGCCACGTCGCCAACATCCTCGACAAGCTGGCCGTCGGCTCCCGCGGGCAGGCGGCGGCTTGGCTGCGCCAGCGACGCTAGCCGGTCGCGCCGGCGTCACGGCTGGCCGCCTGGCTCCCGGATGGCTCCTTTGGCCGATGCGCGCGGCGCCGGCCTTGCGCACAGTGAAGGCCCTGCTTCACCAAAATGCGCCGACCCCGCCCACTGCCATGAACACCGTGCTCGACACCCCCACCGCGCGCCCTTTCGCCGCGGCCGCCCGGCCGCCCCGGCTCGACCTGTACGCGCCGATCCATCGTGCGCTGCGCCTGTTCATGTGCGACACGCTGGGCCGCGTCGGCTACCTCGACGTGGACGACCCGCGCGAGCTGGCGCAGACGCTGGACCAGCTCGACACCCTGCTCGACCTGTGCCACCGCCACCTGCTGCACGAGAACCGCATCGTGCACCCGGCGATCGAGGCGCTGCAGCCCGGCGGCACCCAGCGCGTGGCCGCCGAGCACCAGCAGCACCTGGAATCGATCGCCGCGCTGCGCAATGAGTCCGCCGCCGTGCGCGCCGCGCCGGGCGCCGCGGCCGCGCTGCGTCTGTACCGCCACCTGGCGCTCTTCGTGGCCGAGAACTTCGTGCACATGCAGCTCGAGGAGAGCGCGCACAACGCGATGCTGTGGGACGGTTATGGCGATGCCGAGCTCGGCGTCGTGCACCAGCGCATCCTGGCCTCGGTCGGCCCGGTCGAGCAGGCGCAGACCTTGCGCTGGCTGACGCTCGCGCTGCCGCCGGCCGAGCGCGCGCAGCTCTATGCCGAGCTGCAGCGCCAGGTGCCGCCCGACGCGTTCGCCAACTTGATGGCCTCGGCACGCGAGCTGCTCGACGCCGGTGCGTGGACCAAGCTGACCGGCGCGTTGCAGCGATCGTCGTCGGCATCGGCGCCTTCGCCGGCCTGAGCGGCGCGCCACGACAACGAAGCAGCGCCGAATAACCTGAATCCAACGCCGCCGCGGGGCGGCTCTCGACCTGCTGGAGCAACGCACATGATGAAACCCTGGATACGCCGCACCTTGATCGGCGTCGGCCTGCTGGTGGTGGCCACCGCGCTTGCGGTGGCGTTCGGCGCCTGGCGGGCCGAGCGGCTGCGCGATCGCGTGGTCGAGCTGCCCGCGATGACCACCGTCGCGTCGGTGACCGACCCCGCTGCGGTCGAGCGCGGCCGATACCTCTACAGCACCCGCGGTTGCGCCGACTGCCATGGCGCCGACGGCGCGGGCAAGGTCTTCGTCGACAGCGACAACGGCCTGAAGCTGCGCGGCGCCCCCATTGCGCCGGGGGCGGGCAGCGCCGTCGCGAACTACGCGATGGCCGACTGGGACCGCGTCGTGCGCCATGGCGTCAAGCGCAACGGCCGGCCGGCGCTGATCATGCCCAGCGAGGACTACAACCGCCTCACTGACGCCGACCTGGCGGCGCTGGTGGCCTACGTGACCACGCTGCCGCCGGTGGCCGGCGCGCCGGCGTTGATCGAGCTGCCGCTGCCGGTGCGCGTGCTCTATGGCTTCGGCGCGATCACCGACGCCGCCGCCAAGATCGACCACCGCCTGCCGCCCAGCGTGCCGGTGGCCGAGGGCGTGACGGTGGCGCACGGGCAGTACGTGGCCGCGATGTGCCAGGGTTGCCATGGCCCGTCGCTCGAAGGCGGCCCGGTGCCCGGTGGCCCGCCGGACTGGCCGGCCGCTGCGCGCCTGCGCTCGGGGCCCGGCAACGTGATGGCCGACCGCTACGCGCAGCCCGATGCGCTGATGGCGATGTTCCGCAGCGGCAAACGGCCCGACGGCAGTGCCGTGAAGGTGATGCCGTTCGACTCGCTGGCCAAGCTGAGCGACACCGACCTGCGTGCGCTGCACCTGTACCTGAAGAGCCTGTGACCGCTTTCAGCCGGAGGCGAGCGCCGCCGCCGCGCGACGCGTCGCCGCCTCGCCGGGCAGCCAGGCCACGATCGCCGTGGTGCACAGGGCGATGCCGGCCATCGCCAGCATCAGCGTGTGAAAGCCGCCGGCCTTGACCACCGGGCCTAGCAGCCAGACTGCCAGCGAGCTGATGCCGATCGATACCGTGAGCCGCATGCCGGCCACGCGCGAACGCATGCGGTCATCGACGTAGCGCACGATCATCGCGTCGGTGAACGGGATCGCGCCGAAGATCAGGATCATCACGCCGGTCAGCGCGGCGTAGAGCCACCAGCCCTGCGCGTAGGCGGCCAGCGCCAGCAGCGGCGCCTGCGCCAGCGCGATGGTGAGGTACAGGCGCTTGAGCGGCACGCGGTCGATCAGCCGGCCGACCACCACCTGCGCCAGCGACGACAGCGCATACACGCCGGCCAGCAGCATGCCGAGCGTGGCCGGATCGTCGATCACGCCGCGCATGCGCTCGGCCAGCAGCTGGCCGTTGCCGTTGGTGGTCAGGTTGAACAGCAGGCTGGCGGTGGCCGCGGCGGCGGTCATCACGGTGAACACACGCGCCAGCATCGCGGCCGGCAGCTCGACCGCCGACTTGCGCCCGCGTGTGGCCGGCGGCTCGGATTCGTGCGGCGCGATGCGGGCGAACAGCGCGCCGCAGGCCAGCGCCACCACGCCGGGCACGACGAAGGCTGCGCGCCAGCCTACCCACTTGACCAGGAAGCCGGTGACGATGGCCGCCACCGCGATGCCCAGATTGCCGGCCAGCCCGTTGACGCCGATGGTCGCCCCAGGGTTCTTCGCGTGCTGCACCAGCATCGGAATGCCCACCGGGTGGTAGATCGACGCGAAGATGCCGATCAACGTGAGCGCGGCCGCCATCTGCCAGGCGTTGACCGTCAGCGCGGCCAGCAGCGCCGAGGCGCCGATGCCGAAGAAGAACACCAGCATCATGCGTCGGCGCCCCCACAGGTCGCCGAGCCGGCCCGACGGCAGCGAGCCGAGGCCGAACATCACGAAGGCACCCACGCTGTACGGCATCAGGTCTTCCCAGCGTGCGAAGCCGAACTCGAGCGCGATGGTGGTGACGGCCGTGGCGAACACCAGCAGGAACAGGTGATCCAGCGCGTGCGCCACATTGAGCAGCAGGGCGACGGGGCGGGGCGTGTACGACATGCGGCGGTGACCACGAACGACGGCGGATCGCCATTGCACCACGATCGTCGCCTGGGCGTACGGCGCCCCAGGGCGGCGCATCGGCCTGGCCGGTGCGGCCCGCTCGGGCCGCGAGCGCTAGCGCTCGTCGTCGTGTTCGCGCTCGTGCCGGTCGGCGGCGGCGTACAGGTCGGCGGCGAAGCCGGGGTCGATACGGCGGTAGTGGTCGGCCATTGCGCGCACGGCCAGCACGTCGGCTTCGGCCTGCCGTGGCTGCGGCCGCGCGGTGGCGCTTCGCCACAGGCGCAGGCCGACCTGCAGTCCGCGTTGCAGCGACAGGTTGACGAAGGTGCGGGCCGGCTGCGCGCTCAGCACGCCGATCAGGTGGGACGCGTTCATCGGCTGGACTCCTTCGCGCCGGCGTGCGCATCGCATACGGCCGACCGCAGATGGCGCGCCAGCTCCGGATCGGTGGCCTGCCAGCGCTCGGCCAGCCCGTGCAACTCGCGCATCGCCCTGCGGCGGCCGAACGACTCGAGGGAGCCCCAGATCGACAGGCCGATCGACTGCAGCAGGCTCGGCGTGAGCCGCCGGTACGGCGAGGCGGTCTCGTGGCCGGCGACGGCCCGCGACGCCTTGGCCAGCGCGCTCATGCCGCGCTCCCGGGCGTGGCGGGCGCGATCGACAGGCGCGCCAGCGCAGGTGTCGCCTGCGCCTGCTCGACCGACGACAGGTGCATCGCGATGCCGCGCAGCTCGGCCGACAACGCGGGCTGCTCGGCCTCGACCTCGGCCGCCAGGCGCCGCAGCTGGGTGGCCGAGCGGGCTGCTTCGCGACGCGAGCGCGGCTCGCCGAGGGCGTGCGCGGCCGCACCCAGCTTGTGCATCAGCCAGACGGTGGCCTCGGCAGCCCAGATCGAGCCGCGTGGCGTGGCCACGCGGGCCGGCACCGTGACCGTGATTCGTGTGTGGGACATGGCAAGTGGCCTTTCAGGGTGTCGCGACCATGGAGCGGTCGCTGAGTCATACTAGGGTTTCTACCTATGCTTTGGAAATTGCTTGTGCGAATCGGGCCATCACGCCAGCGAATGCCCGCTCACGCACCTCGAACATGAACTTCCGCACACTCGACCTCAACCTGCTGCGCGTCTTCGACACCGTGATGGTCGAACGCAATGTCACGCGGGCGGCGGCACGGCTGTCGATGTCGCAGCCGGCGGTCAGCAACGCGTTGCGCCGGCTGCGCGAGGCCACCGGAGAGGACCTGTTCGTGCCCGGCTCGAGCGGGGTGACGCCGACCACGCATGCCGAGAGCCTGTGGCCGGCGGTGCGGGTGGCGATGAACGGCCTGCGCGAGGTGTTCGACCCGCAGGCCTTCGACCCGCGCCACAACGCACGCAGCTTCACGCTGGTGATGGCCGACGCCACGGCGGCCGTGCTGGTGCCGCGCCTGCTCGAAACGCTGGAGCAGGAGAGTGCGCGCGTCGATCTGCGCGTCGAACCGCTGGCCACGCGCGACCCCCGCGTGCAGCTCGAGCGCGGCGCGGCCGACGTGGCGCTCGGCTTCTTTCCGGACGTCGCGCGCGCGCTGGCGGCCGCGGCCGGCCGCGACGAATGCCGCATCGACCCGCTGTACACCTGCGACTACGTCTGCGTGATGCGGCGCGACCATCCGCTGGCGCGCCACGACACGCTCCGACTCGACGACTACTGCGATGCGCGGCACGTGCGCTTCAGCTTCGCCGGCCGCAACCACGGTTTCGTCGACGAGGCGCTGGCGGCGCTCGGCCGCGAACGCCGCGTGGTGCTGACGATCAGCCACTTCTCCACCGCCGCGCAGGCGGTGCAGCGGTCCGACCTGCTGACGGTGTTTCCGCGCAGCTACGTGCCGGTCAGCGGCGTCGCGCCGGATCTGGTGGTGCGTGCGCTGCCGTTCACGTTGCCACGCATCGACGTCGGCGCCCTGTGGCACCGGCGGCACGAGCGCGACCCGGCGCACCGCTGGTTGCGCGAGCGGGTGGCACGCGTCGCGACGGCGCTGTTTCCGCGCGGCACCACGTCACCGGTACCGCCCACCGAATTGGCTGCCCAGGTGGTCTGACGGCGCGCCGGCGCCGCCCGCTGCGCCAGCGATTTGCCGGGGCCGACTTCAGGGCCGCGCCGACAGCAGACGCTGCACCAGCGGGTGCTGCACGCGCCGCTCGGTGCCGATGGCGTAGAAGTGCTCTTCCACCCCATTGCACTCGCCGATGCGGCGCACCTGGTAGCGCGCCAGCAACTCGTCGTGCACGAGGGTGGCGGCCGGAAACACGCCCATGCCGCCGGCGGCGAAGGTCTTCAGCAGCGCGCTGTCCTCGAACTCGCCCGCCACGCGCGGCCGCAGGCCCAGGCGCTCGAACCACTGGTCGATGCGCAGCCTCACCGCGGCATGGTGCGACGGCAACAGCACCGGCAACCGCGCCAGCGAGGCGGGAAAGCCGCGCCGCGCCGCGGCCGCCAGTGCGGGCGGTGCGTACCAGGCCATCGGCGACGAGCCGAGCGCGTGGCTGTACAGCTTGAGGTTCGGGTTCGGCGGCGCCCCGCGGTCGGCCAGCACCACGTCGAGCCGATGCAGGGCCAGCTCGGCCAGCAGGTCGGCGAACTCGTCCTCGTGGCACACGAGCCGCAGGTCGGGCACCTGCAGCACCGGCTCCATCAGGCTGCGCACCACCAGCTTGGGCAGGCCGTCGGACAGGCCGATCACCAGCCGCACGCCGCTGGCAGCCGTGGCCGAGTGCTTCACCACCTCGGGCAATCGCTCGCCGAGCTGGAAGATCTGGTCGGCCTGCTGCAGCGCGGCGGTGCCGGCCTCGGTCAGCGCGAGGCCGCGGCCGGCGGGCTTGAGCAGCTGCTGGCCGAGCGCGCGCTCGAGTTCGCGCACCTGCGCGCTGACGGTCTGTACCGCCATGCCGAGCCGCGCGGCGCCCTTGGCGACGCCGCCTTCCTGGCCCACGACCCAGAAGTAATAGAGATGCCGGTAGTTGAAACGCAGGCTCACGGTGTGCTCAACGATCAGGAAGAGACGAACTTAATGTCAGCAATTATCTGCTTTTTCAAGACTTTCATCGCCGCTATCTTTCGCGCCGTGTTGAACCGAATTCATGAGGTGACGTGATGCAGGTGCTGTTCGAATCCCGAGACCCGCAAGCGCTCGTGCTGCGCGGCATGGTCGTGCGTCGCGCGCGCTTCGTGATGCGCCGGCTGGTCTGGATGGTGCCGCGCGCACGTGTGTGCCTGACCGACGTGAACGGCCCGCGAGGCGGTGTCGACAAGCGTTGCCAGGTGGAACTGCGCGCCGCCGGCACCGGCCCGGTGGTCGTGACCTCGGTGGCGCGCCACTGGCGCAGCGCGCTCGACGCCGCGTTGTCACGCGCCGCGCGGTCGCTGCTGCGGGTGTGGCAGCGCGAGCGTCGACACCCGCGGCAGCTGGCGCGCCCGCTCGACCCCGAGCGCTGAGCAGCCCGGCCCTCACCGACTGCTTCGTCAACCCATCACCCAGGAGCTCGATCAATGGAACCGCTGAACCGTCCTGCCTTGAACACTCAAACGGCCCTCGCACAGGCATTGCCGGCTCCCCACACCGGCACGCCATCGGACTCGTCGGCGCGCAGCGCCGAGGCCAGCCGCGTGCTGCGCAACACCTATGCCCTGCTGGCGATGACGCTGCTGTTCAGCGCTGCCGTGGCCGGCCTCGGCGTGGCGTGGGCCTGGCCGGCACCAGGGCTGCTGCTGTCGCTGGCCGGCAGTCTCGGCCTCTTGTTCCTGGTGCACGCGGTGCGCAACTCGGCCTGGGCGCTGCCAGCCGTGTTCGCCTTCACCGGTTTCATGGGCTACACGCTCGGCCCGGTGCTGGCCAAGACGCTGTCGTGGCCGGGCGGCGCGCAGGTGGTGGTGATGGCGCTCGGCGCCACCGGTCTCACCACGCTGGCGCTTTCGGCCTGGGCGCTGAACAGCCGCCGCAACTTCAGCGCCTTAAGCGGCGTGCTGTTCGCCGGCCTTGTGGTGGCGTTGCTGGCCGGCCTGGCGGCGGTGTTCCTGCAGATTCCCGCGCTCGGCCTTGCCGTGGCCGCCATGGTCGCGCTGCTGGCCGCCGGGATGATCCTGGTGGAGACCAGCCGCATCGTGCACGGCGGCGAAACCAACTACGTGATGGCCGCCGTGGGCCTGTACGTGTCGATCTTCAATCTGTTCTCGAGCCTGCTCGCGCTGTTCGGCATCGGCGGCGGCGACGAGTAGGCACCACCCCGCACCTAGGAGACACCATGCGCACCTACCCCGCCAACAGCCCTCAGGCCGCCGCTCGCATCGTGGCGCTCACGATGCTGGCCGATGGCCACCTCAGCAAGGCCGAGCTCGACACGCTGGAGCGCCACGGCGGCTACCGGCAGCTCGGCCTGGAGCCCGAGCAACTGCACGACGTGCTGCTCGCCTTGTGCGAAGACCTGCTGCACGGCGCCAACCTGGCCTGGGCCGACGCCTGCCGCATCGACCCGTACACGCTCGGCCGGCTGCTCGAGGAGATCGACGACCCCGACCTGCGCCGCTGCGTCCTCGCGTTGTGCGTGCAGGTGGCCGAGGCCGATGCACACGTGAGCGACGGCGAGTCGCTGATGCTCACGCACGCGGTCGAGCACTGGGGCTTGCAAGGCCAGATGCTGCAGCCGCCACGTGCCCGCTCGCTCGACCTGCAGGGCCTGCACGGCAGCTGATCGCCGACACCGCACCCAACGACACGAGAACGACCCATCATGGACTGGACAAGCACCTGGCTCGCGGGTGAGTTTCTCGGCACGGCCACCTGGATCTGGCTGGTCTTCGTGACCGTCGTGATCGGCCTGCTGGCCTTCGACCTCGGCGTGCTGCACAAGGACGACCGCGCCATCGGTGTCGGCGAGAGCCTGCTGCTGTCGGCCGGCTACATCGGCGCGGCCGTGGCCTTCGGCGTCTGGCTGTGGTGGATGAAGGGCTCGGCCAGCGGCATGGAGTACTTCACCGGCTTCATGATCGAGAAGTCGCTGTCGATGGACAACGTGTTCGTGATCGCGCTGATCTTCACCTACTTCGCGATCCCGCCGCAGTACCAGCATCGCGTGCTGTTCTGGGGCATCCTCGGCGTGATCGTGCTGCGCGCGATCATGATCGGCCTGGGCGCCACGCTGGTGAGCCAGTTCTCGTGGATCCTCTACGTGTTCGGCGTCTTCCTGGTGGTCACCGGCATCAAGATGTGGGTCATCGCCGACCACATGCCCGACATCGCGAACAACCCGCTGCTGAAGTTGCTGCGCCGCAAGCTCAACGTGACGCACGAGCTGCACGGCAAAGCGTTCTTCGTGCGCCAGCGCGAGCCCGGCACCGGCCGCATGGTGCGCCACGCCACGCCGCTGTTCCTCGCGCTGTGTCTGGTGGAGGCGATCGACCTGGTGTTCGCGGTCGACTCGGTGCCGGCGATCTTCGCCATCACCACCGACCCGTTCATCGTCTACACGAGCAACATCTTCGCCATCCTCGGCCTGCGCGCGCTGTACTTCGCGCTGGCCGCGATGATCCACCGCTTCAAGTACCTGAAGTACGCGCTGGCGCTCGTGCTGGTGTTCATCGGCGCCAAGATCTTCCTGGTCGGCATCGTCGGCAAGATCCCGGCCGCGGTGTCGCTGTCGGTCACCTTCGGCCTGATTGCCGGCGGCGTGCTGGTGTCGTTGTGGAAGACGCGCCAGGCGCCGCCACCACTGCCGGCGGCGCCTTGATCGCAGTCGACCGTTCCGGCTGACGCGGCGTCGGCGACGCCTTCAGGCGATGGCGACCTGCCAGGGATCGTACGGATACAGCCACTCGTTGCGCGAGCGCGCGATGTCGCGCTCGACGAAGGCCTGTCGCATCGCCGCCGCGTCCTGGATGTGATAGAGCTCGCCCATCTCGGTGCTCTCGCGCACCACGCGGGTGGTGCGCGGCATGCGGTGGGCGGCATAACGCGACAGCTGCGTGGCCAGCGGCGCCGGCAGCTCCAGTGCACGGGCGAGCACGGCCGCGTCCTCGATCGCCATCGCGGCACCTTGCGCCATGTAGGGCAGCGTGGCATGCACCGCGTCGCCCAGCAGCGTGCAGCGCGCGCTGCTCCAGCGCGTGGCGACCGCGCGGTTGTTGAGTGCCCAGCGGAAGCACGCGTCGCGGTCGACCGCGTCGATCACGGCGCGCACCATCGGATGCCAGCCGTGGTAGTCGGCGTCGAGCTCCTGCCAGGGCCGTCGCGCGGTCCACGACTCCTCCTCCCAGGGACGCTCGACACAGCCGACGAAGTTGAGCAACTCGCCGCCACGCAGGTAGTAGGTCACCGCGTGGTTGTGTGGCCCGCACCAGACGGTGGACACGATGTCGGTGCGCAGTGCAGGCGCGATGCGCGCGATCGGCACCGTGCAGCGCCAGGCCACCTGGCCGGTGAACACGGGCGCGTCGTCGCCGACGATGGCACGGCGCACGACCGACTTGATGCCGTCGGCGCCGACCACCAGCTCGGCCCGTGTCGCCGGCGTGTCGCCGTCGAACTGCAGCGACACCGACGCGGGGCCTTCGTCGAGGGTGGTCAGGCGCGCGTTCAGCACGATCGCATCGGCATCGAGCGCGTGCACCGCCTGCTGCAACGCCAGGTGCAGGTCGCCGCGGTGGATCTGGAAGTACGGCGCGCCGTGGCGCTGCTCGTGCTGCTCGCCGAGCGGCAGCCGGTGCAGCATCTCGCCAGTGTCGAAGCGGCGGAACTCGAACGCCTTCGGCCGCACGCCGACGCGCTCGATCGCCGCGCGCAGGCCGAGCGCATCGAGCACCTTCATCGCGTTGGCACTCATCTGGATGCCGGCGCCCACTTCGCCGAGCTGCGGCGCCTGCTCGTAGACACGCACACGATGGCCCCGCTGCAGCAGCACCGCGGCCGCGGTCAAGCCGCCCAGACCCGCCCCGACGATCGCGATGTCCATTCAGCGTCAGTCGGGCTTGATGGCCTGGGCCTGGATCACCAGCGCCCAGCGGACGGCGTCTTTCGCGATCAGCGCGCGGAACTCGTCGGCGCTGCTGTGGGCCGGCGTCATGCCCTGGGTCTCGAAGGCGGTCTTCACCTCCGGCTGCGCCAGGATGTCCTTCAGCTCCTGGTTCAGCCGCTCGACGAAGGCCTTCGGCGTGCCGTTCGGTGCGAGCACGCCGTACCACATGTCGACGTCGAGTGCGCCGAGGTTGAGCGTGCGCAGCGGCGGCACCTCGGGCAGCAGGGGGTGTGGCCGATCGCTGCTGATGCCCAGCGCCCGCAGGCTGCCGGAGCGCACATGCTGCAGCGCCACGTGGATCGGCAGGAACATCACGTCGATCTGACCGCCGAGCAGGTCGGTCACGGCCGGTGCCGTGCCGCGATACGGAATGTGGGTGATGAACACCTGCGTCTGGTTCTTCACCAGCTCCATCGCCAGGTGGTGCGGCGTGCCGTTGCCCGGCGAGCCGTAGTTCAGCGCACCGGGCCGCGCCTTGGCGCGCGCGACCAGGTCCTGCGCGCTCTGGATGCCCGAGGCCTTGCTGGCCACCAGCAGCAGCTGGCCCCAGCTGGTGAGCGACACCGGCTCGAGATCCTTCACCGGGTCGAAGCCGAGCCTGGGGTACAGCGCCCGGTTCATCACCATCGTGTTCACCGTCACCAGCAGCGTGCTGCCATCGGGTGCGGCCCGCACGACGGCCTCGGTGCCGACGTTGCCCGACGCGCCAGCGCGGTTGTCCACCACCACCGGGCGGCCCAGGCGCTCGCTGAGTTTGGGGCCGATCTGGCGCGCGATCAGGTCGATGCCGGTGCCCGGCGTGAACGGCACGATCAGGCGGATCGGCGCGGCCGCCGGCGGCGTCTGCGCGGTGGCGCCAGCCGCGGCACAGACCGCCGACAACAACAAGGCGCGACGAAGTGTCGAGTGGGCCATGCGGTTTGGTCTCCAGCGTGTGGATCTGCGGGGCGGCGAGCGTAGCAGGTGCCCGTTAGCCGCGGAATTCGATCAGATTACGGATCGCCCGGACCACCTCGACCGGCCGCTCCTCGGCGACGAAGTGGCCGCTGTCCACCGCCAGGCCGGTGACGTCGTGCGCCACCTCGCGCCAGTCGGCCGCGCAGTCGAACAGCCGCCCGACCACGCCGCGCGAGCCCCAGATCGCCAGCACCGGCATGGCGAGCTTGCGGGCGAGGTCGGCGCGATCGTGCTCGAGGTCGATGCCGGCCGATGCGCGGTAGTCCTCGCAACTGGCGTGGATCATGCGGGCGTCGAAGCAGCGCAAGTACTCCTGCAGCGCCCGCGGCGCGAACAGGTCGCTCGGGCTGCCGAGGATCACGCCCTGGCGGCCGAACATGCCGGCCAGGCCGACCGCGGCGACCATCTTCTCGGGCACCGGCTCGGGCTGGATGAACAGGAACCAGTGGTAGTACGCCCGCGCGAATGCCATCGACGTGCTGTCGTACATCTTCAGCGTCGGCGAGATGTCGAGCACCGTCAGCGAGCGCACGCGCTCGCCGTGGTCGCGTGCCAGCCGGTGCGCGACGCGTGCGCCGCGGTCGTGGCCGACCAGATCGAAGCGCTCGTGGCCGAGCGCGCGCATCACGCCGACCATGTCGGCGGCCATCGTGCGCTTGCTGTAGTTGATGTGCTGCGGGCCACCGGGCGGCTTGGACGAGTCGCCATAACCGCGCAGGTCGGCGCAGACCACCGTGTGCGTCATGGCCAGCGCCGGCGCCACGCGATGCCACATCACGTGCGTCTGCGGGTAGCCATGCAGCAGCAGGATCGGCGGCCCTTCGCCGGCGACCGCGCACTGGATCGTCACGCCGTTGCTGCGGACGCGCTGGCGCTTGAAAGTGACGGCGGTGTCGCTCAGGCTCATGCGGTCTCCTCGGCCTGCAGCCATCATGCCCGCGCCACGGCGGTCATGCCATAGTGGCCGCCACCGGAGGGTCGGCAGGATGCTCAAGCAGCTGGTCGCGCGTGGTGCGAAGGGTCGGGTGCTGCTGATCGATTCGATCACGCAGCTCGAGGCCGGCGATGCCGGCGCGATCGTGGTCGCGGGCTCGCACGGCGGCACCTCGTCGGGCGAGTTCGCCTGCGCGCTGCCGCTGGCGGCCGTGTTCTTCAACGACGCCGGCGTCGGCAAGGATGGCGCCGGCATCGCCGCGCTCGCCATGCTGCAGCAGCGCGGCGTGCCGGCCGGGGCGGTGGCGCACACGTCGGCGCGCATCGGCGATGCGCTCGACGGCTGGGCGTGCGGCGTGATCTCGCGGCTCAACGAGGCGGCGCGAGCCCGCGGCCTGCGCGAGGGCGTGCCCTTGCAGGCGGCGCTGCAGGTCTGGTTGCGGTAGGCTGCCTGCGCACACCACCCGAAAGCCGCCACCATGCAATTCACCCGCCTCGGCCGCACCGGCCTCAAGGTCTCGCGCATCTGCCTGGGCTGCATGACCTTCGGCGTGCCCGAGCGCGGCGCGCACGCCTGGACGTTGCCCGAGGCGCAGAGCCGGCCGATCATCCGCCACGCCATCGAGCAGGGCATCAACTTCTTCGACACCGCCAACGCGTACTCCGACGGCACCTCGGAGGAGTTCCTCGGCCGCGCACTCCAGGAGTTCGCGCGCCGCGACGAGATCGTCGTCGCCACCAAGGTGTTCAACCCGATGCGCAAGGGCCCCAACATCGGCGGCCTGTCGCGCAAGGCGATCTTCACCGAGATCGACAACAGCCTGCGCCGCCTGGGCATGGACCACGTGGACCTGTACCAGACGCATCGTTTCGACCCCGCGACGCCGATCGAGGAGACGATGGAGGCGCTGCACGACGTGGTCAAGGCCGGCAAGGCGCGCTACATCGGTGCGTCGTCGGGCTGGGCCTGGCAGCTGATGAAGGCCAATGCGGTCGCGACTTCGCGCGGCTGGACGCCGTTCGTCTCGATGCAGCCCGAGCTGAGCCTGCTCTACCGCGAGGAGGAGCGCGAGATGCTGCCGCTGTGCGTCGACCAGGGCATCGGCGTCATTCCATGGAGCCCGCTGGCGCGCGGCCGGCTGGCGCGGCCGTGGGGCGAGCACACGCGCCGCATCGGCCTCGACGCGTTCGGCCAGTCGCTTTTCGAGCACAGTGAAGACGCCGACCGGCGGGTGGCCGAACAGGTGGCGCGTGTGGCGGCCGCGCGCGGCGTGCCGATGGCGCAGGTGGCGATGGCCTGGCTGCTGGGCAAGCCCGGCGTCACGGCACCGATCGTCGGCGCGTCGAAGACGACACACCTCGACGACGCGGTCGCCGCTTTGTCGCTGACGTTGACGACCGAGGAGATCACGGCGCTCGAAGCGCCGTACGTGCCCCACCGCGTGGTGGGCTTTGCCTGATGACGCGCGCTTCAGGCGCGATCGTCGAGCAGCGTGCCGAGCAGCTTGTCGTGCGTCTGGATCACGCGCAGGTTGGCGATGAACTGGTAACCCGCGCTCATCTGGCCGACCAGATCGTCGGCCAGCGCCTCGCCGGCGACCGGCGCGCGTGTCAGGCTGGTGCTGACGCCGCCCCCGGACACCGACTGCTGCGTCACCAGCTGGCGGCGAAAGCCCGGCGTCTGCGCGTTGGCGATGTTGTGCGCCGACGCACCGAGGCGCAGTTGCGCGGCGCCGAGGCCGGACAGAGCGATGCTGGACAACGCGTTCATCGTGGCTTCATTGTGCGAGAGGGCCACCGTTACATGTGGTGGCGCTGAAGGCAGTCCGTCACGGCCGGCAGTCGAGTGTGTCGGGTCGAAAGACCCTTCCTGGAAGGTTGCGGTGGCTATCGCGGCGACGGCCACAGCAGTAACCTGCGACCTCTGCAGCCGAACCGGGAGCAATCCATGAAGAGCCTGTTGATGACACTGGTGCTGGTCGCTGCCGGCCCTGCGCTGGCCTGCCCCGCCGACGCGGTGAAGGATGCCGCCGCCCCCGCGATGAGCAAGCCGATGGCCGCTGCCAAGGCGACCACCACCACCGCGGCGACCAAGAAGGCCACGCCCGTGGCCACCGGCAAGGCCACCACCACCAAGGTGGCCGACAAGTCGTCCGCCGAGACACGCAAGACCTCGCCGCTGTAGCGGTGCCTGCCCGCCGCCAGGCGGGCAGGCCTTCGTCTCCTGCCGGGCGCGCATCAGCGCAGTGTGATGCCGCGCTCGGTGATGACCTTCTGTGCGATGTCGGGCCTGTCGGTGATCAAGCCGTCGATGCCGATGTCGATCATCCGGCCCATCGTCGGTGCATCGTTCACCGTCCACACCAGCACCTTGAGGCCGAGCGACTGTGCCTCCTTGACCTTGGCGGCGTCGACGTCGCCGAAGTAGACCGACCAGACGCGGCCACCCGCGGCCTTGATCATCTGCGGCACCGTGCCGTGGTCGCGCAGCTGGAAGCCGGCGGTCCAGGGTGAGCCCTCGGGCTTGCCGGCCGCCACGTTGTCGAGCCAGCGCTGCTGCGCCGTCAGGTAGACCGTGGGCACTTCCGGCGCGATGCGCTGCACCACCTGCAGCGTGCGCCAGTCGAACGACAGGATCTGCACCCGCTGCTGCATGCCGGCCTTGCGGATCTCGTCGACCAGCGCCTGCGCAAATGGTTCCGGCGGCAGCGTCGCGTCGGGCAGCAAGGGGTTCAGCTTGGTCTCGATCGCGAAGCGCACGCCGTCGTGGCCGCCGCGACGCACCAGCTCGAACAGATCGGCCAGCCGTGGAATGCGCGTGCCGTCGATCGCGGTCTGCTCGGGGTACAGCGACGCGTAGCGCGTGCCCGGCTTCAGGCGGCCGATGTCGTAGCCCTGCAGGTCGGCCCAGCTCATGGTGTGGATCGGCGCGCTGGGCTGGTCGAGCCAGCGACCGGACCGGTCGCGTGCGAAGTCGGGGTTGAGGGCCAGGTCGTGGTGGATCACCATCACGCCGTCGCGCGTGATCGCCACGTCGAGCTCCAGCGTGGTGACACCGATGGTCAAGGCACGCTGGAACGCGGCCAGCGAGTTCTCCGGCGCCAGCCCGCGCGCGCCGCGGTGACCTTGCAGATCGAAGGCCGGCGCGGCCAGCGTGGTGGCGGCACAGGCCGCCGCGAGCAGCGCCAGGCGGACGCGATGGACGAACGGGCGGCACGACATGCCGCGAGACTAATCGGGTTTGCCTGTTTCGGCCAAGGCCTTCAAGCGGCGGAACTGCGCGCCCATCACCTGGTCGACCGCGGGCGCCAGCTGGTCCAGCGCCGCGCTCGGATCGCCCGCCACGCGATAGGTCAGGCGCACCACGGTCTTGTCTTCCTGGTCGGCGGTGGCGAGCGTCAGCACGCCGTGCACCGGCAGATCCTGCAGCGGGCCCAGGTTGGCGAACAGGCGGATCACGCGCCCCGGCTGCACCAGCACCACGGTGCCGTGCTGCACCGACTGGCCGTCACCCCAACGCTCGCACCAGCAGCCGCCGGCCTGCGCGTCGAGGCTCAGGTTCGAGGCCTGGCCCGAATAGGTGTGCTGACTGCTCCACCAGCGCGGCAACTGCACGATCGCCCGCCACACCGCGTCGGGCGTGGCGTTGACCTCCGCGCGAAAGGTGCTGACGAAGGTGCCCGGCGCCACGCCGCTGGTGTCGGCGTGCGCCGGCGCGATCGACGCCAGCGCCATCGCGGCGCTGGCGCAGCCGAGCAAGACAGTCTTCACTTCCACGCACCGATGATCGTGCCCATCAGCGCGAACGAGAGCACCTGGTAGCCGCTGTTGATCAGCCACAGCCTGAGCGAGCGCTGCTCGAACAGGTAGATCACGCCGAGCGACATCGCCACCCAGCCGATCCCCGCGGCCAGGCCGGCGAAGAGGCCGAAGCGCCAGTCGCCCTTCGGCCCGATGAAGGCGGCGAGGTTGAACGCCATCACCAGCGCCGCGATCGCCGACAGGCCGAACACCTTGCCCATCTGCGCCTGCGCAGTCTGCGCCTCGCTCAGGCCGGCCTCGCGCATCCAGGCGCGCGCGAACAGGATCGGCGAGTACCACAGCCCGCCGAGCACGAAGGTCGTCAGCGCCGCGATGACGATGGCGACCCCGTTCAGTTGTGTCAGGTCCATGCGCGTCCCTTCTCCTGCGTGCAGCCACGGCGATGGTCGGCCGCTGTGCGGTGCGCTTCAAGTGCGCGCGCGCCGAAGTCGACGCCGCGTCGGCCGAAAGCCGACGGCGCGGCACCGAAGTCGCTGGCGTGCGGCGCGAGATAGCATCGCCGTGCCGGACCGCCGGGCGGCGACAACCTGCCGGCCGTCGCGACCGGCCACGACCAGACACGGAGACAGGCAATGCAACTGGCGATGGTGGGCCTCGGCCGCATGGGATCGAACCTGGTGCGGCGCCTGATGCGCGCCGGCCACGCCTGCGTCGTCTACGACGCCGACCCGGCGGCGGTGGCGGCGCTGGTGCGCGAGGGCGCCACCGCGACGAAGGACCTCGATGACCTGGTCGCCGCGCTCGACGCGCCGCGCACGGTGTGGGTGATGCTGCCGCACGGCGAGGCCACCGAGCAGACGATCGCCCGGCTGGGTGAGGGCCTGTCGCCGGGCGACGCCGTCATCGACGGCGGCAATACCTTCTACCAGGACGACGTGCGCCGCGCGCAGGCGCTGGCGGCGCGCCGGATCGACTACCTCGACATCGGCACCAGCGGTGGCGTGTGGGGGCTCGAGCGCGGCTACTGCCTGATGATCGGCGGCCCCGCGGCCTGCGTGCAGCGGCTGGCGCCGATCTTCGAGGCGCTGGTGCCCGGGGCCGGCGCGTTGGAGCGCACGCCGCAGCGCGACGGCCTGGCACCGAGCGCCGAGCGGGGCTGGCTGCACTGCGGGCCGGCCGGCGCCGGCCACTTCGTGAAGATGATCCACAACGGCATCGAGTACGGAATGATGCAGGCGCTGGCCGAGGGCTTCGACATCCTGCGCAACGCGAACCAGCCGTCGATCCCGGCCGAGCGCCGCTACGACTTCGACCTCGCCGACATCGCCGAGGTGTGGCGCCGGGGTAGCGTGGTGTCGTCGTGGCTGCTCGACCTGACGGCGCAGGCGCTGGCCGAGAGCCGCGACCTGTCGAATTACACCGGCGTCGTGGCCGACTCGGGCGAGGGCCGCTGGACGGTGCAGGCGGCGATCGAGGAGGCCGTGCCGGCCGAGGTGCTGACCGCGGCGCTCTACACGCGCTTCCGTTCGCGCCAGGACCACACCTTCGCCGAGAAGCTGCTGTCGGCCATGCGGCACAAGTTCGGCGGCCACGTCGAGAAACGCTGAGCAGCCCGCGGCAGCGGCTGCCGTGAGAGGGCGGGTTTGCCCGGAGGATCGGGCCTTTCAATCATCATATGATAACAATGCAGGCCGCTCGCTGTCGATGCAGGCGCCTGACCGCTGCTTACCCATCAGGAGACACGAGACATGCAGTTCAAGTCATTGCTGACCGCCGCCTTCGCGGCCGCCGGTCTGCTTGCCGGCGCACCCGCGTCGGCGCAGGAAAAGCTCACCGTCTGGTGGGTCAAGGGCTTCTACAAGGCCGAGGACGATGCGCTGTTCGCCGCCATCAAGAAGTTCGAGGAGAAGAACAAGGGCATCAAGATCGAGCTGTCGCAGTACCCGATCCAGGACATGATCCCCAAGACGGTGGCCGCGCTCGACTCGGGCAGCCCGCCTGACGTGGCGTATGCCGACTCCTACGACTTCCAGGTCACCGCCAAGTGGGCCTACGACGGCAAGCTGGAAGACATCTCCAGCGTGCTCGACCCGATGCGCGCCAAGTTCGAGCCGCGCGCGCTGTCGACCACCTTCCTGCTGAACAACACCAACGGCACGCGCGCCTACTACGCGTTCCCGCTGAAGCAGCAGACCATGCACATCCAGTACTGGAAGGACATGCTGGCCGACGCCGGCTTCAAGGACAGCGACATCCCGAAGGACTGGAAGGGCTACTGGGACTTCTGGTGCTCCAAGGTGCAGACCGGCTACCGGCAGAAGACCGGCCAGCGCGGCTTCGGCATCGGCATGCCGATGGGCGTGGATTCCACCGACTCGTTCTTCTCGTTCCTGACCTTCATGGACGCCTACAACGTCACCCTGGTCAACGACTCGGGCAAGCTGCTGGTCGACGACCCGTCGGTGCGCCAGTCGCTGATCAACGCGGTGACCGACTACACCGCCGTGTACAGCAAGGGCTGCACGCCGCCGTCGTCGACGAGCTGGAAGGACCCCGACAACAACGTCGCCTTCCACAACAAGACCACGGTGATGACGCACAACGCGACGATCTCGATCGCCGCGAAGTGGCTCGACGACATGAACAACACCACGCTCACCGAGGCGCAGCGCGCGACCGCGAAGAAGAACTACACCGAGCTGATCGCCACCGCCGGCTTCCCGAACAAGCCCGACGGCAGCAAGATGGTCTACCGCGCTGCGGTGAAGACCGGCGTGATCTTCAAGGACGCGAAGAACAAGGCCGGGGCGAAGAAGTTCCTGGCCTTCCTGCTCGACGAATCGAACCTCACGCCGTATGTCGAGGGCTCGCTCGGCCGCTGGTTCCCGGTGCAGCTGAAGGCGCAGCAGAGCCCGTTCTGGAAGGGCGACCCGCACCGCCTGGCCGTCTACAACCAGTTCATGAGCGGCACGCTGCCGTTCGAATTCACCAAGAACTACAAGTTCACGGTGCTGAACAACGAGAACGTCTGGGCCAAGGCGATGAACCGCGTGCTCAACGAGAAGGTGCCGGTCGACAAGGCGGTCGACGAGATGATCGCGCGCATCAAGGCTGTAGCCAACTGACGCTACCCCCCGGAGCGGCCTGGCGGCCGCCTCCCCCCAAGGGGGGCGCCGCCAGTGGACCGGCGAAGCCGGATCCACGGCGGCACTCGGGTGAGGGGCTCGTCTCTGCCGCGTCGCACATGCATACCTGCTCGTCGTCGTGAATACCACCACCGCTCTGCCTGTCGGCATCTCGCCACGCCCGCGCAAGCCGCTGTCGCGCTGGGAGTGGTGGGGGCGCGCGCTGGTGCTGCCGTACCTGCTGGTGTTCGTCGTGTTCGTGGTGTACCCGGTCGGCTACGGGTTGTGGCTGGCGCGGCACCCGCAGAGCTACGTGGCGCTGTTCGACGACCCGATCTTCTTTCGCACCGCGATCAACACGGTGATCTTCCTGGTGGTGGCCATCAACATCAAGATGGCCATCGCGATGGTGCTGTCGGGCTTCTTCGTGCAGTCGCGCTGGTGGATCAAGGCGCTGTCGGTGCTGTTCATCCTGCCGTGGGCGGTGCCTTCGATCCCGACCATCCTGTCGGTGCGCTTCATGCTCAACCCCGAGTGGGGCGTGATCAACTCGACGATCTTCCGCCTCACTGGTCTCGACGGGCCGAACTGGCTCAACGATCCGATGCTGGCGCTCAGCTTCTCGATGCTGATGCACGTGTGGAAGTCGCTGCCGTTCTGGACGCTGATCCTGGTCGCCGGCCGCATGTCGATCCCGGCCGAGCAGTACGAGGCGGCGTCGGTCGACGGCGCCAGCAGCTGGCAGAAGTTCCGCTTCATCACCTGGCCGTCGATGCGCTCGCTGTACCTGACGTCGCTGATCCTGTCGATGATCTGGACGCTGGGCGACTTCAACAGCGTCTACCTGCTCACCGGCGGCGGGCCGGCCGACCTGACGCACGTGCTGGCCACGCTCGGCATCCGCTACCTGCGGCTGGACCAGGTGGACCTGGCGATGGCCTCGATCGTCGTCGCGCTGCCGCTGGTGCTGCCGCTCGTCTACTTCATGATGAAGAGACTTTCCAAATGAGCCGCAAGCGCTTCACCTGGAAGGCCGTCACCACCGAGGCCAAGCTGCTGCTGATCGGCGTTCCGGTGCTGCTGTGGACCCTGGTGCCGATCTACCACCTGTTCCTGTTCGCGCTGTCGCCGCGCGACAAGGCGACTTCGGGCCGGCTGTGGCCCGAGGAGCCGACGCTGCAGAACTTTCGCGTCGTCTTCCACCAGGAACACTTCTACCTGAACCACTTCTGGCACCAGATGTGGAACTCGCTGCTCATCGCCGTGGCGGTGGGCGTGCTGACGCTGTTCGTCGCCACGGCGGCGGCGTTCTCGATCAGCCGGCTCAAGGTGCGCGGCGGCCGCACGGTGATGAACCTGGCGCTCTTCACCTACTTCATCCCGGCTGCCTTCCTGGCGGTGCCGATGTACAAGACGATGGGCGTCTACGGCCTGCTCAACAACCAGTGGGCGCTGATCCTGGCGATGGTGACGATCGCGTCGCCCTACTGCATCTGGGTGCTCAAGCAGTCGAGCGACAAGCTGCCGTTCGAGCTTGACGAGGCTGCGCGCATGGACGGCGCGTCGCCGCTGCAGCTGTTCCGCCTGGTCTACCTGCCGCTGATGGTGCCGTCGCTGGTGGCGGTAGGCACCTACTCGCTGCTGCTGGCGTGGAACGAGTACCTCTACGCGTTCCTGCTGCTGTCCAACGACACCGACGTCACGCTGTCGGTGGCGCTCGGCAACTTCCTGGCCGCCGACGATTCGCCGTGGGAGCTGCTGATGGCCACCGGCCTGATCTACGCGCTGCCACCGGCGGCGATCTACTACGCCTTCAAGCGTTATATGGTGTCCGGCCTGACCGCTGGCGCAGTAAAGAGTTAGGCTCGCCATGGCTTCCGTCTCGTTCCGCCACATCCAGAAGTCCTTCGGCAAGGTCAAGGTCATCCACGGCCTGAGCTTCGACATCGCCAACGGCGAGTTCGTCGTGCTGGTCGGGCCGTCGGGCTGCGGCAAGAGCACGCTGCTGCGCATGCTGGCCGGGCTGGAAGACATCACCGACGGCGAGATCCACATCGACGGCAAGGTCGTCAACGACCTCGAGAGCAAGGATCGCGACATCGCGATGGTGTTCCAGAGCTACGCGCTCTACCCGCACATGACGGTGCGCGAGAACATGGGCTTCTCGCTGCGCCTGCGCAAGGCCGAGGCAGCGCTCACCGCGAAGCGGGTCGACGACGCGGCGCGCATCCTCAACCTCGACCCGCTGCTCGACCGCTATCCGCGCGAGCTGTCGGGTGGCCAGCGCCAACGCGTCGCGATGGGCCGTGCGATCGTGCGCGATCCCAAGGTGTTCCTGTTCGACGAGCCGCTGTCCAACCTGGACGCCAAGCTGCGCGTCGCGATGCGCGCCGAGATCAAGGCGCTGCACCAGCGGCTGAAGACGACCACGGTCTACGTCACGCACGACCAGATCGAGGCGATGACGATGGCCGACCGCATCGTCGTGATGCACGACGGCCTGATCGAGCAGATCGGCACGCCGCTGGAGCTGTTCGACCGGCCCGGCAACCTGTTCGTCGCCCAGTTCATCGGCTCGCCGGCGATGAACGTGCTGGCCGGCACGCTGCGCCACGAGGGCAGCACGGCGTACGTCGAGGCGCTCGGCTCGCGCTGGCCGGTGCCGCGCGCGCTCGGCGGCCGCGACGGCCAGGCGGTGAGCTACGGTATCCGGCCCGGCGACATCACCCTCACCGCGGCCGGCCAGGGCATCGCCGCCCAGGTGTTCGTGGTCGAGCCCACCGGGGCCGAGACCGAGGTGCTGCTGAAGGTCGGCGACGCACAGCTCACGCTGGTGATGCACGGCCGCACCGATGCGCGGCCTGACGATACCGTGGGCCTGACCATCGACGCCGCCAAGGCGCATGTGTTCGACCAGGCCAGCGGCGCCCGCCTGGGGGCGTGACACCTTGCGCCATTCGGTGGTCGTGATGGGCGTCAGCGGCTGCGGCAAGAGCACGGTCGGCTGTGCGCTGGCTGACGCGCTGGGCGCGCCGTACCTCGAGGGCGACGCCTTCCACTCGCCGCAGAACGTCGCGCGCATGGCCGCCGGCATCGCGCTGACCGACGACGACCGCCAGGGCTGGCTGCGCACGCTGGCCGACCAGCTGGGTGCCGCGCAAAGCCAGGGCCACGGCATCGTGCTGTCGTGCTCCGCGCTGAAGCGCGGCTACCGCGATCTGCTGCGTTCGCAGGCGCCCGGCTTGCGCTTCGTCCACCTGACCGGCTCGCCCGAGCTGCTGGCGCAGCGCGTGTCGACGCGCCAGCACGCCTACATGCCGGCGTCGTTGCTGAGCAGCCAGCTGGCCGCACTGGAGCCGCCGGGCGACGACGAATTCGCGCTGACGCTGGACATCGCGCAGCCACCCGGTGCGCTGGTGCAGGCTGCGCGCGAGTGGCTGCAACGCTCGGATTCGCATGCCGCAGCGCCTCGCTAGTCCGCAACCCGGCGTGCCGATCAAGAACGTGCACGGCCACACGGTCGACGCGATCGGCGAGGCCATCGTGGCCGGCCGCTACAAGGTCGGCGAGGCGCTGCCGGCCGAGCCGCTGCTGTGCGAGGCGCTCGGCATCAGCCGCACGGTGGTGCGCGAATCGGTCAAGTCGCTGATCGCCAAGGGGCTGCTGTCGTCGGGCCCGCGGGTCGGCACCCGCGTGCTGCCGTCGGACAACTGGAACTGGTTCGACCCCGACGTAGTGGCCTGGCATTCGCACGTCGGCCTGTCACGCGAGTTCCTGCGCGACCTGCAGGAGCTGCGCAGCGTGATCGAGCCGGCCGCCGTGCGCATGGCGGCCGAGCGCGCCACGGCGGCCGACATCGCCGACATCGAGTCGGCCTACGCCGGCATGAAGCAGGCCATCGAGCAGGGTGGCGACTACGTGGCCGCCGACCTGCGTTTCCACCAGGGCCTGCTGCGTGCCGGCGGCAACCGCTGGATGGTGCAGATGAGCAAGGCGATCGGTGCGCTGCTGCGCACGAGCTTCGAGATCTCCACCACGCGGCCCGACGGGCCTGCGTCGTCGCTGCACCTGCACCGCGCGGTGCTCGACGCGGTGATCGCGCGTTCTCCGCCGAAGGCCGAGCGGGCCAGCCGCGTGCTGATCGACGGCGCGCGCGAGGACATCGAGCAGGTGCTCGCCTCGCGCCGCAAGCTGCCGTCGCTGGCGTCACCGGCCGCGCGGCTGAAGGCGCGCGCCGCGCCGCTGCCCCGCGGCTGAACCGGCCGCCCACCGCCTCGCGCTGCTGCCGCCACCGCAATGACGACGACACTGCCGATCGCCGAGTCGAGCCGGGTGTCGATCGACGACCGCGCGACGATGGCCGCCGGCATCGTCGGCTTCGGCCTGACGATCCCCTGGCTGGCTGGCCTGTACGGCACGCTGCGCCCCGGCGATCCACGCTGGTGGCTCGGCTGCGCCGGCTTCGTCGCGCTGGCCGCCGCCATCTGGCTGGGCAATCGCTGGCTGCTGTTCAAGCAGCGTGAACACCTGAACTGGTTCGCCAACCCGTGGCGCAAGCTGGCGATGCTGGTCACTGCCAACGTGCTGTACACCGCGCCGCTCACCGTGCTCGGGCTGTGGGCGTGGTTCCGCCTGTCGGGCCAGCCGGTGGACCGGCCGGCGATCGAACTCGTCGTGCTGATCAACGTGATCTGTGTGCTGTTCGTGACCCATGCCTACGAGACGGTGTTCCTGATCCGCGAACGCGAGTCGGATCTCACCCGCGTCGAACGGCTCGAGCGGCTGCGCTCGCAGGCCGAACTGGCGGCGCTGAAGGCGCAGGTCGATCCGCACTTCCTGTTCAACAGCCTGAACACGCTGGGTCACCTGATCGTGCGCGACCCGCCGCGCGGCCGCGAGTTCTGCGACCTGCTGGCCGAGGTCTACCGCTACGTGCTGGCCAGCCGCGACCGCGACCTGGTGCCGCTGGCCGACGAGCTGGCCTTCGTGCGCAGCTACCACCGGCTGCTCGCGCTGCGTTTCGGCGCCGCTGCGGTGCAGCTCGACGTCGGCGACAGCGTGGCCGGCCGCGGTGGCCTGCTGCCGCCGCTGGCGCTGCAGACGCTGCTGGAGAACGCCGTCAAGCACAACCAGACCGGCGACGGGCAGCCGCTGGTGGTGCGCGTGCAGCGCGAGGGCGACCGGCTGTGCGTCGACAACCGTGTGCATGCGCGCAGCAGCCAGCGGCCGTCGTCGGGCCTCGGCCTGCACAACCTGGACGAACGCTGCCGCCTGCTGACCGGCCGCGCGCTCGACGTGGAGCGCGGCGGCGAGCGCTTCGCGGTCCGGGTGCCGCTGGTGTCGACGTCGGCATGAAGCTCTTCGTCGCCGAGGACGAGCCGCCGGCGCGCGAGCGCCTGATCGAGACCATCGCGCGCGTGGCGCCCGAAGCACAGGTGGTCGGCAGCGCCGCATCGGTGCACGACACCCGCCAGTGGCTGGCCACGCACGCCGAGCCCGACGTGCTGCTGCTCGACATCCAGCTCGCCGACGGCCTGTCCACCGAGCTGTTCGCCGACGGGGCGCTCGCGCTGCCGACGATCTTCACCACCGCCTACGACGAGTTCGCACTCGCCGCGTTCAAGGCGCTGGCAATCGACTACCTGCTCAAGCCGGTCGACGATGCGCAGCTCGCGCGCGCCTTCGCCCGCGTGGCCGGCCTGCGCGAGCGCTTCGCCGCGCCCGCCGCGCAGGCGTTGCGCCAGGCGATGCGCGGCGACGTGGCCGCGCCACGGCCGCGCCAGCGCTGGGTCGCGCGCCAGGGCGCCGCGTTCGTCGCGGTGCCGGTCGAGCAGGTGGCCTACTTCGTCTCGGTCGACAAGCTCAGCTTCGTGGTCACGCGCGACGGCACGCGGCGACTGCTCGACGAGCCGCTGGCCGACATCGAGGCCGCGCTCGACCCCGAGCGCTTCTTTCGCATCAACCGGCAGATGATCGTCGCCGCCACGGCGATCACCCGCTTCGCACCGAGCGGCCGCGGGCGCCTGAGCGTCGAGCTGATTCCGGCGGCCGACGGCGAGGTGCAGATCAGTCAGGAACGCGCAGCGGCGTTCCGCCAGTGGCTGGCGCGCTGAGGCGGAATCAATCCGAGAACGACACCCACACCGGCTGGTGGTCCGACACCTGCGTGTCGCCGTCGATCTCGACGCGGCGCACGCGGTCGGCCAGCTGCGGCGTCGCGAACACGAAGTCGCAGGCGACCGGATCGGGGCTGTAGGTCTTGTCGTGCACGTGAAACGTCGGCGGCTGCGGCTGCGCGCCGTGCAGCCGGCGCCAGCAGTCGACGAAGCGCGGCGCCGGATCGTTCGGCGCCGTCATCAGCGTGTACTCGGGCGTCGCCGGGTCGAGGTTGAAGTCGCCGGTGACGATGCAGTCGGCCGTGTGGCGCTTGGCCTGGAAGGGGCCGCCGCTGTCGTCGGCCAAGGGAGGCGCCGCGGCCTGCGCGGCGGCCTGGGCCTGCAAGCGCCTCAACTCCGCCACCTGCGCCAGCCGCATGGTCTGCGAGTAGAACTCCAGGTGCGTGGTCATCACCCGCAGCGGCCCGCGCGGGGTCATCAGCGTCGCACATACCGCGATGCGCGGCATGCTGCGCACGCCGCCTTCGGCCGGGTAGGGCAGCGCGTGGCGCTGCAGCTGCAACACCGGCAGTCGCGTGGCGACCACGTTGCCGAAGCGCTGTCGGCCCGAGCCATCGTCGGCCAGCTCGTCGACCGCGGCGCCGAAGCAGACTTCGTAGCCCGGCAGCAGCGCACGCAGCAGGGCCGGCTGGTCGTGCGAGGCGTCGCCCTTCAGGCGCGGGTAGTTCACCGCCACCTCCTGCAGGCACAACACGTCGAAGTCGGCCATCGCGCGCGCGCTACGCATCACGCGGGCCAGGTCGATGCGGCCGTCGAGGCCGCAGAACCACTGCACGTTCCAGGTGATCAGCTCCATCGCGGCCTCGCCCTCACTTGATGCCGACGCGCATGAACGACTGGACGAACTGGCGACCGTGAGCGGGCGCGCATCGACCGCGCCGGCGCCGCGCTAGCGCGCCCGCCGCCGCAGCAGGCTGGCGACCACCGGCCACAGCAAGATCAGCAGCGTCGCCGCCGCCAGGCCGCCGGCGATCGGCCGCGTGAAGAAGGCGGCCGGGTTGCCGTCGGACTTGATCATCGAGGTGACGAAGTTCTCCTCCAGCATGCCGCCGAGCACGACGCCCAGGATCGCCGGCGCGGTGGGGAAGCCGTTCTCCTCCAGCACGAAGGCGAACAGGCCGAAGATCAGGATCAGCAGCACGCCGAAGACGGTGTTGTTGATGGCGAACGAGCCGACCGCGCAGAACAGCAGGATCACCGGCATCAGCAGCTTCTGCGGCGCGCGCAGCACCGTCTTGGCGACCTTGATCGCCATCCAGCCGAGCGGCAGCATGATGATGTTGGCCACGATGAAGACGAGGAAGATCGCGTAGACGTTCTGCGGGTCGTTGATGAATAGCGTCGGCCCCGGGTTCATGTTCTTCAGGTACAGCACACCGATCGCGATCGCGGTGATCGAGTCGCCCGGGATGCCGAACACCAGTGCCGGCACCCACGCGCCAGCCAGCGCCGAGTTGTTGGCCGCGCCCGACTCGATGATGCCCTCGACGTGGCCGGTGCCGAACTTCTCGGGCTCCTTGCTGAAGCGCTTGCTCGCCGCGTAGGTGATCCACGACGCGATGTCGGCGCCGGCGCCAGGCTGGATGCCGATCGCGGTGCCGATCGCGCTGCCGCGCGCCAGCTGCCACTTGTACTTCTTGGTCAGGCTCCACATGCCGGTGAACACGTTGCCGATCTTGTCGGCGGCGAATTGCACCGGCGGCAGCATCGAGGTCACGAAGCGCAGGATCTCCGACACCGCAAACATGCCCACCATCACCGGGATCAGCGACACGCCGCCGGTGAGCTCGGCATTGCCGAAGGTGAAGCGCGGGTGGGCGCCGGGGTTGTCCAGGCCGACCGACGCGACCAGCAGCCCGAGCATCAGCGCGATCACCGCCTTCAGCTTGTTGTTGGCGCCGATGAACACCGCGCCCGACAGGCCGAGTACGACGAGCCAGAAGTACTCGAACGACGAGAACTTGAGTGCCACCTCGGCCAGCACCGGCGCGAAGGCGATCAGCACCGCGGTGCCGAACAGGCCACCGATGGCCGAGAACACGAGGCCCGCGCCGAGCGCGAGCTCGGCCTGGCCTTTCTTGGTCATCGCATAGGCCTCGTCGGTGTAGGCAGCCGACGCCGGCGTGCCGGGAATGCGCAGCAGCGCACCGGGGATGTCGCCGGCGAAGATCGCCATCGCGGTGCAGCTGACGATCGCCGCCACCGCCGGTACCGGCGGGATGAAGAAGGTGACCGGCACCAGCAGCGCGGTGGCCATCGTCGCGGTAAGCCCCGGCACCGCGCCGACGAACAGGCCGAACAGCGCCGACGCCAGGATGACCCACAGCACGTACGGGTCGAACACCAGGCCGAAGGCCTGCGACATCACGGCCCAGGTCATCGCGGCATCCCCATCAATACAGCACCGGCAGCACGCCCCAGGGCAACGGCACGCGCAGGCCCTTGTAGAAGGCGACGTGGATCATGACCGTCGCCACCACGGCCACCACGACCGCGGTGATCAGGCGCACCCGTAGCGCGAGCATCAGCGAGGCGAGCATCACGACGCCGGTGATCAGGAAGCCGAGCTTCTCGCTGGCCAGCACGTACAGCAGCAGGCCGAGCACGGTGACGGCAAAGGCGATCAGCTGGCGCGGCTCGCGGGTCCACGCGCCGCGTACGAACCAGGGTGCGCCGTCGCGCGAACGCACGCCCTGCACGATCAGCAGCACCGAACACACGGCCAGCACGGCGGCCACGACACCTGGAAACGCCGCCGGGCCGACGTTCTGCCCGGGGATCTTCGGGTAGCTCTGCACCGACCACAGCACCAGCAGCGACAGCGCGAGGAAGATCGCGCCGAAGACGGCGTCGTTGAGCTTCATCGGATCGAGCGGGCCCGCTGTTGCGAACGGGCCCGCCGCGTGATCACTTGGCGATGCCCACGGCCTTCATGGTGGCGCCGAGGTCGGCGTCGCTCTTCGCCATGAAGCTGGCGAATTCGGCCGGCGGCGCCCACAGCACGCCGAAGCCGCGGTTGGTCATGAACTCCTTGAATTCCTTGGACTCGTGCGCCTTCTTCAGCGACGCCAGCAGTTTGGCCTGGACGTCCGCCGGAATGCCCTTGGGCGCCGCGATGCCGCGCCAGGCGGCCATCGTCCAGCCGCTGCCGAGCTCGGCCTTCAGCGTTGGCACCTTCGGGAACAGCGACGCCGGGTTCGGGTCCATCACCGCCAGGCTCTTCACCTTGCCCGCTTCGATGAGCGCACGCGCCTCGGGCAGCGAGCACGGCACCACCTCCACGCCGCCGGCCACCAGGTCGTTCAGGCCCGGCGCGGCGCCGTTGCTTGGCACCCAGGGCAGCGCGGCGGGGTCGACCTTCTGGTCGCGCAGCAGGCCGGCGATCGCCAGATGCCAGATGCCGCCCTGGCCGGTGCCCGAGGCCTTGAACTTGCCCGGGTTGGCCTTGATCGCGGCCAGCAGTTCGCTGACGTTCTTGTACGGCGCATCGGCGCGCACCTGCACGCCCGCGGGGTCGGCGTTGACCAGCGCGATCGGCGTGTACGACGCGCCGGTGAGGTCGGTCAGACCCTGGTGGTGCATCATGCCGATCTCCACCGTGATCATGCCGATGGTGTAGCCGTCGGCCGGTGCGGCCGAGATCGCCTGGTGCCCGACCACGCCCGAGCCGCCGGTGCGGTTGACCACGTTGACCGGTTGGCCGAGGTCCTTCTCCATCAGCGTGCCGAGGATGCGCGCCACCGCATCGGTGCCGCCGCCGGCGCCCCACGGCACGATCAGCGTGATCGGCCGTTCCGGATAGGCCGCCTGGGCCGCCGTACCGAGCGTGATGCCGAACAACGCGACGATCGCCGCGAGCCCTTTCAGTGCCTTGCGCATGTGCATGTCTCCGTGTGATGGGTACCCACAGCGCCTGGCGGCGCGGGCCGAGCGGCAATGATGCAGCGGCGGCCGCCACTTGCGACCGCCGATGCGGGAAAGTCCCTGGGTCGTCAGACCTCTGGTGCCGCGCGACGCGGCAGCACCGTCATCTGCGGTCGCGCCCCGTCGGCCTTGCCGGTGATCGGCGGCCGCGGCAGGCGCGACTCGCCCGGCTCGATGACGAAGCGATGCTCCAGCGTCACCCAGGGTCCGCGCACGTCGGCCGCCGGCGGCGTGCCGGCCTCGTGCCGCACGAAACGACCGACCAGCGCGCGCGTGACGCCGAATTGCACGTCGCTGTCGAGGTTCGGGTCGTCGTCGACATACACCTGCGAGAACTGCGTCTTGAAGCCCGGCTTGCGGATCATGAAGTGCACGTGCGCGGGGCGCAGGTTGTGGCGGCCCTGCGCGCGCAGCAGATCACCCACCGGCCCCGTCACCGGCACCGGATAACCCGCCGGCTTGATGCTGCGGAAGGTGACGCGCCCGGCCGCATCGGTGGTGAAGGTGCCGCGCAGGTTCATGTCGGGTTGCGCGGGGTCCTGGTTCTCGTAGAAGCCCTCGGTCGAGGCCTGCCAGACATCGACGTCGGCGCCGGCCACCGGCTGGCCCTGCACGTCGACCACCCATGCGGTGACGAACAGCGGCAGTCCCGGCATGGCCGCGCGCACGATCGACGCCCCGTCGGGCAGGCGCGGCGCATCGAGGCGCCAGAACGGGCCCATCAGATTGGCCGTGGTCTCGCCCGCGTCGCCTTTGCCTGCCTGACCGTTGTTGAGCAGGCACACCAGCGCCGACACGCCGAGCGAGCCGGCGGCCAGCACGACCTCGTTGTGTGATGCCGTGGTGAGTTGCCCGGCGCGCGCGATCGCGCCGCACAGCTGCTGGAACTCGGCTTCGCTGAGCCGCGCTTCGCGCACGAAGGCGTGCAGGTGCTTCACTGCAACGCTCAGGATCTCGCGAACGCGCGCGTCGGGCGCACGCGCCGCCTCGGCCAGCACGGCGGTGGTGACGTCCTGTTCGCTGGCGATGATCATGCGCAACTCCTGCGTGGGGCCTGCCGCGCAAGCGATGCGTGCGTGCGGCCTGGCGCCGATGCTAGCGCCGCGCGCTGGTGCACTACCATCGCCAGCCATGCCGCTGCGCACGCTCGCCGAGCTGGAACATCGCCGACTCGACTTCGGCGTCGAGGCCGCCGCGGTCCGCCTCGCCGGGTTGAAGTTGCTGGCGCGAGCCCGCCTGCGCAGCGCGGGTGCGGTGCGTCGGCTGCACGAGCTGCTGTGCTTCGTTCGCGCCTATCCGGACGATGCCGCGGTGCAGGCGCAGGCCGCCCGGATGCTCGACGGCTTTGCACGGCGCGCCGACCTGCGTGCGCACGCCGCCGCGCTGGCCGACAGCGGCATCGCCGGCACCACGATCCACTACCGTTTCTTCGCCGGCCAGGCGCAGTGGCTGGCGGTGCGCTGGCCGGCGCAGCTGACGCTCGACCGCGAGGCCGATGCCGATGCGCAGGCGCGCATTGCCGCGGCGCTGCCGGTGCTGCTGACGCATGCCGAGGCGGTGGCGCTGCGCGAGAGGCCGCGCGCGGGCTACCTGGCGCTCGACGCACTGCGTGGCCGCGGCGAGACCGACGCAGCCGCGCTGCTGCGGCGCATCGCCGCGATGCCGGGCGATGGCTTCACGCGCGAGGCCTTCTCCGACGCCATCGATGCGCCCTATGT
>JBGAMU010000156.1:0-8219 GCA_044222685.1 Burkholderiaceae bacterium
GATCATGCGGTTGGTGAGCTGCAGCAGTTCGGTGGCCTTCTGCGCCGACAGTCCCGGCAGCGCCGAAGGCATGTACAGCAGGTCGCCTTCGTCCAGCCGCGGCAGGAATTCCCCGCCCAGCTTCGACAGCGGCCACAGGGTGCTGAGCATCAGCGCGAGCGCGATCGCCACCGTGGTCTTGGGCCAGCGCAGCACCCATTCCAGCGCCGGGCGATACGCAGCGATGAGACCGCGCGTGATGGGGTTTTTCATCTCGTCGGGAATGCGGCCGCGGATCCAGTAGCCCATCAGCACCGGCACCAGCGTCACCGAGAGGCCGGCCGCCGCCGCCATGGCATAGGTCTTGGTATAGGCCAGCGGCCCGAACAGCCGCCCCTCCTGCGCCTCCAGCGTGAAGACCGGAATGAAGGACAGCGTGATGATGAGCAGGCTGAAGAACAGCGCCGGCCCCACCTCCACCGCGGCGTCGGTGATCACCTTCCAGCGCTCTTCGCCGGCCAGCGTGTCGCCCGGCCGCTCGCGCTGCCAGGCCTCGATCTTGCGATGCGCGTTTTCCGTCATCACCACCGCCCCGTCGACCATGGCGCCGATGGCGATGGCGATGCCGCCCAGCGACATGATGTTGGCGTTGATACCCTGCCAGCGCATCACGAGAAAGGCCACCAGAATGCCCAGCGGCAGCGCCACGATGGACACCAGCGCCGAGCGCAGGTGCCACAGGAAGAGCGCGCAGACCAGCGCCACGACGAGGAACTCCTCCACCAGCTTCTCGCTCAGGTGGCGAATGGCGCGTTCGATGAGCGCGCTGCGGTCGTAGGTGGTGACCACCTCCACGCCTTGCGGCAGGCTCTTGCCCAATTCGGCCAGCCGCGTCTTCACGGCGCGGATCGTCTGCTGCGCATTCTTGCCCGAGCGCAGCACGACGATGCCGCCGGTGACCTCGCCCTCGCCGTCGAGTTCGGCGATGCCGCGGCGCATCTCCGGCCCCACCTGAACCGTGGCCACGTCGCCCAGCCGCACGGGGATGCCGCCGCGCGCGGCCAGCGGGATGGCGCGGAAGTCGTCCAGCGTCTTCAGGTAGCCGCTCGCGCGCACCATGTACTCGGCCTCGGCCAGCTCGAGCAGGCCGCCGCCGGTTTCCTGGTTGCCGGCCATCAGCGCCTCGCGCACCATGGCCTGGGTGATGCCGTAGCCGGCCAGCTTCAGCGGGTCCAGCACCACCTGGTACTGGCGCACCATGCCGCCCACGGTGGCCACCTCGGCCACATTGGGCAGCGCCTTCAGCTCGTATTTCAGGAACCAGTCCTGCAACGCACGCAGCTGCGACAAGTCGTTGCGCCCGCTGCGGTCGACCAGCGCGTACTGGAAGATCCAGCCCACGCCGGTGGCGTCCGGGCCGAGCGCCGGCTTGGCCGTGGCGGGCAGCCGGCCCTGCACCTGGTTCAGGTACTCGAGCACGCGCGAGCGCGCCCAGTAAAGGTCGGTGCCGTCGTCGAAGATGATGTAGACGAAGCTGTCACCGAAGAACGAGAAGCCGCGCACCGTCTTCGCTCCCGGTACCGACAGCATGGTGGTGGCCAGCGGATAGGTGACCTGGTTCTCGACGATCTGCGGCGCCTGGCCGGGATAGCTGGTGCGGATGATCACCTGCACGTCCGACAGGTCGGGCAGCGCGTCGATTGGGGTCGCACGCAGCCCGACGATGCCCCAGGCCGCCACGAACACGGTGGCCAGCAGCACGAGGAACCGGTTCGCCACCGACCAGCGGATCAGTCGCGCGATCATCGCCGTGCTCCGCTCGCCGCCGCGCTCGCCGCCGGCTCCGGCGTGATGCGCGAGATCACGGCGTCGGCGCCCTGCTGCGTGAAGCCGAAGCGGATGCGCTGTCCCTTGACCAGCCCGCGTGCGAGCTGCGGGTCGGCCAGCTTGAACGGCATCACCATCTGCGGCCACTTCAGCGCCGGCACCGGCTCGTGGTCCAGCGTCAGCCCGTCGGCGTCGATGTCGACGACGACGCCGCGCGCCTCGTGCACCATCGGCGCGGTCGCGGGCGTGCCGGCCGCGTCCGGCCGCAGCCCCTGCAGGCTGGCTTCCGAATCGATCAGGAACTGGCCCGAGGTCACCACCTGCTGGCCCGCGGCGAGGCCCTGTTTGACCACGACCTGATCGTCGAACTGCTCGCCGATCTGCACTTCCACCGGCCTGAAGCGGCCTGGCGCCTCCTGCAGATAGACCAGCGCCCGCTTGCCGGTGCGGATCACCGCCTCGGCCGGCACCACCAGCGACTCGCGCCGCGGCCCGTGCAGGCTGACCTGCGCGAACATGCCAGCGCGCAGGCGCTGCCCGGGGTTCGGCAGCTCGATGCGCAGGCGCAGCGTGCGTGTCTCGCGATTGGCCTCGGGCAGCACCGCCGCGACCTTGCCCTTCACCACCTGACCCGGCAGTGCCGGAAAGCGCGCCTCCACCGCCTGCCCCGGCAGCAACGTCGCAGCCTGGGCCTCGGGCAGTGCCACCTCGAGCCAGACGGTGGACAGGCCGTTGATGCGGGCCAGCGTCATGCCGCCCGCCACCGTCATGCCCTGGCGCACCATCAGCTCGGCGATGACGCCGCCGATCGGCGCCGTGATGGTCTGCACGGCGACCGGCTGGCCGGTGCGGTCGGCCTGATCGACCATCGCGGCCGGCATGCCCAGCAGCGTCAGGCGCATGCGCGCCGCCTGGGCCAGCGACGCATCCCCCGTGCGCTTGACGGCGAGGTATTCCTGCTGGGCGGCCAGCCACTCCGGGTTCAGCAGGTCGACCAGCGGCGTACCGGCGGCGATCACGTCGCCCGGCGCCCGCGCGTAGACGCGCTCGACGAAGCCCGCCGTGCGCGCCTGCACGATGCCGACATCGCGGTCGTTCAGCTGCACCGTGCCGACGGCATCGATGGTCACGCCGACGCTGCGCTGGCGCACCGGCGCCAGGCGCACGCCGAGCGATTGTGTGGCCTGCGACGAGACGGCCACACCGCCACCGACCACGTCGCCTTCGTCGGCGTAGCGCGGTACCAGCTGCATGTCCATGAACGGGCTCTTGCCCGGCTTGTCGAACTTCTGCGTCGGCACCATCGGGTCGTACCAATACAGGATCCGGCGTTCGCCGGGCACCGAGGCGGCTGTGCCCGCGGTCACCGCGCCCGTTGCCGCGTGGCCGGCATGCCCGCCGGCGCCGCGCCAGCCGGACAACGCCCAGCCACCCGCCACGCCGATGGCGAGCAGCACCAGTGCAAGAGCCGTCTGCTTGAAGGTCTTGTTCATGATGTTCACTCCGCCACCAGGGTGTTCAACCGCACGCGCAGCGCGTTGCGCTGGGCATCGAGTTCGATCAGGCGCAGGCGCGCATCCACTGCTTCGCGGCGCGCGGCCAGCACCGCACCGAGGTCGCCGCGCCCCGACTGGTAACTCGCCAGCGCCAGCGCGACGCGTTCTCCGGCCAGCGCCTGGCCGTCGGCGGCGAGGCGCTCGCGCTGGCTGTCGAGCGCCTGCAGTTCGGCCAGTTGTGCCTCGAGTTCCTCGCGGTGGCGGCGCATCGTCTCCTCGCGCTCGGCTTCGATGCGCTCGGCATCCTTGCGCTTGGCCAGCAGCTGCGGCTGCTGGCGCTGCCCGCGCTGCCAGGGCAGGTCGAAGGTGAACTGGAACGACACCATGTCGCCGTAGAGCGGGCCGCGGCGGCTGTAGGCCACCTCCCAGCCCCAGTCGCCGCGCTGTTCGGCGTCGGCCTCGCGCACGTCGGCCTGGGCCATGGCCTGCCTGGCCGCGTAGGGTGCGATCTCGGCGTGCCGATGCAGGTCGGCCCGCACCTGCTCCGGCGTCAGCGCCAGCGCCGGCGGTTCACCGTCGAGCGCCTCGTCGGCGCGCACGCCGACCCAGCGTCGCAGCGCGGCACGGGCCTTGGCCACGTCGCGCAACGCGTCGTCGCGCCGATCGGCGAGCGCCAGGGCCTCCTGGCGCGCCATCGTGCGCTCGGCCGGCATCGCCCGGCCGGCAGCCACGCGTGCGTCGAGCGTGTCGATCAGGAGGCGGTTCTCGCGCTCGAGTTCGGCCAGCTGTGCCACGCGCCGTTCGGCGAAGTGCACCCCCAGCCAGGCGAGCGCCGCGTCGCGCTGCACGGCCAGTTGCACCACCACCAGCATCGCGCGTTCGCGCTCGACGCGCGCCTGTGCGCCGGCCTCGCGCGCCGCGCGCTTGGCGCGGTTGGGCACCTCCTGCATCAGACCGATGCGCTGCATCGTCATGAAGTCGCGCGTCAGGCTGTAGCGGTCGGCGCCGTTCACCGGCAGGTTGTCGACGCCGACGATCAGGCGCGGGTCGGGCAGGGTGCCGGCACTGCCGCGCAGTGATTGCGCGCTGTCCAGCGTGCTGTGCTGGGCGGCGAGCGCAGGGGCCAGCTCGCGCGCGAGGCGGGTGGTGTCGGCCAGGCTCAAGCCGGCGTGGACGGCCGGCGCTGACAGCAGCATGAGTCCGGCGGTGAGAACTCGAACGGAGTAGACGAACATGGTGGATCCTTGCAGCAGCAGACGACGACGCGGCACGGCAGCGCCCGCGCCGACACGGCGCGAACGGACGTGGCGCGGTCTATTGCCGCAGGACCCGCAACGTGTAGAAGCGTGGTCGAGACTTCGGCGGCGGTCCGCCTGGTCGCAGCGCGAGCCCGGACACCGGCGCCGGGATCGGCACTGCGTGAAGCGCCGGTGCGCCGTGAAGCAGCGCGGCCATCGCGCCGTCTTCGCCGTCGGGCTGCGCGTGGACGGCTGCTGCGGGACCGTCGCAATGCGCCTTGCACAGTTGCGGCTGCTCGGGGTCCATCGTCATCGCGGGCATCGAGCCATCGCAGCCGGGCATCGCGGCCATCGCCTGCGCAGCCGCGCCGGCGGTCGCCAGCGGGCAAGCGTAGGACGCGACGGCCCATTGCGCCACCAGCAGCGCCAGCGTCAGTCCGACCGAGAAGCGGCGCAACAGGCGCCGGTGCATGGACATGGGTGCAGTCTACGGGGCGGCAGTGACCGCGAATTGATCAAAGGCAAGACCGGCAGCGGCGCCGGTCGCCGGCGGTATGCCCGTCCGCCAGAGCGGGTCGACCCGCACTACCGCACGGGCTCGATCGCCGTCACGACGTAGGCGCTGCCGACCTTCTCGGCGCGGAATCGCACCTTGTCGCCCGGCTTCACCTTGTCGAGCACGGCGTTGTCCTTGACCTGGAACACCATCGTCATGCCGGGCATGTCGAGGTTCTTGATCTCGCCGTGCTGGATCGTCAGCTTGGCAGCGCCCTTGTCGACCTTGCGGATCTCGCCATCGGTCATCTCGGACGGCGCTTGTGCGGCCGCGGCGGCCGCGAAGGCCAATGCCAGTGTGGTGAACAGGGATTTCATTGTCGGGCTCCAGGGGTGAAGAAACGCTCGGGTGGAAGTCATCGCGCAGCGACCACGATCGTGCCGGTCATGCCGGCCTGGTAGTGGCCGGCGATCAGGCAAGCGAACTCGAACGTGCCGGCGCGGTTGAAGTGCCAGACGATGCGGCCGGCCTTGCCGGGCGGCACGTGGGCCATGTAGGGCTCGTCATGCTCCATGTCGGGGAACTTCAGCATCAGCTGCGCGTGCGCCTCGTTCTCGTGCTTCGTGCCGAGCACGAACTCGTGCATCTGGCGGCCGGTGTTGCGGATGTTGAAGCGGATGGTCTCGTTCAGGCGGACGGACACGTGCGGCGGCTCGAAACGCATCGTGTCGAGCATGCGCACGTCGATTGTGCGGCGCGCGTCCCTGGCGTCGCCGGCGATGCCCCAGTCCTTCTGCTCCTGCTTTGGCGCTGCGGTATGGTGCTTGTCGCCATGGCCGCGGGCACCGAACGTCGCGAGCGACGCCACCGCCGCGAGCCACCGTCGGCGGTCGGGTCTGCGCAACGCGTCAGTGGTGTCCATGGCCGCCTCCGGGCTTGCGCACACGCACGTCGGCACCGGCCTTGGCCGGCGCGGCGGCGGCCGGCGGGCTGCGCGGCGCCTCGGGCAGCGCGCCGGTCCACTCGGTGGCCAGCGTGCCGCGCGGGTGCTGGAACCAGCCAGGGTCGCGGTAGTCGCCGCGCGGCTGATCGCGCCGCACCTTCAGCACGCTGAACATGCCGCCCATGCCGATGGCACCGAACGGGCCCTCGCCGGTCATCATCGGCGCCGTGTTGTCGGGCAGCGGCATCTGCATCTCGGTCATGTCGTGCATGCCGCGCTCGCCCATCACCATGTAGTCGGGCACCAGCTGCGTGATGCGGCGTGCGAGGTCGCGGTGGTCGACACCGATCATCGTCGGCACGTCGTGGCCCATCGCGTTCATCGTGTGGTGGCTCTTGTGGCAGTGGATCGACCAGTCGCCCTCGTCCTCGGCGACCACCTCGATCTGCCGCATCTGGCCGACGCCGACGTCCACCGTCACCTCGGGCCAGCGCGCCGCCTTCGGTACCGGGCCGCCGTCGGTGCCGGTGACGGTGAACTCGGGGCCGTGCAGGTGGATCGGGTGGTTGGTCATCGTCAGGTTGCCGACGCGGATGCGTAGCCGCTCACCCTGGCGCGCCACCAGCGGCGCGATGCCGGGAAAGATGCGGCTGTTCCATGCCCACAGGTTGAAGTCGAGCATCGTCATGATCTTTGGTGTCGCACTGCCCGGCTCGATGTCGAAGGCATTGAGCAGGAAGCAGTAGTCGCGATCGACCGGCTCGATCAGCGGATGCTTGCCCGACGGGTGCGTCACCCAGAAGCCCATCAGCCCCATTGCCATCTGCACCATCTCGTCGGCGTGCGGGTGGTACATGAAGGTGCCGGGCCGTCGCGCGACGAACTCGTAGACGAAGGTCTTGCCCGGCGCGATCGGCGGCTGGGTCAGGCCGCTCACGCCGTCCATGCCGTTGGGCAGGCGCTGGCCGTGCCAGTGCACGCTGGTCACCTCGGGCAGCCGGTTGGTCACGAACAGGCGCACGCGGTCGCCTTCGACCACCTCGATCGTCGGCCCCGGGCTCTGACCGTTGTAGCCCCACAGGTGCGCGGTAAAGCCGGGCGTCATCTCGCGCACCACCGGTTCGGCGACGAGGTGGAACTCCTTCACACCTCGGTTCATGCGCCAGGGCAGTGTCCAGCCGTTGAGCGTGACGACCGGGTTGTACGGCCGGCCGCTCGCCGGTTGCAGCGGCGGCATCGTGTCCGGTCCGGTCTGGGTGGTGATCTCGGGCAGCGCGGCGAGCGCCACGCGGCTGACCGAGGCAGCCGCGAGCGTCGAGGCGCCAATGAACAGATTGCGTCTGGAAACCATCGTGTATCCCCGGTATTCAGTGGGCACCCGCGCCCGCGCTGGACGGAGCCACGTCGGTGGCCGTCCCCGGCACCGACAGCGCCGGTTTGCCGATCAGGGCCGACTGCAGGTCGGCGTCGGCGAGCCAGAAGTCGCGCAGCGCTTCGATGGCGGCGTTGACGCTGTGCACCTGCGCGCGTGCGTCGGCCAGCAACTCGAACACGCCAATCAGCATGCCGTTGTAGCGCAGCAGGTTCTCGTCGGCGATGCGCCGAGCCAGCGGCACCATCTCGTCGCGCTGGTGGCGCGCGATGTCGTAGGCGTGGCGGTAGCTGGCATAAGCCTCGCGCACCTCGGATCGTGCATCGATGGCGACGGCCGCCGCGCGCTCGCGGGTCTGCAGCTGCACGGCCTGCGCGCGTGCGACCCGCGCGCCGCCCCAGTCGAACAGCGGCAGTTCGACGGCGAGCTCGATGCCGCGTTGCACCGGCTCGCCCGTGGCGCTGTTGCGCTGCACGCCCAGTTCGAGCCCGGAGATCAGCGCCGCGGGCCGGGTGGTGCCGAGCGCGGCGTCGGCCTGCTCGACCGCGGCGCGCGCGGCTTGCACGTCGAGCCGCTGCGTGATCGCTTGCGACTCGCCGTCGGCCCATTCACGCGTTGCGGGCGGCAGGTCCGGCAGGCGCTCGGGCAGGACGAAGCGGGTCTGCTCGCCCCACAGGCCCATCAGGCGCGCCAGCCGCTCGCGCCAGGCACCGTGGCGCTGCTCGGCGCGCGCCAGCTGCAGCGCGGCTTCGGCGTAGAAGCGTTGCTCGCGCGCGCGCTGCAGGGCGTTGAAGTTGCCGACTGCCTGCATGCGCCGCGCCAGTTCGGCTGCGGCCTGCGCCGCCTGGGCCACCTGCTTCGCGGAACG
>JBGAMU010000157.1:0-8194 GCA_044222685.1 Burkholderiaceae bacterium
GGTTCGCTCGCGCGGCGGATTTTCACACAGCGCTGACGCTGGCCGAATCGCGGCGAACCCGCGGCGCATAGGCGGCCGACAGCAGCAGCGCGAGCAGCGCGCCCGGGGCGACGACGCGACCGATCGCCGACAGCGCCGGAATGTCCGATGCGGCGATCAGGCCGAACGACAACACCGTGGTCGCATTGGCCAGCAGCAGCGAGGCCAGCGTGTCGGCGTCCAGCGAGTCCTGGTGGCGCAGCAGGTCGAAGTACAGCGCGTAGTTGGAGCCGACCGCGACCACCAGCAGCAGCCCCACCAGGTGCAGGATGCCGAGTGGCACGCCCAGGAGCGTGAGGCCGGCCATCGTCAGCAGCACCGACAGCGCCAGCGGCTGGCACACCGCCAGCAGACGCGGCAGCGAGCGCAGCCACAGCGCGATCAGCACCACCACGCCGAGGGCGCCGAGCAGGGCCTGCGCCTGCGCCTCGCCGAGGTAACGGCGATACAGCCGGCGCAGCTCGTCGCCGATGGCGATGACCTGCGCGCCGTCGACACCGGCCAGCGAGCGCTGCAGCGCGGCCTCGTCCAGCGCCGTGGCGCCGGGCTGCAGCGACAGCAGCGCCGTCCAGCCGCCGTCGGTGCGCTTGAAGAGCAGGTTGGACACCAGCGGCGCCACGGCGCTGCCCTGCAGCGATTCGAGCGTCAGCGGCGCCAGCGCCCGCGCGGCCTGCACCTCGTCGACGAACGGGGCCAGCCGCGCTGCCGACAACGGCCCGCCCAGCGTGGCCTGTGCCAGTGCGGCGTCGAGTTGCGCCGGCTCGGGCAACGCGGCCTGGCGCCGCTGCTGCGTCGCCCGGCTCGGCAGCCAGCGCGTCGGCGACTGGTAGCCGGCCAGCCGGCCTTCGTCGACCAGCCGATCGAGCAGCGCCGCGGCCGACTCGGCGCGCTGCAACACCGACTCGACGTCGCCCGCCTGCACGACGACCACCGTGCCCGAGTCGCCGGCGCCGAGGTCGGCGCGCAGGCTCTCGTCGAGCGTCAGCAGTTCGGCCGGCACCGGGCTCAACGACGACAGCTCGGCCTGCCACAGCCGGTCGTGCCGCGCGACCAGCAACACCAGGGCCGCCAGGCCCAGCGCCGTGAGCAGGTGGCGCGCGTGCGGCAGCAGCGTCACCAGCCGCAGCGCCACGCGGCCGAGGTGGCGGCGCAGGCCGACCCCGCGCGCGCCATCGGGCATCAGCACCGGCAGCAGATGGCGCGTCGTGAGCACCGCCGCAATCAGCCCCGCGATCGAGAACACGCCGAGCTGTGCCAGACCTGGAAAGCCCGAGAAGGCAAGTGCCAGGAAGCCGCAGATCGAGGTGAGCAGGCCGAGCCGCACGGTCGGCCAGCCGGTGCGCAGCCAGTGTCGCCAGCCGGCACCGGCGGGTGCGGTCGCGCCAGCCGAGCGGGCCTGGATCAGGTAGTAGATCGCATAGTCCACCGCCTCGCCGATCAGCGTGGTGCCGAAGCCGAGCGTGACGCCGTGCACCGTGCCGAAGACGAGAGACACCGCCGCCACCCCAGTTACCACGGCGGTGGCCACCGGCAGCATCGCCACGCCGAGCGCCGCGATCGAGGCAAAGGCCGCCAGCAGCAGCCCGCCCATCAGCACGGTGCCGGCGATCGCGAGCACGCCGACCTCGTCGCGGATCTGCGCCCGGCTGTCGACCGCGAACCGCGGCGTGCCGGTGGCTTGCAGGGTCAGCTGCGGCGGCGCCAGCGCGGCGAAGGTGCTGCGGATGACGCCGAGTGCGGCCTCCTGCGCGTCGAGGTCGCTGCCGTCGGCGCGGGTCTGCGCCAGCAGCACCGCGCGCACGCCGTCGCGCGAGGCCCAGACGCCCTGCTCGGTGCGCGGACCGCCGCTGGCGAGCGCCGCCTCGGCGATGCGCTGCGTCTCGCCGGTCGGGTCGCGGTCGAGCAAGGGCTTGACCAGTGCGCCGGCCGGCGTGCCGAGCAGCGACACGGTATCGTCGATCGCCTCGCGCAGGCCGTCGCTCTGGAAGCGACGCGCTTCGATCGCGGGGCTCAGCAGGTAGCGGTGCTCGACGACCCAGCGGCCGACCTCGACCAGCGCGTCGCGCTCGCCGTTCTGCACCTGCTCGAACAGGCCGCTGGCGCGCAGTCGGGTCGCCAGCGCCTGCGAGGCCTGCGCGCGCTGCGTGGCACTGCCGCCCTCGATGCCGATCAGCAGCGTGCGCGCCGCCGCGCCGCTCTTGAGCTGGTCGATCAGCGCCTGCTGGCGTGCATCGGGCGCCGCCGGCAGGAAGGCCGACAGGTCGGCGGTGAAGCGCGCCTGCACGATGACGGCCGCGCAGGCCAGCATCGCGGCCAGCCACAGCGCGATCGGAATGCCGCGTGGCAGCGCGTCGGCATGCGGCCGCATCACGGGCCGGAGGCGCGCGGCTTCGCCGGCAGCGGCGTGGTCGGGTTCAGCGGGATCGGATCGATCGTCATCACCGAGCGGTCGCCGTCGGCGAGCTGCACCTCCACCGTGTGTAGGTCGGAAAAGGTGCCGTCGATGCGCAGCTGGCGCACCACCGCGAGCAGCCGGTACTCCAGCGGCACCAGCGTCAGGCTCCATTGCGCCGGCGTGCCGCTGACCGTGGGCTTGAAGTGCTGCTGCAGCGCCGAAGCATCGCCGCTCAGCGTGCCGCGCATCGCCGCCACCATGGCGGCCAGCTCGGGCTGGCTGTCGAGCTGCATCTGGCGCGAACGCCCGCCCCGCTCGAGGATCAGCCGGTTGCCCTCGACCACGAACGACTCGGGCCGCGGCGTCTGCGTGTGGCGGGCCAGCCGGTCGGGCGCCGTGAAGCTGAGCGTGCCGGCGTAACGCAGCGTCTGGTCAAGCCCCGACACGAATCGCTGCTCGCTGAAGCGCGCCTCGCCGCTGCGCCGCTGCGCGAGCAGTTTCATCAGCTCGGGCAGCTCCAGCGCGGTGGCAGGCCCGGCCGCGAGTGCCAGCGCGGTGGCGAGCAGCAGCGCACGGCGATCAGGTCGCGGCGTCTTCATGCCAGAAGTCGAAGAAGTTGAACCAGTTGTACGGCGCACTGCGGCACAGCGCCTCCAGCCGCTGCACGTAGGCCTGCAGCGCCTCGTGGAGCAGACGTTCGCGCGCCGCCGCATCGCCGGGCGGCGCGCTGAAGTCGGCGAGCGGCTCGAAGCGCACGTCGTAGCGCCGCCCGCCGCGGTAGGCGGCCGACATGAACAGCACCCGCCGGCGCAGCAGCATCGCCAGCCGCAGCGGCCCCAGGCTGAACGGTGCCGGTCGACCCAGGAACGGCAGCTGCACCACCGCCGTGCGGGCGCCGTCGTCGTGCAGGTGGCGGTCGCCGAGCAGGCCGACCAGGCCACCGCCGTCGAGCCAGTCGCGCACCGCCAGCGTCGCGCTGGGCCGGCCGATCGCGATGATGTCGAGGTGGAAGTCGGGTGCGACGGCCTGCAGGATGCCGTGGATCATGCGCGCGTTGTCGGGAAACATCGCCATCGCCACCCGCAGCCCGGGCCGGCTGGCGCCGACGGCATGCAGCGCCTCGAAGCTGCCGAAGTGGGCGCCGAGCAGCACCGCGCCGCGGCCCTGCGCGACCAGCTCGTCCATTAGCGGCGCGCCGTGCAGCTGGATGTCGAACAGGTCGAGCCGGCCGCGCGCCAGGTAGACGCGATCGAGCACGGTCGAGGCGAAGCACAGGATATGGCGGTACAGGTCGCCCCAGCGCGCCGGCCGGCCGAGCACGCGGCCGAGGTAATGCGCCGACTGCCGGCGGCTGCGCGGCGAGAAGAGCAGGAAGTACAGCGCGATCGGGTGCAGCACGAGGCGTGCGACCGGTCGGCCGCAGACCAGCGCGATGGTGGCCATCAGGCGCAGCGCGAAACGATTGCCACGCTCGCCTTCGTGCGTCCAGGCCGCGCCGGTCGCGCTCGTCGTCATGATTGCCCCTCGACCGACGAGTACGCCGGTCGATCCCCCGCGGCGATGCGGCCGTGCGCGATGCGCCGCGAGCCGCAGGCGATGTCGAAGTTGAGCCGCTCGCCGCGAGGTGCGAGCCGCAGCACGATGCGCTGGCCCGGCCCCAGCGGCGCCAGGAACTTGACCTGCTCGATGCAAGGCGTGCCGCCGAGTCGGCGTGCCAGCATCGGGTGCTCCATCGCGGCCTGCACCACCAGCGCCAGCAGCCAGGCGCCGGGCAACACCGGCGCGCCGGGAAAGTGCCCGGCGAACGCCGGATGATCGGCTGCGATCACCATCGTGATCTCGATGTCGTCGTCGGTCGACATCGATGCGCCGCGCGCACTCATCGCGGCGGGCGCGATGTGCGCGGCGTTCGGGCCAGCGTTGCCAGCGCAAAGGCGCGCAGGCCCTGCGCGGTGAGCTTGCCGGTGGCCTCGCGCGGCAGCGCATCGACGTGCACGACCCGGCGCGGCACGAAGGCCGGCTCGAGCACGCGGCGCAGCGCGCTCACGATCTGCGCGGCCGACAGCGTGGGCGCGACGACGAAGGCCACCGGCCGGACGACCGCCTCGGCCACGTCGTCGGGCAGCCAGAACGCGCCGTCGTCGACACCGTCGATGCGGTTGAGGTGGAAGTTCAGGTGCGCCAGCGAGCTGCGCTTGCCGGCGACATGGATGATGTCGTTGGCACGGCCGAGCAGGCGAAAACGCCGCGCATCGACCAGCTCCAGCACGTCGGCCAGCGGTGTCGGCTCCAGCACGTGGCCGCCCTCGACGATGAAGCGCTCGTGGCCGTCGGCGTCGGTACCGGCGCGCAGCCGCAGGTCACCGAGCGTGGTCCACACTTCGCCGGCCGTGGTGCGGCGCGCGGCCACCTGGCCGGCCTCGGTGCAGCCGTAGATCTCGATCAGTCGACCCTGCAGCGCGCCCTCGGCCTGTTGCGCCAGTTGCGGCGACAACGGCGCGGTGGCCGACAGCACCAGGTCCACCACCGGCAGCGCGACGCCGGCCAGCAACAACGCCTTCAGGTGAAACGGCGTCGTCACCAGACCGCGCGGCCGCGGCAGCGCGCGCAGCGCATCGGCGATGTCGGCCGGATAGAACGGTCGGCCCGCATCGAACGCGGCACCACCCAGCAGCGCCAGCAACACCGTCGATTCGAAGCCGTAGCTGTGCTGCGGCGGCACGGTGGCGACCAGGTTGAGGCCGTCGAGCGACGGCAGGGCCAGCAGCTCGGCCAGCCGCGCCGCCTCGGCCGCGATGTTGAGGTGCAGCGCGCGCCAGCGCTTCCACTGCGGTTGCGGCTGTCCGGTCGATCCCGAGGTCAGCAGGCACACCGAATCGCGCTCGCCATCGATGCGCGGCATCGCTGCCGCCGGTGCGAGGCCGCCCACGCGCGCCAGCTCGATCGCCGGCAGCCCTCCGGTGTCGGCATCGACCGCGTCGACCAGCGCGTACGGCGGCGCGCCGTCGCCGCCGAGCTGGCGCAGCGTCTGCGCCATCGCGTTGGGCGGCAGCAGACTCGGGTGGCCGCGCAGCAGCGCGGCGACCAGGCCGACGGCGAACAGGTAGCGGTCCTGGCACAGGTTGACGCAGCGGCCGTGGGCCGGCAATCGTTCGGCCAGTGCGCTGGCCTCGGCGACCAACTCGCCGGCACTGATGGCGCGACCGGCGCGCCAGGCCAGCGTGCGCGACGCGGCGGCCTCGAGCAGGATCGGCAGCGACGCGCTCACGTCGGCGTGGCCCCTCATGGCGGCCCGCGCCGCGGCATCGCCGCCAGCGGCGGCGATGCACGATAGGCCAGCAGCGTCTGCATCAGGCTGACGCGCTGGAATTCCGGGTGCAGCCGGTAGCGCAGCGCGAACTCGCCGAGGAAAAGCAGCGCGGCCGCCAGCGGCGTCAGCACGTTGGCGTACAGCGACCACCACCACCACGGCGTCCAGGCATAGAGCGCCAGCGACAGCACGGTCATGCCGACGAAATAGACCACCCACAGCCAGGTCAGCCGCCGCGTGTAGCGCTGCACCTCGGGGGGCAGCGCGCCCTGCACGCGCTCGGCCAGCGCGCTGATCAGCGGCGTGGCGCCGGCGCGCAAGGTGGCGCCGAACACGATCGCCAGTGCCGCATGGAAGGCCGCGTGCTGCAGCACGTAGAGCCGGTCGACGCCGCCGAGCCCGCCGCTGGCGACCACGGCGGCCAGCGCGGCGAGCGCCACGCCGCAGGCGAGCAGCAACGAGGTCTGGCGCAGCCGCCAGGCGACCGCCGCGATCACGCCGAGCATCGGCGCCAGCAGCGCGATCACGGCCCACGGCTCGTGGGCCGCGTGCACCATCAGCGCGTGCGACAGCAGCGCATAGGCAGCCAACGCCAGCACCGCGCCGCCGAGCTGCCAGCGCGGCATGTCAGCGCGTGCGGTGCTGCGCGACGTGGGCGGCCAGCGTGCGCAGCGACCGGAAGATCTGCTGGTTGTTCTCGTCGTCGGCGCGCAGCTGGAAGCCGTAGCGCTGCGACACCTCCAGCGCCAGCTCGAGGATGTCGATCGAGTCGAGGCCGAGGCCCTCGCCATACAGCGGCGCCTGCGCGTCGATCTGCGCCGGCGCCACCTCCAGGTTGAGCGCCTGCACGATCACGCCGGCCAGTTCGCCCTCGAGCGCCGCGGCGTCGCGCGACAGGCCGTCGGCTGGGGTGGATCCGGTGGATGGGGACACGGGTACGACGAGGGGCTCGATGCGACGACGGGCGATTGTAGAGGGCGGCGCTGTGCGCCCGATGCTGCGCTGCTCGGGCCTTGCGCTGGAAGAACGCGCATCGAGTTGTTACCTCGCGTGGCGCGATGGTGCTTTGCATTGCTTTACGCTTGGCGTGTCGTCCGCCCGCGGACGTTCGAGCGTTGTCGCCTCATGGAACCTCGTCTGCAGCGCAGTGCCTGGCGAGCCGGTGTGTCGGTCCTGTGCGCGACCGCCTTGCTGGCTGGATGCGTGGTCGCACCGGTGGCCTCGCCGCCTCGGTACGGCACGCCGCCGCCACCGCCTCCGCGGCCGGCAGCGGCGCAGCCCATGTATTTCTATCCGGAGCTGTCGCAGGACGATGTGCGCCAGGACCGTGATCGCTACGAGTGCTACCGCTGGGCGGTGCGCGAGACCGGCGTCGACCCCGGCATGACGCCAGTGCGCGAAGTGCCGCCGCCGCGGGCCGCTGTGCGCGACGGCGGCGAGGTGGTGGCCGGTGCCGCCACCGGTGCCGTGGTCGGCTCGGTGATCGCCTCGCGCGGCCACGGCGCCGAGGGCGCGATCATCGGCGCCATCTTCGGCACGCTGCTCGGTGCAGCCGCGCAGGAGTCGCGTGCGCAGGCCGCCGAGCAGGCCCATGCGCGCCGGCAGGCCTACGCGCAGGTGCCGATGGACAACTTCCGCCGCGCCATGGGTGCCTGCATGAGCGGGCGCGGTTATCGCATCGGATGAGGAGCGGAGCGATGCGCACGAACACCCGTCGGATCCTTCTCGCACTGGCGGTGGTGGCCAGCGTCGCCACCTGGCAGGGTGCCTGGGCCAAGGACGGCGACCGCGAGCGCTTTCGCCCGCCGCCTCAGCCGGGTCAGCGCGCGCCGGCGGTGCCGCCCGGGAAGTGGTGGGACGGTGGCCACGGTCACGGCCATGCCTATCCGGTCACGGGCTCGCGCGTGCATTCGCTGCCACCGCGTGTGCACTACGTGCCCTGGGGCGGCGTGCGCTACGGCTACTGGAACGGCGTGTGGTACGCGCCCTACGGCGGCGCCTTCGTCGTGGCACGCCCGCCGATCGGTGTGGTGGTGACCGACCTGCCGGCCTTTCGCACAGTGGTGACGATCGGCGGCATCGGCTACCTGTATGCCAACGGCGTGTACTACCGCGAGCTGCCCGAGGGCACCTACCAGGTGGTGCCGTCGCCGATCGTCGGTGCCGGCGAGGGTGCGGCCGGCCGCATGTACGTCTACCCCAAGCTGGGCCAGAGCGCCGAGACGCAGGCCAGCGACGAGTACGAGTGCCATCGCTGGGCGGTCAGCCAGACCGGCTTCGACCCCAGCACGCAGGCCACCGGACAGGTGGTGTCGACCGGCGGCTCGCGCAGCGACTACGGGCGCGCGCAGACCGCCTGCCTCGAGGGCCGCGGCTACACCGTGCGCTGAGCGCTCAAGCCGCGGCCAGGCGCGTGCGGATGGCTTCGATGCGTGCGCGATTGACGCCGA
>JBGAMU010000035.1:0-36821 GCA_044222685.1 Burkholderiaceae bacterium
AAGTGCCCGCATTGCGGTGAGTGGAACACCTTGGAGGAAAGCGTCGCCGAAGCGCCCACGGCCGGCGCCACGCGCAACCGCTTCCAGGTGTTGGCGCGTGCGCAGCCGGTGGCCACGCTGTCGGAGATCGAAGCCGCCGAGGTCGAACGCCAGCCGACCGGCCTGCCCGAGCTCGACCGCGCGCTCGGCGGCGGCATCGTCGAGGGCGGCGTCACGCTGATCGGCGGCGACCCGGGCATCGGCAAGAGCACGCTGCTGCTGCAGGCGGCCGAGCGGCTGGCGCAGCACATCAAGGTGCTCTACGTCACTGGCGAGGAGAGCGGCGCGCAAGTGGCGCTGCGCGCACGGCGGCTCGGCCTCGGCCAGGCGCCGGTGCGTGTGCTGGCGGAGATCCAGCTCGAGCGCATCCTGGCCGCCATCGAGGCCGAGCAGCCGAGGTTCTGCGTCATCGATTCGATCCAGACGCTGTTCTCCGACCAGCTCACCTCGGCGCCCGGCTCGGTGGCGCAGGTGCGCGAGTGCGCGGCGCAGCTCACGCGCGCGGCCAAGGTCAGCGGCACCGCGATCGTGCTGGTCGGCCACGTCACCAAGGAAGGCGCCCTCGCCGGGCCGCGCGTGCTCGAACACATCGTCGACACGGTGCTGTATTTCGAGGGCGACACGCATTCGAGCTTCCGCCTGGTGCGCGCGATCAAGAACCGCTTCGGCGCGATCAACGAGATCGGCGTGTTCGCGATGACCGAGCGTGGCTTGAAGGGCGTGAGCAACCCGAGCGCGATCTTCCTGTCGACGCACGGTGCGCCGGTGCCGGGCACCTGCGTGCTGGTCACGCTGGAGGGCACGCGGCCGCTGCTGGTGGAGATCCAGGCGCTGGTCGATTCGGGCGGCGTGTCGCCGCGGCGCCTGTCGGTGGGGCTCGACCGTGATCGCCTGGCCATGCTGCTGGCGGTGCTGCACCGCCACGCCGGCGTCGCCTGCATGGACCAGGACGTCTTCGTCAACGCGGTCGGCGGCGTGCGCATCAGCGAGCCGGCGGCCGACCTGGCGGTGCTGCTGGCGATCCAGAGTTCGCTGCGCGGCAAGCCGCTGCCGCGCGGCTTCCTCGCCTTCGGCGAAGTCGGCCTCGCCGGCGAGGTGCGGCCGGCGCCGCGCGGCCAGGACCGGTTGCGCGAGGCGGCCAAGCTCGGCTTCGCGGTGGCGGTGGTGCCGAAGGCCAACGCACCGAAGGCAGCCGACGCGCGGGCCTTCGAGGGCCTGACGATCCACGCCGTCGAGCGCATCGAGCAGGCGATCGAGGTGGTGCGCGGCCTGTAGAGACCCGGCCATGCCCGCGCGGCCGTTTGGCGCGTTATGCTTCGCGCCCGCCGCCGCCCGTGCCGTGAGTCCTTCGCATGTCGCGCTTCGCCCCTCGACCCGAGCCGCCCTACTACGCGGTGATCTTCACCGCGCAGCGCACCGAGGGCGACCACGACTACGGCGCCACCGCCGACCGCATGGCCGAACTGGCGGTGCAGCAACCGGGTTACCTGGGCATGGAGAGCACGCGCGATCCGAGCGGCCTGGGCATCACGGTGTCGTACTGGCGCACGCTGGCCGACATCAGCGCCTGGCGGCGCCACATGGAACACACCGGCGCGCGTGATCTCGGCCGCGCGCAGTGGTACTCGCACTACGAGTTGCGCATCGCCCGTGTCGAGCGTGCCTACGGCTGGGATCGCGCCGACGGCGGCCGGCCCGGCGACGGCGGCGCATGATCTCGACCGGGCTCGGCTGGGCGCTCGCCGCGGCGGCGATCGCAGCGGGTTACCTGGCGTGGGGCTGGCGCGGCGTGGTGCTGGCCGTCACCGTGATCGTGTTCTGGCTGCTGCTGCAGTTCAGCCGCGCGCTGCGTGTGCTGCGCGCCGCCGGCAGCGCGCCGGTCGGACAGGTCGACAGCGCGGTGATGCTGAACGTCAAGCTGCAGACCGGCATGCGGCTGCCGCAGATCCTGGCGCTGACCAGGAGCCTGGGCCACAAGCTGGCCGACGACCCCGAGACCTTCGAGTGGCGCGACGCCGGCGGCGACGCGGTGCGCGTCGAGCTGCGCGACGGGCGCAGCACGCGCTGGACGCTGCAGCGCGCCGCCGACGCCCAGGCGTCGCCAAGCGGCGACTGACGATTCCACCCGACGAGGAGGAACGACGATGAGGCGAGCCATCCGTTCGCGCTGGCACCGGGCCCTGATGGCGGTCTGTGCGGTCTGGCTGCTGGCCGGCTGCGGCCAGACCATCGACCTGCACATGGCGCTGCGGCTGTACGTGCTGGACTGCGGCGAGGCGCAGATCCCCGACATCTCGCCCTGGTCGCCCGGCACCAACGAAGGCCGGCCGATGACCTTCAGCGACCACTGCTACCTGATCCGCCGCGCCGGCGAGTGGATGCTGTGGGACAGCGGTTTCGCCGACTCGCTGGCCGCGCTGCCCGAGGGCCAGCTCGGCAACCGTGGCATGCGCATGCGGCGCAGCAAGACGCTCGTCGCACAGCTGGCCGAGCTAGGCCTTTCGCCCGGCGACATCCGCCACCTCGCCTTCTCGCACACGCATGCCGACCACGTGGGCAACGCCAACCTGTTCACCCGGGCCACGCTGTACATCCAGCAGGCCGAGTACGACGCCGCCTTCGGGCCGGAGCCGGCGCGCTACGGCTTCAACCCCGCCGCCTACGACAAGCTGCGCGACAACACGATCGTCAAGCTGAACGGCGACAAGGACGTCTTCGGCGACGGCTCGGTGGTGATCCTGTCGACGCCGGGGCACACGCCGGGGCACCAGTCGCTGCTGCTGCGCCTGCCGCGCACCGGCGCGGTGGTGCTGTCGGGCGACCTGGCGCACTTTGGCGACAACTTCGCGCAGCGCCGCGTGCCGAGCTTCAACTTCGACCGCCAGCAGTCGCTGGCGTCGATGGAACGCGTCGCCGCGCTGGTGAAGGCCGAGCGCGCGCAGCTGTGGATCAACCACGACAGCGCACAGAACGCCCGCATCGCGCGCTCGCCGCGCTACTACGAGTAGCCGGCGCGTCTCGCATGGCAGCCGTGGCCCCGTACTGCGCGATCGACTTCGGCACCAGCAATTCGGCCGTCGCGCTGCCGCGCACCGGTGGGCCGGGCGTCGAACTGGTGCCGCTCGAAGACGGCTTCACCGGCATGCCGACGGCGGTGTTCTATGCCGTCGAGGGCCTGGGCCTGCACCAGGCGCCGCAGCGGCTGTACGGTCGCGCCGCGATCGCCGCCTATGTCGAGGGCAGCGAGGGCCGGCTGATGCGCTCGATGAAGAGCATCCTCGGCTCGACGCTGGTCGAGCGCAGCACCGAGGTCGGCGGCGGCCACTCGGTGCGTTACCTCGACGTGATCGGCGCCTACCTGCGCCACCTGAAGGCCCGCGCCGAGGCGAAGGCAGGCGCGCCGATCACGCGCACGGTGATCGGCCGGCCGGTGTTCTTCGTCGACGACGAACCGGAGCGCGACGCCGCCGCGCAGGCGGCGCTGACGCGGGTGGCGCGCGAGTCGGGTTTCGCCGACGTGCAGTTCCAGTACGAGCCGATCGCCGCCGCCTTCGACTACGAGCAAGGCGCCGCGCGCGAGCAGACGGTGCTCGTGGCCGACATCGGCGGCGGCACCTCGGACTTCAGCGTCGTGCGCGTCGGCCCGGCGCGGGCCAGGCGGATCGACCGGCGCGACGACATCCTGGCCAACCACGGGGTGCACGTCGCCGGCACCGACTTCGACCGCCGCATCGAGCTGCGCTGCATCCTGCCGCTGCTGGGCTACGGCGCCTACGGGCCGCCGCGCGCCGACGGCAGCGCACCGCGCGAGGTGCCGAGCCGCATCTACTTCGACCTGGCGACCTGGCATCTGATCAACACCTGCTACGCGCCGGCGCGCGTGCTCGAGCTGCGCGGAATGCGCGACTGGTACGCCGAGCCGCGGCAGCACGCGCGGCTGATGCGCGTGCTCGACGGCCGACTCGGCCACGCACTGGCGGCGCGCGCCGAGGAGGCCAAGATCGCGGTGGCCGAGGGTGCCGCGACGCGCATCGACCTCGGCGCCATCGAGGCGACGCTGGCCGCCGAACTGCAGCAGGCGCAGGCGATGGAGGCGATCGCCGACGATGCGCGCGCGGTCGTCGGCGCGGCCCGCGAGGCGCTGCGCCAGGCCGGGCTTGATCCGGCGCAGCTCGGCGCGATCTACTTCACCGGCGGCTCCACCGGGCTGGCGCCGCTGGTGCAGGCGATCGCCGCGGTGGCGCCCGCCGCCGCGCCGGTGCGTGGCGAGCGATTCGCCAGCGTCGCCACCGGGCTGGGGGTGCATGCGCGGCGGGTCTTCGAAGGAGGGCGGGCCTAGAATCCGCGTTCGAGAAGACGAACGGGGAATTCTCCATGTCGATGTCCGACCGCGACGGCAAGATCTGGTTCGACGGCAAGCTGGTCGACTGGCGCGACGCCAAGATCCATGTGCTGACGCACACGCTGCACTACGGCTGCGGCGCCTTCGAGGGTGTGCGCGCCTACAAGACCGACAAGGGCACCGCGATCTTCCGCCTGCGCGAGCACACCGAGCGCCTGTTCAACAGCGCGAAGATCCTGCGCATGAAGATCCCGTTCAGTTTCGAGCAGGTCTGCGAGGCGCAACGCCAGGTCGTGCGCGACAACAAGCTGGAGAGCTGCTACCTGCGCCCGCTGACCTGGATCGGCGACCAGAAGCTCGGCGTCAGCCCCAAGGGCAACACCATCCACCTGATGGTCGCCGCCTGGACCTGGGGCGCCTATCTCGGCGACGAGGGCCTGAGGAAAGGCATCCGCGTCAAGACCTCGAGCTACACGCGGCATCACGTGAACATCACGATGACGCAGGCCAAGGCGGTGAGCAACTACACCAATTCGATCCTCGCCAACCTGGAGGTCACCGACGACGGCTACGACGAGGCGATGCTGCTCGACTCGGCCGGCTTCGTCAGCGAAGGCGCGGGCGAGAACCTGTTCATCATCAAGAACGGCACCGTCTACACGCCGGACCTGTCGGCCGGCGCGCTGAACGGCATCACGCGCAACACGATCTTCTCGATCTGCGCCGACCTGGGCTTGAAGATCGTCGAGAAGCGCATCACCCGCGACGAGGTCTACATCGCCGACGAGGCCTTCTTCACCGGCACCGCGGCCGAGGTGACACCGATCCGCGAATACGACCGCGTCACGCTCGGCGCCGGCGAGCGCGGCCCGATCACCACCAAGATCCAGGCCGCGTTCTTCGACATCGTGAACGGCCGCAACCCCAAGTACGCCGAATGGCTGACCCTCGTATGAGCACCCACACCCACAAACCCAAAGCGCTGGTCGAAGTGACCGCCAAGGACCTGCAGGGTCCCGGCGTGGTGTTCTGCCCGAACCCGAAGATGCCCTTGTGGAGCAACCATCCCAAGGTCTTCATCGACGTCGCCACCGAAGGCGCCGGCCGCTGCCCGTACTGCGGCACCGAATACCGGCTGAAGGCGGGCGAGAAGATCGCGCACGGGCACTGACGGGGCTTCCGCGCGCCGCGAAGCGCGGCGCGGGCTCGGCGCCCCGCGGGTCAGCGGCCGATCACACCGCGCAGCAATTCGAGTGCGCTCGGCTTCTTGTCCTTCTTCTCCGCCGAATCGGCGTCCTTCGGTTCCTTGGCAGCGTTGGCGCCGCGTTGCGCCTCCTCCATCGACGGCATGCCGACGATGGTGCTGGCCACCGACTTGACGCGGACCTTCAGCGCCCACTCCGGCTCCCACGGCACCTTGGGGTCGGTAGGCCGGGGCGGATGCACCAGGTTGAGTTCGTTGCCGTAGGCGATCGCGCGCAGCATCGCCCCCTCGCCGCTGAACACGCCCTTGGGCACGGTGCAGCGCGTGGTCGTCGGCGGCAGCAGCACCTTGTCGCGCAGCCAGCGGTCGACCGCGGCGTTGGTCTGGTAATCGACCAACCCCGTGCCCATGTCGGGGAGTTCGCTCGACGACCAGACCACCATCTCGTTCTGGCTGCGCGCGCCCATGCCGGCGACGAAGAAGGCGCGGGCCTGCGGCTGCGCGGCCCAGCTCAGCGCGATGGCGCCGCCCTGGTCGGCCTGCTGCAACTGCAGCGGCGGCATCAGATCCTGCGCGGCCGGGATGCTGAATCGAAAGGCTTCGGGCACACCGCTGCCGGTGAACTGGTGGGCACCGACCAGCGTGGCGCCCTCGGGCACCGCACGGCCGTCGGTCGGGTTCGGCCAGTGCGGCCGGCCGCTCGCCACATGCGCACCGCGCTGCGTCGCGCGGCGCGACTGGAAGGCCTGCGCCAGCTCGGCCGGTGTCGCGGTGGCGAAGTCCACCACCCGTGGCTGGCCCGCGCGCACGGTGTCGCCACAGCCCCAGTAGAGATAGAACTTGCCCTGCGGACGCGGTGGCTCCTGCACCACGTCGTCGTCGGTTTCCGTTGTCGGCGCCGGCGCTGCGTCGCGCGGCGACAGCAGCTTCAGCGCGGGGCTGATGAACCCGGCCGGCACGTTCTGCGCCGCCTCGGCCAGTGCCGGGTTGCGGCGGGTCAGCAGCGTCACGTCGACGAAGCGACCGGCACCCCCGGTCTGCGTCATCAGGAAATTGACCTTGCCGGCGCCACCGCCACTGCCGCCGAACAGCCCGCCGATCGCGGCCATCGGGCCCGGCCCGCCGGGGCCGCCCATCGGCATGCCCATGCCCGAGAAGGTGGCCACGTCGATCCAGGCCTGGGCCTGCGGTGGCTTGACCTCCTGCTTGGGCTGCGCAGCAGCGGGGACCGTGATGCACAGGGCCAACGTGGTCAGTGCGAAGCCTTGGCTGTTCTTCATGATGCTCATAGCGTGCTCCTGCGACCGGCCCGCGGCATTGCTGTCGATCAACGCATGCGCCGCTGCCCGGACCGATCGGCAGCGCGTGCGCCGCGCGCGGCAAGCTTACTGCCGCACCCGGGTGGTGGGTCGGCTCTTTGTGACGCGCGGGCCGCGAGCGCCGTTAGGCCGGCAGCCAGGCCGGCGCGGCCGATCGTGCGGCCGCATCCGTCGCCACCGGCGCCGCGTCGACCAGCCGCCTCAGCGCCGGCAGGCACGATCCGCACGACGTGCCGCACTGCAGCCGCTGCTGCAGCGTCGCCAGCCGCGCGTCGCGCGCACCGTCGATCGACGCGAGCGCATCGCGGATGCACGATTCACTGACGTCGTGGCAAGTGCAGACCTGCGGCGAACGCGCCGGCTGCGCGCCGGGCGGCGCGGCACCGGCGCGCAGCAGGTCGCGTCCGTAGGCCTGCGCCGGCTGCCCATCGACCAGCAGTGCGCGCAGCCACGGCTCGGCCTCGGTCGCGCCGGCGAGCAGGAAGGCGTCGACCCGCTGCGCCCGGTCTTCGTCGGTGCGCAGCACGATCGTGCGGCGCAGGCCGCGCCGCCGGTCGGCGTAGCGCAACGCCAACGGCGGGTCCAGGCCGAGCAGCGACTCGATGCGGGCCAGCATCTCGTCGGGCACCGCCGCGTGCGCGGCGGCACGCAAGGCCACGCCCAGCCGCCCCGATGCATCGGGCTCGCGGCCGAACGGCACGCAGGCCGCATAGGCAAACGCCGGCATCAGCTCACGCAGCGCGGCACGCGCGCGGTGCGCCTGTGCGGCCGGCAGCCAGGCCAGCGCGAGCAGGCGCCACGGCAGCTCGGCCTTCAGCAGCTTGACCGCGCAATGCTTCAGCTCGGGCTGCTTGCTGATCGCGCAGTGGGCGCCGGTGGTCAACGCGTTCACGCCGGCCAGCGGATGGCCTGACGCCGCGGCACCGCCGAGCACCTCGCTGCCCCAGTGCATCGCGATGTGCGCCTGCGTCGGCGCCATCGCGTCGCTCGCCTGCGCGGGCAGCACGATCGAGCCGCGGCGCGAGGTCACCTGCAGCAACTCGCCCTCGCCGACGCGCAGGCGCGCCATGTCGGCCGGGTGCAGCTCGATCGCCGGCTCGCCGACATGGCCGAACGATCGGCCCAGCGTGCCGGTGCGGCTGAGGCCATGCCACTGGTCGCGCAGCCGGCCGCTGGTCAGGCTGAACGGGTGGCGGGCGTCGCGCGGCTCGGCCAGCGGCCGCGCCTTCACCGCGGCGAAACGCGCGCGGCCATCGGCGAAGACGAAGCGGCCGTCGCCATACAGCCGCTTGCTGCCGGCGACTTGGCCTTCGGGCAGCGGCCATTGCTGCGGCCCGCGGGCGTCGAGCATCGCATACGACAGGCCGGTGATGTCGAGGTCGACGCCGCGGGTGGACTCGCGGTGTTCGTTCCAGATCGCCTCGGGCGTGTGGAAGGCGTCGAAGCCGCTGGCACGGCCGTCGCTGCGCGGGCGCGGGAGGCGCGATTCGAGCCGGCGCGCCACGTCGACCGCGATGCGCCAGTCGGCGCGCGCCGAACCCGACGGCGCGACCGCCGCGCGCACACGCGAGATGCAGCGCTCGCTGTTGGTGACCGTGCCTTCCTTCTCGCCCCAGGGCGCGGCCGGCAGCAGCAGGTCGGCGTATTCGCAGGTCGCGGTGGTGCGAAACGCCTCCTGCACGATGACGAACTCGCAGCGCTCGAGCGCACGCCTCACGGTGGCCTGGTCGGGCATCGACTGCGCCGGGTTCGTGCAGGCGATCCACAGCAGCTTGATCTCGCCGTCGGCCGCGGCCTGGAACATCTCGACCGCCGTCTTGCCGGGCCGCGACGGCAGGTCCGGCACGCCCCACAGCGCCGCCATCTCGGCGCGATGCGCCGGGTTGTCGAGGTCGCGGTGCGCCGCCAGCTGGTTGGCCAGCGCACCGACCTCGCGGCCGCCCATCGCGTTGGGCTGGCCGGTCAGCGACAGCGGCCCGGCGCCGGGCCGGCCGATCTGGCCGGTCAGCAGGTGCAGGTTGATCAGCGCGGCGTTGTTGTGCGTGCCGTTGACGCTCTGGTTCAGGCCCTGGCAGTACAGCGACAGCGTCGGCGTGTGCTGGCCGAACCAGCGCGCCGCCTCCAGCAGGTCGGCCTCGGCGATGCCGCAGGCACGCGCCACGTCCTTCGGCGTGTGCCCGCGCACGAGATCGCGGTAGGCATCGAAGCCCTGCGTGTGCGCCGCCACGAAAGCGGTGTCGGCCAGCCCCTCCCACAGCAGCAGGTGGGCGATGCCATGGAACAGCACGATGTCGGTGCCGGGCTGGATCTGCAGGTGCAGGTCGGCCGCGGCGGCGGTCTCGGTGCGGCGCGGGTCAACGACGATCCACTTCTGCGCGGGGTTGGCACGGCGCGCATCTTCCAGCCGGCGCATCAGCACCGGGTGCGCCCAGGCCATGTTGCTGCCGGCGATGAACACCGTCTGCGCATGGTCCAGGTCTTCGTAGCAGGCTGGCGGCGCGTCGGCGCCGAGCGTCAGCTTGTAGCCGGCGACGGCCGAGCTCATGCACAGGCGCGAGTTGGTGTCGATGTGGTTGGTACCGATCAGCGCGCGCGCCAGCTTGTTGAAGACGTAGTAGTCCTCGGTCAGCAGCTGGCCCGACAGGTACAGGCCCACTGCGTCGGGGCCATGCCGGCGCACGGTGTCGGCGATGCGGTCGGCCGCCGTGTCGAGCGCAACGTCCCAGCCGATCGGCTGGGCGGGCTGGCCGCGCGCGAGGCGCTGCATCGGCTGCAGCAGCCGCGTGTGCAGCGTCACCGTCGGCGTAGCGGTGAGGTGCAGCGTGGCGCCCTTGCTGCACAGGCGGCCGACGTTGGCCGGGTGATCGGGGTCGCCGCGCACGCCGGTGATCTGCTCGCCCTCGCTCTCGATGATCACGCCGCAGCCGACGCCACAGTAGGGGCAGGTAGATCGGGTTTCGCGCATCGCGCGTGGCTTTCAGGCGCCCGAGCGGGCCTTCGGCCCGGCGATCGGTGCCGCCAGATCGACGGCCCGGTGCGCCAGCTCGTCGGCGTCGAGGTACACCTGCCCGGCATCCACCTTGCAGGCGAAACGCACCGCGCAGCCCACGTCGGGCGCGCGCGCCTCGCCGTCGACCAGCGAGATTGCCCAGTTGTGCAGCGGGCAGGCCACATGTTCACCGAATACGATGCCCTGGCTGAGCGGGCCGCCCTTGTGCGGGCAGCGGTCGAGCAGCGCGAACACGCGGTCGTCGGCGGTGCGGAACACGGCCACCGCGACGCCTTGCTCGCGCGCGACGCGACGCGCGCCGAGCGGCGGGATGTCGTCGACGGCGCACACCGCCTGCCAGATCGGCGCACGCGCGTTCATGAAGCCCCCTTGGCGCTGCGCGCCATCCCCCAGAGGGGGCCTGAACGCCTTCGGAGCGGCCGTGCGGCGTTCATGCCGGTGCACCTTGTGTCACGGCGCCGGCCACCGGCGCGAACTGCCGCAGGTCCACCTGCGCCTTCGCGTGCTCGAACCACGGATCGGGCTCGCCGTCGAGCGCGAACTGCAGCCGCTGCCACAGCGCCTGGCGGTTGGCGCCGTCGTCGAGCACACGCCGCTTCACGTGGTCCATGCCCACGCGGCCCAGGTAGTGCACCGTGCGCTCCAGATACCAGCCCTCCTCGCGGTACAGCTGCAGGAAGGCGCCGCTGTACTCGAGCACCTCGGCCGCGGTCTTCAGCTTGACGAAGAACTGCGCCACCTCGGTCTTGATGCCGCCGTTGCCGCCGATGTAGAGCTCCCAACCCGAGTCGACGCCGATCACGCCGACGTCCTTGATGCCGGCCTCGGCGCAGTTGCGCGGGCAGCCGCTGACCGCCAGCTTGACCTTGTGCGGCGCGTACATGCGCCACAGGGCCCGCTCGAGGTCCTTGCCCATCTGCGTGCTGTCCTGCGTGCCGAAGCGGCACCACTCGCTGCCGACGCAGGTCTTCACCGTGCGCAGCGCCTTCGCGTAGGCGTGGCCGCTGGGCATGCCGATGTCGCGCCAGACGTGCACCAGGTCTTCCTTCTTCACGCCCAGCAGGTCGATGCGCTGGCCGCCGGTGACCTTGACGGTGGGAATCTTGTACTTGTCCACCGCGTCGGCGATGCGGCGCAACTCGTCGGCCGTGGTCTCGCCGCCCCACATGCGCGGGATCACGCTGTAGGTGCCGTCCTTCTGGATGTTGGCGTGGCTGCGTTCGTTGATGAAGCGGCTCTGCGGGTCGTCGGCCGCCTCCTTGGGCCACGTGCTCAGCAGGTAGTAGTTGATCGCCGGCCGGCAGCTGGCGCAGCCGTTGGGCGTGCGCCAGTCGAGCGCGGCCATCGTGTCGGCCACGCTCAGCAGGTGCTGCGCGCGGATCGCGTCGCGCACGGCCTGGTGGCCGTGGTCGGTGCAGCCGCAGAGCGCCTTCAGCTTGGGCGCAGCCGAGTAGTCGCCGCCGGCGGTGAACATCAGCAGTTGCTCGACCAGCCCGGTGCACGAGCCGCAGCTGGCGCTGGCCTTGGTGTGCTTGCGCACCTCGTCGAGCGTGAACAGGCCCTTGTCCTTGATGGCCTTGCAGATCGCTCCCTTGGCCACGCCGTTGCAGCCGCACACCTCGTCACTGTCGGCCATCGCGGCCGCGCGGTTGTGGCCCTGGTGGCCGACGTCGCCGATGTTGGATTCGCCGAACATCAGCCGGTCGCGGATGTCGGTGATCGGGCGGCCGTCGCGCAGCAGCTTGAAGTACCAGCTGCCGTCGACGGTGTCGCCGTAGAGGCAGGCGCCGACCAGCTTGTCGTCCTGGATCACCAGCTTCTTGTAGACGCCGCCGATCGGGTCGGACAGCACGATCTCCTCCAGGCCCTCGCCGCCGCCGAAGTTGCCGGCGGAGAAGAGGTCGATGCCCGTCACCTTGAGCTTGGTGCTGACCTGGCTGCCGACATAACGCCCGATGCCGAACTGCGCGAGGTGGGTCGCGCACACCTTGCCCTGCTCGAACAGGGGCGCCACCAGCCCGTAGGCGATGCCGCGGTGCGCCGCGCATTCACCGACGGCATAGATGCGCGGGTCGGTCACCGTCTGCAGCGTGTCGCTGACGACGATGCCGCGCTGGCACAGCAGGCCCGCGCGCTCGGCGAGCACGGCGTTCGGCCGGATGCCGGCCGCCATCACCACCAGGTCGGCCGGGACTTCGGTGCCATCCTTGAAGCGCACCGCGCGTACGCGCGACTCGCCGATCAACGACTCGGTCTGTGCACCGAGCAGGAACTTCAGGCCCCGATCCTCCAGCGACTTCTGCAGCAGCCCACCCGCCACGGCATCGAGCTGGCGCTCCATCAACCACGGCATGATGTGCACCACCGTCACGTCCATGCCGCGCTGCTTCAGGCCGTTGGCCGCCTCCAGCCCGAGCAGGCCACCGCCGATGACGACGGCGTGCCGGTAGGTCGCCGCGGCGTCGATCATCGCCTGCGTATCGGCGATGTCGCGATAGGCGATCACGCCGGGCAGGTCCTTGCCGGGCACCGGCAGGACGAACGGCAGCGAACCGGTGGCGATCAGCAGGCGGTCGTACGGCGCCGTGGTGCCGTCGTCGGCGACCACCTGCCGCTTCACGCGGTCGATCGTCGCGACCGTCTTGCCGGTGTGCAGCGTGATGCCGTGCTCGGTGTACCACGCGTGGGGATTGAGCACGATCTCCGCAAAGGTCTGCTCGCCGGCGAGCACGGGGCTGAGCAGGATGCGGTTGTAGTTCGGGTGCGGCTCGGCGCCGAAGACGGTGATGTCGTAGAGCTCCGGCGCGATCTTCAGCAGCTCCTCCAGCGTGCGCACGCCGGCCATGCCGTTGCCCACCAGGACCAGCTTCTGGCGTTCCATGGTGCATGCCCTCCGGTCAGGCTGCCACGGCCTCGCGGCGGGCGTGTCGGGTGTAGAGGAAATCGATCACCGCCTTGCGCAGGTGCACGTAGGTCGGGTCCTCGGCCAGCGCCACGCGGTCGCGCGGCCGCGGCAGCGTCACCGGCAGGATCTCGCCGATGGTCGCCGCGGGCCCGTTGGTCATCATCACGATGCGGTCGGACAGCAGCACCGCCTCGTCGACGTCGTGCGTGACCATCACCACCGTGCTCTTCGTGCGCGCCACGATCTTCAGCAGCTCGTCCTGCAGATGCGCACGCGTCAGTGCGTCGAGTGCGCCGAAGGGCTCGTCCATCAGCAGCACCTTGGGCTCCATGGCGAGGGCCCGCGCGATGCCCACGCGCTGCTTCATGCCGCCGCTGATCTCGTGCGGGCGCTTAGGCAAAGCGTGCCCCATCCCCACCAGCTCCAGCGCGGCCTGGGTGCGCGCGCGCAACTGCGCCTTCGATTCGGTGCCGCCGAACACGCGCTCGACCGCGAGGTGCACGTTGTCGAAGCAGGTCAGCCACGGCAGCAGCGAGTGGTTCTGGAACACCACCGCCCGCTCGGGCCCGGGCGCCGCGATCTCGCGGTTGTCGCACAGCAGCACGCCGCTGCTGGCCTTGAGCAGACCGGCGATCAGGTTCAGCAGCGTGCTCTTGCCGCAACCCGAGTGACCGATCAGCGTCACGAACTCGCCCCGCGCCACCGTGAGGTGGATGTCGCGCAGCGCGTGGAAGCGGCCCTTGCGGGTGGCGAACACCATCTCGGCGCCCTGCACTTCGATAAATGGATGCATCGGTGCGCTCCGTGGTCAATCGTCGAACGAGAAGCGCCGCGCGATCGCCATCAGCAGCTGCTCGAGCAGCAGGCCGACGATGCCGATCACGAAGATCGCGATCAGGATGTGCTGGACGTTGAGGTTGTTCCACTCGTCCCACACCCAGAAGCCGATGCCCACGCCGCCGGTCAGCATCTCGGCGGCCACGATCACCAGCCAGGCCGTGCCGACCGACAGGCGCACGCCGGTCAGCATGTAGGGCAGCACCGCGGGGAAGAGGATGCGCGTCATCACCTTCCACTCGCTCAGGTTGAGCACGCGCGCGACGTTGAGGTAGTCCACCGGCACGCGCTGCACGCCGACCGCGGTGTTGATGATCATCGGCCAGATGCTGCAGATGAAGATCGTCCAGATCGCCGCCGGGTTGGCCGACTTGAAGACGAGCAGCCCGATCGGCAGCCAGGCCAGCGGCGACACCGGCCGCAGCAGGCTGACCAGCGGCGACACCATGCGGTTCAAGAACTCGAAGCGACCGAGCATGAAGCCCATCGGGATGCCGACCAGCGCGGCCAGGCCGAAGCCCACGCCCACGCGCTGCAGCGAACTCAGGATGTTCCAGCCGATGCCCTGGTCGTTCGGCCCCTTGCGGTAGAACGGGTCGGCGAACAGCTTCACCGCGGCGTCGAAGGTCTGGCCCGGCGTCGGGAAGCTGCCGCCCTTGAGCGTGAGCAGCTGCCACACGCCCACCAGCAGCGCCAGGCCGATCACCGGCGGCAGCACGGTGAGCCACAGCGCACGCCAGTCGAAGGGAAGCCCGGTCGAGCGCGGCGGCGTGCCGGTCGCCGACACGTTGGCGACGCCAGCCGGCTGCGGCGCGGACACCGTGCGCGCCGGTGGGGTGGCGGGCGTCTTGGCCGTCGAGGCCGAGGCCTCGAGCGGCGAATGGAACACGGCAGAGACCATGGCGTTGCTCCTGTCGACTCAGGCCGCACCCGCGGCACGCACCTTGAACGAATCGGCGTACCTGGCCGGCTCCTTGCCGTCCCAGACCACGCCGTCGACCAGCTTGGTCGAGCGCATCGGATCCTTCGGCACGCTGGCCTTGGCGGCGGCCGCGCCCTGCTTGTAGAGCTCGATCTGGTTCACCTGCCTGGCCACCGCCAGATAGTCCGGATGGTCCTTCAGCAGGCCCCAGCGCTTGTGCTGGGTGAGGAACCACATGCCGTCGCTGAGATAGGGGAAGGTCACCACGCCGTCGTTGTAGAACTTCATGTGGTTGGGGTCGTCCCAGGTCTTGCCCATGCCGTTCTGGTAGCGGCCGAGGATGCGCTGGTTGATCGCGTCGACCGAGGTGTTGACGTAGCTCTTGTCGGCTACCGTCTCGGCCATCTTGTTCTTGTTCTGCAGGCCGGCGTCGATCCAGCGGCCGGCCTCGAGGATGGCGGCGATCACCGCGCGACAGGTGTTGGGGTACTTCTTCGCGAAGTCGCCGGTGGTGCCGAGCGCCTTCTCCGGGTGGTCGCGCCAGATGTCCTGCGTGGTGGTCGCGGTGACGCCGATGCCGTCGATGATCGCGCGGTGGTTCCACGGCTCGCCGACGCAGTAGCCGTCCATGTTGCCGACGCGCATGTTGGCCACCATCTGCGGCGGCGGCACGGTGATGACCTTGGCGTCCTTCATCGGATTGATGCCGTGGGCCGCCAGCCAGTAGTACAGCCACATCGCGTGGGTGCCGGTCGGGAAGGTCTGCGCGAAGGTGTATTCGCGTTTGTCGCTGGCCATCAGCTTGGCCAGGCCCGCGCCGTCGATGGCGCCCTTGTCGGCCAGCTTCTTGGAGAGCGTGATGGCCTGGCCGTTGTGGTTCAGGTTCATCAGGATCGCCATGTCCTTCTTCGGCCCGCCGACGCCCAGGTGCACGCCGTAGACCAGGCCCCACAGCACGTGCGCCATGTCGAGCTCGCCATTGACGAGCTTGTCGCGCACACCGGCCCAGCTGGCCTCCTTGGTCGGGACGATCTTCACGCCGTACTTCTTGTCGAAGCCGAGCACGCTGGCCATCACCACGCTGGCGCAGTCGGTCAGCGGGATGAAACCGATCCGTACCTCTTCCTTCTCGGGCTTGTCGCTGCCCTGCGCCCAGGCGCCTGTGACCGGTGCGCCGGCAGCGCCGAGCGCGGTGATCGAAGCTGCCTGCAACAGACGCCGGCGCGAGAGATCGGGCGCCGCGGCGCGATGGGTGCGAGTGTTCGAGCGATGCATCGTGGTGGTCCTTCTGCCTGCAATGAAGACGGATCCGGAAGAAAAGCGAAAGGCGCCCGTCGCCGTGCTCTGCAGCGAGCACGCCGATCGGACGCCTTTGTCCCGAACCGCGAGGTTCCTAATTCATGACGACACGGCTCGCCGTTGAGCCGCAGCCGAACTGTCGCAAGTGCCGTGCCATGCCGAACCGCCCGGATGGCCGGCGATTTCGGCCTCCGGCGCACCAGGAACGGCGTCGGCGATGGTGCGTCGCACCAAAACACAGCGACAGGGCGCGCTGCGCGTTCAGCTGAACAGGTCACCCAGTTCGAGCAGGCGGCGCGACACCTCGGCGATCGTCAGGCCCTGGTTCATCGCGGTCCGCCGCAGGCGCGCATAGGCCTCGGGCTCGCTCAGGCGGTGCTGCTCGATCAGCAGCGCCTTGGCCCGCTCGATCACCACCTGCGCCTTGCCGCGCTCGAGCCCGCGTGCCGCCAGCGCGCGCAGTTCGCGCTCGTGCTCGAAGCGCGCGAGCGCCACGTCGATCACCGGGCGCACCCGATCCGGCGCGAGACCGGCCACCACATAGGCCACCACGCCCTGCGCGACGGCCTCGCGCACGTGCGCCGGGTCGTGCTCGTCGGTGAACAGCACGATCGGCCGCGGCGCATCGCGCGTGGCCCACACCACATGCTCGATCGCATCGCGCGCGCCGCTCTCGGCATCGACCACCAGCACGTCGGGCGCCAGCCGCGCCAGCTGCTCGGTCAGCCGCGCATCGGCAGCCAGCACGCCGACGACGCGATAGGCCGCCTCGCGCAGGCTGGCCACCAGCAGGCGCAGGCGGTCGGCCTCGGCCCAGCCGTCTTCGTCGTCGAGGTCGGGCACCGTGGCGGCGGCGGTGATCACCGCCAGCGTCAGGTCTTGGGTGGTCACCGGTGGTGCGCTGCAAGATGTGCACCACCCGCCGCGGCCCTGTCGACAAGTTACCGTGCGGTTACAGCGTCAACCTGCCCGCAAACACCACCGGACCGGTCGGCGCGCCGGTCGGCGAGCCGCCCACCGGCTCCACGCTGACCGCCAGCGCCGAGGTGGCGCGCGCGTCGAGCACGTTCTTCGGCAGCCGGTCGCGTGCGATCACGGTCGCCCCGCTGCTCGAGATCAGGCCGAGCGAACGCGGCGCGCCCTGCGGCGGCACGGCCCACAGCTCGAGCACACGGTCGGAGGGGGTCGCCACCGGTGCCAGCGGCCGCGCCACCAGTGCGCGGCCGTCGGCGTTGAAGCTGGCGACGATGGTGCCGCCGCCCTGCGGCGCATCGCCGGTGGCCTGCAGCACGATGACGATCGGCGGCGGCAGCTCGCCCGGCAGCGTGGCCAGCAGCGCGAAGGCGAGCGCGGCCACCGTGGCAACACCCGACAGCGCGCGCCACGGTGCGAGACGCTGCCACCATGGCGCGGCGCCCGGCGACGCCACCGGCTGCGGCCACAGCCGCTGCTCGATGCCGCGCCACACGCGCGCCGGCGGCGTCTGCGGCGCCACCACGACGGTCAGCGGCAGCAGCCGGTCCTGCCAGCGCCGCACGGCCTCGCGCAGCTCGGGGTGCGCGGGCAGCAGGGCCTCGAAGCGGCGGCGCGCACGGCCGCGCAGCGTGCCGGCCACGTAGTCGGCAGCCAGTGCGTCGGCGCGGTCGGTGCGGGCGTAGTCCATGTCAGTACCGCCCGGCCGCCTGCGGGGACTGACGCGCCCCTCGGGGGCCGCGAACGAAGTGAGCTTGGGGCTGTTTCATCTTCAACCCCGCGCCGTGCCGTCGAGCGCGACCTGGTCGCGCTGCGCGGCGCGTTCGAGGCAGTCCTTCAGCGACGACAGCGCGCGCCGCACCCAGCTCTTCACCGTGCCGAGCGGCTGGCGCAGGTGCTCGGCCACTTCGGCATGCGACAGGCCGTCGAAGAACGCGAGCGCCAGGCTCTGCCGCTGCACCGGCGTCAACGCCTGCATGCAGCTGCCGAGCTGGCGCGCGTCGCTGGCGGCGACCAGCAGCTCCGGCGGGCCGGGTGAATCGTCGGCGAGTTGCTGGTCGAGACCCGGCCGGTCGTCATCGTCGTCGTCGCGATGCAGGCTTTCCAGGCGCGGCTGGGTCTGCGCACGGCGCAAGCTGTCGATCGCCTTGTTGCGCGCGATGCTGGTCAGCCAGGTCATCGGCTGCGACTGTGCGGCGTCGAAGCTGCCGATCGCCTTCCAGGCGCTGACATAAACCTCCTGCAACAGGTCTTCGGCCAGCGCGCGGTCGCGCTGGATGCGCAGCACCACGGCGAAGAGATGGCCGCTGGTCAGCTCGTACAGCCGCGCGAAGGCGGCGCGTTCGCCGAGGGCGGCGCGCGCGATCAGTTGCGCCAGCTCGTGGCTGCGTTCGCTCCAGGCGCTGCGGGGTGTGCTGGTGTTCATGTCCGATGTCGTCGTGTCGGGCTGCCTACAATGCCGGCCGATGCCGCGTCTTCATGAACTCGTCCTCACCCTGTCGTGCGCCGACACCCCGGGCATCGTGCATGCCGTGTCGGGCCTGTTGTATCAGGCCGGCTGCAACATCGTCGACTCGCAGCAGTTCGGCGACCTCGACGGCGACGACGCGACCGGCCTGTTCTTCATGCGCGTGCACTTCCGCGCGCCCGAGCAGCTGAGCGACGTGGCCACGCTGGAGCGCCTGTTCGGCCACGCGCGGCAGCAATATCGCATGGCGCTGGCCTTCCACGCGCTGTCGGTGCGCCCGCGACTGCTGCTGATGGTGAGCCAGCACGGCCATTGCCTGAACGACCTGCTGTACCGCTGGAAGAGCGGGCAGCTCGAGGTCGACATCGTCGCGGTGGTGTCCAACCATGCGGCGCTCGGCGACCTGGTGGCGAGCTACCGCGTGCCGTTCCACCACTTCGCGCTGCCGCCGGGCGCCGGCGGCGAGGCCAAGCAGGCGCAGGAGGCGCGCGTGGCGGCGTTGATCGAGCAGGAGGGCGTCGATCTCGTCGTGCTGGCGCGCTACATGCAGATCCTGTCGGCCGACTTCTGCCGCCAGCTGGCCGGCCGCGCCATCAACATCCACCACAGCTTCCTGCCCAGCTTCAAGGGCGCACGGCCGTACGCGCAGGCCCACGCGCGCGGCGTCAAGCTGATCGGCGCGACCGCCCACTACGTGACGGCCGACCTCGACGAAGGGCCGATCATCGAGCAGGACGTGGCGCGTGTCGACCACACCCACTCGGCCGACGAGATGACGGCGGCCGGCCGCGACGTCGAATGCCAGGTGCTGGCGCGCGCGGTGCGCTGGCACACCGAACACCGGGTGCTGGCCAACGGGCACAAGACGGTGGTCTTCCGCTGAAATCGCGCCATGGCCGCGCCACCCGCCAAGACCGCCCACCTGCTGTCGTCGCCCGATGACGTGGAGACGCAGTTCTACGACGCGCTGCGCGAGGGCGACATCGACAAGCTGATGGCCGCCTGGTCGGACGACGACGACATCGTCTGCGTGCACCCCGGCGGCCCGCGGGTGATCGGCGCGCGCGCGATCCGCGCCTCGTTCGAGGCCATCTTCGCCAACGGCGGCATCCCGGTGCAGACCGACCATGTGCACCGCGTGCGCTCGCTCGACGCGGCAATCCACAGCGTGGTCGAGTCGATCGCGATGCCGTCGCCCGACGGGCTGCAGCAGGCTCACGTGGTGGCGACCAACGTCTTCGTCAAGTCGACGCAAGGCTGGCGCATCGTGGCCCACCATGCGAGCCCCGGCGAAGAGGCGGCGCGGGCCGCAGCGGGCGCGGCGCTCGACGCGCCCTCGACGCTGCATTGACTCGCGCACGCGCCGCCGGCCCGCTGCCGGAGCTGAACTACCACGCGCCCTGGTGGCTGCCCGGCGGGCAGGCGCAGACGATCTGGCCGGCCGTCGCATCACGCCGCCCCCAGGGCGTGCCGCCGCTGCGCCGCGAGCGCTGGACGGCGCCCGACGGCGACTTCGTCGACGTCGACTTCCTCGACGGCGGTGACGCCAGCGCGCCGATGCTGGTGCTGTTCCACGGGCTCGAGGGTTCGTCGCGCAGCCACTATGCCCAGGCCTTCGCGCACTGGGCGCACGACGCCGGCTGGCGCTTCGCGATCCCGCACTTCCGCGGCTGCTCGGGCGAGCTGAACCTCGGCCCGCGCGCCTACCACTCGGGCGACTTCGAGGAGATCGGCTGGCTGCTCGGCCGCCTGCGCCAGCGCGCCGGCGTGGCGTTGCACGCGGTGGGCATCTCGCTCGGCGGCAACGCGCTGCTGCGCTGGGCGCAGGAGTCCGGCGCCACGGCCGCCGCCACCGCCCACGCAGTCGCCGCCGTGTGCTCGCCGATCGACCTGGCGGCCGGCGGCCGCGCCATCGGCGAGGGCTTCAACCGGCTGGTCTACACGCGCATGTTCCTGCGCACGATGAAGCCCAAGGCGCTGGCCAAGCTGGCGCAGCACCCGGGCCTGTTCGACCGCGCCCGCCTGCTGGCCGCGCGCAACCTGTACGAGTTCGACGACGTGTTCACCGCGCCGCTGCACGGCTTTCGCGACACCGACGACTACTGGGCGCGCGCGTCGGCCAAACCGCACTTGCGCCGCATCGCCATTCCGGCGCTGCTGGTCAACGCGCTGAACGATCCGTTCGTGCCGGGCGCCAGCCTGCCGGCGCCGGGCGCCGACGTCGGCCGCCACGTCACGCTGTGGCAGCCCGCGCACGGCGGCCACGTCGGTTTTCCGGGCGGCGGCTTTCCCGGCCACGTGATGACCCTGCCCGAGTCGGTGATGGGCTGGCTGCGCGCGCACGGCTGAGCTAAGGTCGGCGCCGTGGACGAGATCGTCAAGGCGGCGCTGAAGAAGTGGCCCCACGTGCCGCACTGCGTGGGCTGGCTGGCGCTGGACGCGCGCGGCAACTGGACGATGCGCGACGAACGCGTGCAGCGCGCGGGGCCCTATCCGCAGGTCAAGGGCAGCCCCATCCGCCACGACAAGCTGGTCGACTTCATCCAGCGCAACTACGAGCACGACGCGCAGGGCTGCTGGTTCTTCCAGAACGGGCCGCAGCGCGTCTACGTCGAGCTCGAGGCGGCGCCGCTGGTCTGGCGTCTGCAGTGGCGCGGCGACGTGCTGGTGGTGGCCAGCCATGCCGGGCACCGGCCGGCGCGGCTCACGCCCTGGCTCGACGAGCACGGGCGCCTGTTCCTCGACAGCGAGCAGGGCCTGGGCATCGTGCATACGCTGGACATGCTGGAGGCCGCGCGCGCGGTCGAGTCGGGTGTGTGGTCGCCCGCCGAGCTGCCGTTCGCGCAGATGCCGCAGCGCTTCGGCTACGTGCTGAGCCCGCAGCAGGCGCAGCCGGCCGCGGCCTGAGGCGGCGGCCACGGCGATCCTTCGGCGACGACAACGCAGCTGCACACGAGCCTCCCGGGCCTGCCGGCGGCGGCCCTGGTCGAGGTCTACGCGGGGCCTGGCGCAGCGGATGCAGCGCACTGCCCCCCAAACGATGTGGTGCCGCCACAAACGACACGGCCGACCCCGGGGTCGGCCGTTGCAGCGGGCGCGACGGCGCCGGCGCGGCTACTTGGCGGCGCTGGCCGCCGGCGCCGGCGCCTTGGGCTCTTCGAGCTTGCCGCCCGACTTGTTGGCCAGATAGACCACGGCGCGGCCGATCTCGAAGTCGCTGAAGTCGCCGCCGCCCTGCGCCGCCATGTTGCCCTTGCCCTTGAGCGCCGAGGTGAGCAGCGCCTCGTAGCCGGTCTTCAGGCGCGGCGCCCAGGCCGCCTCGTCACCCAGCTTGGGTGCGCCGGCGGCGCCGGTGGCATGGCAGGCGGTGCACTGGACCTGGAACACCTGCTCGCCCGACTTCATCGACTTCACGTCGTTGACGTCCTTGTATTCCGACAGGCCGATCTTCTGGATGCGCCGCGCCACCGACTCGTCCGTCATGGCGTCGCTGCCGGCGCTGGGCTTGGTGCCCCAGGCGACGAAGTTGATCAGCATGATGATGATGATCACCGGCACCACGAACGAGGCCACCACGACGGCCATCAGCTGCTTGGGCGTGCGGATGAAACCCTCGTGCGATTCTTCTTCTTGTGAATGCGTGGCGTCGCTCATGGGTGTGTCTCGAACCTCGGGCTGCTTCGAAGGGCCGCGCAGCGGCCTGGACGCGCCCCTGGGAGCGCAAAGCCGGGCGATTATAGCGATGGGCCTGCATCGCCCCGGGGTCGCCGCGAAGGGCTGGGTGCGGCAGCGCACCGACGGTGGTCGAGCCAGTGCCGATAAAGGGGCAGCCGGTGCGGACTTTCCTTGATCGGCTGGTTCGGCATCCGCGGCATCGGCTCGGTCATCCATCTGCTGTTCGCGCTGCGCCACGGGCTCGATCCGCGCGTCGCACAGGCACTGCTTCCCACGCGCCTGAAGCGCCCGACCCAGGACACACGATGCACAAAGCCGACGACATCGCCGCCAAGCTGTTGGGACTGCCGTTCGATGCGCTCGACGCGCGAGCGCAGAAGGTGGCGCGCCACATGGCAGGGCGCAAGCCGATCGCGCGCGACATCGCCCGCGAATTCACCGCCACGCCTTCGACCCGGGGCCAGCGTGCCGCCGATGCCGTGGCGTCATTCGGCGGTTCCTGGACCTTCGTGGGGTTGTTCGCCGCGGCGCTGCTGGCTTGGGTGGCGCTCAACGCGGCGCTGCTGGCCTCTCAGGGGGCCACCTTCGACCCCTACCCGTACATCCTGCTCAACCTGTTCCTGTCGATGCTGGCGGCGGTGCAGGCGCCGATCATCCTGATGTCGCAGAACCGCCAGGCGCAGAAGGATCGGCTCGGCGCCGAGCACGACTACGAGGTCAACCTGAAGGCGGAACTCGAGATCATGCTGCTGCACGACAAGCTTGACGAGCTGCGCCAGACGCAGTGGCAGGAGCTGCTGTCGATGCAGAGCAGGCAGCTTGAACTGCTGTCTGCTCTGCTCGCGACGCAGTCAGCCTCAACGGGCGCGCCCGGCCGTTGACGCAGGGTCTTCAGATCTTGCCGAACTTGGCCTTGGCGGCCGCGGTGCAATCGGTCTTCGCGTCGCCGGCCATCGCGTCGCACTTCTCGGCGGCCACGCTGTAGTCGGCATTGCGCTTGTCGTCGCCGGCATCCTTCGCGGCCTCGCCGATCTGTTTGCCCATGCGCGCATCGGCGAGCGCCTTGGTCTCGGTCGCCTTGGCTTCCTTGACGCAGACGTCCTTGACGTTGCCGGCCTTGTCGTCGCACTTCTCCTTGGCCACCGCGTACGCGGTCTCGGCCTTGGCCACCAGCACCTTGGTCTGGTCGGCCGGTGTGCCGCTGAAGTTGTACTGCAGCTGCGCCAAGCCGACCTTCTCCTTGGCCTTGGCCTCCTCCATGCAGATGTCCTTGGCGTTGGCCGCGCGCGACGCACAGGCCTCCTTGTCCATCTTGAATTCCATGCCGATGCGTGTCTTGCCGGCCTCGTATTCGGCCTTGCTCAGGTTGGCGGCCTGCGCCAGCGGCAGTGCGAGGAAGGCGGTGGCCAGCAGCGAGGCCTTGAGGGGAAGTGTCTTGTTCATGTGAATCCTTGGTTGCGCAGGCCGCACTCTGGGCGGCAACGCCACCGGCGAACAGAAGACAGGGCCGGCTCGCGCCGTAGTGGATGTCCTACGGTGGCGGTGAAGCAGGGCACCAGGCAATGTATGACAGCGCACAGACCGGGAGTGGGGTGTTCGCTAGCCTTGTCGTGATGCGTAGAACGTTGACACAACGGGCGCAGCGACAACCGGGCGACAAGAGTGACGAGCGCGGACGGTGACACGAGAAGTGACGTGACGGCGCGCCGGCCCGCATCGAGGCGCGCATGAGCCGAGCGCGCGCCTTCCGCCGCAGCGACCTGGTGCGCATCGCGACCGAGGCGATGCTCGAGCGCGGGCTGGAGCCTGACTTCCCGGCCGGCGTGCTGCAGCAGCTCGCGACCCTCACCGGCCCCGCCCGCGACACGTCGGCATCGGTGCGCGATCTCACGGCGCTGCCATGGTGTTCGATCGACAACGACGACTCGCTCGACCTCGACCAGCTGTCCGCGTGCGTCCCGCTGGCCGACGGCGTGGTCGACCTCCACGTGGCCGTCGCCGACGTCGATGCGCTGGTCCGCCCCGACACGGCGATCGATGCGCATGCCGCGATCAACACCACCTCGATCTACACGTCGGCGCACGTGTTTCCGATGCTGCCGGAACAACTGTCGACCGACCTCACCTCGCTCAACCCCGGCCAGGACCGGCTCGCGCTCGTCACCACGATGACCGTGGCAGCGGACGGCGCCCTGCTGCGCTCCACGGTCGAACGCGCGCGCGTGCACAACAAGGCCAAGCTGGCCTACGACGCAGTCTCGGCGTGGCTCGACGGCGCCGCGCCATTGCCCGAGGCCGCACGTGCGGCGCCCGGCATGGAGCAGCAGCTGAGGACGCAGGATGCGGTGGCCCAGCAATTGCGCGCGCGCCGGCACGAACTGGGCTCGCTCGAACTCGAGACCTTTCAGCCGCGCGCCGTGTTCGACGGCGATCGGGTGGTCGACATCCGGCAGCAGGCGCACAACCGCGCGCGCCAGCTGATCGAGGAGCTGATGATCGCCACCAACGGCTGCACCGCGCGCTTCCTGGCGGCGGCCGGCGGCGCGTCGCTGCGCCGCGTGGTGCGTTCGCCCGAGCGCTGGCAGCGCATCGCCGCCGTGGCGCGACAGTTCGACGAAGTGCTGCCGGCGCAGCCGGACTCGCGCGCCCTGGAGGCCTTCCTGGCCAAGCGCCGGCGCGCGGACCCGCTGCGCTTTCCCGACCTGTCGCTGGTCGTCATCAAGCTGATGGGCTCGGGCGAATACGTCGTCGAGCAGCCCGGCGCCGAGCCGATCGGCCACTTCGGCCTGGCCGCGCGCGACTACACGCACTCCACCGCGCCGAACCGGCGCTACCCCGACCTGATCACCGCGCGGCTGCTCAAGGCCGTGCTGGCTGACGCGCAACCCGCCTACAGCGTGGCCGTGCTGCAGGCGCTCGCCGTGCACTGCACGCAGCAGGAAGATGCCGCCCAGAAGGTCGAGCGCCGGGTGCGCAAGTCCGAAGCCGCGCTGCTGCTCGATTCGCGCATCGGCCAGCAGTTCGACGCGATCATCACCGGCGCATCGGCCACCGACACCTGGGTGCGCACCTTCAGCCCACCCGTCGAAGGCAAGCTGGTGGGCCGATCGCCAGGGCTCGACGTCGGCCAGGCGTTGCGCGTCCGGCTGGTATCCACCGACGTCGAGCGCGGCTTCATCGACTTCGTGCGCGTCGAATGAAGGCCGTCGCACACCCGGCCGCCGGCAGCTCCCGGCGTAGGAGAAGTCCGGCACACAATGCGACCCGGGGCCGATGGCGTGCGGGTCGCCATGCGCGCATAGTCGCGACGGCAACCTCCGTCACCGTCCATGCCGCCGCTCAAGATCTATCTCGTCGAAGACAGCCCGGTGATCCGCGAGAACCTGCTCGCCACTCTGGTGGAGCTGGCGCCGGTCGAGGTGGTCGGCACGGCCGACGACGAGGCGACGGCGGTGTCGTGGCTGAGCCGGCCGGACAACGCCTGCGACCTGGTGATCGTCGACATCTTCCTCAAGGGTGGATCGGGTCTTGGCGTGCTCGCGGCGGCGGCGGCCTGGCGGCCCCGTCGCAACCTGGTGGTGCTGAGCAACTACGCCACCGCCGACATTCGCCGCCGATGCCTGGCGCTCGGTGCCGACCGGGTGTTCGACAAGTCGCACGAAATCGAGGCATTGATCCGCTACTGCACGCGGCTGGCCGCCGGCGAGGCGCTCGACAGCCGCCCGGCCGCGGTGACCTGAGCAGGCGCGCGGCGGCGGCGATCGCGCTACTGGATGAGGCCGTTCTTCAGCGCGTAATAGGTCAGTTCGCTGTTCGTCGTCAGCTTGATCTTCTCCATCACTCTGGAGCGGTAGGTGCTCACCGTCTTGACACTGAGCGACATGCTGTCGGCCATGTGGCCCACCGTCTCGCCCCTGGCCAGCCGCAGGAAGACCTGCAGCTCGCGCTCCGACAGCTGCTCGTGCAACGGTCGGTCGCCGCCCGCTGCCAGGCCGTCGGCCAGCTGCTCGGCCACATTGGCGGTGATGTACTTGCGACCACGGTGCACCGTGCGGATGGCCTTGACGATCTCCTCGGGATCGCAGTCCTTGTTGAGGTAGCCGCTCGCGCCGTGCCGCAGCAGCGCGGTCGCGTAGTGCGTGTCGGGAAATCCGCTCAGGATCAGCACCGGCAGCGTCGGCGCACGGGCCTTGATCGCCGCGAGCACGTCGACACCGCCCTGGCCGGGCATCGAGATGTCGAGCACGACGACGTCGACCTCGCCCTTGCGCACGATCTCCATCGCCTCGCGGCCGCTTGCCGCATCGCCGACGACGACGAAGTCGGCCTGGTCGGCGAAGAACTGCCGCAGCCCGGCCCGCACCAGGGCGTGGTCGTCGACGATGGCAATGCGGATCATCGTGGTGGCCTGCAGCGCGCGGCGCCGGCTCGCATCGCTGCCGGGGCGGCAGCATGAAGTCGGATGTTCTCACGAGCGCCAGGCGCCGGCCGCTTATTTTCCTGCTCGCCTGCCTGGGCACGGCAGCGATGCTGTTTATCAGCGAAGGGTCGAGCTGGAAGTCCAGGACCACGCTCGACGAGATGGCGACCTTCGCGGCGGCGCGCACGAGCCTGATCGCGCTCACGCAGGGCCTGGTCGACGCCGAGACCCATCAGCGCGGCTACCTGCTGACCGATCGCGACGAGTATGCGCAGGCTTACAGGGCCACATTGATCGAGGTCGACGCGGCCCTGCGGTTGCTGGACACCACCTACGCCGGCAACGCGGGTCGGGCACCCTCGCTGCAGGCGCTGCACGCGGCGGTCGAGGCCAAGCTCGACGAGCTGGCGCAGCCGATGCGCCTGCATGACGCAGGCCAGCGCGCCGCCGCCGTCGAGCTGGTGTCGAGCCAGGTCAGCCGCCAGAGCATGCTCCAGGTGCGCGCGCTCGGTGCCGCGATGCTCGAACACGAGACGGCCAATGCCATCGAGGTCCGCGATGACATCGACCGCACGCTGCTGCTCAGCCGCATCGGCGTGGCCCTGCTGAGCGCCCTGAGCCTCGCGGCGCTGTATCTCTACCTGCGCCAGGGCGTGGCGCTCGACAGGCAGCAGCAGCAGGCGCAGCGCGGGGTGCGGGCCGAACGCGACCAGCTGGGGCTCGACATGGCGCAGCGAACGGCGCAGCTGACCCAGCTGGCGCACCACCTGCAATCCGCGCGCGAGGACGAGCGCAACCGCCTCGCGCGCGACCTGCACGACGAACTCGGCGCGCTGCTCACCTCGGCCAAGCTCGACGCGGCGCGCATCAAACCGCGCCTGGCCGGCCTGGCGCCGGTGGCGCTGGAGCGACTGGCCCACCTGGTCGCCACGCTCGACGACGTCATCGCGCTGAAACGCCGCATCGCCGAGGGCCTGCGGCCGTCGGCCTTGAGCAACCTGGGCCTGGTGCCGACGCTCGAGATCCTGGCGCGCGAGTTCGCCGACCAGTCGGGCGTGGTGGTGCATTGCGAGCTGCAGCCGGTGGCGCTGACTTCGGCCAAGGCCATGACGATCTACCGGCTGGTCCAGGAGTCGATCACCAATCTGACCAAGTACGCCAAGGCCACCCAGGTCTGGCTCGGCCTGTCGTCGCGCGACGGCTGGGTGGAGGTGTCGGTACGCGACGACGGCATCGGCTTCGACCCGGCGCTGATGCCGGTGTCGGCCTACGGGCTGTTGGGCATGCGTTTCCGCGTCGAGGCCGAGGGCGGCACGCTCGAGCTGGCGTCGACGCCGGGCCACGGCACCTGCATCAAGGCCAGGCTGCCTGCGGCGACGACGCCCGTCGCCGTCTGATCTGTCGGCCATTTCCTACACCGCGTCGCTGCGTTGCCCGACGGCCGCGCGGCGACGGCACCTATCGCCGGTTTCGCGCGGACGACGCACAGTCGCCCATCGCGAATGGGCGCCCGGCACCTCCGCGAATAGCCCGATCGGGCTCGCCACCGCCGCTCGAATCTCCTGGAGTACCACCATGCTGCACTACGCCGTCGTCTTCTTCGTGATCGCCTTGATCGCCGCCCTGTTCGGCTTCGGCGGTATCGCCGCCGGTGCCGTGAGCATCGCCAAGATCCTGTTCATCGTCTTCATCGTGCTGGCCGCCGCCAGCTTGTTGTACGGCGTGGTCAAGAAGAACTAGCGTCACGCGCTGATCGGCCTGATCAGCCGCTCGCGCGATCGGGTCTGAACGGGTCGCACGGCCGCGGCGCAATCAGGTCGACATGCAGCGGGCGCAGCTCGCGCTCGGCGCCCGCGCGCGGCTCGAGGGCCTGCGACAGGAGATCGTGCAGCTGATCCAGCGCCGTCACGCACTCCAGCACCTCCGAGCGCAGGCGACCGCTGGAGCCCAGCGCGTGTTCGTCGTTCGTCACGGTCGGCTGCGCAGCCGCTGTCAGCCGCAGCCGCGCCCTGACAGCGTCGAACATCATCGTCCAGTCGCTCATGTCGACTACCGGTGCGTGTGCGGCGCTGACGACGAACATTGGCGTCTGTTCATGGGCACGCGATGTCATGTCGGTATCTCGTCACGACCGCTTCGCGGTCTACCAGCGGTGCCGCCCTGCATGAGGCGGGCCTTTGCGGGTGTTGGTCCTCTTCGGTGTCGCGGCGTCGGCGGGCACCAGCGGCGCCCGAATGGCGACCTTGCCCGGCGCGGGCGCGCCCTCGGAGGTGAACTCGTCCTGCGCCTCGGCGAGCACGGGGTCCTGGGGGGTGCGAAGTCGTGGGCGTCGGATCATGATGTGAAACTCGATGAGGCGTCGGTGCATGGGCAGTCGAGCGACTCGGTGTCAGACGAACACCGGCGCCACGAACGGCGCCGACAGCTCGCGCCCGATCACCGTGCGCGCGTAGAAGTAGTTGTTGCGGCAGCTGTCGCTCATGTCGTCGAGGGCGACCTGGCCCGCGGCATCACAAGGGAAGGCCAAGCCACGACCGCGGTTGTACAAGCTGGTGAAACGCAACTCGTAGCAGGCTGCGCAGGTCGCAGGCGGCGAGCAGATCATCATGGCGCGAACTCCTGAAGACGCCGGACCTGTGGGCGACATCTCCAGCGGATGAATCCAGCATGGCCGCGGTGGCCGTTCTGGCGGTGGCAACTACCGATGCGCCACCGCGCCTGAATTCATCGTGCGCGCGCCGAGGTGATGCGTCTGTTCGTCAACGCACCGACGCTCACAACCGGCCCGTCAGCACCAGCACGATCACGATCAGCACCACCAGCCCCAACCCGCCGCTGGGGCCGTAACCCCAACCGCGGCTGTGTGGCCAGGTCGGTATCGCGCCGACCAGCATCAGGATGAGGACGATCAGCAGGATAAGTCCGAGGCTCATGTGAGCTCCTTGATGTTGCGGGGGAACAGGCGATGACGCCTGTTCGCAGGTTAGGACGCCGGCCTGCCGAGTTCGGTGCGCTGGCGAACACAACGAATCCGGCTGCTTGCCCCGAGCCACCCCTTAGGTGCGTCAACGAACAGCGCGCCCTGCCGATCGAGGCCATCCTCGACCCATCGGGACGTCCGTCCCTCTGTCGGGAGCTTTCTCATGCATGCCTTGCGCGCCGTGATGTCCACCGCCGTGCTCGCCGCCTTGACGGGGCTGTACACCCATGGCTGGGCGCAGTCGACCACACCCAGCGTCAATGTGCTGACCGCCCGGCTGTCGGGTGCGAGCGAGGTGCCGCCCACCGCTGGCGGCGGCAGCGGCACGCTGCAGGCGAGCCTGAACCAGCAGACCCGGGTGCTGGTCTGGTCGATCACCGTTGCGGGTCTGAGTGGGCCGCCGACGGCGGCTCATTTCCACGGCCCGGCGATGCCGGGCGAGAACGCGGGTGTGGCGATGGCGATCACCCTCGGACTCGGCACGCAGGACCGCGGCACCATGACCTTGAGCAGCGCGCAGGTCGAGGATCTGATGGCCGGCAAGTGGTACGTCAACGTGCACACGGCCACCCACCCCGATGGCGAGGTCCGCGGACAGCTCATGCTCGGCCCATGACCGCGTGCACGGCATCGCGCGCGTCAACGCGGCCCCACCGGGATCAGCCGTTGGCCGCAAAGCGGTCGGCGCGCGCCGCCTGCAGCACTGCCCACAGGTCGCTGTCCAGCTGATCCACCGGCCGGCTGCCGCGAAGCCACGGGTTGCGGCGAGCGAACCAGCCGGCGATGGCCCAGCCGTCAAGGCCATCCGGCAGTTCGGCGATCGCCAGGCGCGGCCCCGCCCGCAGCGACAGATCGACCCGGTTCAGCTGGAACAGCGGCACCCAGTGTGTGCCATGCCACTCGAGACTGAACACCTCGCGCGACGCGATCAGGCGAGCCAGGCTGATGAAATCGCCGCGCCGGCGGTCCTCGAGCCAGCCCGCGAGCTCATCGCCGCGTGCCATGCCGCCGGTGGCGCGGAATGCCGCGCACAACACGACGAATTCGCGGGCGCGGGTGTGGCCCGCCACACGATCAGGCGCCGCATCGCCTCCGCTGGGGATGCGCACGGGTGCAACGCCTCGCTCGGCTTGTGCCGCGGTTGAGCTGGGTGGCGTCATTTCTGAGTGTCGGGGCGGACGGAGGCGGCAGGGGTGCGCGCATGGCGCGGCGGCACGTGAGGCTGGACGATGCGCGAGCGCGAGCACATATGTCCGTGCGGTAGCGCACGTGGCGCGCCGCTTCCCCGAGCAACGGCTCTACCGGTCCAGACCCGCGGCCGTCAGCAGTCTGTCGGCACGCAGCGCTGCCCCTCCCGCGGCACCGCAGGGAGCCGGTGCAGGCAGCTGTCGCGGGCCCGCCGATCCGGCAGCTCGCGACAGTGCAACAGCGCCGACGCGTGCTGGGCGGTGGCCTCGCGCCGCAGGTCTCCCTGGCGCACGGCGCCGCGCAGGACCTGATGGAACAACCCGAGCAGTGCGAGCAGCAGCACGACCGCCAGGCTGGCCGGCCAGCCCAGCCGGTGCAGCAGCCGCGCCATGCGGGCGATCATCGCGTCAGCCCTCCACGGCCTGCCAGCGCCAGTCGCGCACCTCCGGCAAGTCGATGCCGTGCGCGCTGACGTGCAGCTTGTGGCGCTCCATCGCCGTCCAGTAGCGCGCCTTCGCCGACTCCAGCTGACCGCGCAGGCGCGGGATGCGGCTGATGGCGTCGAGCGCGAGCTGGTAGCGGTCGACGTGGTTGAGCACCACCATGTCGAACGGCGTCGTCGTGGTGCCTTCGCCCTGGTAGCCGCGCACGTGCAGGTTGTCGTGGTTGTGGCGGCGGTAGGTGAGGCGGTGGATCAGCGCCGGGTAGCCGTGGAAGGCGAAGATCACCGGCCGGTCGGTGGTGAAGAGGGCGTCGAAGTCGCGGTCTTCGAGGCCGTGCGGATGGTCAGACTGCGGCTGCAGCACCATCAGGTCGACCACGTTGACGACGCGGATGCGGATGTCGCTCACCTGCTCGCGCAGCAGCATCACCGCGGCCAGCGTCTCCAGCGTGGGCACGTCGCCGGCGCAGGCCATCACCACGTCGGGTTCGTCGGTCGCGTCGCTGGCCCAGGCCCAGATGCCGGCACCGGCCGAGCAGTGGCGCACGGCGGCGTCGATGTCGAGCCACTGCGGCTGCGGCTGCTTGCCCGCGACGATCACGTTGATGTGGTTGCGGCTGCGCAGCGCGTGGTCGGCCACGGCGAGCAGGCAGTTGGCGTCGGGCGGCAGGTAGATGCGTGCGATGTCCGATGTCTTGTTGGCCACGTGATCCATGAAGCCCGGATCCTGGTGCGACATGCCGTTGTGATCCTGCCGCCAGACGTGCGACGTGAGCAGGATGTTCAGTGACGCCACCGGCTTGCGCCAGGTGATCCGCTGGCTCGCCTTGAGCCACTTGGCGTGCTGGTTGACCATCGAGTCGACGATGTGGATGAAGGCCTCGTAGCACGAGAACAGGCCGTGCCGGCCGGTCAGCAGGTAACCCTCGAGCCAGCCTTCGCACAGGTGCTCGCTCAGCACCTCCATCACGCGACCGTCGGCGGCGAGATCGGTGTCGTCGGCCCGGCGCTCGGCCAGCCAGGTCTTGGCCGACACCTCGTACACCGCCTCGAGCCGGTTCGAGGCCGTCTCGTCCGGGCCGAACAGGCGGAAGTTCGCCTTGGTGAGGTTCAGCCGCATCACCTCGCGCAGCCACGTGCCGAGCTGGCGCGTGGCCTCGCCGTCGACGCCGCCGGGTGCCGGCACCGCCACCGCGTGCTCGCGCAACGGCGGCAGCGACAGCGACTGCAGCAGCTCGCCACCGTTGGCATGCGGGTTCGAGCCCATGCGCCGGTGCCCGGTCGGCGCCAGCGCGGCCAGCGCGGCGCGGAAGGCGCCGCGCTCGTCGAACAGCTCGCGCGGCCGGTAGCTCTGCAGCCACGACGCGAGCTGGTCCAGGTGCGCGGGGCGGCTGAAGTCGGCGATCGGCACCTGGTGCGCGCGCCAGGTGCCTTCCACGGGCAGGCCGTCGACGCATTTCGGCCCGGTCCAGCCCTTGGGCGTGACGAGCACGATCATCGGCCAGCGCGGGCGCGGCGGCACCACATCGGGCGCGAGCGCGCGGGCCGCCGCCTGGATGTCGGCGATCTGCGCGAGCACCGCGTCCATCGTCGCGGCCAGCTGCTGGTGCACGCGCATCGGGTCGTCGCCCTCGACGAAGTGCGGCTCGTGGCCGACGCCGCGCATCAGCGCGGTGAGCTCCTCGCGGCCGATGCGCGCCAGCACGCTCGGGTTGGCGATCTTGTAGCCGTTGAGGTGCAGGATCGGCAGCACCGCGCCGTCGCGCGCCGGGTTGAGGAACTTGTTCGAATGCCAGCTCGCGGCCAGCGGGCCGGTCTCGGCCTCGCCGTCGCCGACGACGCAGGCGACGATCAGGCCGGGGTTGTCGAACGCCGCGCCGTAGGCATGGGCCAGCGAATAGCCGAGTTCGCCGCCTTCGTGGATCGAACCCGGCGTCTCGGGCGCCACGTGGCTCGGAATGCCGTAGGGCCACGAGAACTGCCGGCACAGCCGCTGCAGGCCGTGGCGATTCTGCTCGACCGCCGGGTAGCGCTCGGTGTACGAACCTTCGAGATAGCTGTGGGCCACGATGCCGGGGCCGCCGTGACCCGGGCCCACCACCAGCAGCAGGTTCAGGTCGTGCTCGACGATCAGCCGGTTCAGGTGCACGCAGATCAGGTTCAGCCCCGGTGTCGTGCCCCAGTGGCCGAGCAGCCGCGGCTTGATGTGTTCGAGCGCCAGCGGCTCGTCGAGCAGCGGGTTGTCCTGCAGGTAGATCTGGCCCACCGACAGGTAGTTGGCGGCGCGCCAGTACGCGTGCAGATCGCGCAGTCGATCGGGCGACAGCGGCGAGCCGCCCTCGTGGATGGGTGTGGCCATGAGAGCACGGTGCACGTGTCCCCGCCTGCGCGTCGGTGCGTTGTCGCACGCAGCCGGTGCGCGCGCTCAACGTTCGCCACCGCACAGAACCGTTGTCACCGGCCGCGCACACTGCGGCGGCACTGACCGAGGCACGATGACCACCGACGCTGAGTTGCAGAACGAGGTGCGCCGGCAGCTCGAATGGGAGCCGCTGCTCGGTGCGGCGCGCATCGGCGTGCGCGTCAGCGACGACGTCGTCGTGCTGACCGGCCAGGTCGACACCTGCCCCGAGCGCTCGGCGGCCGAGCGTGTCGCCCGGCGCGTGGCCGGCACGCGCACCGTGATCAGCAGGATCCACGTGGTGCTGCCGAAGACAACCGGGCGCAGCGACGCCGACATCGAGCGTTCGGCGCAGCAGATCCTGCAGTGGATGACCTCGCTGCCGCCGGGCTGCGTGCAGGTGGCCGTCGAGCACGGCTGGATCACCTTGTCCGGCCGCGTCCGCTGGGCCTATCAGCGGCAAGCCGCCATCGCCGCCGTTCGCTACGTGGTCGGCACCACCGGTGTCACCGACCGTGTCGTGAGCGGCGATGGGCAGATGCCGGCCCCGACGCGTCCGCAGATCGATGCCGTGCTGAACTGGCGTGCGGGCCGCGACCCAGCGACGCCGGCGGCGGTGGCGGGCGCGCCCGAAGGCGATGCCGGCGTGGCGAGGGCGTGAAAGCTCGAGTACGCGCGGACCCTCCGCTTTGACCGCGCCACCTGCGCCGCGTCAGATTCGTCCGCCGCGCCCCGCGCGACACTTCGCCATGCCGCTGTCGCGTCGCCACACCGAACGCCACCGCACCGATCGCATCGGCTGGCTGCGCGCCGCCGTGCTGGGCGCCAACGACGGCATCGTGTCGACGGCCAGCCTGGTGGTCGGCGTGGCGGCGGCCAGCGCCAGCCACGGCAACATCCTGATCACCGGCGTGGCCGGGCTGGTCGCCGGCGCGATGTCGATGGCCGCCGGTGAATACGTGTCGGTGCACTCGCAGGCCGACACCGAGCGCGCGGACCTGTCGCGCGAGAGCGCCGAACTCGAGAAGGACCCCGCGGCCGAGCTGCGCGAGCTGACCGCCATCTACGTCGGGCGCGGCCTGGAGCCGGCGCTGGCCAAGGCGGTGGCCGAGCAGTTGACGGCGCACGACGCGCTCGGCAGTCACGCGCGCGACGAACTGGGCATCTCCGCCGCGCTGTCGGCACGGCCGATCCAGGCGGCGCTGGCCTCGGCAGCCAGTTTTGCGGTCGGCGCCGCGTTACCGCTCGCCGTCACCGCGCTGGCACCCGAGCGCGACCTGGTGGTCTGGGTCTCGGCCACGTCGCTGGTCTTCCTCGCGCTGCTCGGCGCGGTGTCCGCCCGTGTCGGCGGCGCAGGCGCCTGGGTCGGCGCCTGGCGCGTCACGTTCTGGGGCGCGCTGGCGATGGCCATCACCGCCGGCGTCGGCGCGCTGTTCGGCGCGGTGGTCTAGCCCGGCAGCGCAGCCGCGTCGCGCGTCAGGCGAATGCCGGCTGGCGCTCGCGGTCGTGCAGGTGAGGTCTCGGCACGACCGGCAGCAGCCGGTCGTACTCCTTGCGCACCACCGCGTAGCACTCGCACACGCGCGCCTCCAGCTCGGCGCGGTCGAGCACCGTGATGTGCCCGCGTTTGTAGTGGATCAGGCCCGCCTGCTGCAACCTGAGCGCCGCCGCGGTGACGCCCTCGCGGCGCACGCCCAGCATGTTGGCGATCAGCTCCTGCGTCATCACGATCTCGTTGTTCCGCACCCGGTCCAGGCTCATCAACAGCCAGCGACACAACTGCTGCTCCAGCGAGTGGTGGCGGTTGCACACCGCCGTCTGCGCCATCTGCGTGATGAGCGCCTGCGTGTAGCGCAACAGCAGATGCACCACCGGACCTGCCCGCTCGAACTCGTGCTGGATCACCTGGCGACGCAGGCGCAAGCCCTGCCCGCTGCTTTGCACCACCGCGCGGTTGGGCGTGGATTCACCGCCCATGAACAGCGACACGCCGACCACGCCTTCGTGGCCGACCACGGCGATTTCGGCCGAGGCGCCGTCTTCCATCACGTAGAGCAGCGAGACGATGGCGGTGGTCGGGAAGATCAGGTGGTCCATCACCTGCCCCGATTCATAGAGCACCCGCCCGAGCGGCAGCGCGATCGGCTCCAGGTGCGGCCGCCAGCGCGCCAGGTCGTCCGCGGGCAAGGCCGCGAGCAGGTCGTTCAGTCGAAGGTCTGTCGCGTTTGTCATCTGGGTGCGCTCGCTGTGTCGCCATCAGTCAGTCTCTTGTAGCCGCCGTCCATGCGGTTTGTTTGATCACGCACAGGAGAAGCCGCCCGATATGTTCGACATCGCACAGAGTGGCACGCGAGCACTGTCGACACTGCAGTGGCGGATACCCGATCCCGGCCAGGCCGGAATCGCCCCGCGAGCCACAGGAGAATGAAATGAACGTTCGCAACACACTCACCGCGGTGGCCGCCGCGCTGGTGCTGCTCACCACGACCGGCTGCGCCGTCACGCGCGGCCAGGAGAGCGTGGGCGCCTATGTCGACGACGCCACCATCACCACGCAGGTGAAGAGCCGTTTCATCGAGAACAAGGTCGTCGATGCGTCGAGCATCAAGGTGGAGACGCTCAACGGTACCGTCATGCTGTCGGGCTTCGCCAAGAACGCGGCCGAGAAGTCGACCGCCGAATCCATCGCGCGCGGCGTTGGTGGCGTGAAGACCGTCAAGAACGAGATCGCCGTTCGGCCGTGAACGCCCGCGCGCCACGCGCATCCACCACAGACAGGGGAAACAGATGAACTGGGACCAGATTCAAGGCAATTGGAAGCAGGTGACCGGCAAGGCCAAGGAGCAATGGGGCAAGCTGACCGATGACGACCTCGACGTCGTCGCCGGCCGCCGCGACCAGCTGTCTGGCAAGATCCAGGAGCGCTACGGGATCGCCAAGGACGAAGCCGAGAAGCAGCTGGCCGAGTGGCAGCGCAAGGCGAGCGACGCCTGGTTCCTCAGCGACAAGCCGCGGCCCTGAGTCGCCCTGGCCCCGCGTGATCCGCCTCGTCGCCCGTCGCGACGAGGCCTTCGAGGAGGAGTTGTCATGAACACAGTCAAGATGGCCGGCATCGCGTTGATCGTCGCCGGGGTGCTGGCCCTGCTCTACGGCGGCTTCAGCTACACGAAGGACACGCACCAGGCCAAGATCGGGCCGATCGAGCTGTCGGTGAAGGAAACCAAGACCATCAACGTGCCTGTCTGGGCCGGCGTGGCCGGCATCGTGATCGGCGGCGCGTTGCTGGTCTTCGGCGGCAGGAAGGGCTAGGGCCCGCCGCTCACCCGGCGTGCAGGGCCACAAAGTCCCTAGTCGAGCAGCCGGCCGGCCGCCGACTCGCCGCTGGACTGCAGCGGGCC
>JBGAMU010000158.1:0-8153 GCA_044222685.1 Burkholderiaceae bacterium
GGCCGAGCGCGCTCGGTGCCGGCACCGAGGGCGCGCTGCGGGTGGTGCTCACGATTGGGCTGAGCCTGGCCACCTACGAATGCGTGCGCCGGGTGGACTTGCTGCGCCCGTGGTTCGGCCTGGCCGGACACGCGAGGGCCCGGCCCGCCCGAGGCCTGATGGCCGGCAAGGTGGCGCGGTGAGGCGAGCACCGCGTTGGCGCGGCGCCCGGACCGCTAGATCGTTCTCGATGGCTCCGCCGGGACGATCAAGCCGGCACCTCGTGGTTCTCGATGAACTCCTCGATCGGCGTGGGCCCCCAGACATAGAACGAGTCCTCGGCCGGATGGTCGGCGGCCGGCCAGTCGAGGTCGTGCGGCACGAAGTCGATGTCGTGCGAGTACTCGGCGAAGCTGCCCCACGGGTCCTTCACGTAATAGAAGTAGTTGGAGCCGAGCACGTGGCGACCGACGCCCCAGCCGCGCGCATAGCCGGCGTGGCGCATCTGCTCGGAGCCGAGCCCCACCTCGTGGATGCTGCCGACGTCCCAGCTCGAGTGGTGCAAGCCCGGCGCATGCGACTTGGCGAACGCCACCAGGTGGTGGTCGCTGGCGTGCACGCCGTGCATGAAGGCGATGCCGTCGCCGCTGTGGTCGGACAGCCGCATGCCGAGCACGTCGCGGCAGAAGGCGATCATGCGCGGCACGTCGGGCGTGAACATCAGCAGGTGGCTCAGGCGTCGCGGATGGACCGGCGCCACCTTGCTCCGGCCGGGTGACGCGCCTGCGCCCGGCGGTACCGCGGGGAACACGGTGTGCGCCGACTTCTGCGCCGGCGAGCTCTTGTCGGCCACACGCAGCTGAACCGCCACGCCGTCGGGGTTGCGCAACCAGACACCTGCGCTGTCCACCGCCAGCGCGTGCGGCTCGCAGCTCAGCTTGAGGCGCTGCACGCGCTCGGCGAAGGCCGGCAGGTCGTCGGCGAAGACGCCGTAGCTCACGTACTGCAGCTTCTTCGTCTTGCCGGCCTCGACGACCGTCCCCCAGGCATGGGGATGGCCGAAGGTGTGCAGATCCAGGCGCTGGCCGGTGCGGCGCACGTCCAGACCGAAGGCCTTGTAGAACTTTTCCGCCACGCCCAGGTCGGGCACCGTGAAGACGAAACGATCGATCGAGTGCACGCCCACCACGCCGGGCCGGCGGGTGGCGGCTGAGCCTGTATGCGCCATGGGACTTGCCCTTTCCGGGGGTTGCGAACGCGCATTCAGTGTAGGCGCGCCGCCGCGGCCACGCGAGGCCGACCCGGGTTGACCCCAATGCCGCCGGATGGCCACGGACGCCGTCGCACACAGGGCAAAACCCGACGTGTGCGCGCCGCTCGCTTGATAACCTGTCCGTCGCGTTCAATCGACCGATGGAGAACACCATGCGCCTCTTTTCGTCCTGGCTGCCCCGCGTTGCCGCGGCGCTCGGTCTGCTCGCTGCGATCGGCAGCGCGAGTGCGCAGAACACGGTGCGCATCGGCAGCACGCTGGCGCTGACCGGGCCGCTGTCGGCCACCGCACAGATCCACAAGCTGGTCGGCGAGATCTATGTCGAGCAGCTCAACAAGCGCGGCGGCCTGCTCGGTCGGCAGGTGGAGTGGATCGTCAAGGACGACCAGTCCAAGCCCGACGTGGCGCGCACGCTGTACGAACAGCTCGTCACGGCCGACAAGGTGGATCTGCTGATGGGCCCGTATGCCACCGGCGCCATCCTGTCGGCGATGGGCGTGGCGCAGCGCTACGACAAGATCTTGATCCACCACACCTTCGGCATCCCGTCGCTCGCCAAGTACGAGCGGCAGTTTCCGGCCTGGTCGCTCGGCGCCGATCCCGGCACGACGGTGCCGACCACGGTGCTGGGTGCGCTCAGCGCCGCCGGCAAGTCACCGAAGACGGTGGCCATCGTGACCAGCAAGTTCCCGTCGATCCACTTCATGTCGCTCGGCGCGCGCGAGGTGTTCAAGAAGCGCGGCGTCCAGGAGGTACTGTTCCTCGAATGGGAGTTCGGCAACCGCGACTTCGGCCCGATCGCCGCGCGCGTGAAGGACGCCAAGCCCGATTTCGTGTGGGTCGGCGCGATCGGCCTCGACGGCAACCTGCTGCTCGACGCGATGAAGAAGATCGACTACGCGCCGCCGCTGCACTTCCACCTCTACCCGGCGCCGGGGCCGATGGTGAAGGCGGCCGAGGCCAACGGCGCGCTGTCGGTGTCGATCTTCGAGGATCACCCACCCTTCAACAACAACGCGGTGGCGGCCGAGTTCACCAAGGTCTTCACCGAGCGCGCGACCAAGGCCAACCTGCCGGAGACCGCGGTGGAGGTGCAGGCCGCCGCGTCGTACACCGCGTGGCAGCTGCTCGAGGCCGCCGTCAACGGCACCAAGAGCCTCGACGACAAGAAGATGGCCGACTGGCTGAAGGCCAACAAGGTCGACACCATCCAGGGCAAGCTGCGCTTCGACGGGCCCAGCAACTACGGTGACGACCTGATGCGCGTGAAGCAGGTGCAGAACGGCAAGTGGCTGGTGGTCTATCCGCCGGAGGTGGCGGCGCCCGGCGCCAAGCTGATCGCCAAGTGAGCCGTCGTCGACGGCGCGAGGGGCCCCGGTGAGCTGGCCCAGCGCGAACCTGCTCGCGCAGTCGGCCCTGTCGGGTCTGTTCGTCGGCTCGTTGTACGGACTGATCGGGCTCGGCCTCGGCCTGAGCTGGGGGCTGCTGCGCACGATCAACCTCGCGCACTTCGGCTTCGTCTTCGGCGGCGCTTACGTCGCCTACCAGATCAACGCCAGCACCGGCATCGACCCGCTGCTCACGCTGGTGGTGATCGTGCCGCTGTTCTTCGCGGCCGGCGTGGCGCTGCATGCGGTGATCACGCGCTTCGACGTCTCGGCGCTGAACACGCTGCTCGTCACCTTCGGCCTCACCGCGATCATCGAGGCCACCATCCAGGCCATCTGGAGCGCCGACTTCCGTCGGCTGGAGTGGCACCACGGCAATGTGAAGTTCAAGCTCGGCGAGCTGTTCGTGCCGCTGCCGGAGCTGATCACGCTGTTCGTCGCGCTGGCGGCCACCTTCGCGCTGTGGGGCGTGCTGCGCGGCACCGACCTCGGCAAGGCCATGCGCGCCGCGGCGCAGGACGCACCGATCGCCGCCGCCTTCGGCGTCGACCAGCGGCGCCTGTCGCTGCTGCTGGCCGGCACCTGCGCGGCATTGGCCGGTGTGGCCGGCGTGTGCCTGTCCTTGAGCTTCACGCTCGCGCCGTCGCAGATCTACGCCTGGGTCGGCGTGGTGTTCGCCGCGGTGATGATGGGCGGGCTCGGCAGTCCCGTCGGGCCGCTGGTGGCCGGCATCATCATCGGCGTCAGTGAGGCGTTGACGATGGCGATCACCGCGCCGTCGTGGGCGCCGATCGTCTCGTTCACGCTGCTGATCCTGTTGCTGCTCGTGCGGCCGGGCCGGCTGTGACGCGCGCGGAGCCGCGATGAACCCGCGCGTGATCCTCGTCTTGCTGGCCGGCGCCGGCGTGCTCGCGCTCGAGCCGCTGCTCGGGCTGCCGGCGTTCTACGAGTCGATCCTGTATCTGGTGCTGCACTGGATCATCCTCGCGACCAGCTGGAACATCCTGTCGGGCTATTCGGGCTACTTCTCGTTCGGGCACGGCGCGTACTTCGGTACCGGCGTGTACACGAGCGCGGTGCTGACGGCCAAGTTCGACTGGCCGTTCCTGGCCACGCTGCCGGTCGCCGCCGGGCTGGCGGCGCTGCTGGGCGTGGCGCTCGGCGCGGTGGTGTTCCGCGTGCGTTCGGTGCGCGGCGAGCTGTTCGCGCTGCTCACGCTGGCGGTGACCTTCGTGCTGGCAACGATCGTGCTGAACACGCCGATCGACGGCGGCCCGGGCATCTACCTGAGCGGGGTGCCGATACCGAAGATCGCGCCGACGCAGCCGGGCACGTTCTACCTGCTCGCACTGGCCGGCGCGACGGCGGCGCTGATCATCGCCTACGCGGTGCAGTACTCGCGGCTCGGCGTCGGGCTGTTCGCGATCCACGACGACGAGGACGCCGCCGAGGTGATGGGCGTGCCGACCTTTCGCTACAAGCTGATCGCGCTGGCAATCTCGTGTGCGCTGGCCGGGCTGGCCGGCGGCATCCACGCGCTCTTCATCTCCTACGTGACCACCGCCGAGGTGTTCTCGATCTCGGTGCCGCTCACGGTGGTGCTGATGAGCGTGCTCGGCGGCACGCGCCACTGGGCCGGGCCGGCGGTGGGGGCGACGGCGATCACCGCGCTGCTGTATGCCTTCACCAAGGGCGACCTCGCGCTCGCCGGCAAGGCCACCACGGGTGCGGTGCTGATCGCGGCGATCCTGTTCATGCCCGACGGCATCGTGCCGCGGCTGCTGGCGCGGCGGCGGCCGCGCGCAGGCGAAGCGGCCACGCAGGCAGCGGCAACCGGCCCGGCGAGTGACCCGGCCGCAGAGGCTGCGCCCGCCGCAGCCGCGCGGTCGGCCGGCGCACCCGGCGAGCTGCTGCTGCAGGCGCGCAGCGTGGCGCGCTCGTTCTACGGCGTACAGGCACTGGCCGGCGTGGACGTGCAGGTGCGCCGCGGCGAGATCCTCGGTCTGCTCGGCCCCAACGGCTCGGGAAAGTCGACACTGATCAACGTGATCAGCGGCCACTACCCCGCCACCGCGGGCACGGTGCAGTTCGAGGGACGCGAGATCGCGCAGCTGCCGGCGCACCGCATCGCGCGCGCGGGCATCGCGCGCACGTACCAGATCCCGCGACCGTTCGCGCACCTGAGCGTGCGCGACAACGTCGCCGCGGCTGCCTTGGTCGGCAGCGCGGCGCTGCCGGCCGCGCAGGCGCGGCGCGAGGCCGCTCACTGGCTCGCCTTTGCCGGCCTCGCGGCCAAGGCCGACGCGCTGCCCGACGAGCTCAACCTGCACCAGCGCAAGTTTCTCGAGCTGGCGCGTGCGCTCGCGGCGCGGCCGCGCCTGGTGCTGCTCGACGAGGTGCTGTGCGGGCTGAACCCGGCCGAAATCGACGAGGCGGTGGCGCTGGTGCGGCGCATCCGCGATGCCGGCACGACGGTGGTGTTCGTCGAGCACGTCATGCGCGCCGTCATGGCGCTGGCCGACCGCATCGTGGTGCTCAACCACGGTCTGCTGCTGGCCGAAGGTGCGCCGGCCGAGGTGATGCGCCGGCCCGAGGTGATGTCGGCCTACCTCGGCACCGGTGCCGGCGTGACGCCGCCATTGGGGAACCCTGCCCATGCTGCGACTGGTTGACCTCGACGTGGCCTATGGCGCGGCGCGCGCGCTGTGGGGCGTGTCGCTCGAGGTGCGCGCGGGCGAGCTGCTCAGCGTCGTGGGCCCCAACAGCGCGGGCAAGACCACGCTGATCAACACCATCGCCGGCCTGCTGCCCGCGCGCGGCGGGCGCATCGAGCTCGAAGGCCGCGACATCACGCGGCTGCCGCCGCACCGCTTCTGCGCCGAGGGCATCGCACTGGTGCCCGAGGGCCGGCGCCTGTTCGGCGGCATGACGGTGCTGGAGAACCTCGAGGTCGGCAGCCTGCTGCCGACCGCGCGGGCGCAGCGGGCACAGTCGCTGGAGCAGGTGATCACGCTGTTCCCGGTGCTGAAGGAGAAGCTGCAGGCACCGGCGGCGGCGTTGTCGGGCGGGCAGCAGCAGATGGTCGCGATCGCCCGTGCCCTGATGGCGCGCCCCAAGCTGCTGCTGCTGGACGAGCCCTCGCTCGGCCTGTCGCCGCTGGTGGTGCGCGACATGTTCGCCGCCATCGAGCGCATCGCCGCTGGCGGCATGACGATCCTGCTGGTCGAACAGAATGTCGCCACGGCGCTGCAGATCGCGCAGCGTGTCTACGTGCTGGAAGAAGGGCGCATCGTCGCCGAGGGCGCACCCGAGGCGATCATGTCGCGGGCGGAGATCCGGCGCGCGTTCCTCGGCGAAGGACTCAGCGGGAACTGAACGGCGACTGGTAGGGCCGGCCATAGGCCACGCCCGCCATCACGGTGCCGGCCGGCCGCAAATAGGTCTTGCCGTCGCGCTTGTTGTTGCGTGTGTCGACGAACGACACCGGGCCGTCGACCACGTCGAACATCGACAGGTCCGCCGGCGCGCCGACCTGCAGCGTGCCGAGCTTGGGCACGCGACCGATGATGCGCGCCGGCACCATGGTCGCCATGGCCACCACCTGCTCGAGCGTGAAGCCGAGCGTCAGGAACTTGCTCATCACCCACGGCAGGTACGGCATGCCCGGCGTGTTGCCGGAGAACACGTGGATATCCGACGAGATGGTGTCGGGCGGGCAGCCCTGGGCGATCGCCGCCTCGGCGATCGTGAAGTCGAAACTGCCGCCGCCGTGGCCGATGTCGAAGATGACACCGCGCTGCTTGGCCGCCAGCGCCGCCGGCAGCAGCTTGCCGTCCTGGACGATGTTGGTGCCCTGCCTGGCGTCGTTGACGGCACCCGAATAGCAGTGCGTGAGGATGTCGCCGGCACGCAGCGTGTCGAGGATCTGCGTCATCAGGTCGCCGGTGGCCACGCCGCCGATGTGGCACATCACCTTGGCCGGCACGCCGGATTGCTCGCAGGCGGCGATGGCGCGCTTGAGCGGCTCGATGCCGTGGCGCGCGATTACGTTCTCGCTCATGCGCACCTTGACGCCGAGCACGAGGTCGGCGTTCTCGGCCACCGCGCGTGCGGCCATCGCCGGCTGCGCATAGTCGATGTTGAACAGTTCGGGTACCGGAAATCCGACCAGCCCGCCGACCGCGATGTGCACGAACGCGTACTGCCGCGTGCGTGTGCCGGGCACGATGAAGCGGCGGAACGCGGCGATGTTGTTGGCGCCCGCGTCGCCCGCCGACACGACCGTGGTGGTGCACTGGTGCGCCACCAGCTCGTCGGCCGGGATGCCGATCGCCGAACCGTAGGGATAGGTGTGTGCATGCAGGTCGATCAGCCCCGGCGTCACCAGCTTGCCGGCGGCATCGAGCACGCGGTTGGCCCGCTCGGGCGCAAGACTCGCCTCCATCGCTTCGATCTGGCCGTAGCGGATGCCGATGTCGCGTTTGCCCGAGAGCTTCTGGCTCGGGTCGAGCACGTTGGCGTTGCGCACCAGCAGATCGAACTTGTCGTTCGGCCCCATTGCCGCCTGTGCAGGAGTGCCCAGTCCCGCCGCGGCCAGCGCGCCGCCCGTCAACAGAAAGCCGCGCCGATTCGTTGCTGCAGACATGTCGTGGCTCCTCGCGGGCGTGATGTGGGGACGCATTCGAGCACGTGACGCCTCGAACCGCATTGCGGCAAAACCCAGGGGCATTTCGTGCAGTCGTGCGCGGCCGTCACCTCACGAAACACCACGCGCCCGCCGCTGCCGTAAGGTGTCGAACGACGTAGCCCGGCAAGCCAACCGGGCACCTGGTCTCAAACTGGAGGACGAGGATGAAGACGACGAATCACCCCCTGCGATGGGCCACCCCGCTGCTGCTCGCGGGCCTGGGCGCCGGCCTGAGCGCCTGCGGTCCGCAGGATGGCAGCACGGCCGCCAAGGCGCCTGTCGCCGCCGCGCCGGTGGTGGCAGTGGCCGAGCCGGCCCCGGTGGCAGCGCCGGTGCTGCAGGCCGCGCCGGCACCACAGGCGGCGCCGCAGCCGGCTCCCGCGCCGGTGGCCAAGCCTGCGCCGAAACCGGCGCCCGCGCAGACGCAGGCCAAGGCCGCGGTGCGCCAGCCGGTCGCCGACAAGATGCCGGTGGCCGATGCCGCACCGATGGCCAGGCCGGTGGCCGTGGCCAGCGCCCATCTCGGCGCCGTGCAGGAGATCGAGACCCTCACTGAAGCCGCACCGAGCGGGGCCGGCGCCGTGGTCGGCGGCCTGCTGGGCGGTGTGGTCGGACATCAGTTCGGCAAGGGTGACGGCAAGAAGGCGATGACTGTCGTCGGCGCGGTCGGTGGCGCGGTCGCCGGCCACCAGATCGAGAAATCGCAGAACCGCAAGGTGATCGGCTACCGGGTGAAGGTGCATCTCGACAACGGCGACACTCGGACCTTCGAGCCCACGCAGCTCGACGGGTTGAAGGTCGGTGATCGGGTGCGCATCGACCAGGG
>JBGAMU010000159.1:0-8137 GCA_044222685.1 Burkholderiaceae bacterium
CGGGCGGTACCCGCTGGGGGCTCATACGGGGTCGGTCCTCGCCTGCGGCGAGGACTGGACGAGCTCCGAGCGCAGCGGCGCTCCGCAGGAGCGTCGCACCCGCGCGAGGGCGAGTTCCGCAGCCGCCCTCGCGGCCCGAGCACCGCAGGGCAGTCCGCGCGCAGCGGGGACCGCCTCATCGAAGTGCCCGGGCCTGGCCGAACCCGACTTTGCCGTGCGCCGGCGCATGCATGCAGGCTGAAGAGAAGCGAAGACAAGCGAAGGCAAAGGAGCCAACACCATGGGCAAAGTCGCACTCGCCGCCAAGATCACCCACGTGCCGTCGATGTATCTCAGCGAGCTCGATGGTCCGCGCAAGGGCACACGGCAGGACGCCATCGATGGGCACAAGGAGATCGCGCGCCGCTGCCGCGAGCTGGGCGTCGACACGATCGTCGTGTTCGACACGCACTGGCTCGTCAACGCCAACTACCACATCAACTGCGCGCCGCTGTTCAAGGGGACGTACACCAGCAACGAGCTGCCGCACTTCATCGCGAACCTGCCGTATGAGTTTCCCGGCAACCCGCAGCTCGGGCAGTTGCTGGCGCGCGTGTGCAACGAGCAGGGCGTGGAGACGCTGGCGCACCCGGCCACCACGCTCGGGCCCGAATACGGCACGCTGGTGCCGATGCGTTACATGAACGCCGACCGGCGCTTCAAGTCGGTCTCCGTCTCGGCGCTGTGCACCGTGCACTACCTCAACGACAGCGCACGCCTGGGCTGGGCCATGCGCAAGGCGGTCGAGGACCACTACGACGGCACGGTGGCGTTCCTGGCCAGCGGCTCGTTGAGCCACCGCTTCGCGCAGAACGGCCTGGCACCGGAATACGGCTTCAAGATCTGGAGTCCGTTCCTCGAGCAGCTCGACCACCAGGTGGTGCGCCTGTGGCAGCAGGGGCAGTGGAAGACTTTCTGCGAGATGCTGCCCGAGTACGCCGCCAAGGGCCACGGCGAAGGTTTCATGCACGACACCGCGATGCTGCTCGGCGTGCTGGGCTGGAGCGCCTACGACGGCAAGGCGGAGGTGGTCACGCCGTACTTCGGCGCCTCGGGCACCGGGCAGATCAACGTGGTGTTCCCGGTCACGCCGCAGGACGGTCGGGCCGTGCCGCCGCCGCAGGCCTCGCGCGCCGACGGCTATACCTCGGTGGCCACTCGGTTGTAGGAGAGGCTCGATGCCGCACCTGGTGATCCTCTACACCCCGCAGCTCGACCGCGAGTGCGACATGACCGCGTTGTGCCGCGTGCTGGCCGACGCGATGCTCACCGTGAAGGACGAAACCGGCGCGCAGGTCTTCCCCACCGGCGGCACGCGCGTGCTGGCCTATCCGGCGGCGCACTATGCCGTTGCCGATGGCAAGGCCGACTACGCATTCGCGTATTTCAACCTGCGCATGGGCCGCGGCCGCAGTGATTCGGTCAAGCGCCAGGCCGGCGAGGTGCTCGCGGCGGCGGCCAAGGCGTTTCTCGCGCCGCTGCTCGCGCGGCGGCCGGTGGGCCTGACGTTGCAGGTCGACGAAGGCCCCGAAGTGTTCGACGCCAAGTTCGGCAACCTGCACCCGCTGTTCGCGAAAGGCCCCACCTGATGCTGCCGAAGGAAACCATCGAATCGCTGGCCCGCGAGCTGTACCAGGCGCGCAAGACACGCACGCAGGTGCGCCACTTCTCGAAGCGCCATCCGCAAATGACCGTGGACGACGGCTACGCGATCCAGCGCGCCTGGGTCGCGCTCGAGCTCGCCGACGGCCGGACCATCAAGGGCCGCAAGATCGGCCTCACCTCGCGTGCGATGCAGCTGTCCAGCCAGATCGACGAGCCCGACTACGCGCCGCTGATGGACGACATGTTCTTCGCCAACGGCGCCGACATCCCGATCGAGCGCTTCATCGCGCCGCGCATCGAGGTCGAGCTCGCGTTCATCCTCGGCAAGCCGCTGAAGGGCCCGGGCGTCACGCTGTTTCACGTGCTGTCGGCGACCGACTACGTGAGCCCGGCGATCGAGATCATCGACGCGCGCATCGAGCAGTTCGACCGCGAGACGAAGGCGCCGCGCAAGGTGTTCGACACCATCAGCGACTTCGCCGCCAACGCCGGCATCGTGCTCGGCGGCCGCCCGGTGCGGCCGATGGATGTCGACCTGCGCTGGGTCGGCGCGCTGTTGCACAAGAACGGCGGGGTCGAGGAGACGGGGTTGGCCGCCGGCGTGCTGAACCACCCCGCCAACGGCGTCGCCTGGCTGGCGAACCGGATCGCGCCCCACGACGAGCAGCTGAACGCCGGCGACGTGGTGCTGGCCGGCTCGTTCACGCGGCCCACCACCGCGCTGAAGGGCGACACGCTGCAGGCCGACTACGGGCCGCTGGGCAGCATCGCCTTCCGCTTCGTCTAGATCAAGGCCGGGTGCCCTGGGCGGCCGGCATATTGCCCCCGGCCGAGCAGACTTCGGTGGGCGCCGCTAGGATGGGCTCCTTCGCGGTGGCCTGGTGGGTCGCCCACGACAAACGAGCTGCCGGCGGGACAACCAAGACTTCCGCCGCGGTGTGATTGGGGACAGTTTGAGCCGACTCGCCGACACATTGGCCGCCCTGGCGCCCGAACGCCTGCTGGGCATGCGCCGGGGCATCGAGAAGGAAAGCCTGCGCGTGCTGGCCAACGGCGCGCTCGCGCTCACGCCGCACCCGGTGGCGCTCGGTTCGGCGCTGACCCATCCGCACATCACCACCGACTACAGCGAGTCGCAGCTCGAGCTGATCACCGGCGTGCACCCCGACGCGCAGAGCTGCGTCGACGAGATCACGCAGATCCATCAGTTCGTGCTGCATGCGCTGCGCGAGGCGGGCAACGAGATGTTGTGGGTCGCCAGCATGCCCTGCGGCCTGCCGCCCGACGAGACGATTCCCATCGGCCGCTACGGCACGTCCAACATCGGCCGTGCCAAGAGCGTCTACCGCATGGGCCTGGGCCACCGCTACGGGCGGCGCATGCAGACCATCTCGGGCATCCACTACAACTGGTCCATGCCGGGTCTGAGCAACGAAGACTACTTCGCGCTGATCCGCAACTTCCGGCGCCACTCGTTCCTGCTGCTGGTGCTGTTCGGCGCGTCGCCGGCGGTGTGTTCGAGCTTCGTCGAGGGTCGCCAGCACGAGCTGCAGACGCTGTCGCCGCACACGCTGTACCTTCCGCACGCGACCTCGTTGCGCATGGGGCGCCTCGGCTACCAGAGCGACGCGCAGGCCTCGCTGGCGGTCAGCTACAACAGCCTGCAGAGCTACGGCGCGTCGCTGCAGGGCGCGTTGACCAGGCCCTATCCGCCCTACGAGGCGATCGGCATCCACAACCCGGGCGGCGAGTACAACCAGCTCGCCACCACGCTGCTGCAGATCGAGAACGAGTTCTACGGCACCATCCGCCCGAAGCGCGTGATCAAGACCGGCGAGCGACCACTGCACGCCTTGCGCGAGCGCGGCGTCGAGTACGTCGAGGTGCGCTGCATGGACCTCGACCCCTTCGTGCCGGTGGGCATCGAGGCGTCGACGATGCGCCTGCTCGACGTGTTCCTGCTGCACTGTCTGCTCACCGACAGCCTGCCGGACTCGCCCGCCGAGATCGCGGCGATCGCGCGCAACCAGCTGCGCACCGCGGCGTCGGGCCGACAGCCGGGCCTGAAGCTCGAGCGCGGCGGCGGAGAGGTGTCGCTGGCCGACTGGGGCGCCGAGCTGCTGGAAGCGTGCGCGCCGATCGCGCAGCGCCTCGACGCCGTGTTCGGTGGCGACGCCTACCGCGGCGCCTTGCGCGCGGCGCAGACGGCGCTGCAGCGCACCGACACGCTGCCCTCGGCGCGGGTGCTCGACGCGATGCGCCAACAGTACGACAGCTCGTACACCCGCTTCGTGCGCACGCAGTCCGAAGCCACGCGCGCGCACCTGCTCGAGCTGCCATTCGCCGAGTCGATGCGCGAACACTTCAGCGCCGAGGCGCGTGCATCGCTGGCCGCGCAGCGGCTGCTCGAACAGGCCGAGCAGCCGCCGTTCGAGACGTTCCGCCAGGCCTACCTGGCGCCCGAGCGGCTCGGCCTGTAGGGTCCGCCCTCAGCGCCTGCGCACGTAGCGGCCGTCGAAGGCGACGCGCCAGCTCTTGCCGTCGTCGTCTGACGTCTCCCACAGCTGGCGCACCGCGCCGTCTGGCAGCGGCGTCCAGGTGATGCGCTGGCGCTGCACGACGCCGGGCTTGTTGGGGTGCGGTGTCGCCGACGCCAGCACCATCGCGGTACCTTCGCGTCCACCCGCCAGCTCGAGCCGGCCACCCTGGTTGTCGAACCAGCTCTGGTGCCAGCGCTTGTCGTCGGCGTCGTAGCCGTTCAGGCTCGAGCCGGTGAAGCCGCCGCGTCCGCTCCAGCTTTCGCGCAGCACGCAGCCGCCGAGCACGCGCTCGATGACGTTCTCGCCGGCGGGCTTGCCGTCGGGCGTGAAGACGTCCCAGTGGCCGAGCCAGAAGTCGAACTGGCGGTACTCGGGCGCCTGGCAGGGCGGCGGCTTGGCCACGGCGGCGGGCGGTGAGGCGGCCGCGGAGGCAGCCGTTGGTGGTGACTGCGCCATCACCGCCGTACCCAGCAGCGCGCCGGCCAGCGCCAGCGCCGCCCGACCGATCGCACGACGCCTAGCCCTTGCCATTGACCACGAAGGCCGGGCGGATCTCCACCGTGCCGCCGTGCAGCAGCACCGGACAATCCTGTGCCAGCGTCTGCACGGCGTCGAGATCGGGCGCGCGCACGGCCAGGTAGCCGTTGACACGCGCCTCGTCGCCGCCCACGCTGCCGCGCGTGACGCGGCCCTCGGCGGCCAGCACGCAGCCGTCGGGGCCCTGCAGCGGCTCGCCGTGCACGAAGCGGCCGTCCTGCTTGAGCGCGGCGACCCACTCGCCCCATTGCTTCATCGCCGTGTGCGGGCTGAAGCCGGCGCGCGCCGGATCACCCCCGCGAAACAGCAGCAGGTATTGCTGTGGCATCGATCATCTCCCGTGGATCGTGTGGAACACGGGTCGAGCCTAGCCAACGGCGGCCGGTGGATGGGAGCAGAAATTGCGAAGTTGGGGCCGCTCGACGTGGCGCGACGAGTCGCACCGCGACGTCTGCTTCAACGTGACCTCAGGCCGCCACAGCGGAGTTGCCATGGCTGAGCGTATCGGCCAGCACGGCACCTGGCAGCGAGAAGCACAGCGACGCGCCGCCTTCGGCACGGGGTTCGGCCCAGGCCCGGCCGCCCAGGGCCTGCACCGCGCGGCGCACGATGCTGAGCCCCAGGCCATGGCCCTCGAAACGTGCACCATGGGCTTGATAGAACGGCTCGAAGATGCGCTCGGCCACCTCCGGCGACAGGCCGACGCCGTTGTCGCGCACGCACAGGACGAGGTCGCGCCCGTGCACCGTGCCGTCGACATCGATGCGCGGATGCGCGGCCTCGCGTGAGAACTTGGCGGCATTGCCGATCAGGTTGACCAGCGCCGGCCGCAGCAGCCGCGGATCGGACATCACCTGCGGCATCGGCGCACAGTGCAGCTCCGGTCGGGGCCCGGTCGCCGGCAGACCGAGCATCACCTCGTCGAACGCCGACTGCACCAGGTCGGCCACGTACAGCGGCTCGGGACTGGCCTGCTGCTCGCCCAGACGTGCCAGATCGAGCATGGTGGTGACCAGGCGCGACGAGGCGTCGCATTGCGACGAGATCATCGGCAGCGCGCGTCGCGCGACCGATGGATCGCCGCGCTCCATCGCCTCGGTGGCCATGCGTGCCAGCTGTGCCATGCCGCCGAGCGGGCCGCGCAAGTCGTGCGATACGCAGCGATTGAACGTCTCCAGGCCCTGGGCCAGTTCGTGAAGGTGTGCGGTGCGCTCGGCCACCCGCGCCTCCAGCCGGGTATTGGCGTGGCGCAGCTCGTCTTCGGCGGCCGAGCGGCGATGCACCTCGGCATCGAGCACACGTTGGCGCCGCAGCAGGCTCACCGTGAGCAGGACCATCCCGAACAGCACCACCGAGACGCCGGCAAAGTACTTCAACTGGGTTGCCGGCAGGCCCGCCGCCAGCAGCAGATAGGGGGTGACGGCCGGAGCCAGCAGCGCAAGGCCGAGCAGCACGTGTCAGTCGCCGGGATACTGGGTCGAGCGGCGAAACGCCAGCAGCGCGGCCCCGGCATATGGCAGCAGGATGGCAATGTGGAAGGCGCGGCGCGGCACGTCCGGTGTCAGCATCACCGCGATCAACGTGATCACCGCCGGCAGCAGGAACGGCGCCAGCGCCCAGCGCCGCCGCCCGCGCGGCACGCCGAGGTAGCGCACCACGCCCAGCGAGATCAGCAGCACGCCGACGGCGATCAGGCTGCTCCAGGTGCGCTGCTGATCGGAGTCGATGTTCGGTCCGACGTACGCGATGCGGTCGCCGTTCAGGCGGCGCAGGAATTTCGAGGGCCGATTCCACGAACCACGGTGCCGATCGTGCACCGCGGCAGCGTCGCATGACAGAGGTCAGTCGGCGGCGTGTCGGCGCAGTGCGCGCCGCATGGCCCAGCGGCTGCCGAAGCCGCTCGCCAGCGCGATGCGCTCGCTGTCGGTCTCGCCGCCCTGCATCAGGCGGCGGGCGCAGCGCACGCGCTTGGCGGTCAGCGCGGCGTGCGGCGTCATGCCGTAGAGCTCGCGAAAGTGGCGTACGAAGTGGTAGCGCGACAGGCAGGCCGCGTCGGCCAGCTGCGCCAGGCTCAGCGGCTCGGTGTGCGCGCTCTCGATCAGGTCGGCCGCCAGCCGCAACCGCCGCGTCAGTTCTTCGCGGGTACTCGCCTTCGCGGCCTGCAGCCGCCCGGCGCGGGCGGCGGCCGCGGTCTCGGCCGCGAGCATCGCGTCGAGCAGCATCAGCAGCTGCTCCTCGAGCCAGTCTTCGCTGCGCTCGCCGGCCAGCACCTGGTCGCGCAGCCCGCGCAGCCGCGCCGACACCACGCGATCGTGCGGGCGCAGGTGCTCGGAGAAGCCGATCGTGCGTCGCCCGGCGTCGGGCTGCGCCAGCGCCTCGTTCAGGCTCTGACGTCGCGCGGCCTGCACCTCGGCCTGCATGCCCGGGCGGAAGAAGACCGAGAACGACTCGGTCGGTCGGCGCGAGGCGAGCAGGCTCGAGTAGGTGAGGCCTTCGTTGAGGATCAGGTAGTTGTCGTCGTCGACCACCACCTCACGGTGCGGCAGGAAGTAGCGCTCGCGGCCCGACCAGGCCGTCTTGATCGACAGTGTCTGCGTGTGCGGCGGGTATTCGGCCTGCGTGGTGCGGCCGCACACCACGGCGTTCTCGCGACCCCAGCGCGCCAGGTACCAGCGCCGGAACGCCGCGTTGGCCGCGGTTTCCGGCCGCGGCGGCAGGTCGGGCATCGCGGTCAGGATCATCGCCGCAACCCGTGGTTCAGCCTTGCGCCAGGCGCGCGCGCGGATCGTGCCGCGCCAGCCGCTGCAGCAGGTAGTCGACCTCGGCCTTCGCGGTCGGCGTGATGGCGCCGCCCGGCTTGCGCTGGGCCGCTGAACTCAACAGTCCGCGCCGGTGCATCACGTACTTGCGCACCGCCAGTCCCACGCCCGGCTGCTGCTCGTAGCGCAGCAGCGGCAGGTGGGCGTCGAACAGCGCGTGCGCCGCGTCGCGCTGGCCCGCGGCCGACAGGCGCACCACGTCGCACAGCATGTCGGCGAAGGCATAACCCGTCATCGCGCCGTCGGCGCCGCGCTCCATCTCGAAGTCGAGGAACAGGCCGCCATTGCCGCACAGGATGGACACGTGCCGCATCGAGCCATCGCGCTCGAAACCACGCAGCGCGCTGATCTTGTCCAGGCCCGGCCAGTCCTCGTGCTTGAGCATCACGCACGTCGCGTTGTCCATCACGATGCGGCGAATCACGCCCGGCGTCATCTGCACGGTGAAGGTGAGCGGGTAGTCCTGGATCACGAACGGCACGTCGGCGCCGATCGCCTGTGCCGCCTGCGCGTAGTAGGTGACGATCTGGTCGTCGGTGCGCAGCGTGTTCGGTGGCGCGATCATCACGCCGGCCGCGCCCTTGGCCATCGCCTCGT
>JBGAMU010000002.1:0-122498 GCA_044222685.1 Burkholderiaceae bacterium
GTGGTGTTCACCACCGCCTACAACGGCCGCATCACCGCCGCCAACGAGAAGGACAAGAAGAACTTCAAGATGGTCTGGAAGGACACGCCCTACACGATGGACAGCTGGGTCATCATGAAGGGCACGCCCAACAAGGCCAACGCCGAGAAGCTGCTCGAGTTCCTCGGCCGGCCCGACAACCAGGCCAAGCTGCCCAAGTACGTGCGTTACGGCGTCACCGCCGCCGGCGCCGCCCCGCTGATCGACAAGAGCCTGATGGGCGAACTGCCGACCAACCCAGACATCCTGAAGCAGGCCTTCGCCGAGGATCCGAAGTTCTGGATCGACAACGGTGACAAGCTTGCCGAACGTTGGACGAAGTGGTCCGGCACGAAGTAAGGACGTGAAGCTCGGTGGTCGTTCGGCGCTGCTGGCGCCACTGACCGCGTTCCTGCTCGTCTTCTTCGTCGTGCCGCTGGCGTGGCTGCTGTCGCTGGCGGTGCGCGAGGCCGAGGTGCCGCGTGCGCTGCCGCGCACGCTGGCGGTGCTCGAACAGTGGGAGCCCGGCACCGGGTTGCCCGGCGCGTTGTGGCCCGCCTTCGGGCAGGACCTGGTCGCCGCACGCGAGGCCAGCACGCTGGCCGATGCGGCGCGGCGGCTGAACTACGAAGTCAACGGTGTGCGCTCGACGCTGATGCGCGCCGCGCGCGAGGCGGCCGGTGTGGCACCGGACAGCCTCGACGCCGGCTTCTTCGAGAAGGTCGACCCCACGCTCGGCACGCCGGCGTTCTTTGCCGCGGTGAAGCGCGCGCGCGGGCCGGTGTCGGCCTTCTACGTGCTGGCGTCGCTCGACCTGACGCGCGACGTGCAGGGCCGCATCCATCGCGCGGCCGAGGCCAACCGCATCTACCTCGACGTGCTGGGCCGCACGCTGGCCATCAGCGCCACGGTGACGCTGCTGTGCCTGCTGCTCGGCTTTCCGGTGGCGATGCTGCTCACGCAGGTGAAGGAGCGCACGGCCGACGCGCTGATGATCCTGGTGCTGCTGCCGTTCTGGACCTCGCTGCTGGTGCGCACCGCCGCCTGGGTGGTGGTGCTGCAGCGCGAAGGCATGGTCAACAGCCTGCTGCTCAAGCTCGGGCTCATCGCCGAGCCGCTGGCGCTGATCTACAACCGCACCGGCGTGCTGGTGGCGATGACGCACGTGCTGCTGCCGTTCATGATCCTGCCGCTGTACAGCGTGCTCAAGGGCATACCGCCGCACTACATGCGCGCGGCCGCCAGCCTGGGCGCGCCGCCGGTCACCGCCTTCGTGCGGGTGTTCCTGCCGATCGCCGCGCCGGGCATCGCCGCCGGCTCGCTGATGGTGTTCATCCTCGCCCTCGGCTACTACATCACGCCGGCGCTGGTGGGCGGCGGCGCCGACCAGATGCTGAGCTACTTCGTCGCCACCTACACCACCGACACCGGCAACTGGGGCCTGGCCGCCGCGCTCGGCCTGCTGATGCTGGTGACGACCGCGGTGCTCTACGCCGTGTCGCACCGCCTGTCGGGTGGCCGCACGATGGCAGTGGGCTGACCATGGCCTGGCGCGCGCTCTACTGGACATTCTGCGCCGCGGTGCTGGCCTTCCTGCTGGTGCCGATCGCGGCCATCGTGCCGCTGTCGTTCTCCAGCGGCTCGTTCCTCACCTACCCGATGCCCGGCTGGTCGTTGCGCTGGTATCACGAGGTCTTCAGCGGCGGGCGCTGGATGACGGCGCTCGGCAATTCGCTGTTCGTGGGCCTGAGCGCCACCGCGATCTCGGTGCTGCTCGGCACGCTGGCGGCGCTCGGCCTGGCACGCCAGCGCGGCGCCTGGGCCGCGCTGCTCAAGCTGGCGATGCTGTCGCCGATGATCGTGCCGGTGATCCTGATCGCGGTGGCGAGCTACTTCTTCCTGGCGCCGCTGGCGCTGACCAGCAGCTACAGCGGACTGATCCTCGCGCATACGGTGATCGCGGTGCCCTTCGTGGTCGTGCCGGTGCTCACCGCACTGGAGCTGCAGGACCCGAACCTCGCCCGTGCCGCGGCGGCCTGCGGCGCGCCGCCGTCGACCACGTTCCTTCGCGTCACGCTGCCGGGCATCGTGCCGGCGATGGCCTCGGGCGCGCTGTTCGCGTTCGCCGCCTCGTTCGACGACGTGGTGATCGCGCTGCTGGTGGCCGGCCCCGACCAGCGCACGCTGCCGCGCGAGATGTTCTCCGGCCTGCGCGACAGCATCACGCCGGCGCTGACCGCGGTGGCGACGATCATGATCGTCTTCTCGACCGCTCTCTTCCTGCTGATGCAGGCGCTGCAGCGGCGCGCGCGGCGGGCGGCCACGCGCGACGGCAACGCCCCCTGAAGACTAGGAACCCGTGCGCCCTCGGCCGCGCACCGGCTCGAACATCATGTCGAGTTCACGCAAGCGCACATGCGCCTCGCCCTGGCTGATCGCGCACGACACCTGTTCGAAGATCTCGGTTCGCAGGTACCACAGATCATCGGGGTTGTCGGCGCCGCGCACGCGCGAGCGCAGCAGGCTCGCCTGCTCACTGTAGGCGCCGCGCAGCGCCTGTTCGAACTCCTCGCGCAACTCGGCCATCCGGGCCAGCGCCGCCGCGGGACCGCGCAGGTAGCGGGTGCCCGAACGCGGCCACAGCGAACCCGATGCTGCCCATGCCTTCTGGTACATCGCCGAATCCTTCGACTTGAACCGTCCCGCCCCCTCGCATTCGCCTGAACCGGCGGCCGCGTGGACTGCACCGCGCGCAGGCGCCCGATGTGAGCGCTCAGTGAAACGCCGCGTTCGCGCGGACGCAAGCCGGTAACCCCGCGAAGCCGTCCGCGAAACGCGACAAAGCACGGGATGTCCCTGTGGGGGTTTGTGCCTGTGTTGCGGTGCAGCGACTGTGGCGCGCTGCCCGTTCAGCGCAAAGGGGCTCGGGCCTTCGCCGTCGCGCGACGCGCTCGCGGCGTCGGCAGCGGATCGACCTCGCGGATCAGCCGGGCGCCTTCGGCAAGCAGGAACTCGCGGAAGGCACGGGCCACCGGCGGCAGGCGCTTCTGGCGCCGCTGCACCAGGTACCAGTTGAGCATCAGCGGAAAGCCCTGCACGTCGAGCATCACCAGCGACTTGTCGCGCAGCTCGCGGCTCACGGTGTGGGCCGACAGGAAGCTGATGCCCATGCCGGCGAGCACGGCCTGCTTGATGGTCTCGGTGCTGCGGATCTCCATCGCCACGTTGAGCCGCTCGAGCTGCCGGCCCAGGCCCTCGGCCATCGACTGCCAGGTGTCGGAGCCCTTCTCGCGCACGATGAACGGCTCGCGCACCACCTGCGCCAGCGGGATGCCGCGTTCGCGCGCCAGCGCATGCCCCGGCGGCGCGACGATCACGTACGGGTGCGGCGCGAACGGCTCGCTCACGGTGTCGGCGTCGTGCGGCGGGCGCACCATCACCGCCAGGTCGGTCAGGTTGTCGGCCAGCTGCACCAGCAGGTCTTCGCGGTTGTGCACCGCCAGGTTCAAGCGCACGCCGGGGTGGCGGCCGGCAAACTGAACCAGCAGCCGCGGGAAGAAGTAGTCGCCGGCACTGATCACCGCCACGTTGAGCTTGCCGCCGGCCACGCCCTTGAACTGCGTCATCGCCGCGTCGGCGTCCTCGAACTGCCGGATGATCAGCCGGCTGTGGTGCAGCAGCTCGGTGCCGGCCGCGGTGAGGAAGATCTTCTTGCCCAGCTGCTCGAACAGCGGCACGCCGGCGTGCTCTTCCAGCTTGCGCACCTGCGTCGACACTGCGGGTTGGGTGAGGTGCAGCTCCTCGGCCGCGCGCGAGAAGCCGTTGAGCCGCGCCACGGCCTCGAACACCTTCAGCTGGCGCAGGGTGGCGTGCCTCACCGCCGGCCTCGCTGCTGCGTCGATGTCTGGCAGGCGGCATGCATTAGCTATTCTGAATGGTAGCTGTCGTCAAGTTTGATTTTACGTTATCGATCGCACTGCCTAGCATCCGTCCCATGCTGCAACACTGGATTCGTTACTCGCACGCCGGCCTCGTCGGCTTCGGCACACTCGAAGACGACCGCATCCGCGTCTACGACGGCGAGATGTTCGGCGAGTGCCGCCCCGCCGGCACCGAGCTCGCGCTCGACGCCGTGACGCTGCTGCGCCCGTGCACGCCGACCAAGGTGATCGCGATGTACAACAACTTCGCCCCGCTGGTGGAGAAGTTGCAGCAGCGCTTGCCGAGCGAACCGCAATACCTGCTCAAGCCGCCCAACACCTACCTCGATCCGGGCGCGACGATTCCGGTGCCGGCCTGCGACAGCCGCGTCATCTTCGAGGGCGAGCTGGCCATCGTGATCGGCCGCACCTGCAAGGCGGTGTCCGAGAAGGAGGCGCTGTCCTACGTGTTCGGCTACACCTGCGCCAACGACGTCACCGCGGTCGACGTGCTGACGCGCGACCCGGCCTTCGCGCACTGGGCGCGCGCCAAGGGTTTCGACGGCTTCTGCCCGTTCGGCCCGGTGATTGCCAGTGGCCTCGATCCGGCCGCCTTGCGTGTGCGCACGCTGCTCAACGGCCAGGTCAGACAGGACTTTCCGCTATCCGACATGCATTTCAACGTGCCGAAGATCGTCAGCAGCCTCTCGCGCGACATGACCCTCCATCCGGGGGATCTGATCCTCAGCGGCACCTCGCTCGGCGTGGGCGTGATGCGTCCGGCCAGTAGCATCGAGATTGAGATCCCCGGCATCGGCACGCTCGCCAACCGCTTCGGGTGACGCACAGCATGTTCTACAGCCTGCAAACGAGACCCTCATGCGAATCGCCATCATCGGCGCCGGTGCCATCGGCGGCTATGTCGGAGTCAAGCTGGCGTTAGCCGGCGAAGACGTCACCTTCGTCGCGCGCGGCGCCAACCTGGAGGCCATCCGCCAGCGCGGCATGACGCTCAGGCTGGCCGACGGCAGCGAGCTGCACGCGGCCCAGGTGCGCGCCACCAACGACTACGCCGGCCTCGGCGTGCAGGACGTCGTGATCCTCGCGATGAAGGCCCACCAGGTGGCCGACGTCGCCGGCCAGGTGCCGCACCTGATCGGCCCGCAGACGATGGTGGTGACGATGCAGAACGGCATTCCGTTCTGGTACTTCCATCAGCACGGCGGAGCGCTGGCCGGCCGCCCGGTCGAGAGTGTCGACCCCGACGGCGCGATCCTGCGCGCGATCCCGCCGCAGCAGGTGATCGGCTGCGTGGTCTATCCCGCCACCGAGCTGGTCGCGCCCGGCGTCGTGCGCCATATCGAAGGCGATCGCTTCCCGCTCGGCGAGCTCGACGGCAGCGCCAGCGAGCGCGTGACGCGTCTGTCGGAGTGCTTCACGCGGGCCGGACTCAAGGCGCCGGTGCTCGACGACATCCGCGCCGAGATCTGGCTCAAGCTGTGGGGCAACCTGACCTTCAACCCGATCAGCGCGGCCTCGCATGCCACGCTGGTCGACATCTGCCAGTACCCGCTGACCCGCGACCTCGCCGCCAAGATGATGGGCGAGGCGCAGGCGGTGGCGAACAAGCTCGGCATCCAGTTCCGTGTGTCGCTCGACAAGCGCATCGCCGGTGCCGAGAAGGTCGGCAAGCACAAGACCTCGATGCTGCAGGACGTGGAGGCCGGCCGCGCACCCGAGATCGACGCGCTCGTCGGTTCGGTGGTCGAACTGGGCCGCCTCACCGACACGCCGACGCCGCACATCGACGCGGTCTACGCGCTGATCAAGCTGCTGGCGCGCAGCATGGCGGCCGAGCGCGGGCGGGTGAGGCTGGAAGTGATCGCCTGACAGTGTCCCCGACGATCGACGGCGACCGGGCGGCTGCTTGCGGCCCTGAGCGGCCGTTGGCGGCGCGAACCTTGGAGCGAGGGGCGAAGGACCCAGTATGAGCCCCGGGCGGGTACCGCCTGGCGCGAACGCGTTGTCGCAACAGCGCGCTGACCGGCAGCGCGCGGCCTACCGGGCCATCTCGGCGGCAATCGCCAAGCCTCCGCCGAAGCTGCTCTGCTGCGGCACCGCGCCACCACGCTCCACGCGCACCGCGCAGTACTTGAACTCGGGGATCTTGCCGAACGGATCCAGCGCCGAGTTGGTCAGCTTGTTGATCGCCGCCTCGTAGTAGCAGAACGGCACGAACACCGCGCCGCGCGGCGTGCCGTCGTCGGCGCGGGCGTAGAGCGACACGCTGCCGCGGCGCGACGCGATCGTGATCACGTCGCCCGGAGTGATGCCCATCTCGGCCAGATCCAGCGGATGCAGCGTCGCGGTCGGGTCGGGCTCGATCGCGTCGAGCACCATCGTGCGGCGCGTCATGCTGCCGGTGTGCCAATGCTCGAGCTGGCGGCCGGTGATCAGCACGCGCGGGTACTCGGTGTCGGGCCGCTCGTCGGCCGGGATGATGTCAGCGGGCACGAAGCGCGCCTTGCCGCCCTCGCGCGGGAAGTCGCTGACGAACACCACCGGATCGCCCGGGTCGCCTTCCTTCATGCACGGGTAGGTCACCGCGTGCTCGCGCTCGAGCCGTTCCCAGGTGATGCCGCCGATGCTCGGCATCGTGTGGCGCATCTCGTCGAACACCTGCGACACGTGCTCGTAGTGCCAGTCGAGACCGAGCTGCTGCGCGATGCTCTGGATGATCCACAGGTCCTGCCGCGCGTCGCCGGGCGGCTGCAACGCCTGTCGGCCCAGCTGCACCAGGCGGTCGGTGTTGGTGAAGGTGCCGGTCTTCTCGGGGAAGGCGCTCGCCGGCAGGATCACATCCGCCAGGTAGGCCGTCTCGGTGAGGAAGATGTCCTGCACCACCAGGTGCTCCAGCGCCGCCAGCGCCTCGCGCGCATGATTGGCGTCGGGGTCCGACATCGCCGGGTTCTCGCCCATGATGTACATGCCGCGCACGCCACCTTCGACGATGGAGTGCATCACCTCCACCACGGTGAGGCCGGGCTTGGCGTCGAGCGTGCCGGGGGCGAGCTGCCAGGCCTTCTCGAAACGCGCGCGCACAGCGGGCTCGTTCACGCGCTGGTAGTCGGGCAGCATCATCGGGATCAGGCCCGAGTCGGACGCGCCCTGCACGTTGTTCTGGCCGCGCAGCGGGTGCAGCCCGGTGCCGGGCCGGCCGATCTGCCCGGTCATCAGCGCCAGCGCGATCAGGCAGCGCGCGTTGTCGGTGCCGTGCACGTGCTGGCTGATGCCCATGCCCCACAGGATCATCGAGGCCTTGGAGCGCGCATACAGACGCGCCACTTCCCTCAGCGTCTCGGCGTCGATGCCGCAGATCGGCGCCATCGCCTCGGGCGAATACGCCGCCACGTTCTGCCGCAGCTCGTCGTAGCCGATCGTGCGGCTGCGGATGAACGACTCGTCGACCAGGCCCTCGGTGACGATCACGTGCATCAGCGCGTTCAGCATCGCCACGTCGGTGTCGGCGTTGAACTGCAGGTAGCGGTGCGCGATGCGCGAGAGGTCGGATCGGCGCGGATCGCAGACGATCAGCTTCGTACCGTTCTTCACCGCGTTCTTGATCCAGGTGGCCGCCACCGGATGATTCACCGTCGGGTTGGCGCCGATCAGGATCACCACCTCGGCCTGGGTGACGTCCATCACCGGGTTGCTCACCGCGCCGGAGCCGATGCCTTCGAGCAGCGCGAACACCGACGAGGCGTGGCACAGCCGCGTGCAGTGGTCGACGTTGTTGCTGCCGAACCCCGTGCGCACCAGCTTCTGGAACAGATAGGCCTCTTCGTTGCTGCCCTTGGCCGAGCCGAAGCCGGCCAGCGCCTTGGGGCCGTGCTGGTCGCGGATGGCTTTCAGCTTGCCGCCGGCCAGCGCCAGCGCCTCGTCCCACGTCGCCTCGCGGAACACGTCCATCACATGGTCCGGATCCATCACGAAGTCGCCGCGCTTGGGCGGCGCGTCGGCGCGACGCACCAGCGGCCGCGTCAATCGCTGCGGGTGATTGGCATAGTCGAAGCCGTAGCGACCCTTGACGCACAGGCGCGACTGGTTGGCCGGCCCGTCGCGGCCCTCGACGTAGAGGATCTTGTTGTCCTTGACGTGATAGGTCAGCTGGCAGCCGACGCCGCAGTACGGGCACACCGAATCCACCTGCTTGTCGGGCACCGCGAGCGCGGCGTCGCGCGCCGGCATCAGCGCGCCGGTGGGGCAGGCCTGCACGCATTCGCCGCAGGCCACGCAGGTGGACGCACCCATCGGGTCGTCCATGTCGAACACGATCTTCGCATGGTCGCCGCGGAAGGCCAGGCCGATCACGTCGTTGACCTGTTCGTCACGGCAGGCGCGCAGGCAGCGCGTGCACTGGATGCAGGCGTCCAGGTGCACCGCGATCGCCGGATGCGAGGTGTCGGCCACCGGTTGCGCGCGCGGCGCGAAACGCGGCTTGCCGATCGCGAGCCTCGCCGCCCAGTCGTCGAGCTCGCTGTGCCGCGTGTAGCCGGTCTCGGGCATGTCGGCCAGCAGCAGCTCGAGCACCATCTGCTGCGACTTGAGCGCGCGCGGGCTGTCGGTCGTGACCTTCATGCCGGCGGTGGCCGTGCGGCAGCACGACGGCGCCAGCACGCGTTCGCCCTCGATCTCGACGACGCACGCGCGGCAGTTGCCCACGGCGTCGAGGTCCTGGCGATAACACAGGCGCGGAATCTCCACACCCTCGCGTGCGGCGACCTCGATCAGCGGCTCGTCGGCGCGCGCGCTGACCTCGCGGCCGTTGAGCTGGAAGCTGACGCGCTTGACCTCGACCTCGGTCGATCGCCGGCGGGTGACCGCGCTCATCGCGACTCCTTGGCTGCAAGCTCGTGCGGAAAGTACTTGATCACGCAGTCCACCGGATTCGGCGCCGCCTGGCCGAGGCCGCAGATCGACGCATCACGCATCACGGTGGACAGGTCCTGCAGCAGGGGCACGTCCCATGCCTTGCCGGCGATCAGCGCCGACGCCTTGGCGGTGCCGTTGCGGCACGGCGTGCACTGGCCGCAGCTCTCGTGCGCGAAGAAGCGCATCAGGTTGCGCGCCGCGCCGACGGCACTGTCATGGTCCGACAGCACCATCACCGCGGCCGAGCCGATGAAGCAGCCGTGCGGCTGCAGCGTGTCGAAGTCGAGCGGGATATCGCCCATCGCGGCCGGCAGGATGCCGCCCGAGGCGCCGCCCGGCAGATAGGCGTAGAACGCATGGCCGTGGGCCATGCCGCCGCAGTGCTCGTCGATCAGTTCGCGGATCGTGATGCCGGCCGGCGCCAGCTTGACGCCGGGGCTCTTCACGCGCCCCGACACCGAGAACGAGCGCAGCCCCTTGCGCCCGTGCCGCCCGTGCGAGGCGAACCAGGCACCACCCTTCTCGAGGATCTCGCGCACCCAGTACAGCGTCTCGAAGTTGTGCTCCAGCGTCGGCCGACCGAACAGGCCCACCTGCGCCACGTAGGGCGGGCGCAGGCGCGGCATGCCGCGCTTGCCTTCGATCGATTCGATCATCGCCGACTCTTCGCCGCAGATGTAGGCGCCGGCACCGCGTCGCAGCACGATGTCGGGCATGCCCGGGTACGGCGGGTTCGCGCGCAGCGCGGCGAGTTCACGCTCGAGCAATGCGCGGCAGCCGTGGTACTCGTCGCGCAGGTAGACGTAGATGCGCGCGATGCCCACCGCCCAGGCGGCGATCAGCATGCCCTCGAGAAAACGATGAGGGTCGCGCTCGAGGTAGTAGCGATCCTTGAAGGTGCCGGGTTCGCCCTCGTCGATGTTCACCGCCATCAGGCGCGGCGCGGGCTCGCCACGCACGATGCGCCACTTGCGGCCGGCCGGAAAACCCGCGCCGCCGAGGCCGCGCAGGCCGGAATCTTCCATCGCGCGGATCACCGGGTCGACCTCGCGCTCGCCGGCGATGCACTGCTTGAGCAGCCGGTAGCCGCCCTGCTCCACGTAGGCCTCGAGGTCGATCGCGCCGGACGGACGGTCTTGCGTGACACCCGACTTCAGCTGCGCCACCACCTTGTCGACGCTCGCCCGCGCCACCGGTGCCTGGCCGACCGCGACCGCGGGCGCCTGCTCGCAGCGGCCGATGCACGGCGCCGCCACCACGCGCACCTCACGGCCCAGCAGCGCCGGCAGGCGGGCCAGCAGGTCCTGCGCGCCCGCCATCTCGCACGACAGGCCGTCGCAGACGCGCACGGTCAGCGCCGGCGGCGGCGTGTCGCCTGCCTTGACGATGTCGAAGTGGTGATAGAACGAGGCCACCTCGAACACCTCGGTCTGCGCCAGGCGCATCTCGCGCGCCAGCGCGGCGAGGTGCCGGTCGCTCAGGTGGCCGAAGCGATCCTGCAGCTTGTGCAGGTGCTCGATCAGCTCGTCGCGCGCCCGCGGCGCATCGCCGAGCAGTGCGCGCACCTCGTCGAGCGCGGCCGGGTCGACCGTGCGGCCCTTCGGCGCCTCGCGCTTGCGCTGGCGCGTCGCCGGCAGCGGCGTGATGGGTATCGTGGTGGCTATAGCAGCCCCGCCCCGCGTGCCCATTGGTACTTGGCCGCCAGCACCGCGACCGGGATCTCGGTGGAGTAGGCGTAGGCCGGGATGCCGTGCTCGTAGAGGTACTGGGCGGCCTCCTCGACCTGCACGTCGCCGGCCAGCGAGGCCACCACCGGCTTCTCGATGCCCTTGGCGCGCATCTCCTCGACGACCTCGACCATGTTCTTCGCGAACACCATTGGCGGCGTCACGATGGTGTGCCAGTAACCCAGGATGAGTGCGTGGATGCGCTCGTCCTGCAGGCCCAGGCGCACCGTGTTCATGTAGGTGATCGGCGGCTCGCCGCCGGTGATGTCCACCGGATTGCCGGCCGCGCCGAACGGCGGGATGAACTTGCGGAACGCCGCGTCCAGGTCGGCCGGCATGGGCTTCAGCAGCGTGAGGCCGTTGTCGACACAGGCGTCCGACAGCAGCACGCCCGAGCCGCCGGCGCCGGTGATGATGACCACGTTCTCGCCCTTGGGCGTGGGCAGGATCGGCACGCCGCGCGCGAAGTCGAGCAGGTCGCGCAGGCTCCTGGCGCGGATCACGCCGCTCTGGCGCAGCACGTCGTCGTAGATCTTGTCGTTGCCGGCCAGCGCGCCGGTGTGCGAGCTCGCCGCCGCGGCGCCGGCCGAGGTGCGGCCGGCCTTCAGCATGATCACCGGCTTCTTCTTCGACACACGAGCCGCCACCTCGGCAAACGCGCGGCCGTCCTTGAGGTCCTCGCAATGCTGCGCGATCACCTTGGTGTTCGGATCCTGCTCGAAGAACAGCAGCAGGTCGTCTTCATCGATGTCGCTCTTGTTGCCCAGGCCCACGATCGCCGACACGCCCATCTTGGCCGAGCGCGAGAAGCCGATGATCGCCATGCCGATGCCGCCCGATTGCGACGACAGCGCGGTCGAGCCCTTCACGTCGTAAGCGGTACAGAACGTGGCGCACAGGTTGGCCGGGGTGTAGTAGAAGCCGTAGATGTTCGGGCCCATCAGGCGGATGTTGTACTTGCGGCCGATCTCGATGAGTTCCTGCTGGCCTTCCATGTTGCCGGTCTCGGCAAAGCCCGAAGGAATCAGCACCGCGCCTGCGATCTTCTTCTCGCCGCACTCGGTGAGTGCGCCCGCCACCAGCTTGGCGGGGATGGCGAACACCGCGGTGTCGATCTCGCCCGGCACGTCCTTCACCGACTTGTAGGCCTTGTAGCCCATGATCTCGGCCGACTTGGGGTGGATCGGGATGATCTGGCCCTTGTAGCCGCCGTTGATCAGGTTCTTCATCACCGAGTTGCCGATCTTGCCGGCCTCGTCGGAGGCGCCGATCACCGCCACCGATCTCGGTTGCATGATGCGCTTCATCGACACCACCACGTCGGCCTCGGGCGGACGGTAGCGCGCTGGCTTCTGCGCGAAGTCGACCACGATGCGCACGTCGGCCGCGATCGCCGACGTCTTGGTCGCGAACACCGGGTTGAGGTCCATCTCGGCGATCTCGGGGAAGTCGCTCACCAGCTGGCTGACGCCGACGATCAGCCGTGCCAGCGCCTCGCGGTTCACCGGGTCGCCGCCGCGCACGCCCTTGAGCATCTCGGCGGCCTGGATGCCGTCGAGCATCGAGAGGGCATCGGCCTGCGTGGCCGGCGCCAGACGGAACGTGATGTCCTTCAGCACCTCGACCAGCACGCCGCCGAGGCCGAACGCCACCAGCTTGCCGAAGCTGCCGTCGGTGACCGCGCCGACGATGACCTCCTGCCCGCCCTTGAGCATCTGCTGCACCTGCACGCCCACCACCTTGGCGTCGGCCTTGTAGGCCCTGGCGTTGGCGAGAATCGTGTCGTAGGCCTTGGCCGCCTCGTCGGCACTCTTGACGCCGACGATCACGCCGCCGGCCTCGGTCTTGTGCAGGATGTCGGGCGAGACGATCTTCATCACGACCGGAAAGCCCATGCCGGCCGCCAGCTTGCCAGCCTCGGCCGCGCTGCCGGCCACGCCCTCCTGCGGCACCGCGATGCCGTAGGCGTCGCAGACCTGCTTGCCTTCGGGCGCGGTCAGCGACGTGCGGCCATCGGCCTTGACGGCATCGAGCAGCTTGCGAACCTTGGCCTTGTCAACGGTCGTCATGGTGTCGTCCCCTTGGGTCGAATGTCGTTCGATGGTGCGTTCGCGCGGAAGTTGCAGTGCGGCGCCGTCAGATGATGCGCGCGTCGCGCAGGCCGGCGATCTCAGTGGCGCTGTAGCCCAGCTGCGCCAGCACCTCCTCGGTGTGCTCGCCGAGCAGCGGCGAGCGCGTCACCTCGGTCGGGCTGTCCGACATCTTGATCGGGTTGCCCACGGTGAGGTACTTGCCGCGCTTGGGGTGGTCGACCTCGACCACCGTGCCGGTGGCACGCAGCGACGGCTCCTCGGCGATCTCCTTCATCGACAGGATCGGCCCGCACGGGATGTCGAACTTGTTCAGGATGTCCATCGCCTCGAACTTGGTCTTCGTCATCGTCCACTGCTCGATGCGGTCGAAGATCTCCTTCAGGTGCGGCAGCCGCGCCGGCGGCGTGGCGTACTTGGGATCGGTGATCCAGCCTTCCTCGCCGATCACCTTGCAGATCGCCGCCCACACCGGCGCCTGCGTGATGAAGTAGATGTAGGCGTTGGGGTCGGTCTCCCAGCCCTTGCACTTGAGGATCCAGCCCGGCTGGCCGCCGCCCGAGGCGTTGCCGGCGCGCGGCACCGCCTCGCCGAACTTGCCGTCGGGGTACTGCGGGTACTCCTTCATCACACCGGTGCGGTCCAGCCGCTGCTGGTCGCGCAGCTTGACGCGGCACAGGTTCAGCACGCCGTCCTGCATGGCGGCCAGCACCTTCTGGCCGCGGCCGGTGGTGTTGCGCTGGTACAGCGCGGCCACGATGCCCAGCGCCAGGTGCAGCCCGGTGCCCGAGTCGCCGATCTGCGCGCCGGTGACCAGCGGCGGACCGTCGTCGAAGCCGGTGGTCGAGGCGGCGCCGCCGGCGCACTGCGCGACGTTTTCGTAGACCTTGCAGTCCTCGTAGGGCCCGGGGCCGAAGCCCTTGACCGACGCGACGATCATGCGCGGGTTGAGCTCCTGGATGCGCTCCCAGGTGAAACCCATGCGGTCGAGCGCGCCGGGGGCGAAGTTCTCGACCAGCACGTCGCAGGTCTTGATCAGGCGATCGACGATCGCCTTGCCCTTGGGGTCCTTGGTGTTGACGGTGATCGAGCGCTTGTTGTGGTTCAGCATCGTGAAGTACAGGCTGTCCACGTCGGGAATGTCGCGCAGCTGGCCACGCGTGGCGTCGCCCTCGCCCGCCTTCTCGAGTTTGATCACGTCGGCGCCGAACCACGCCAGCAGCTGCGTGCAGGTGGGGCCGGACTGCACGTGCGTGAAGTCGAGGATGCGCACGCCATCGAGTGCCTTGCTCAATTGAAGCTCCTAAGGGAAGTGAGTTATTTCTTCTTGGCCGCCGTCGGGTTCAGGCTGGTGATGCGCCCGCTCTCGGTGCCGGCCGTCTCGTCGATGATGGCATTGATCAGCGTCGGCTTGCCGCTGGCGATGGCCTCGCTCATCGCCCGGCCCAGCTCGGCCGGCGTGCTGGCCTTGACGCCGACGCCGCCGAACGCCTGCATCAGCATCTCGTATTTCGCATCCTTCACGAACACGGTAGGCGCCGGATCGGCCCCGCCGCTGCCGTTGACGTCGGTGCCACGGTAGACACCATTGTTGTTCATCACCACCACGCACACCGGCAGCTGGTAGCGGCAGATGGTCTCGACCTCCATGCCGGAGAAGCCGAACGCGCTGTCGCCGCAGACCGCGATCACCGGCTTGCCGGTGACGACGGCCGCCGCCACCGAGAAGCCCATGCCGATGCCCATGATGCCCCAGGTGCCGACGTCCAGGCGCTTTCGCGGCAGGTACATGTCGACGATGCTGCGCGTGAAGTCGAGCGCGTTGGCACCCTCGTTGACGAGCACGGCTTCCGGATTGGACTTGACGATGTCGCGCACCGCGCTCAAGGCGCTCTGGAAGCTCATCGGCGACGGGTTCAGCGCCAGCGTGGCGGCCATCTTGGACAGGTTCTTGTCCTTGCGGTCGGCCACCGCGGCGGTCCACTCGGCGGGCGGCTTGGCCCACTGCGTGCCCATGCCGGCCAGCAGCGCCGACACGCACGAGCCGATGTCGCCGATCACCGGCGCGGCCGTCGCCACGTTGCTGTCGGCCTCGGTCGGCGCGATGTCGACCTGGATGAACTGGCGTTGACGCGCCGCGTCGCCGCCCCAGGTCTTGCCCTTGCCGTGCGACAGCAGCCAGTTCAGCCGCGCGCCGACCAGCATCACCACGTCGGCCTCGGCCAGCACGTAGGAACGCGCCGCCGACGCGCACAACGCGTGCGTGTCGGGCAGCAGGCCCTTGGCCATCGACATCGGCAGATACGGCACGCCCGAGCGCTCGACCAGCGTGCGGATCGCCTCGTCGGCCTGCGCATAGGCGGCACCCTTGCCGAGCAGGATCAGCGGGCGCTTGGCGCTCTTGAGCAGCGCCAGCGCGCGCTGCACCGCGTCGGGCGCCGGGATCTGCCGCGGCGCCGGATCGACCACCTGGATCAGCGAGGCGCGGCCGGCGGCCGCGTCCATGCTCTGCGCCATCAGCTTGGCCGGCAGGTCGAGGTACACGCCGCCGGGCCGGCCCGACACCGCGGCGCGGATCGCGCGCGCGATGCCGACACCGATGTCGGCCGCATGCAGCACGCGGAACGCCGCCTTGGCGAGCGGCTTGGCGATCGCGAGCTGATCCATCTCTTCGTAGTCGCCCTGCTGCAGGTCGACGATCTCGCGCTCGCTGGAGCCGCTGATCAGGATCATCGGGAAGCAGTTGGTCGTCGCATTGGCCAGCGCGGTCAGGCCGTTCAGGAAGCCAGGCGCCGACACCGTCATGCAGATGCCGGGCTTGCCGGTCAGGAAGCCCGCCGCCGCAGCGGCATTGCCGGCGTGCTGCTCGTGGCGGAACGCGATCACGCGCATGCCTGCGGCCTGCGACTGTCGCAGCAGGTCGGTGATCGGAATGCCCGGCAGGCAGAAGATCGTGTCGAGGCCGTTGAGCTTCAGCGCATCGATGATCAGGTGAAAGCCGTCGGTCTGCGGCGCGGCGCTGGCGGAATCGGTGGTCATGGGGGGTTGTCTCCGTGGTGCGCGCTTGCGCTTGTCGGCAGCTCGAGGGGCGCGATTCGGGGGAGACCTATGATAGAAAGCGGCGCGCCGAATCACCGTTGACCGCGGTCAAGATTTGAAATCTGATGCGCGCGCACCGTCCGCGCCCACCCGACAGCTTCGATGATTTCCTCCTCGATCGAGAACCACAGCGAGCGCAACGTCATCCGCGTGCAGCTGCGGCAGAACCTCGTGCTCAAGGAGATGACCGACGAGGAATGGCTTGCGCTCGAAGGCCAGCTCACGGTGGTCGACTGCAACAAGGGCGACGTGCTGCTGCACCAGGGCGTGCACGACATGGAGCAGTACTTCGTGCTCGACGGCATCTTGAAGCGCGTGGTCACGAACGCCGCCGCCAAGGAGATGATCCTGCGCTTCGCCGACGAGCGCGACGTCGAGACCAGTTATGCCGCCTGGCGGCTGAACACGCCCACGCCCTACAGCATCGTGTGCGTCACCAAGGCGCGTGTGGTCAAGCTGCCGATGCCCACCTGGGTCGCCTTCATGGACCGGCACCCCAAGTTCAAGGCCACCTTCGAGGTCGAGGTGATGCGACTGATGAGCGAGATCATGGCGCACACCATCACGCTGCACCTGCTCGACGCGCCGGGCCGCGTGCACCGCTTCGAGCGCAAACACCCCGAACTGGCCGACCGCATCCCGAAGAAGGAGCTGGCGGCCTACCTGAATCTGTCGGCCGAGACGCTGAGCCGTCTGAAGCAGCGCGGCAAGATCTGACACCGACTTGCGGTCGTGCCAAGCGGCACTCGCTGTCTTCTCCAAACACCACGTCGATTCAGCGCCGCGCCGTCGGAAAGTGCCGTGCGTCCGAGATCGCGTGGAGCTGGTTGTCCACGGCCTTCACGCCGGCCACGCCCTCTGCCACGCGCACCGCGGCCTGCTTCTCGTCGTCGTCGGCGACGATGCCGCGCAGCGTGACGCGGCCGTCGACGCTCTCGATCGTGATGTCGACCGCGCGGGTCTCGTCGTGCGAGCTGAGCGCGGCGCGCACGTGCGCACTCAGCGCCATGCCCTGCAGCATCGTGCGCGAGGCTTCGGTCTCGGCGAACTCAGGGCGCGTGAGCAGGCCCTTGATCTGCTCGACGCAGGTGCCCACCGACAGGCGCTCGGTGTTGAGCACCATGTCGAACAGCACCGGGTCGCCCCAGTGCACGCCGAACTGCTCGTGCATGCGTGAGGCATTGGAGGCATCGCTGCGCCGGATCTCGTGCTCGGCCACCTCGACATCGTCGGTGCCGAGCTCCTTCATCAGCCAGCGCACGCGTTGTTCGAACGGCCGCATGATGCGGATGCAGGGCACGTGCGGCACCGGCCGCAGTAGCAGCGTGGCGCCCCAGCCGCGGATGACGACGTTGCCCTTGGCCGCCGCGTCGAGCACCTCCTGCGCGGTATAGACGGCGATCGCTTCCTGGTCGGCGCGCAGCCGCTCGATCGGCCCGGCCTTGCCGGCGCGCAGCCGGCTGATCAGGCTCTTGGAGACATGCATCTTCCCGGCCACGCGATCGGCCACCTCGTGCTGCAGGGTCGCCAGCTTCAGCTCCTGCGCCAGTTGTTCGGCGATCTCCTGGGCCAGCGAACCCATCCCCTGGGTCAGTGCGATGACGGGCATGATCGACTCCTTCGTGCGCTCGCTAGCGTGACGCCGCCACGTCCGACCGAGGCGTGCGCAACGCCGTGAGACCCCTGGAGATCAGCGGCCAGACCAGCATCACGAGCGCCAGCGTGGTGATGCTGCCGACCAGCGGGTTGGACCACATGATGGTGACGTCGCCCTGCGAGACCAGCATCGCCTGGCGGAACGAATCCTCGGCCTTGTCGCCGAGCACCAGCGCGAGCACCAGCGGCGCCAGCGGGTAGTCGAGCTTCTTGAACACGTAGCCGATGATGCCGAAGCCGAGCATGAACCAGATGTCGAGCATCGCGTTGTGCACCGTGTAGGCACCGATCGCGCAGATCACGATGATCACCGGCGCGATGATCGAGAACGGGATGCGCAGGATCGACGCGAACAGCGGCACCGTGGTCAGCACGACGATCAGGCCGACCAGGTTGCCGAGGTACATGCTGGCGATCAGGCCCCAGACGAAGTCCTTCTGCTCGACGAACAGCAGCGGCCCGGGTTGCAGGCCCCAGATCAGCAGGCCGCCGAGCAGCACCGCCGCGGTGGGCGAGCCCGGGATGCCGAGCGCCAGCATCGGCAGCAGCGCGCTGGTGCCGGCGGCATGCGCCGCCGTCTCGGGGGCAATCACGCCCTCGATCTCGCCGGTGCCGAACTTGGAGCCGGTGCGCGACATCTTCTTGGCCAGGCCGTAGCTCATGAACGACGCCGGCGTCGCGCCGCCCGGCGTGATGCCCATCCAGATACCGACCAGCGAGCTGCGCAGCGACGTGACCCAGTACTTGGGCAGCTCCTTCCAGGTCTCCCACACCACCTTCGAGTTGATCTTGGCCGACTTGCCCGAGAACTTGAGGCCCTCCTCCATCGACAGCAGGATCTCGCCGATGCCGAACAGGCCGATCACCGCGATCAGGAAGTCGAAGCCGCGCATCAGCTCGCTCTGCCCGAAGGTCAGGCGCAGCTGGCCGGTCACCGTGTCGAGGCCGACCGCAGCGAGCGCGAAGCCGAACGCCATCGCCACCAGGATCTTGAAAGGCGAGCCCTTGCCCATGCCGACGAAGCTGCAGAAGGTGAGCAGGTAGACCGAGAAGAACTCGGGCGCACCGAACTGCAGCGCAAATCGGGCCACCAGCGGTGCCAGGAAGGTGATCATCACCACCGCGATGAAGGCACCGACGAACGACGAGGTGAACGCCGCCGTCAGCGCCGCGCCGGCGCGGCCCTTCTGCGCCATCGGATAACCGTCGAAGGTGGTCGCCACCGACCAGGGTTCGCCGGGGATGTTGAAGAGCACCGAGGTGATCGCGCCGCCGAACAGCGCTCCCCAGTAGATGCACGACAGCATCACGATCGCCGAGGTCGGCGACATCGAGAAGGTCAGCGGCAAGAGAATCGCCACGCCGTTGGCGCCGCCGAGCCCCGGCAGCACGCCGATCAGCACGCCCAGGATGATGCCGACGAACATCAGCAGGATGTTCATCGGCTGCAGCACGACCGCGAAGCCCTGCATCAGTGAGTTCAGTTCGACCATGTCGGTGTTGTGTTGCCGGTTCCGAACGAGCGCTCAGTAGCCCAGGAAGCCGAGCGGTTCGAGCCGGCCCTTGTAGAGCGGCACCTTGAACCAGACCTCGAACATGACGAAGAAGACGGCGCTGACCACCACGCCGAGCAGCACGCTGCGCACCGGGTTGTACTTGCCGAGGATGATCATGAAGAGGGCGATGTAGATCGCCGAGGCGACGTACAGGCCGAGGAAGACGATCGCGAGGATGTACACCGCCACCGGCAGCAGCACCGACAGCACGCGGCCGAGTTGCTCGCGGTCGACGAAGGTGCGCTTGTCGGCCGATTTGCTGAGCAGGCTCTGGTACAGGATGCCCAGGCAGGAGATGCAGATGATCAGCCCGATGTAGAAGGGAAAGTAGCCCGCCCCGGGACCGTCGCTCGACCAGCCGGCGCCCAATCGTCGCGACTCGACGATGACGACGGCGCCGACGACGAACAGGATCGCCGCCACCACGGCGTCGACGGTCCGGTTCTTCGTGACGGCCGGACTGTCCGGCGCGTCATCCCTGGCTTCGCTTGACATGGATGGACTCCGAGGAGGTCGTGGAGCGAGGGGCCGGCGCACCATGCGCCGGCCGGGGCGCCCCGCCGCCGCCCGCCGCCGCAGGGCCCTGCCCCTGCGGCGTGGATCGGCACGCGGACGGCGCGCGCCGGGTTACTTCGCCAGGAAGCCGGCCTCGGTCATCAGCTGCTTGTGCAGCACGTCGGCGTTGGTGAGCCAGCGCACATAGTCGGTGCCGGTGAGCGCGGTGGTGTTGAAGGCGCCCTTCTCCATGAACTCCTTCCAGTCCGGTGTCTCGCGCACCTTCTGCAGCAGGTTGACGTAGAACTTCACCTGGTCCGGTGTCACGCCCGGCGCCATGAAGATGCCGCGCAGCATCACGTAGTCGGTGGGCACACCGGACTCCTTGCAGGTGGGGATGTCGTTCCACGACATCGTGTCGGTGACCTTCTGCTTGTAGGGCATGCGCTGGTCGTCGAACACGCACAGCGGCCGCAGCGCGCCCGCGCGCCACTGCGCGACGGCCTCGATCGGGTTGTTGACCGATGAGTCGACATGCTTGCCCACCAGCTGCACCGCCACTTCGCCGCCGCCCTTGTAGGGCACGTAGATGAACTTCGTGCCGGTGGCCTTCTCGAGCCCGACGGTGATGATCTGGTCTTCCTGCTTCGAGCCGGTACCGCCCATCTTCATCTTGTTCGGGCCGGCGGCCTTGACGGCGTCGATGTACTCCTTGGCCGTCTTGTACGGCGTGCCGGCGTTGACCCACAGCACGAACTGGTCGAGCGCCAGCATCGACACGGGTGTCATGTCCTTCCAGTTGAAGGGCACCCCGGTGGCCAGCGGCGTGGTGAACAGGTTGGACAGCGTGATGATGATCTTGTGCGGGTCGCCCTTGGCCTCCTTGACCGCCAGGAAGCCCTCGGCGCCGGCGCCGCCCGACTTGTTGACGACGACCATCGACTCCTTCATCAGCTTGTGCTTGACGACGACGCCCTGGATGAAGCGCGCCATCTGGTCGGCACCGCCCCCCGTGCCCGCCGGGATGATGAACTCGACCGGCTTGGTGGGCTCCCACGCCAGCGCGGGGCCGGCGCTCAAGACCGAGCCCGCAAGGGCAGCAACCATGGTCCACCGCTTGAGCGGGAAAGAAGAAGACAGCGAGAACATACGAACTCCTTGGCTGACAGCCGATGTCGTGATGATGACGGACACAGCGTGCGCGAGACAGGTGGAAAGCCCGGCCTATGCTCAGTTTCAAGCGCCGAAAAACGATTGACCGCAGTCAACTTCCGAAAAAACGAGTATCCATGCTTACCCGAGGGACGGCCGGTCGAGCGCATCCAGATCGTCGCGCGTATTGACGTTGAAGAAGGCCTGTTCGTCGTCGAACGCCACCTCCATCAGGCCGTGCCGCGCCGCCCAGCGGTCGATCTTGCGTTCGCCGCGCGCCAGCTCCGCCGCCAGATCGTCGCGCAGGCTGGCCGCCATGAGGCAGAACACCGGCTGGCGTTGCAGCGCGCCCTGCGCGTCGCGGGTGGCCGCCATGGCGATCTGCGCACCGGGCGCGTCCAGCGCATCGGCGAGGCGGCGCACCAGGTCGGCTGGAAACAACGGCGTGTCGCACGGCACCGTCACCAGGTACGGCGTGCGGCAAAGCGACAGCCCGGCCAGCATGCCGGCCAGCGGGCCGGCGAAGTCGGCCTGCGCGTCGGCAACCGTGGGCGCACCGAACTGCGCGTACTGGTCGACGTGCCGGTTCGCGTTGACGATCAGCGCACCGACCTGCGGCCGCAGCCGCTCGATCGCATGCCAGGCCAGCGGCCGGCCGCGATGCAGCTGCAGGCCCTTGTCGACACCGCCCATGCGGCTGCCGCGTCCGCCGGCGAGAACGAGGCCGGTCACGTGTCGAGCTTCGATCACCATGTCGTGAGCGCCTGCTTCGCACCTGTGGTTCACTACGATCCGTGACTGTCGCACAAAGTTCTGCTCGTCCGCGGCCCCGGCTGACCGAAGCGCGTTGCCCGCTCACCCGCGAGATCGAGGTGGTCGACGCGGCCGGCGAGCGGCGCACGATCCACATCCCCGACGAGCGGCCGCTGACGCTGTTTGTCGACAAGCGCGAACTCGTCACGCTGATGACGCTCGGCCAGTGCCCCGAGCTGCTGGTGCTGGGTTACCTGCTCAACCAGCGCCTGATTCTCGACGCCGCCGAGGTGGAGTCGATCACCGTCGACTGGAGCGTCGACGCCGCCGCCGTGAACACGCGTTCCGGCATCGAAGACCTCGAATCCAAGACCGCGCGTCGAGTAGTCACCACCGGCTGCGGCCAGGGCACGGTGTTCGGTGACCTGATCGCCGAGCTGCCGAGCCTGAGCCTGCCCGACGCGCGCAGTGCGCGCATCCACCAGGACACGCTGAACACCGTGCTCGAGTCGATGCGCCAGCGCCCGAGCGTGCACCGCCAGGCCGGTTCGGTGCACGGCACGGCGCTGTGGCGCGGCACCGAGCTGCTTTACTTCGTCGAGGACGTCGGTCGCCACAATGCGGTCGACACCATCACCGGCTGGATGGCGATGCACGACGTCGACGGTGCCGACAAGCTGCTCTACACGACCGGCCGCCTGACCAGCGAGATCGTCATGAAGGCCGCGCGCATCGGCGTGCCCATCCTCGCCTCGCGCAACGGCATCACCGCGATGGGCCACGACCTGGCGCAACGACTGGGCATGACGCTGTTCGGCCGCGCCTCGCGCGGGCGCTTCATCTGCTACACCGGAGCAGAGCGCTTCGATGCCGCCGCGGCGCTGCCGCTGAGCGCGGACGTTTAGGTCGCGCGCGGGAGCAGCTCGCGGCCCCGTTGTCGTTGGCGAGAGACTGCTTTTCAGACCGAGCACTGCGCATCGCGCCAGGCGGTACCCGCCTGCCGCGCTGCAACGCTCGTGGCGTCTGACGAAGGTAACGTCAGAGCCGCTGCAGCACCTGCCGCAGCTTGGTGGTGATCTCGTCGAGGTGCTTGTCTTCCATCACCAGCGGCGGCGCGATGATCAGTGCGTCGCCGGTGCTCTTGAGGTTCAGGCCCGCGTCGTACAGGCGCTTCTGGGCCTCGTGGCCGCGTGCGCCGGGCGTGCCGTCGACGGCGACGTCCACCGCCGCCATCATGCCCACCGAGCGGATGTCGGTGACGACCCCGCAGTCGCGCAGCGCGTGGATCGCGTCGATGAATTTCGGGCTCATCGCGGCGGCGCGCTCGATCAGGCGCTCCTTGGCGAAGATGTCCATCATCGCCAGGCCGGCGGCGCACGACGCCGGGTGCGCCGAGTAGGTGTAGCCATGGAAGAACTCCACGCCCTTGGCCGGGCCGGCCTCGGTGATCGCGTCGTAGATGTCCTGCCGCGCCGCCACCGCGCCCATCGGCTGCGCGCCGTTGGTGATGGCCTTGGCCATCGTCAGCAGGTCGGGCGTGACGCCGAAGGCCTGCGCGCCGAAGTTGGCGCCCATGCGGCCCCAGCCGGTGATCACCTCGTCGAACACCAGCAGGATGCCGTGCTGGTCGCAGATCTGGCGCAGCTTGTTCAGGTAGCCCTTGGGCGGCGGCAGACAGCCGAACGAGCCGGCGGCGGGCTCGACGAACACCGCCGCGATGTTCTCGCCGCCGTACAGGTTGCACAAGCGCTGCAGGTCGTCGGCGAGATCCGCACCGTGCTCGGGCTGGCCCTTGGCGAACTTGTTCTCCGGCAGCGCGGTGTGCCGCATGTGATACACGCCGGCCAGCCCCACGCCGTAGGCGCGGCGGTTGTTCACCATGCCGGCCAGCGCCACGCCGCCCATGTTGACGCCGTGATACGCCCGCTCGCGCGCCACGAAGAGCTGCCGTTGCGCCTGACCCTTCACGCGGTGGTAGGCCAGCGCCATCTTCATCGCGGTGTCGACCGACTCGGAACCCGAGTTGGTGAAGAACACCCGGTTCAGGCCGGCCGGCGTGTACTGCGTGACTCGCTCGGCGAGCTCGAACGCCTTCGGGTGCGCGCGCAGGAACGGCGCGGTGAAGTCGAGCGTCTGCAGCTGCTCGTAGACGGCGTGCGCGATCTCCTCGCGACAGTGGCCCGCCGCCACGCAGAACAGGCCCGCCGAGGCATCGATCACCTCCTTGCCCTCGGGCGTGTAGAAGTACATGCCCTTGGCGCGGCTGAACATCCTGGGCTCGGACTTGAACTCCTTGTTCGGCGAGAACGGCATCCAGTAAGGTTGCAGCGTGGCGGCGACCTGCGGTTCGGCGTGGCCCATCGGGATCTCCTGCGTCGTGAGAAGGTGATGCGCCGATTATGCTGGCGCCCATGGCAGCCGACCCCATCACGATCTTCCGCGCCCGCCGCATCCTGACGATGAACCCGTCGCGGCCGACCGCCACTCACGTGGCGGTGCGCGGCGGCCGCATCCTGGGCGCCGGCGCGCTCGACGAACTGCGCGGCTGGGGCCCGTACACGCTCGACGAGCGCTTCGCCGGGCAGGTGCTGATGCCGGGACTGGTCGAGGGCCACAGCCACCTGATGGCCGGCTCGTTGTGGCACTACACCTACTGCGGCTACTTCGACCTGCGCGACCCCGACGGACGCTTGTGGGCCGGAGCGACCTCGCTCGGCGCCGTGGTGGCGCAGCTGCAGCGGGCCGGCGCCGGTGGGGCCGACGATGCGCCGATCGTCGGCTGGGGGTTCGATCCGATCTACTTCGGCACGCACGGCGAAGACCGCGCCTACGAAGCCACGCGCTGCACGCGCCACGACCTCGACCGCGTCAGCGCCACGCGGCCGGTCGGCGTGCTGCATGCCAGCGGCCACATCCTCAACGTCAACACGGTCGCGCTGCAGCGCGCGGGCTTCCTGCGCAGCGGCATCGACCATCCGGCCTTTCCGCTTGGCGCCGACGGCCTGCCCACCGGCGAGCTGAAGGGGCCCGAGGCGATGCTGCCGGTGCTCGACCACGTGGGGCTGAACCGCTCGTTCCTGTCGGGCGACGCGTTCGGCATCCGCGCCTTCGGCAAGCTGTGCGTGCGCGCCGGCGTGACGACCGCGACCGACCTGGCGGCCACGCTGGCCGACGCCGAGGTCGACACGCAGCTCGCCATCACCGGCGAGCCGCACTACCCCGTGCGGCTGGTGCCGCTGCTGCGGCTGATCGGCCTGAAGCCCGCCGACGCGGTGGCCCGTGCGGTTGCGCTGCGCGAGCGCAGCACCGAGCGCCTGCGCCTGGGCCGCATCAAGGTCGTCGCCGACGGCTCGATCCAGGGCTTCTCGGCGCGACTGCGTTGGCCGGGCTACTACAACGGCGCGCCCAACGGCCTGTGGTACACGGCGCCGGAGGCGATGCGCGAGTGTTATGCGCTGGCGCTGCAGCACGGCGTGCAGGTGCACACCCATACCAACGGCGACGAGGCCACCGAGCTGGCGCTCGATTGCCTGGCGCAGGCGCTGGCCACGCGCCCCAGCCCCGACCACCGCTTCACGCTGCAGCACGTGCAGCTGGCCGACGCGGCGCAGTTCCGCCGCATGAAGGCGCTCGGCCTGTGCGCCAACCTGTTCGCCAACCACCATTTCTACTGGGGTGACCAGCACCGTGCCATCACCGTCGGGCCGGAGCGCGCCGAGCGCATGAACGCCTGCGCCACCGCGCTGCGCGAAGGCGTGCCGCTGGCGATCCACAGCGACGCGCCGATCACGCCGCTGGCGCCGCTGTTCACCGGCTGGTGCGCGGTGAACCGCCTCACCGCGTCGGGCCACGTGCTCGGCGCGGCCGAGCGCATCGGTGTCGCCGACGCGCTGCACGCGATCACGCTCGGCGCCGCCTACACGCTCAAGCTCGACGGCGAGATCGGCTCGATCGAATGCGGCAAGCGCGCCGACTTCTGCGTGCTCGAGGACGACCCCACCACCGTCGACCCGGCGGCGCTGAAGGACGTGCGCGTCTGGGGCACGGTGCAGGGCGGGCGCGTCTTCGCCGCGGCATGACCGCGAGCGGCCACGCCGACGACGCGGCCGCCGTGCCGGCGGTCGTGATCGGTGGCTACCTCGGCGCCGGCAAGACCACGCTGGTCAACCACCTGCTGCGCCACGCCGACGGACGCCGCATCGCGGTGCTGGTCAACGACTTCGGCGACGTCAGCATCGACGCCGATCTCGTCGTCGGCGCCAGCGGCGACGTGCTGGCCCTGGCCGGCGGCTGCTTCTGCTGCAGCTTCGGCGCCGACCTCGTCGGTGCGCTGCAGCGCATCGTGCAATCGCAACCGCGGCCCGACCACGTGCTCATCGAGTGCAGCGGCGTCGGCATTCCGGCGGCGGTGGCGCGCACGGCGCGGCTGGCGCGCGGGGTCACGATCGAGGCCGTCGTCGTGCTGGCCGACGCGACCTCGGTGCGCGAGCGTGCGACGGACGCCTTCGTCGGCGACACCGTGCGCCGGCAGCTGGCCGACGCCGACCTGGTGTTGCTGAACAAGTGCGACGCGCTGGCGGGCGCCGAGCGGACCGCAGTGCGCGACTGGCTGGCCAGGACCGACGCCACCCTGCCGATCATCGAGACCGTTGACGCGGCCGTGCCCCCGGCGCTGGTCTTCGGCCTGCAGGAGCGCCCCCCCGTCCGGCGCGCCCTGCGGCCGTCGCCGCTGCGACCGCTGCCTTCGGCCGCTGACCAGTTCTCGAGCCGGACGCAGCGCTACGACGCGCCGGTCGACGTGCATGCGCTCGCCGCCGCGTTGTGTGCGCCGCAATCGGGCGTGCTGCGCGCGAAGGGCCGCCTGACCGGGATCGATGGCCGTCACTGGTTGCTGCAGGTGGTGGGCCGGCGTGCCGATCTGCACCCGCTGCCGTCGGCCGGCGCCCCGGTGGCGGGCGCAGGTCAGCTGGTGGTGATCGGCCTGAAGGCGCCCGCGGCGCTCGACGGCTGAACAGCGCGCCCGGCCGCTCAGGCAGCCGTCGTCTCGTCGACGTGTCTTTGCAGCAGGGCGGCGGCGGTCATCGGCCGGCCGAGCAGGTAACCCTGGCCGGTGTCGCAGCCCAGCCCGGTCAGCGCCGTCAGCTGCTGGGCCGTCTCGATGCCCTCGGCCGTGACGCTCAACCCGAGGCTGTGCGCCATCTGGATCACCGCGCGCACGATGCTCGCATCCTTGAGGTCGCTGCACATGTCGCGCACGAACGAGCGGTCGATCTTCAAGGTGCTGACCGGAAAGCTGCGCAGATACGACAGCGACGAATAACCGGTGCCGAAGTCGTCGACGGCCAGCGTGACGCCCAGCGCGCTCAGCTCGCCCAGCACACCCAGGCTGCGCTCGCTGTCGGACATCAGCACCCCTTCGGTCAGCTCCAGCTCTAGATGGCGGGCCGGCAGCCGCGACCGTTCGAGGGCACAGCGCACCTGCTCGACGAAGTCCGAGCCGCGGCTGAACTGCAGGGCCGAGACATTGACCGCGATGCTCTGCAGCGGCAGGTCGGCCGCCAGCCACTCGTGCATCTGGCGGCATGCCTCTGTGAGGACCCATTCGCCCACCGCATGGATGAGCCCCATCTCCTCGAGCACCGGGATGAACTCGATCGGCGGCACCAGGCCCCGGCCCGGGCATTGCCAGCGCAGCAGGGCCTCCGTGCCTCTCATGCGGCCGCTCGCCAGGTCGAGCAGCGGCTGGTAGTGCAGCACGAACTCGTTGCGCCCGAGCGCGCCGCGAAGGTCGTCCTCGATCAGCACGCGGCGCGCCACGCTCTCCTGCATGTTGTCGTTGTAGAGGCTGCGCGCACTGCGGCCGTTGCCCTTGGCGTGCAGCATCGCGGTGTCGGCGTAGGCAAGCAGCTTGTCGCTCTCGCGGGCATGCTGCGGAAACAACGACAGGCCGACGCTGCACGACAGGTGCCATTGACGCCCACGCACCTCGAACGGCGCTTCGAAGCGTGCCAGCAGCGCGTCGGCCAGCAGACCGGCCTCGACGTCGGAGGCCAGGCCGTCGACGATGATCGCGAACTCGTCGCCCGACAAGCGGGCCACCACGTCGGTGCCGCGCACGCTGGCGCTCAGGCGGGTGGCCACGGCACGCAGCACCTCGTCGCCGGCATCGTGACCGAGCGTGTCGTTGATGCTCTTGAACCGGTCGAGGTCGATGAACAGCACGCCCAGGCACTGCCCCTGGCGCGCGGCGCGCTCGATGGCGGTGTCGAGCAGGCGGCGAAAGGCGTCGCGGTTGTACAGGTTGGTGAGGTCGTCGTGGTAGGCCTTGTGCTGCAGCTCGGCCTCGACGCGGCGCAGCGCGCGCAGCGGCAGTCGACGGATCAGGCCGATCATCACCGCGGCGATCGTCGCCGCCAGCAGCGCCAGCCAGGCGGTACGCCAGGCCAGCGGTCGCAGCGAGCGCTCCACCTGCAGCCAGCCCACGATGCGGGCGGCGTCGTGCAGCGGGGCGCGCTCGGCGATCACCGGCGCATCCAGCGAGCGCTGCTCGCGGTTCTGCGTCACCACGCCGCCGCCGGCATCGAGGATGACGCGGCGGTCGCCCTCGTCGCCCGGCATCACGACGCGTTCGACCAGTTCCTTCAGCCGCGCCTCTTCGAACTGCCACAACTTGGGGTTGGCGGTGATGCGCTGCGTGACGGCGAACGCGCGTGACGCCGCCATGTTGGCGAGCGTGCCGCGCTGGAACTGCAACTCGACCACGAAGTACAGGATCGGCAGGCTGGCCGCCACCGCGATCAGCAGGCACCAGGTGAGCCACTCCAACAGGTCGGCCGCCGTCCAGCGACGCAGCAGCTGGCTCATGCCTGCCCCATGACCAGGCAGCCGCAGCGGGCCAGTGCCTCGCGTCCGGGGCCGCTGGCGAGCAGCCGCAGCAGGTGCTGCGCATCGGCGTGCGGCGTGCCGCGGGTGACGAGCCAGAGCGTCTTGGCCCAGCGGTACTGGCCGCTGGCCAGCGTGGCCACGCCCGGTCTGACGCCATCGATGTCGAGCACGCGCACCGCGCGCTGCTGCGCCGCCACCAGCGCCAGCGACGTCGTGCCGAGCGCGCCGACGATGCGCTCGATGTCGGCCACCGCGTCGTCGTCGGTCACCGCCATCTTGATGCCGGGCCGCTGCTGGGCACTGGCCAGTGCCGCGGCCATGGCGGGGTGCGTGGCGCGCAGCAGCGCCGAGTCGGAATCCGATTCGGGCCGCAGCACCAGGCGGACCAGCTCGCCATGGCTCCAGTTGGCGGTACGCCCCGCGTAGTAGTCGGCCAGTGCGGCCAGCGTCGACCCGGTGGTCGGCACGCTCGGATGCACGCCAAAGACGAACGGCGTGCGAAAGGCTTCCAGCGCGACCAGCCCTGCCTGCCGTTCGGCGTCGCTGAGCGGTCGGGCCGAGACGGCCAGGTCCAGCGCGCCGGCGGCCAGCGCCTTCAGTCCGCCGCCACTGCCGAGATTGGGCACGAATTCGGCGTCGACGCCCGGCATCGCGGCCAGCACCCGCAGCGGCGCGATGCCGCTGCCCGTTCCGCCGATTACCAGCCGCGTGGGTCGGCCGGCCTGCGCCCCAGCGCGCCGCGCGTGCAGCAGCAACGCCCAGGCGGCGGGCCAGGCCAGCAGGGTGCGGCGCGACCGCAACCGAGTGGCGGTCACTTCAGGGTGTGTCATTTTGTGCTCCGGGGGTGCACGCCGGGGTGAATCGACGCCAGCCCTGCTATCTTCGGCACCGAGCGTCGCGGCTTGAGTGCCCGCAAACGGCAGCGCGCCCGACGGATGTGCAATCCTGGGCTGCGTGCCCGCCCGAGACAGCCATGAGCCTTCATCAGCAATTGCAACAGCGCGCCGCCGCCGGTCGGCCGGTGCGCGTGGGCCTCATCGGCGCCGGCAAGTTCGGCTCGATGTACCTGGCGCAGATCCCGCACACGCCGGGTGTGCACCTGGTCGGCATCGCCGACCTGTCGCCCGACGCGGCGCGGCGCAACCTGGCCCGCGTGGGCTGGGCCGACGAGCGCACGCGCGCGGCCTCGCTCGACGCCGCGCTGCGCGATGGCAACACACACCTCGGCGACGACTGGGCGGCGCTGGTGCGCCATCCGGCGATCGATGTGATCGTCGAATGCACCGGCAATCCGATCGCCGCGGTCGACCATTGCCTGGAAGCGTTCGCTCAGCGCAAGCACGTGGTCAACGTCACCGTCGAGGCCGACGCGTTCTGCGGCCCGCTGCTGGCACGCCGGGCGGCCGAGGCCGGCGTCGTGTACTCGCTGGCCTTCGGCGACCAGCCGGCGCTGATCTGCGACCTGGTCGACTGGGCGCGCACCTGCGGCTTCCCGGTGGTGGCGGCCGGGCGTGGGCACAAGTGGTTGCCGCACTACTGCGAGTCGACGCCCGACACGGTGTGGCAGCACTGGGGATTGACGCCGGAGCAGGCGGCTCGCGGCGGGCTGAACCCCAAGATGTTCAACAGCTTCCTCGACGGCTCCAAGCCCTCGATCGAATCGACCGCCGTGTCCAACGCCACCGGCCTGGCCGTGCCGAGCAACGGCCTGCTCTACCCGCCGGCCAGCGTGGAGGACATCCCCTTCGTCACCCGGCCGCGTAGCGAAGGCGGCGTGCTCGAGCGCAAGGGCATGGTCGAGGTGATTTCCTGCCTCGAGGCCGACGGCCGGCGCATCGGCTACGACATCCGCATGGGCGTGTGGGTCACCGTCGAGGCCGAAACCGAGTACATCAAGAACTGCTTCGAGGAGTACGGCGCCCACACCGATCCGAGCGGCCGCTACTTCACGCTCTACAAGCGCTGGCACCTGATCGGCCTGGAGGTCGGCGTGTCGGTGGCCAGCGTCGCGCTGCGCGGCGAGCCCACCGGCGTGGCCACCGGCTGGCACGCCGACGTGGTGGCCACGGCCAAGCGCGACCTGCGCGTCGGCGAGATGCTCGATGGCGAAGGCGGCTACACCGTGTGGGGCAAGCTGCTGCCGGCGGCCACCTCGCAGGCCATCGGCGGCCTGCCGCTCGGGCTGGCGCACGACGTCAAGCTGCTGCGGCCGGTGCGCCAGGGCCAGACGCTGAGCTGGGACGACGTGGCGATCGATGCCGGCACGCGCGCTTACGCCACGCGGCGCGAGATGGAGCGCCTGTTCGGCGGCCCCGCTACGGCAGCGTCGGTCCCCGCCGGCGCGACGCGCAGTGCCGTCGCTGCGGCGCTGGCTCGATGATGCACAACCGGGTGCACGACAGGCCGCTGCAGGTCACGGGACTGCGCTGATGCGCGAACGCGTACTCGGTTTCCTGATCTGGCTCGGCTACCGCACGCTGTCGTGGACCTGGCGCATCGCCTTGCACGAGCCCGAGAGCATGCGCTCGGCATTGCACGACGGCCGGCCTTTCATCCTGGCGCACTGGCACGGCGACGAATTCGCGCTGCTGCCGCTGATCCGCCGCTATCGTATCGCCACGCTGGCTTCGCGCAGCCGCGACGGCCGCATCATGGCCGTGCTGCTCGAACTGCTCGGCGCCAAGACCTGCGCCGGTTCATCGAGCCGCGGCGGTGCCACCAGCCTGAAAGGGCTGATCCGGCTGGTGCGCAGCGGCGCCCACAACTGCAGCTTCGCGGTCGACGGCCCGCGCGGGCCGATCTACAAGGTCAAGCCGGGTGTGCTGCAGATGGCACGCATGCTGGGTTGCCCGACCTACTACCCGACGATCAACTGTGACCGCGCGATCCTGTTCCACACCGCCTGGGACCGCGGCTACATGCCCAAGCCGTTCGCCCGCATCTCGATCGAGTTTCACGGCCCGTTCGAGCCGATCTCGCACGGCCAGGACCCACGCGACGTCGAGGTCACCGAGCGCCTGGAGAGCCTGATGCGCGAGGCCAAGCGGCGCGGCCGTACCGCGCACCGCGCTCCGGACTAACCCCGCCCTGCCGTCGCCGGCGCCGATGGATGTGCGAACATCGGTTCGGGGGAAGTGAATTGTCTGGGGACATCGATCAGCCGGGGCTGCGCGCGCCCGCGCGCGACGTGGGCAGGGAGCCGGGCAGCGCCGTGCCTGCGACCGTGCCGTCGGTGGACCTGCACACCTTCGAGGTCGTCACCAACTCGATCACCGACTTCGTCAGCGTGGTCGACGAGAACGGCGTCTTTCGCATGGTCAACGACGCCTGGTGCAGCGCCGTCGGCCATGCGCGCGAACAGGTGATCGGCAAGACCGTGCACGAAATGCTCGGCCCGATGGCCACACCCGAGCGCCTGCACGCGTTCAGGGACTGCATCGAACGCCAGGAGACCCGGCGCGTGCGCGACCAGAGCGCGCCGCTGCGGATGGCGGGGCGCCATCTGGAGACCACCTACTTTCCGTTCGTCGAGCGCGTGCAGGGGCTGCGCTGCGCGGTGATGGTCACGCGCGACGTCACCGAGCAGGAGCAGGCGCGCGTGCAGCAGCTCGCCACGGCGAACCACCTGCGGATGACGCTGAATGCCACCGACGACGCGATCTTCTGCTCCGACGCGTCGAGCCCGGATCAGCCGGTGCGCTTCGTCAACGAGCGCATGCTGCGCATGTGGCACATCGCGCCCGAGCTGGCAGCGACGCTGACGCCGGCGCAGATCATCGCGCACGCCAGGCCCTTGTTCGTCGACGCCGACGCCGAGGTGCGCCTGATCCAGGACATCATCGCCGGCAACAGCCACGCCGAACACCGGCTCGAGCTGCGCGACGGGCGCATCCTGCTGCGCCGCTGCTTCCCGGCCTCGCTCGACGGCAGCACGCTGCGCGTCTGGAGCTTTCGCGACATCACGACCGAAGAGCGCGCCATGCGGGCCGTGCTGTCGGGGCAGGCCGAGCTGCGCGCCCTGCTCGACGCCTTTCCCGGCTACATCACGGCGATCGACCAGGACCATCGCTACAGCTATGTCAACGAGGGGCTGGCCGCCGTGCTGCGGCAATCGCCGCAGGCGCTGCTCGGCCGGCACGTGCGCGACGTACTGGGCGAGCAGCGCTACCAGGAGCTGCTGCCGCGCATCGAGCAGTCGCTGCTGGGGCAGCCGTCGTCGGCTGAACGGCACTACTCGGCCACGGCCGAGCGTGCGCGGCTGGACCTGGAGCTGCGCTACGTGGCCAGCCCGGTGCAGCCCGACGGGCGCTACACCTGCTACGCGTTCGGTGTCGACATCACGCAGCGCAAGCTGGCCGAGGAGGCCCTCACCGCGGCGAAGGAGGAGGCCGAGGCGGCCAACCGCGCCAAGTCGCGCTTCCTGTCGCAGATGTCGCACGAGCTGCGCACGCCGATGAACGCGATCATCGGCTTCAGCCAGCTGCTGCAGTCCGACGAGCGCCACCCGCTGCCTGCCGAACAACGGCGTTATGTCGACGAGATCCTGCGCGGCGGCCGCCACCTGCTGAATCTGATCAACGACGTGCTCGACCTCGGCCGCGTCGAGACCGGCCGCCTGGCGATCGAGCACGCGTCGGTGGCACCGGCCGCGCTGGTGGACGAATGCATCGCGCTGATGCAGCCGCTGGCGCAGGAGCGTTCGATCGAGTTGCTGGGCCTCACGCGCGGCGAGCCTGCGTCCGAGGTGATGGCCGACCGCACGCGGCTCAAGCAGGTGCTGCTCAACCTGCTGGCCAACGCGATCAAGTACAACCGCGTCTGCGGCAGCGTGCGGGTGAGTGGCCGCCTCGCCGGCCCGCAGCTCGAGCTGAGCGTGCACGACACCGGCCTCGGCCTGACGGCCGAGCAGCAGCAGCGCCTGTTCATGGCCTTCGAGCGGCTCGGTGCCGACGCCAGTGCGGTCGAGGGCAGCGGCATCGGACTGGCCCTCAGCCGCCGCCTGATCGAGGCGATGGGCGGCACGATCGGCGTCGAGAGCGAGTTCGGCGCCGGCAGTCGTTTCTGGATCCGCCTGCCGGTTGCGGGCGGTGGCGCCGCGGCAAGCGCGCACGCCACGGCGCATGCCGGCCCGCATACGGGCACGGCCGTGCTCGAGCGGCCAGCGCGCGTGCTCTACATCGAGGACAACCAGGTCAACTCGATCCTGATGGAGGCGATGCTGGCGCGCCTACCCGGCGTGAGCATCGTGCACGCCGCCCATCCGGCCGTCGGCCTGCGGCTGGCGCGGGAACTCGCGCCCGATCTGATCCTGCTCGACATCCAGCTGCCCGACATGGACGGCTTCGAGGTGCTGCGCCGCCTGCGGCTCGACGCCGCGACCCGCGACACCCCGGCGATCGCGGTCAGCGCCAGCGCGATGCCGTCGGACATCCGCACTGGACTGGCGGCCGGCTTTGCCGACTATCTGACCAAGCCGATCGAGATCACCAGCCTGTTCGACGCGATCGGGCGCGCGCTGGCCGGGCGCCCTCAGGCCGGCTGAAGGCGGCTGGCGCGCACGCGCCACATCAGCAGCAACACGATCGACAGGTTGAGCAGGTTCCAGCCGATGCCGTTGACGAAGGCGGCCTGGTAGCTGCCGGTGAGATCGAACACCTTGCCCGACATCCAGCCGCCGAGCGCCATGCCGAACAGGGTGCACATCAGCACGGTGCCGACGCGCGCACCGGCCTCGGCCGGCGGGAAGTACTCGCGCACGATGATCGCGTAGCTCGGCACGATGCCGCCCTGGAACAGCCCGAACAACGCCGAGATCACGTACAGCGACACCAGCCCGTCGAACGGCAGGAACAGCAACAGCGCCACGCCCTGCAGCACCGAGCCGAGCAGCAGCGTGCGCAGGCCGCCGATGCGGTCGCAGATGGCGCCGCTGATCAGCCGGCTGACGATGCCGCAGGCCAGCATCAGGCTCAGCATCTCGGCACCGCGCGCGGCGCCGTAGCCGAGGTCGCCGCAGTAGGCCACGATGTGCACCTGCGGCATCGACATCGCCACGCAGCAGGCCACGCCGGCCACGCACAGCAGGCCCTGCGCGCCGGCCAGCGACAGGCCGAACGGCCGCTCGCTCGGCGTCCCGGTGTGCGGCTTGCTCGTGGCGGCCACCGCCGCCGGCGGGCGCGGCCGCATCCACTGCGCCAGCAGCGGCAGCGTGATCGCGCAGAACAGCCCCAAGCCGATGTAGGTCTGGCGCCAGCCGACCGTCTCGACGAAGTGCTGCACGATCGGCGGCCAGATCGCGCCGGCCAGGTAGTTGCCGCTGGCGCAGATGGCCACCGCGATGCCGCGCCGGCGCACGAACCACAGCGACGTGTCGGCCACCAGCGGCGCGAACGTCGCCGACGAGCCGAACAGGCCGATGCCGATGCCGTGCGCGAGAGCGAACAGCCACACGCTGCCCGACAGGCCGGCGCCGACGAAGCCGAGGCCCAGTCCGGCGGCGCCGATCAGCAGCGGCACCATCACGCCATGGCGGTCGGCCAGCCGGCCCATCAGGATGCCGCCGAGGCCGAAGCCCACCATCAGCAGCGTGTACGGCAGCGACGCATCGGCACGCGCGACGCCGAACTCGGCCTGCACGGCCGGCAGCACCACCGACACGACGTACATGCCCGACGAGCCGATCGTCATCAGCGCCAGCGTGAGCATCAGGCGCGTCCAGGCGTAGCGAGAGTCGGCGGTGGGGGTCATGTCAGTGGGTCGGCTATCGGCTTTGAGCGGCTGCTGGCGAGAGGCTGCTCGGAGTACTTCGCATCGCGGCAGGCGGTACCCGCCCGGGGCTCATGCTGTGGCGGTCGGCGCCTGGCGGCACCGACTGCGCTGTGGTGCTCGCGCCGAGGGTCGCGCCGCCGAACTCGCTACGCGAGCTTCGCTCGCTGCGCTCAGCCATCGTCGGCGAGTCGGAAGACGATGCGCGCACCTGCGGTGCGCGCCGACCCTCGTCGCTGCGCTCCTCGCCGCCCCAGAAATCGCCCCGGGCGGGTACCGCCTGCCGCGATGCAGCGCTCGTGGTGTTCGGCGAAGGAAGCCCCTGCCGCTGGGCGAAGGTGGGCTCGGGCAGGTTCGGGCGCGCCTGTGAGGCGCCGAGAAGCGCAGGGCTGCGAGGGTGGCCCGACGGCCCTAAGGCCGGCGGGTCGGCGAGGACTGGTCGAGCACCGAGCGCAGTGGCGCCCCGCCAGGGGCGTCGCGCCCGCGCGAGGGCGAGTTCCGCAGCCGCCCTCGGAGACCGAGCATCGCAGGGGAGTCGGCCGCAGGCCGACCGACTCAGCGAAGCGCCCGGGCCTGCCCGGGCCCACCTTCGCCTCGCTCCAAAGATGGCGCGAGGGCGGTCTCTCGCCAACGTCCGCTCAGGGCCGCTTGCTGTCGTCGGTTGCGCGTGTGGTGCAGCACCACGCGGTTGGCGCTAGTGCATCGCCAGCTGCTGCCGGGCTCGGTGCAGGCGCACGAACAGGTTGGCTTCGCTGATGCCGAGCATCTGGCACACCGCCTCGGTGGTCTGGTCGCGCAGCACGCGCAACTGCATCGCATCGCGCAGGCCGGCCGGCAGCGCGGCGATGCGCGTCAGCGTGCGCGACAGGCGCTCGCGATGCTCGGCCACTTCGTCGGGACGCGGCTGCGGGCATTCGAGCGCGCACTCTTCGTCGCTGTCGACAGCGGCGTCCAGGCTGTCGTGGCCGCTGCGTTCTCGCACCAGGTCGACGATCTTGTGGCGCAGGATGGCGACCAGCCAGCTGCGCGCGGCCGAGCGCCCGCCGAAGGCGGCGCGACCGCTCATCACCGCCTCGAACACGTCGTGCACCAGGTCCTCGGCGAGCGAGGGGTCGAGCAGACGGCGCTGCGCGTAGCGCACCAGGAAACCGCGGTGCTCGATCAGGTCGGCCCAGCCGAGCGGGCTGGTCGCGGGCATCGGGGCGGCGAGGGCGTTGGCGACGAGGTTCATGGGCGTGTGGCTCGAGTGCGTTGGCGATGGCGCGACTGTGGCGGCCGCGTCTCGCAGCGCCCTCGCGCAAGATCACAGCCAGATAACATCGCTGTAAGAACGCCGTTTCGCGGCGCGACTGTCCGTCCATGCCGCCGCACATCCTCGTCGCCGAAGACCAGGCCGACATCCGCGACCTGATCGCACTCAACCTGCGCCAGGCCGGCTACCAGGTGACGGCGGTGGACGACGGTGCGCAGGCGCTGGCGCAGCAGGCCGAGCAGGCGCGCGACCTGCTGGTGCTCGATCTGATGATGCCGGGGCTCGATGGCCTGGAGGTCTGCAAGGCACTGCGCGCGCGCGGCGGTGCGGTGCCGATCCTGATGCTGACGGCCAAGTCGACCGAGCTCGACCGCGTGCTCGGTCTCGAACTCGGCGCCGACGACTATCTGACCAAGCCGTTCTCGATGGCCGAACTGCTGGCACGCGTGAAGGCGCTGCTGCGGCGTGCCGAACTGCTGCGCCAGGCCAGCGCGCCCGGGTCCGGTACAGCGCTGGTCAACGGCGAGGTCGAGATCCTGCCGGCGCGCCGCGAGGTGCGTGTGCGCGGCCGGCTGCTCGAGCTGACCGCGCTCGAGTTCGAGCTGCTGCTGCACTTCGCGCAGCACCCGGGCCGGGTGTTCTCGCGCGCCCAGCTGCTCGACGCGGTGTGGGGCTATTCGCACGAGGGCTACGAGCACACGGTGACCACGCACATCAACCGCCTGCGCGCCAAGATCGAGGCCGACCCGATGCGGCCGCTGATGATCCTCACGGTGCGCGGCGCCGGCTACAAGATGCGTGATGCGCCCTCGTGACCCCGCCTTGACGCCGCGGTGCATGCCACTGCAGGGTTCGTCTGCATGACGGTCCGCCTGCGCATCGCGCTGACGATCGCCGTCACCGGCCTGGTCACCGCACTGGGCGTGCTGCTGACGGTGGCGCTGGCCTTCCAGCGTTTCGAGCACGAGGGCACCTACGAGCGTGCCAATGCCTTCGTCGGCCGCGTCGTCGCGATGTACGACGATCTGCTCGATGCGCAGGCACGGGACCCGGAGGCGTTCACCGGCTTCCTGCGCAACCTGTTGTTGTTCGAACCCGACTCGCAGCTCTACCTGCTCGATGCCGACGGCACCGTGCTGGCCAGCAGCGGCCGCATGACGCTGGCGCAGGGTTTCAAGGTGCGCATCGCGCCGGTGCAGCAGGCGGTGCAGGCCGCCGGCGACCGCCAGCGCGCCTCGTACGTGATGGGCGACGACCCCGAGCACATGAACGCCGATGCGGTGGTGGCGGCGCGCGCGCTGCGTCGTGCGGTGATCCAGCCGAGCGACGGCGCTGCGGGCTATCTGTACCTGGTGTGTCAGCCGCCGGCGCTGCGGGGTGACCGCGCCGAGCTGTTTCGCAGCACCTTGGCGGGCCCGGCGCTGGCCGGCATCGCCGCATTGATCCTGTTTGCCACGGCACTGGCGATGGGCATCACCGCCACCGTGACGCGGCCGTTGCGCGACCTGAGCGAAGCGGTCGCCGCGGCCCAGCGCGACGGCTTCGAATCGACGCCGGCGGTGGCCGCCGCGCCGCAGGCCGACGCGCCAGCCGGCCGCGACGAGTTCGCGCAGTTGCGCGCCGGCTTCCAGGCCATGCTGGCCAGGCTGCGCACGCAATGGGACGCCTTGCGCCGGCTCGACCAGTTCCGCCGCGAGAGCGTCAGCAACCTGTCGCACGATCTGCGCTCGCCGCTGACCGCCACGGTGGCCTGCCTGGAGACGCTGCAGCGACGCTGGAGCGGCGACGCCGCACGCGCCGAGGACCACGCGCTGGCCCAGGTGGCGCTGCGCAATGCACGCAACGCCGCGCAGCTGGTGCGCTCGCTCGGCGACCTGGCGCTGCTCGACGAGCCGCAGTTCCGCCTGCAGCCGATGCTGCTGAACCTCGGCGAGGTGCTCGACGACATCGTGATGCGATTCGCCGACCGGGCGCACCGCCAGGGCGTCGCACTGCGCCACGAGGGCGACGCCGCGACGCCGGCGATCGCCGCGGTCGACGTCGAGCTGTTCGAGCGCGCGGTGGCCAACCTGGTCGACAACGCATTGCGCTTCACGCCGGCGGGCGGCACCGTCACGCTGCGCGCCACGCTCGACGGCGAGCGGGTCACGGTGGCGGTGGTCGACAGCGGCGCCGGCATCGACGCGGCGGCGCTGCCGCAGCTGTTCGACCGCCTCTACAGCCGGCGCAGCGGCGAGTCGGCGCCTGCCGGATCGCCGACGGCGTCGGCCGAGGGCGGCACCGGCCTCGGCCTGGCGATCGTGAAGCGCATCGTCGAGTTGCACCATGGCGACGTGGGGGTGGACAGCCGCGTCGGCCACGGCACCACGGTCACGCTGCGGCTGCCGGCCGCCGGCTCGACGCCGCGCCCGGCAGCCGGTGACGGACCTGCTACTGCTTCGCCTTCGCGCTGAGCTGCGGCAGCGTGAAGGTGTAGCTCACCTTGTCGAGCGGCTTGTGGCAGCCCAGGCACTCGGCCTGGTTGATGCCGGGGCGGTGCTGCTTGTCGGCGGTGAACACCGCGTAGTTCCATTCGTCGTTGCGCAGCATGTCGGGGATGTCCTTGCCCCAGCCCGCGTCGCGGCCCATCGCGGTGTAGCCCACCAGCTTATCGGCGACGAACTGGCCATCGGCGCCCTTCAGCGGTGCGCCGTCGGCGCCGAGCTTGGCCGAGTGGATCTCGGCGAACAGGTACGAGCCATTGGGCAGGTCCTTGCCTTCCTTGGCGGCCTTCAGCGCCACCGGGTTGGCGAAGTAGTGGCGCACCTGCTTGGTCGCGGGGAAGCTGATGGTGTGGTACTTGGTGAAGCTGGACTGATAACCCTCGGGAAAGCCCACGCCGGTCTTGGCCACGTGGGGCAGCTGCGCCGACTTGGCATTGCCGCTGGCGCCGGGCTGGGCCGAGAAGTGGGCCGCCACGTTGGCGATGTCCTCGTCGCTCAGTTGCATCGCGATCGCGGCCATGGTGGCGATCGGGCTGGTCGCGTTGGGCGCCTTGCGGATGCCGCCCTTGAAGGCCTTCAGCTGCCCTTCGATGTAGGCCGCGCGCTGGCCGGCCAGGTTGGGGATGGTGTCGCTGACGCTGATGCCGTTGGCGCCGTGGCAGGCGGCGCAGACCGCCTCGGCCTTGGCCTTGCCGGCGCCCGCATCGGCGGCCATCGACAGCGAGGCGGCCGACGCCAGGGCGAGCGTGAGTGCGGTCTTCTTCATGCGAGATCTCCCGATTGCGTTGCAGTCGCCGAAAGCGGCTGAGGTTGTCGACGTTGGCAAACACGCCCGGCTGCCTGTGGGCGCGGCCAGGCGCAAGCCGGGTATACGTCGCGGAACTACGCGAGCATCCGATAACCGGATGCACTTCGGGGAATTGGGGTTTGCGCCTAGGACGGGCGCGTGTCCGCCGTGGACTAGAGTGCGGCGGGCTCGGTAGGCGCCTGGTCGAGCATCGACTGCACGTGGGCGGCCAGGCGGCCGATCTCCTGCTCGATCTGCAGCGAGAAGCCCTTGCGCTGGCCGCGCTCGTCGGCTAGCAGGCGCATCAGAGCGAGCCGCGTGTTGGCCATGTCGGACCAGTGCTCGGCCAGATGGTTGGCGATGCGCGGGAAGTGCTCGCACAGCGCCTTCGGTCGCGACTCGGGCGGCAGCGACAGCATCCAGTCGATGCCCTTGCCGCTCAGTGCCCGGTCGGTCGCAGTCGCCGGCCGGCGCTGCTCTTCCCAGAAGCCGGGCATCAACCGCTCGATCGCGACCACGGCGTCGGGGCGCGCCGCCGCTTCGCGGGCGACCTCCACGTCGGTGATCTCGAACTCGATCATGCCGGAGGACTTGAACGGCGCGGGGTTGGTGTTGGCTGTCATCGGCGGGTGGCAACGACTGATGCGATGAGCGAAATCATGTCACGCCACCGTGCGCGCCACGCGCGCAGCAGTGGGCGAACGGCGCCGCTGCACGGTCGCGGTTACCGTGGCGCCGCCGGTGCCGTGAAAAAGTGGCCGGACGTTACAAGGGCGGGGCCGCGGACGCCGCGCGGCCGGCAACGGTTGCGACGGTCCTTAGAATGTTCGGCCCTCTCGCCCAAAGGCCTTCGTCATGTCCGGTGCCATCCGCATCCGCGGCGCCCGCCAGCACAACCTGAAGAACCTCGACCTCGACATCCGCACCGGCGAGATGACGGTGGTGACCGGTCCGTCGGGTTCGGGCAAGTCGAGCCTGGTGTTCGACACCTTGTATGCCGAGGGCCAGCGGCGCTACGTCGAGACCTTCAGTGCCTATGCGCGGCAGTTCCTCGACCGCATGGACCGGCCGGCGGTGGATCGTGTCGACGGCGTGCCGCCGGCCATCGCGATCGACCAGACCAATCCGGTGCGCACCTCGCGCTCGACGGTCGGCACGATGACCGAGCTGAACGACCACCTGAAGCTGCTGTACGCCCGCGCGGCGCAGCTGTTCGACCGTCAGACCGCGCTGCCGGTGCGGCACGACACGCCGGAGACCATCTACGCCGACCTGATGGCCCGCAGCGCGGCCCACGGAGACCCGCGTGTGGCGATCACGTTCCCGGTCGAGCTGCCCGAGAACGTCACCGGCGCCGAGGTCGAGCAGTGGTTGTCGGCGAGCGGCTTCACGCGGGTGCAGGCCGAACGCGTGGTGAACCATCGCAAGTTGCTCGACGTGGCGGCCGACCGCCTGCGTCTGGTCGGCGCCGAGCGTTCGCGCGTGATGGAGGCGATCGAGCTGGCGCTGCGCCGCGGCTCGGGCCGCGTCAACGTCTACGTGCTGGGCGACAGCGACGCCACCGACCTGTGGCGCTATTCGACCGGGCTGCACTGTCCGGAGAGCGACCTGCGCTACGCCGAGCCGCAACCGGCGCTGTTCTCGTTCAACTCGGCCTACGGCGCCTGCGAGACCTGCCGCGGCTTCGGCCGCGTGATCGGCATCGATTTCGGCCTGGTGATTCCAGACCATCGCAAGACGCTGCGCAACGGCGCCATCAAGCCGCTGCAGACGCCGGCCTGGGCCGAGTGCCAGGACGACCTGATGCGCCATGCCGGCACCGCCGGCATCCCGCGCGACACCGCGTGGAGCCAGCTCACCGAGGCGCAGCGCCATTGGGTGATCGAAGGCTCGCCGCAATGGACCGGCAAGTGGAACCAGCAGTGGTACGGCGTGCGCCGCTTCTTCGCCTATCTGGAGAGCAAGGCGTACAAGATGCACATCCGCGTGCTGCTGTCCAAATACCGCAGCTACACGCCGTGCACGGTCTGTGGCGGCGCGCGATTGAAAGTCGACGCGCTGCTGTGGCGGCTCGGCTCGCGCGAGGACGCCGACGCGGCGATGGCGCCGGAGCGCCGCATCCTGCCGACCGGGGCCGGCTGGACGCGTGCGCAGCTCGAGGCGATGCCCGGTCTCACGCTGCACGACCTGATGCTGCTGCCGATCGACCGGCTGCGGCGCTTCTTCGACGCCCTGAGCCTGCCGTCGACGCTGCTCGACGAAGCACTCAAGCTGCTGCTCGGCGAGATCCGCACGCGGCTGAAGTACCTGTGCGACGTCGGTCTCGGCTACCTGACGCTCGACCGGCAGAGCCGCACCTTGAGCGGCGGCGAGGTGCAGCGCATCAACCTGACGACGGCGCTGGGCACCTCGCTGGTCAACACGCTGTTCGTGCTCGACGAGCCGAGCATCGGCCTGCATCCGCGCGACATGAACCGCATCGTCGAGGCCATGCACCGCCTGCGCGATGCCGGCAACACGCTGGTGGTGGTCGAGCACGATCCGGCGGTGATGCTGGCCGCCGACCGGCTGATCGACATGGGCCCAGGCCCCGGTGCCCTGGGCGGCCGCATCGTGTTCGACGGCACGCCCGAGGCGGCGCGCCAGGCCGACACGCTGACCGGCGCCTACCTCGGTGCGCGCAAGCACGTGGGCATCGGCATCCGGCGCTTCGTGTCCGACAGCAGCCCGAAGCTGCTGCTCGAAGGTGCGCGCGAACACAACCTGAAAGGCCTGGACATCGGCTTCCCGCTGCAGCGCCTGACGGTGGTGACGGGGGTGTCGGGCTCGGGCAAGAGCACGCTGGTGCAGAACGTGCTCGTGCCGGCGCTGGCGCGTTACTTCGGCAAGGCCACCGAATCGCCGGGCGCCTTCGATCGCCTGCTCGGCGCCGACTGGCTGTCCGAATCGGTGTTCGTCGATCAGTCGCCGATCGGCAAGACCGCGCGCAGCAACCCGGCCAGCTACGTGGGTGCGTTCGATGAGATCCGCAAGCTGTTCGCCGCTGCACCGATGGCGATCGAACGCCACTACGGCGCCGGCATGTTCAGCTTCAACGCCGGCGACGGGCGCTGCGCCACCTGCGGCGGCTCGGGCTTCGAGCATGTCGAGATGCAGTTCCTGTCCGACGTCTACCTGCGCTGCCCCGACTGCGACGGCCGGCGCTTCCGCGCCGAGCTGCTCGAGGTGCGCCTGGTGCGCGGCCCGCGCCAGTTGTCGGTGGCCGACGTGCTGGACCTGACGGTGGCCGAGGCCTGCGAGTTGTTCCGCGACGACCGCGAGGTGCTGGCGCGGCTGCAGCCCATCGTCGACGTCGGTCTCGACTACGTGTGCCTGGGCCAGCCGGTGCCCACGCTGTCGGGCGGCGAGGCGCAGCGGCTCAAGCTGGCCGGCTTCCTGGCCGCGGCGGCGGCGTCGCCGCGCCAGGCGGTGGCGAAGAAGGGCACGTTGTTCCTGTTCGACGAGCCGACCACCGGGCTGCACTTCGACGACATCGCCAAGCTGATGCGCGCCCTGCGCAAGCTGCTCGAGGCCGGGCACTCGCTGATCGTGATCGAGCACAACCTCGACGTGATCCGCAGCGCCGACTGGGTGATCGACCTCGGCCCAGAGGGCGGCGAGGGCGGCGGGCAGCTGGTCGTGGCCGGCACACCGGAAGACATCAAGGCGCATCCCAGTTCGCACACCGGCCGTGCGCTGCGCGAGTACGAGGCGTCGCTCGGCCTGGGCGTGCTGCGCGTCGAGGACGGCGCGCCGCTGCAGATGCTGCTGAAGGCGCGGCGCGAGGCGGCGCGGGTGACCGACGAGACGATCCGCATCGTCAATGCGCGCGAACACAACCTGCGCGGCGCCAGCCCCGACATCGCCGGCCGCGCCACCTCGGGCCTGTCGGTGAACATTCCGCGCGGCAAGTTCAACGTCATCACCGGTGTCTCGGGCTCGGGCAAGAGCACGCTGGCCTTCGACATCCTGTTCAACGAAGGACAGCGGCGTTACCTCGAGTCGCTCAACGCCTATGCGCGCAGCATCGTGCAGCCGGCGGGCCGGCCGGAAGTGGACGCGGTGTTCGGCATTCCGCCGACCGTGGCGATCGAGCAGCGGCTGTCGCGCGGCGGGCGCAAGAGCACGGTGGCCACCACCACCGAGGTCTGGCACTTCCTGCGGCTGCTGTGGGTCAAGCTCGGCATCCAGCGCTGCACCAAGGACGGCGCCGAGGTGCGACCGCAGAGCGTGGAGAGCATCGCCGCGCAGCTGCTGCGCGACTACCGCGGTCAGCATGTGGGCCTGCTGGCGCCGCTGGTGGTGGCGCGCAAGGGCGTTTACACCGACCTGGCCAAGTGGGCCAAGGCGCGTGGCCACACCCACCTGCGTGTCGACGGCGAGTTCCTGCGCATCGACCCGTGGCCGCGGCTCGACCGCTTCAAGGAGCACACGCTCGAGCTACCGGTGGGTGACCTGGTGCTGGTGCCCGAGGCCGAGGGCGAACTGCGGGCGCTGTTGGCGCGCGCGCTCGACATCGGCAAGGGCGTGATGCACCTGCTGGCACCGCTCGACGGCCTGGCCGGCGCGCTGACCGATGGCCAGGGCGGCGCCGGCGTGGGCAGCGTGAAGGTGTTCTCCACCAAGCGCGCCTGTCCGGTGTGCGGCACCAGCTACCCGGAGCCGGACCCGCGCATGTTCTCCTACAACAGCAAGCACGGCTGGTGCACCGGCTGCGTCGGCACCGGTCTGGCGCTGACGCGCGAGCAACGCAAGGCGCTCGACGATTCGGTGCGCGACGACGACGACCGCGGCCGCGAGCAGAACTTTCCGTCGGAAGAGCCCGAGGTCGAGGGCATTGGCGAGCAGCCCTGTCCCGACTGCGCCGGCTCGCGGCTGAACCCGGTGGCGCGCGCGATCCGCTTCGACGACAAGCCGATCACCGAAGTCGCGCAGTGGCCGATCGGTGAGGCGCGGCGCTGGGTCGAGTCGCTGGCGCTGACCGGGCGCGACGCCGACATCGCGCGCGACGTGCTGGTGGAGATCAGGAGCCGGCTCGAGTTCCTGCAGGAGGTGGGCCTCGAGTACCTGACGCTGGACCGCGCGGCGCCGACGCTGAGCGGCGGCGAGGCGCAGCGCATCCGGCTGGCGGCGCAGCTCGGCAGCAACCTGCAGGGCGTGTGCTACGTCCTCGACGAGCCGACCATCGGATTGCACCCGCGCGACAACCAGATCCTGCTGTCGGCGCTGGCCCGGCTGTCGGCCAAGGGCAACACGCTGGTGGTGGTCGAGCACGACGAGGACACCATCCGCCGGGCCGACCACATCATCGACATCGGTCCCGGCGCCGGGCGGCGTGGCGGACGGCTGGTGGCGCAAGGCAACGTGGCCGCGCTGTCGGCGCAGACCGCCTCGGTGACCGGGCGCTTCCTGGCCCATCCGCTGCGCCACCCATTGCAGGCGCGGCGACCAGTGTCGTCGCAGGCGCCCGCGCTGCGGCTGCTCGGCGCTTCGCTGCACAACCTGCGCGACGTGGACGTGTCGATTCCGCTGCAGCGGCTGGTCGCGGTGACCGGCGTGTCGGGCTCGGGCAAGAGCACGCTGGCGCGCGACGTGCTGCTGGCCAATCTGCGCACGGTGGTCGGGCAGCGGCCGGGCAAGACGCCGGTCTGGCACGGCTGCCGCGGCGTCGAGGGCTGGCAGGGCATCGACCGCGTGCTCGAGGTCGACCAGACGCCGATCGGCAAGACGCCGCGCTCGTGCCCGGCCACCTACATCGGCTTCTGGGACACCATCCGCAAGCTGTTCACCGAGACGCTGGAGGCCAAGGCGCGCGGCTATGCGGCGGCGCGCTTCTCGTTCAACACCGGCGACGGTCGCTGCCCGGGCTGCGAAGGCCAGGGCATGCGCACGATCGAGATGAGCTTCCTGCCCGACGTGAAGGTGCCGTGCGACCAGTGCCATGGCGCACGCTTCAACGCCGAGACGCTGGCGGTCAGCTGGCGCGGCAAGAGCATCGGCGACGTGCTGCGCATGGAGGTCGACGAGGCGGTCGCCTTCTTCGCGTCGATGCCGGCCATCGCGCATCCGCTGCAGCTGCTGAAGGACGTGGGCCTGGGTTACCTGACCCTCGGCCAGCCGTCGCCGACGCTGTCGGGCGGCGAAGCCCAGCGCATCAAGCTCGTCACCGAGCTCAGCAAGGTGCGCGACGACGTCACCCGGCGTGGCCAGAAGCCGCCGCACACGCTCTATGTGCTCGACGAACCCACCGTCGGCCTGCACATGGCCGACGTGGAGCGGCTGATCCGCGTGCTGCACCGGCTGGTCGACGGTGGCCACAGCGTGCTGGTGATCGAGCACGACCTCGACGTGATCGCCGAAGCCGACTGGGTGGTCGATCTGGGCCCCGAGGGTGGCGCGGCCGGCGGCGCCGTGGTGGCGGCGTGCGCGCCGGAGGACCTGGTGCGCCGCGGCACGCATACTGGGCGCGCGCTGGCGCCGGTGCTGGCCCGCGAGGAGCCGGCCTCCGCCGTCCCGGCGTGAGGCGTGTCGACTGCCGGCCGGGCCTTACATCAACAGCGGCGGCGCCGCCATCTGCGGCACACGCAGTTCAGGCTCGGCCTCTGGACGGTGCGACATCAGCGTCAGCGCGCGGGTCTGCAGCGAGATCGCGTCGGCGTGGTCGCCGCATCGGTCGAGCACATCGCTGACGCGCAGCAGTATCTTGATCTCCCATTGCGGATCGGCGGCGTGCACCGCGATGCGCGCGGCTTCGAAGGCGTGGTCGCGCGCGCATTCGCGGGCGGCGCGGGCTTCCGGGCTGCCCTCCGTGAGAATCGAGTCGGCCGTCGACACCGCCAGTTCGCCCATCTCGCACAGCAGCGCGACGCGCTGGTCGACCGCGCCCGACACGTGCGCCCAGCGCAGGGCCTGCTGCATATAGTCGAGCGCCGGCGACCAGGCCGATACCGCCTTGTAGCAGCGTGCAATGCCGGCCAGGGCGTCGCACATCGCCGCCGGTTCGCGCTTGATCTCGGCCTCGTCGAGCCGGCGCACGGCCAGGTCGAGCGCGACGCGGGCAGGGCCGTAGGGCAATGCCGGAGAGCCGACAGCGGTGTCGTCGTCGTAGGTGCTCGAGTCCTTGGTACGGGCCATGGTGCAGCGGTCTCCAGTGGCGACCCCCGCAGAGGGATCGACTTCGGACATCCTAGGGCCGCCGTCGGGTCGAGCAGGTCCCCCACTCCCGGGGACCTGGCCGCCTTGCACCCTGTTTGCGGGGGCGCAGCCGGCCCTGCTGTGCGGGCGGGGCTTCGCGTTTTCTGCAGTGGGCCGGGTCCATCGCGTCGGCCACAATCGGTCATTCACCGCGTTTGAGGAAGATGACATGACCGTCCGTTCAACACCCATTGCGCGTTCCTGGCTGCTGGCCGCGGCCGCCGGCCTGGCGCTGGCGAGCACGGCCTCCGCGCAGACCACGCTGACCCTGTCGAGCTGGGTGCCGCCGACCCATACGCTGACGACATCGCAGGCCGAGTGGTGCGCCATGCTCGAGCAGAAGGTGCCCGGCAAGGTCAAGTGCAACGTGCTCCCGCGCGCCGTGTCGGCGCCACCCGGCACGCTGGACGCGGTGCGCAACGGGCTGGCCGACATCTCGTTCACGGTGCATGGCTACACGCCGGGGCGCTTCATCCATACCCAGCTGGCCGAGTTCCCGTTCCTGGGGGACTCTTCCGAGGTGGTGTCGGTCGCTTTCCAGCGCGTCTACGCCAAGTACCCGGCCTTCGCCGACGAGCACAAGGGCGTCAAGGTGCTGGCCGCCTTCACCCACGGCCCCGGCATCGTCTTCAACACCAAGCGGCCGATCGCCAAGGTGGAAGACCTGGCGGGCATGAAGTTCCGCGTCGGTGGCGGCATGGTCAACGAGATCAGCAAGTCGCTCGGCATGAACGTCACGCTGAAGCCGGCGCCCGAGAGCTACGAACTGCTGTCCACCGGCGTGATGGACGGTACGCTGTTCCCGGCCGAGTCGGTCGAGGGTTTCAAGATCGACAAGGTGATCAAGTATGCGACGCTGTTTCCCGGCGGCCTGTACAACACCAGCTTCGTGTTCATCATGAACCAGGCCAAGTACGACTCGCTGCCGGCCGACGTGAAGAAGGCGATCGACGAGATGTCGGGCGAGTTCGCCGCGCGCATGATGGGCCGCGGGTGGGACAAGGTCGACCGCCGCGGCATGGCCTTCATGCAGGCCAACGGCGTGACCTTCACCAAGGCCGACGCCGCGTTCGTGGCGGCCGTCAAGGCCAAGACCGCCCCGCTCGAGGACAGCTGGGCCAAGGCCGCCGAGGCCAAGGGGCTGAAGGATCCGAAGAAGGTGCTGGCCGAGTTCCGCGCCGAGATCGCGAAACTGCAGAAGTGATGTCCCGCGCGACGCCGACTCGCTTGTCCGTCGCATGAGACGCCTGCTGAAATGGCTGTGCGGCCTGCTGGCCGCGGTGGCCTTGTTCGGCATCATGATGCTGACGCTGGTCGATGTCAGCGGGCGCAAGCTGCTCAGCGAATCGGTGCCCGGTTCGCTCGAACTCACCGAGTTGCTGATGGTGGTGGTCATCTTCGCCGGCTTGCCGCTTGTCAGCCTGGCCGGCGAGCACGTCGTGTTCGACTCGCTGGACTCCTGGATCCCGCCGCCCGTGCGGCGCCTGCAGACCGCGCTCGTCGAGCTGTTCTGCACCGCGGCGCTGGTCGGCATGGCCTGGCTGATGTGGACCAAGGCCGGTCAGATGATGGAGTACGGCGACACCACTGCGCAGCTGAAGATCTCGCAAGGCCCGTTCGTCTACGGCATGAGCATGCTGTGCGCCATCACGGCGCTGGTGCACCTGATGCTGATCGTCTCGCCGGTGGCACACCACCACATCGGCGTCGACGACACGCCGGCGCCCGGCGCATGACGGAGGCGCTGATCGGCTTCGCGGCGGTGTTCGCGCTGGCACTGCTGCGTGTGCCGCTGGCCTTTGCGATGGGCTTCGTCGGCTTCGTCGGCCTCGGCCTGATGCGCGGCTGGCTGCCGACCGCGAGCAACGCCGCGCAGGTGATCTACGAGTCGGGCTTCGCCTATACGCTGAGCGTGGTGCCGTTGTTCATCCTGATGGGCAACTTCGTCGCCCGCGCCGGTCTGGCGCACGAGCTGTTCCGCCTGGCGTACTCGTTCGTCGGCCATGTGCGCGGCGGCCTCGCGCATGCCACCGTGCTGGCCTGCGCGGGCTTCGGCGCCATCTGCGGCTCGTCGATCGCCACCGCGGCCACGATGAGCAAGGTCGCCTACCCGTCGATGAAGAAGCTTGGTTATGCCGACTACCTGTCCACCGGCGTGATCGCCGCCGGCGGCACGCTGGGCATCATGATCCCGCCGTCGACCATCATGGTGATCTACGGCATCGTCACCGAGACGCATATCGGCAAGCTGTTTGCCGCCGGCGTGCTGCCCGGGCTGATGTGTGCGTTGCTGCTGATGGCCGGCGTGGCGTGGATCACCTGGCGCGATCCGCAGGCCGGACCGGCCGGCGAACGCAGCAGCTGGCGCCAGCGACTGAGCGCGCTGCGCGACATCTGGGGCGTGGCGCTGCTGGTTGTGGTGGTGCTCGGCGGCATCTACGGCGGCATCTTCACCGCCACCGAGGGTGCCGGCATCGGCGCCTCCGGCGCCTTCTTCTTCGCGCTGGGACGCCGGGCGCTGACCTGGCGCATGCTGGGCGAGGTGCTGGTCGAGAGCGCCCGCACCACCGCGATGCTGTTCACGATCCTGATCGCCGCGATGATGTTCTCCGGCTTCATCAACTTCACGTCGATGCCCGGCGACCTGAAGGAGTGGATCACGCACATGGGTCTGCCGCCGCTGGCGATCGTCGGCGCGATGATGGTGATCTACGTGCTGCTGGGCACCATCATGGAAGAGCTGTCGATGGTGCTGCTGACGATTCCGGTGTTCTTCCCGATCGTCACCCAGCTCGGCTTCGACCCGGTATGGTTCGGCGTGCTGATCGTGCTGGTGGTGCAGATCGGCCTGATCTCGCCGCCGGTGGGCATGAACCTCTTCGTTCTCAATTCGCTGCTGAAGGATGTGTCGCTGCGGCAGATCTTCCGCGGCGTCTGGCTGTTCGTCGCGATGCTGGTGGTCGCTCTCGCCATCGTGCTCGAGTTTCAGCCCTTGGCGTTGTGGCTGCCGAGCTTCATGAAGTAGCGCGGCGCCAGCGCCTTCCAGATCCGCCAGCCGAGCAGCACGCCGAGGATCGCCGCATAGACGGCCACCTCGGCGAAGTTGTTCTTGGCCGCGCGCATCCAGTAGAAGTGGAGGATGGCGAGACCGGCCACCGCATAGACACCACGGTGCAGGAGCTGCCAGCGGGCGGCGCCGAGCCGGCGGATCGCCGCATTGAACGAGGTGGCCGCCAGCGGCAGCAGAATCAGTCCGGCCGCGGTGCCGACCAGGATGAACGGGCGCTTGCCGATGTCGCGCACGATGTCGCCCCACTCGAAGCCCATGTCGAACCAGGTGTAGGCGAGGAAGTGCAATGCGGCATAGAAGAAGGTGTAGAGGCCCAGCATGCGGCGCATGCGCGCCAGCGCGTGCCAGCCGGTCCACTGCCGCAGCGGCGTCACCGCCAGCGTGAGACACAGGAAGCGTAGCGTCCAGTCACCCAGGCCGCGGATCAGCGCTTCGGCCGGGTTGGCGCCGAGTGTCCGCGTCACGACACCGTAGACCAGCAGTGCGAGCGGCAGCAGCGCCAGCACGAAGACGGCCGGCTTGACCGCAGGGTGCAGCAGCAGCCGGTTCACCTAGAAGAACTTCTTGAGGTCCATGCCCGCGTAGAGCGAGCCGACCTGGGGCTCGTAGCCGTTGAACATCAACGTCGGCCGCTTCTTGGCGAACAGGTCGCCTTCGCCGATGCGTCGCTCGGTGGCCTGGCTCCAGCGCGGATGGTCGACCTTGGGGTTCACGTTCGAATAGAAGCCGTACTCCTGCGGCGCCGCGAGCTCCCAGCTGGTGGGCGGTTGCTGTTCGACGAAGCGGATCTTGACGATCGACTTCGCGCTCTTGAAGCCGTACTTCCAGGGCACGACCAGGCGCACGGGGGCACCGTTCTGGTTGGGCAGCACCTGCCCGTAGACGCCGAACGCCAGCAGCGTGAGCGGGTGCATGGCCTCGTCGAGGCGCAGGCCTTCCAGGTAGGGCCAGTCGAGCACCGACGAGCGCAGGCCGGGCATCTGCGCCGGGTCGGCCAGCGTGACGAACTGGACGAACTTGGCGTTGCCGGTCGGCTCGACGCGGCGGATCAACTCGGCCAGCGACCAGCCGACCCAGGGGATCACCATCGACCAGCCCTCGACGCAGCGCAGCCGGTAGATGCGCTCTTCCATGGGCGACAGGCGCAGCAGGTCGTCGATGCCGAAGGTGCCGGGCTTGCGCACCTCGCCCTCGACCGCGACCGTCCAGGGCCGTGTCTTCAGTCGATGCGCTTCGCGAGCCGGGTCGGACTTGTCGGTGCCGAACTCGTAGTAGTTGTTGTAGCTGCTGATGTCCTGCAGCGAGGTCGGCTTGTCCATCGTGACGGCGCCGGCCACCGCGCTGCGCGTGCCGGACAGCGGGCTGCCCCTGGCTGCCGCGGACTGCGCCCGCGTGGCGCCGGGGGCGGCCAGGCTGGCGAGGGCAGCGAGCGTCAGCGCCCGGCGCGCTTCCAACACCGGCCGGGGCGTGATCTCGGAGGCAATCGGGTGGACGAAACCACGATGACGGGGCAGCAGCATGGCGGATCCTGTGGGCTGGGTGATAGGTCGTCGACGACGGCCGTCACCTTACTCGGTATCCACCCACCGCGTCGGCGGACAGGGTCAGCGGATCGAGTCGTCGAACTGCGTGTCGTCGATCACGTCGCCGAAGGTCGTCTCGCCGAACAGGCGCAGCGAGTGCTGCGTGCTGCGCTCGCGAAAACTCTTGCGCGAGAAGAGCTTGGCCTGGGCCTCGGGCGGCAGGTCGGTGATGTTGATCAGGTTCTTCGCCACCAGCGTGTCGATCACGTCCTCGAGCACCCGCACGAAGTCGGCGTCGAGGCGGGCGAACTCCTGCGGCGGTGTGGTCGCGGAGTGGCCGATGAACGCCTGCACCTCGGGGTGGTCGTCGTTCAGGTACTCGGTCGTGCCGGGCTCGGCCTGGCGGTGCAGGCTGACCAGCAGGCCCTGTGCATTGCGACGGACGAACGGCATGGCGCAATATAGCCGTGCGACCGCGCCGGGCAGGGTACGACCGGATCGCCGGCGTGGCCAAACATGAAAAAGGGCCGGTGCGGCACCGGCCCTGCACGCTTTGTCCGGATTCGTTTCAGCGCAGGCCGGACATGTAGTCGGCCACGGCCTTGATTTCGCGGTCGCTCAGACGCGAGGCGATCGCCACCATCGGCACGCTGTTGGCACGCTGTCCGGAGCGGAACGCGGTCAACTGGGCCTCGGTGTAGTCGGCGTGCTGTCCGCCCACGCGCGGATACTGGGCCGGGATGCCGGCACCGTTGGGGCTGTGACAGCCCGCGCAAGCCGGCACCTGCTTGTCGGCAATGCCGCCACGGTAGATCTTCTCGCCGAGCACCACCAGGTCCTTGTTCCTGGCGAAGCCGGGCTTGGCCTGCTTGCCAGCGTAGAAGGTGGCCACGTTCAGCATGTCGGCATCGCTGAGTGCGCTGGCGAAGCCCTTCATGATCGGGTTGTTGCGCTTGCCGGACTTGAATTCGGACAGCTGCTTGGCCAGGTATTCAGGATGCTGGCCGGCGATGATCGGGTTGGCCGGGCTGCCCCGCGAGCCATCGGCCAGATGGCAGGCCCCGCAGACCTGCGTGGAGATCGCCTGCCCCTTGGCCATGTCGGGCTTGGGTGCGGCCGCTGTCTCGGCTGCGACGAGCGGTGTGGTGACCAACGTGGCCAGCAGCAAGGCGAGCAGCGACTTCATGGGCAGGAACCTTGGTTGTTCGAAGAGGGGTTCGACGGGAAACAAACCCGACGATTTTACAATGCCTGATGGAGACGCCCACCATCGATGACACAGCGGCTGCACGACGGGCGCTGACGTGGGCCCGCACGGCTCGCTTCCTGACCACCGCCAGCCGCCTCGACCAGCTGCCGCCACCAGGTCTGCCCGAGATCGCCTTCGTCGGGCGCAGCAACGCCGGCAAGTCGACCGCGATCAACACGCTGGCCCAGCACAAGCGGCTGGCCTTCGCATCCAAGACGCCGGGCCGCACCCAGCACATCAACCTGTTCGAGCTCGGGCCGGCCGATGCGCCCGACGCGATCTGGGCCGACCTGCCGGGTTATGGCTATGCCGCCGTGGCACGCGATGCCAAGCTGCGCTGGCAACAGGTGATGGCCGACTACCTGGCGTTCCGCCATGCGTTGGCCGGGGTGGTGATGCTGGTCGATCCGCGCCATGGCTTCACGCCGCTCGATCGGCAGTTGCTCGAGTTCGTCGCACCGCGGGTCGGACGCGGCGAGGTCAAGCTGCTGGTGCTGCTGACCAAGGCCGACAAGCTGAACCGCGCCGAGGGGCAACGCGCACTGGCCCAGGCCCAACAGGTGCTCGGCGAGCTGGCCTCCGAGCATGCCGACATCGGCGTCACGCTGTTCTCCGCGCTCGACCGCAAGGGCGTCGACGACGCGGCGACGACGATCCACGCATGGATATCGCATCCCGCCTGATCACGTTGCCGCACGGCATCACGCTGTCGTGCCGTTGCTCGGGTGCAGATGATGCCAAGCAGACCGTGCTGCTGCTGCACGGCTTTCCGGAGGGCGCCTTCGTCTGGGAGCCGCTGATGCGCGCGCTCGGTCCGGACGTGCGTTGCACCGCGCCGAACCTGCGCGGCTACGAGCGCTCGAGCGCGCCGACGGACGTGCAGGCCTATCGGGCGCGCCATCTGGTGGCCGACATCGAGGCGCTGGTGCAGGCCGTCGGGGCTCCGGTGGATGTGCTGGTGGCCCACGACTGGGGTGGCGGCGTGGCCTGGAACCTGGCGGCGGCGCGGCCCGAGCTGTTGCGGCAGCTGGTGATCGTCAACTCGCCGCACCCGGGCGCGCTGCTGCGCGAGCTGCGCGACAGCCCGGCGCAGCAGGCCGCGAGTGCCTACATGAACGACTTCTGTCACCGCGACGCGGCGGCGCAGCTGGCGCGCGACGACTATGCGGCGTTGTGGCGCACCCTGGGGCGCGTCGGTCCGGCCGCATGGTTGACCGACACGATGCGGCAGCGTTATCGCGACGTCTGGACGTGCGGCCTGGATGGCGCGTTGAACTACTACCGCGCGTCGCCGCTGCGCCCCGCGGTGCCCGGCGACGACCGGCTGCGCCGGCTCGAACTGCCCGCGTCGGTGGTCGACGTGCGGGTGCCGACCACCGTGGTCTGGGGACTGGCAGACGACGCCCTGCTGCCCGGGCTGCTCGATGGCCTGGAGCGCTGGGTGAGCCCGCTGCGCATCGTGCGCGTGCCGGGCGCGTCGCACTGGATCGTGCACGAGCGGCCGGATCTGCTGCTGCAGGCGGTGCAGGGCGCGCTCAGGGCCGACCGATGAACAGCGCCAGCCCGGTGCTGCCGCCCGGTGCCGATGTCAGCCCGAGGTACATCGGCCCGATGCCGGTGTCGGCGCCAAGGTAAACACTGAAGCCGGCGCGCAGATCGGACAGCCGCATCGCCGAGCGCTGCGACCAGATGTTGCCTGCCTCGATGGTGCCGCCGACAAAGTAGCCGCGCGTCAGCGCGAGCGGTTGCTCCTGCCGCGCATACCAGCCCAGTCGCAGCAGCAGCAGGTCGTTGCCCTCGAGCTGGCCGCTGTAGTAGCCCGAGAGCTGGTGGAAGCCGCCGAGCGTGTAGCGGCCGACTTCGCCCGGTCGGCCGCCGTTGGCCACGGCGGTGCGCGCATGCAGGTTCAGCGTGTGCGCGCCACGGGTGACGACCCAGGTGCCCTGCGCCTCGACGCGGTTGAACGAGCCCGACAGGTCGCCGGCGCGCCGGCCGGCCCAGCCCTGGGCCTCGAAGCGGTAGCCGCCAAGCGGGAAGTTCGCGTAGTCGAGCTGGTCGACGACGACGCGGGCGCGCACACCGTCCTCGGTCCAGCGCGACGTACCGGTCGGCCCGGCGTAGGCGGTGCCGAGCAACACGGGCGCGGTGTGCACCGTCACGTGCGAGGGCCCGAAGCGGACCTCGCCGAACTCGCCCCAGGGTTGGCCGAGGTCGACGCCGACCTCGAGGAACGAGCGCTTGAACTCGGCGATCTCGCTGCCGCTGTCGGCCTCGTAGCGGATCAACGGGCGCCGCCGGATGCCGACGTAACCCGAGACGAACCAGTCGTTGGCCAGCGACGAGGTCCAGGCCAGCGGGTGGTACAGCTCGGAATGGAGCAGCGGCTCCTCGCCGATCTGCAGCCGGTTGCGCCATTCGGTCCCGTTGGCCGTCAACCAGTGGCGGTTGTGGCTGAGCTTGACGTTGAAGGCGCTGCGGCCGTTGAAGTCGGTGCTGAGGTCCATGCCGACCCGCAGGTAGTGCGGGCCCCAGGGCTTGTCCTCCAGCTCGAACAGCAGGCCCTCGCCGCGCTCGGTGCGTACCAGCTGGTAGTCGGTGCGCACGTAGTCGCCGGCGGCGGCCAGTCGGCGGGTGTCGCGGTCGGCGCGCGCAGCGTCGAACGGTTCACCGACACGCGACTCGAGCATGGCCGCCAGGCGCTCGGGATTGGTGTTCGTGGTGCCGACGATGCGCACCGAGGTCAGCGGTGCGGGCGCCGGCGGATGCGCCTTCTGCCGTTGCCGCCAGGCGGCGTAGGCCACGGCATCGAGCGACAGCGCCGACAGCTGTGTCGTGGCCGCTCGTGCGCCGTCGGCACCACGCGTGACGAACTCGCGCGCGCTGTCGAAGTCCCGTGCGGTCAACGCGCCCAGCTGCGGCGTGACCAGCACGTCCTGCGGTTGCAGCTGGGCCAGGCTGCGCTGCACGTTTTGCTCGGTCAGGATGTTGATCATCTGCTGCGTCAGGCCGAGCAAGGAGCTCAGCGTGTCGCGGCCCGCCAGCGGCGTGCCGATGTTCACCACGATCAGGCGGTCGACGCCCAGGCGGCGTGCGACCTCGACCGGCAGGTTGTCGACCAGGCCGCCGTCGCCCAGCACCGTGCCGCCGACCTCGATCGGCGCGAAGACACCGGGCACGCTCATGCTCGAGCGCAGCGCCTGCGCAAGATCGCCTTGGTCAAGCACCGCCGCCTGGCCGGTCTCCATGTTGGTGGCCACCGCGCGAAACGGGATCGGCAGCGCATCGAAACGCTGGACGTCGCGCACAGGCAGCGTGAGCCGCCGCAGCAGGGATTCGAGCCCGCGGCTGGAGACGGCGCTCTGCGGTGCGCGCAGCACGCCGTCGCGCAGGCCGAGTTCGAGGGCAGGCGAGATTTCGAAGTCCTCTTCCTTGCGGCGTTGCGACAGTTGCTGGCGTTCGACGCGGCTGGAGAACAGCTGGTCCCAGCGGATGGTGATCAGCTCGCGTTCCAGGTCGTCGGCCCGCATGCCGCTGGCATACAGGCCGCCGACGATGGCTCCCATCGAGGTGCCGGCAACCACGTCGATCGGGATGCGCAGGTCCTCCAGGACCTTGAGCACGCCGATGTGTGCGAGGCCGCGCGCGCCACCGCCCGACAGGACGAGCCCGATGCGCGGGCGCTTGTCGTTGGTCGTGCCCGCGGCCGTGCTCTGTGTCGGCGGGGCGTCATCGGCAGCATGCCCGCCACACGCGGCAGCCAGCAGCCACGCGGCCCAGAGCAGTCTCAGGATGACGAGCATCGGCGCATTGTCGGCGCCGCTCGCGGACGGTCTCAGCCGAACAGCGTGGTGCCCGGATCGCGCAGGACCTGACCGACGCGGCCGAACGCGTCGCGCAGCAGCGAGCGCGGCACCAGCTCGCGAGCCAGGCCCTCCTGCGACAGGCGATCGATCGACTGCCGCCGCACCGCCCAGTGGCGCGCCTCGGTGGCGTCGAGCATCAGCCAGGGCCCTCGCTCCGGACCGCGCCACAGCACCAGCGCGCGCCGCCACTGGCCGCGCAGGAAGAGCGTGAGCCAGACGCCAGGCTTCCAGGGATCGGGAAGCGTCGGCGTCAACGGTTTCTCGTCGCCGCTGCGCCGGCGCTGGGTGACGGTCGCGGCATCGACCTGACCGGCGTCGAGCGCCTGCGGCAGCGAGGGACCGAAGCCGGTCGCCGCGTGTTGCGTGAAGTGGGTCAGTTCGGCGATGTCGTCGGCCGCCGCGGAGACGGCACGGGCGAAGCGCTGACGCTCATGCACCGCAATGCGCGCGATCGCCGACTGGAAGTGACGCGGCTCGAGTGCAGGGTTGGCGGCGATCTGGTCGACCAGCGATTGCGCGAAGGCCAGATTGGCCTGCAGGTCGCCGACCGCGCGGGTGTGCATCAGGAACGCGAGGTGATCGACGAATCGCCACATCGGATGATCGGGGTCGTCGATCGCTGCCGGCTCGGCCAACGCGTGACGCAAGGCGCCGGGGTAGTAGCGCGACAGCAGTGGCAGGCCATCACGGGGCAGGCGGCGGTCGGCCATGATGGCGTCGAACAACTGGGACAGCCGCTCGACCGGGGCCGGAATCTCCTGCGCTGGCACCGCCGCGCCGAGTTCGACGATGCGCACCGGCATCACCTCGACCGGAACGACGCGGGCATGCGTCGACGGTTGTCCGGTGGAGTAACGCGACGAGCCTGCGAGGCCCTGTTCGACCTGACGCAGCAGGCCCTGCACGGATGCAGGTTGTCCATAGGCCGGCTGGGCGGCCCAGCTCGATGGTGGATGCCCCTGCCCGTCGTCGAAATCGGCGGCGGGGCGTTCCAGCTCGCGGCGCGCGCGCATCGCGTCGGTCAGCTCGATCGTCTGGCCCTCGTTGACGATCGTGCGGTGCGCCGCCGGCGACACGCCCTGCGCCTGCAGGCGCTGGCAAGCGGCCAGATACGTGTCGCGGATCGCCCGGATCAAGGGATCGGACGAGACGCGCAGGAACGAGGTCTGCGTTGCGCGCGAGATCGGCACCGCGCGTATCCCCACCATTAGCGCCCGAACCCACACCTCGGGCCGCAGCGGATTGGTCTCGCGCGAGGTGTTGATATCACCCACGAGCGCGGAGGTGAACGTGCGCAACTCGCGGATCTCGCTCTCGAGTTCGGATCCGGCGCGTTCGACGACACGGGCGATCTCGATGTCGGTGGTGATCTCGTCGTCCTCGACGAGGGCCAGTTCGAGACGCCCCGTTCGCGGCGCGGCGGCGGGTGCAGGGCTCTGGCCACGCTCCACCTGTTCGCGCAACGACGCCGCGGCGTGGCGCACGAAGTCGGCGCGGTGCATCGTCAGCAGGCGCGGCGCCTCGTGCTCATTGGCCAAGCGGCCGGGCGGGTTCTTGCGCCAATGTTCCAGCACGCCGTCGAGCATGCTTTCGAACACCGGCTCGGCCAGCCGCAGCTCGTGTTGGATGAAAGCCTGGAGAGTGGGTCTGGTGCTCATCGCGCGCCGAGGCGGAACGACATGATTATGTGCGCTGACGAAAGCAAAGAAGAGGCCCGCCGGCGTTGCCGCCGGCGGGCCTTCGTGGAGACTTAACGCGGGGGCGTCAGGCGATTACATGTCCATGCCCATGCCGCCCATGCCACCCATGCCGCCGCCACCGCCCGGCATCGGCGTCTCTTCCTTCGGCGCCTCGGCCACCATGGCCTCGGTGGTCAGCATCAGGCTGGCCACCGACGCGGCGTTCTGCAGCGCCGTGCGGGTCACCTTGGTCGGATCGAGGATGCCCATCTCGATCATGTCGCCGTACGTCGCGTTCTGGGCGTTGTAGCCGTAGTTGCCCTTGCCGTTCAGCACGGCATTGACCACCACGCTTGGCTCGTCGCCGGCATTGGCCACGATCTCGCGCAGCGGCTGCTCGACAGCGCGCAACACGATCTTGATGCCGGCGTCCTGGTCGTGGTTGTCGCCCTTGAGCTTTTCGCCCACGGCCTGACGCGCACGCAGCAAGGCCACGCCGCCACCGGCGACGATGCCCTCTTCGACCGCCGCACGGGTGGCGTGCAGCGCGTCTTCGACGCGAGCCTTCTTTTCCTTCATCTCGACTTCGGTGGCGGCACCGACCTTGATGACGGCAACTCCGCCAGCCAGCTTGGCCACGCGCTCCTGCAGCTTCTCGCGGTCGTAGTCGCTGGTGGCTTCCTCGATCTGGACGCGGATCTGCTTGACGCGCGCCTCGATGTCGGCGGCCTTGCCGGCGCCATCGATGATCGTGGTGTTCTCCTTGGCGACCTCGACGCGCTTGGCCTGGCCCAGGTCGGCCAGTTGCACCTTCTCGAGCGTCAGGCCCACTTCGTCGGCAATGACCTTGCCGCCGGTCAGGATGGCGATGTCTTCCAGCATGGCCTTGCGGCGGTCACCGAAGCCCGGCGCCTTGACGGCGACGACCTTCAGGATGCCGCGGATGGTGTTGACCACCAGCGTGGCCAGTGCCTCGCCTTCGACTTCCTCGGCAACGATCAGCAGCGGACGGCCGCTCTTGGCCACCTGCTCGAGCGTGGGCAGCAGATCGCGGATGTTGCTGACCTTCTTGTCGTGCAGCAGCACGAACGGGTTGTCGAGAACGGCGACCTGCTTTTCGGCGTTGTTGATGAAGTAGGGCGACAGGTAGCCGCGGTCGAACTGCATGCCCTCGACGACGTCGAGCTCGTTGTTCAGGCTCTTGCCGTCCTCGACCGTGATGACGCCTTCCTTGCCGACCTTGTCCATCGCGTCGGCGATGATCTTGCCGATCGACTCGTCGGCGTTGGCGGAGATCGCGCCGACCTGGCCGATTTCTTTGCTCGTGGTGGTCGGCTTGGAAGCCTTCTTCAGCTGCTCGACCAGGGCCGTCACGGCCTTGTCGATGCCACGCTTCAGGTCCATCGGGTTCATGCCGGCGGCCACGTACTTCATGCCCTCGCGGATGATCGACTGGGCCAGCACGGTGGCGGTGGTGGTGCCGTCGCCGGCGTTGTCGCTGGTCTTGGAGGCAACCTCCTTGACCATCTGGGCGCCCATGTTCTGAAGCTTGTCCTTCAGCTCGATCTCCTTGGCCACCGAGACACCGTCCTTGGTAACGGTGGGGGCGCCGAAGCTGCGCTCGAGGACCACATTGCGGCCCTTCGGACCGAGGGTGACCTTGACCGCGTTGGCCAGGATGTTCACGCCCTCGACCATGCGGTGCCGGGCGTCTGCGCCGAAGACGACGTCTTTTGCTGCCATGTTCAATTCTCCGAATGCAGGTGGATTACTTCTTCTCGATCACGGCGAAGAGGTCTTCTTCGCGCATCACGAGCAGTTCGTCGCCGTCGACCTTGACGGTCTGGCCGCTGTACTAGCCGAACAGGACCCGGTCGCCGACCTTGACGTTGAGGGCGATGAAGTCGCCCTTGTCGTTGCGCTTGCCGGGGCCGACAGCGGTGACTTCACCTTGGTCGGGCTTTTCGGCGGCGTTATCGGGGATCACGATGCCCGAGGCGGTCTTGGTTTCGTTTTCGAGACGCTTGACGATCACGCGATCGTGCAACGGACGAAGTTTCATCACATCTCCTTCGAGGGTTTCTGTAAGCATTGAGGAGCGATCCGTGTAAGTGAGCGCTCATCTCGTAGCCGTGCCAATGTGCCGGCCGGAGTCGTTAGCACTCAAACAAGTCGAGTGCTAGCAAACGGCATTATAGGAACGACTGCGCTGTTTTCAACCCCACCGGGCAGCGCTAGCGTGTGTCGCTGAAGTCAACAGGTCGGACTGCTGCTCGGCTCGGGCGCTGCGGGATCGCCCTGCGACCGGGACGACGCGATGCGAAACTGCTCGCTAGCCCAAGCGCCCAGATCCTGGTTGCGGCAGCGTTCGCTACAAAAGGGTCGCCAGCGGTTGCTCGCCGCGTAGAGCGCCTGCTTGCCGCAGGTGGGACACGTGACCTTGAGCTCGGGCCTCGACATGGCAGCACGGGCGCTTCAGGCGCACAGGGTGAGATCGAACGACGCATCCTCCGCGACAGGCCGCAGGCGGCCATCCGATTCCGGACGCATCAGCCGAATCGACACCATCAGCCGATGGCCGCTGATCTCCGGCACCAGCCCCAACCCGGGGTCGATGTGGACGCGCATCAGCTGGTACGTCTTGCCGGCGGCCAAGCTCTGCTGGAACTGGCCGGCCGATGCCACGACCTTGTGCCGCACGCCCGAGTCGCGCAGCAGTTGCAGCAGAACGTGCAGAGCCTGCGCCAGCGGCATCATCGTGGCAACCCAGTGCGTCAGATCGGCCCGGCGCGCTGCAGGCTCGCGCTGCTGCCAGGCGTAGTAGGCAGGCAAGTCGAACTCGCAGGTGCCGCCAGGGATGCTGATCCGGCTGCGGATGCTCATCAGCCACTCGTTCGTCGTCAGCGACTGACCGGCTTTGCCCGGCAGCTGATTGAGTGCCTCATGTGCTCGCTCGATGCGGGCGACCACCTCGTCGAGTGCCTGCTGGGCGACCTGGGCATTGCCGCGATAGGCGAGCAATTGCTGCTTGTGCCGCTCGAGCTCCTTCAGCAGATCGGACTTCAGGTCGGCTCTTGAAGCGACGTCCATGATTTCGAACAACGTCACCATGGCGAAGTGATGATCCACCGCCGCGTCGCGGGGCAGCAGCTGTCCGATCCGATCGAACAGCTGCTCCAGTCGCAGCATTGTGCGGATGCCTTCCTGGAACGGATACTCGTAAAGAACCAATCCCGGCGCTCCTGCCGGCGGACTGCCAGCGCGCTGGAGATTGTTTCACAGCATCAATGCGCGTCCGTGGACAGGGGCGATGACCAGAGATTCCACAGCGACTGCACGCTGGCGGCGAGGTCGTCGATGGTCGCGGGACCATCGTTGTAGATCACGGCGTCGGCGATGGCGCGCCGATGCGCACGCGACGTCTGCTGCGCGATGACCATGCGCACCTGGTCTTCGCTCCACTGCGAGCGCTTCACCACACGCTGCACCTGGGTTGCCTCGCGGCAATCGACGACCACGATCCGGTTGCATCGCCGTCGCCACAAGGACGATTCGGTCAGAAGCGGCACGTCGAACACGATGAGCGGTTCGATTGCTTTCATGGCTCGTTGCTGCGCCAGCGCGCCGATCATCGGGTGCAGCACGGCTTCCAGCCGGCGCCGGGCCGTCGGATCGGCGAACGCGAGTTCCCGCATGCGACCGCGATCCAACGCGCCGTCAGGATCAAGCGCTGCAGGGCCGAACTCGCGCTGGATTGCCGGCAGCGCCGCCCCGCCGGCTATCGTCAGCTCTTTGGCGATCGCGTCGGTGTCGATCAGTCGCGCACCCAGTTTGACCCACAGGTTCGCGACCGTGCTTTTGCCGCTGCCGATGCCACCGGTGAGGCCGACCCGTCGCGCAGTCACGGCAATGGGCGAAAAGCTAGGCCCAGCCCAGCCAGTCGAGGGCGCGCCTCGTGCCGAGCAGCATGATCACGATGCCGGCGCCGGCCAGAAACGGGCCGAACGGGACATAGCGTCCCTCGCGCAACGCGCCGCCGAACTTCATGCCGATCCCCACCACCGCCCCCAGGATCGAGGCGGCCAGCACGATCGGCAGCAGCGCCTGCCAACCCAGCCAGGCTCCCATGGCCGCCAGCAGCTTGAAATCGCCGTAGCCCATGCCTTCCTTGCCAGTCGCCAGTTTGAACAACCAGTACACCGACCATAGGGTCAGGTAGCCGGCAGTCGCGCCGATGACGGCTTGCGTGATCGGAAGCGTCCAGCCAGCCGCAGATGCCAGCAGGCCGGCCCACAGCAGCGGCAGTGTGAGGTCGTCCGGCAGCACGGTGGTGTCCCAGTCGATCGCCGACAGGGCGAGCAAGGTCGCAGCGAAGCCGCACCACAGCAACGAGACCGGCTGCGCACCGTGGCGCCAGGCTATCGCGGCAAACACGGCGGCGCAAAGCGCCTCGATGAGCGGGTACCGCGCTGATATGGGTGTTTGGCAGTTCGCGCAGCGGGCACGAAGCCACAGCCAGCTGACCAGCGGAATATTCTGGTACCAGCGGATCGGCTTGGCGCACGACGGGCAGCACGATCGCGGACGCGCCAGGCCGTAGGGCGACTGCTTGGCAATCGACTCGCCGAGGATCGCGGAGGCCTGCTGAATCGGCGTTGGTGCCGGCGTACCGAAGATGCGCTCGAACGATGCGGCGTCCTGCATCTGATGGTGGACGTCAGCCCACCAACGACGCTCCAGGATCAACGGCAAACGATGGATGACGACGTTCAGAAAGCTGCCGACGGCCAATCCAAGAATTGCCAGTGTCAGCGGGGACAGCAACAGATCGATCGGCACTCCTGCCATGCGTCAGACGACGGCGCCCAGCTTGAAGATCGGCAGGTACATCGACACAACAATGCCACCGATCAACACACCCAGGATCACGATGATGAATGGTTCCATCAGGCTCGACAGACCCTTGACCATCTCGTCGACCTCTTGCTCGTAGAACTCAGCGGCCTTGCCCAGCATGTGGTCGAGCGCACCGGACTCCTCGCCGATCGCGCACATCTGGAGCACCATCGCCGGAAAGACGCCGGTGGACTGCATCGAAGTCGTCAGAGGCGAACCGGTGGAGACGTCCTTCTGAATCTGTTCGGTCGCCTCGACGAAGACCGCATTGCCAGACGCGCCCCCAACTGAATCGAGAGCCTCCACCAGCGGCACACCGGCGGCGAACATCGTCGACAGTGTCCGCGTCCAGCGGGCGATCACCGACTTGTAGATCAGGTCACCGAAGATCGGAATCCGAAGGAAGAGGCGATCCATCGCCTTCTGCATCTTCTCCGAACGCTTCCATGACTGAAGGAAGAAGTAGCCGCCCCCGCCGAGGAAGCCGAAGATGGCCCACCAGTACTTGACGAAGAACTCGCTCATCGCGATCACCGCCAGCGTGGGCGCCGGGAGGTCGGCCCCGAAGGACTTGAACACGTCCTTGAACGCAGGGATCACGAAGATCATGATGACTGTCAGCACGACGAACGCCACCACGATAACCGCGATCGGGTACATCAACGCCGACTTGATCTTGCGCTTCAGCTCGAGTGTCTTTTCCTGGTAGATCGCCAGGCGGTCGAGCAGCGCCTCGAGAATACCGCCGGCCTCGCCGGCCTCGACCAGATTGCAGTACAGCGCATCGAAGTGCATCGGATGCTTGCGGAACGCCGCAGAAAGGCTGGTTCCGGTTTCCACGTCGGAGCGGATGTCGTTGAGCATGCGCGTCAGCCGCGGGTTCGTGCTGCCTCGCGCGACGATATCGAAGGCCTGCAACAGCGGCACGCCCGCCTTCATCATGGTGGCCAACTGGCGCGTGAAGACCGCGATGTCCTTCTGCTTGATCGACTTGCCGCCGGACATGCGGCGCTTCTTGATCCGCGTGATCAGGATGCCCTGTCTGCGCAGGCTGGCCGACACCATGGCCTCGCCGCCGGCCCGGACCTCGCCTCGCATGATCTTGCCGTTCTTGTCACGGCCTTCCCATTCGAAGACGAACTCCTTGACGCCTTTGATGCCTCTAGGGGCTACTGCAGTTGCCATGTTTCCTCCGGCGCTCGCCGATTCGATGCAGCCTGGTTGTCTGCGTCACTACTCGTTTGTGACTGCGATGACTTCTTCAAGCGTGGTCACGCCTGCGCGGACCTTGACCAGACCCGACTGACGCAGGTCGCGAACGCCTTCTTTGGCGGCCTGAGCCGCGATGTCCATCGAAGTGCCCTCCGACAGGATGATGCGCTGAATCGAATCACTGATCGGCATCACTTGGTAAAGGCCGACGCGGCCCTTGTAGCCGTTGTTGCACGCAGAGCAGCCGATCGCACGATAGGGCTTCCATGAACCGTCGAGATCCTCCGCGGCGTAGCCCGCCTTGAGCAGAGACTCACGAGGGTATTCGGCCGGCTGCTTGCAGTTCTCGCACAGACGCCGCGCAAGTCGCTGCGCCGTGATCAACAGCACGCTGGCAGCAATATTGAACGGCGCCACGCCCATGTTCAACAGCCGGGTCAGTGTCGTCGGCGCATCGTTCGTGTGAAGCGTCGACATCACGAGGTGACCGGTCTGCGCGGCCTTGATGGCAATGTCCGCGGTCTCGAGATCGCGGATCTCGCCGACCATGATGATGTCGGGATCCTGCCGCAGGAAAGCCTTCAGCGAGGTCGAGAAAGAGAGCCCGGCCTTGTCGTTGACGTTGACCTGATTGACGCCGGGAAGGTTGATTTCCGCCGGATCCTCGACGGTCGAAATGTTGACGCCGGGCTGGTTCAGGATATTCAAGCAGGTGTAGAGAGACACCGTCTTGCCCGAGCCGGTCGGGCCGGTGACCAGGATCATGCCGTATGGACGCTGGATCGCGCTGAGCAGGCGGTCCTTTTCGATCTTCTCGTAGCCTAGCGCCTCGATGCCCAGCTTCGCGCTCGAAGGGTCGAGAATACGAATCACGATCTTCTCGCCGAACAGGGTCGGCAAGGTCGACACGCGAAAGTCGATCGCACGATTGCCGAACTTCAACTTCATTCGGCCGTCCTGCGGGACCCGCTTTTCGGCAATGTCGAGGCGGCTGATCACCTTGATGCGCGACGCGAGCTTGTCCTTGATCGCGATCGGAGGCTGCGTGATCTCACGCAACTCGCCGTCAATGCGGAAACGGACGCGATAGTTGTATTCGTAAGGTTCGAAGTGCAGGTCAGAAGCCCGCATGTTGATGGCATCGATCAACATCTTCTGGAGGAAACGCACGACCGGTGCGTCTTCGACTTCCTGCGCAACCTCGGCGGCCTCGGCTGCCGTCCCATCGTCTTCGGCCACGTCGAAGTCGAACTCGCCGGCAGCCAGCGACTCGATGGCCTCGGTGGCACTGGTGCCGTGGGATTCAAGGATCTTCGCCAGCTTGTCGAACTCGACGATCACCCACTCGGGTGAGAGCTGAGTGGCGAACTTGATTCGCTCGACGGCTTCCTGATCGGTCGGATCGGCGCCACCGATGAATAGCCGGCTGCCGCGGCGACCCAGCACGACAACCTGGTACTGAACCGCGAGCTTGGAGTCGACGATATTGCGGGGCAGCCGTTCCTGGTCGACCGAGTTCAGGTCCAGTAGTGGCAGCGCCAAGGTGCTGGACAGCGTGTGGGCCAGATCGGCCGCTGAGACCGAGCCGTTGCCGATGACGGCGGAAACAAAACTGACGCGCCTGTCCTTGGCGGTCTTGACGAGTTCTTCAGCACTCTTGACGTTCAGCTTGCCCGCATGGACCAGCACCCGTGCCACGCCCGAAAGAGCGGATTGTGGGGTGTCAACAAGGGTGTCCACTGGCTTGGTCGGTTCGCAGCTACGGGGGTATCCAAAAGATCATCGCTGATCGCTGCAACACTGTAAACGGCAACGCGCGAGTGAACAGGCACTTCTTCACGCGCGGTTACGACCCGTGGCTGATATGAAGGCGACCCGCAGCGACCGCGAAAAAGTTGGTCGGGGTGAGAGGATTCGAACCTCCGGCCTCTACGTCCCGAACGTAGCGCTCTACCAGGCTAAGCTACACCCCGATGGACCGACGCTCGCTCGAGCGTGGCCTGATGACCGGTCAGGAGGATCTCTCGACAGACCGAACACACAAGTCTAGCAGAGCATCTCGAGCCGAACTCTGCGGGATGCGCGCCAAGCTGGCCTGAGCCTTGGCGGCTTCGAGCCGGGCAGCCTCCCGCGTGGCCTGCAATGCCCCGGTCCGCCGCACGATCTGCAGAATGTCCGGCAGGCGGTCCACCTCACCCTCCACGATCGCCTGTCGAACCAAGTCCCGCTCTGCCGGACTGCCCCGTTCGATCGCCATCAGCAGCGGGAGTGTGGGTTTGCCCTCGCGCAAATCGTCACCGACGTTCTTGCCCAGTTCCTGCGAGTTGCCTTCGTAGTCGAGTAGATCGTCGACCAGCTGAAATGCCGTTCCCAGCGAACGCCCATAGTCCGCGCAAGACTCCTCAACAGACGCGCCAGCACGAGCGAGGACCGCTCCGAGACGAGCGCTGGCTTCGAAGAGCTTCGCGGTCTTGTACCGAATCACGCGCAGGTAGTCCTCGACCGCGAGATCAGGGTCGTGCATGTTCAGCAACTGAAGCACTTCACCTTCGGCGATGACGTTGGTGGCGTCGGCCAGCACGTCCAGAACGCGCATCTCGCCCACCGAGACCATCATCTGAAAGGCGCGCGAATAGAGGAAGTCGCCGACCAGCACGCTTGCGGCATTGCCAAACAGCGCGTTCGCGGTCTGGCGCCCGCGCCTCATCGAAGATTCGTCCACCACGTCGTCATGAAGCAACGTGGCAGTGTGGATGAACTCGACGATCGCGGCCAGTTCGAATCGCTCGGGTCCCTCGAAACCGAGCGCGCGGGCAAATAGCAGCACGAGTTTGGGCCTGATGCGCTTGCCGCCAGCGCCCACGATGTAGTTGGAGATCTGGTTGATCAGCGTGACATCGGAACTCAGCCGCAGGTGGATGACCCGGTCCACCTGCGCCATCTCACCGGCCACGAAATCGAGGCCGTTGCTCGCGAGGGCACGGGTGGAGGGCACGGAGCAGGGTCTCAGACGACGCAAATTATAGAAAGCACAGCCAGTTAGGCAGCCGCCGCTGGTCTGTTGGCCAGCTCCGCTTGAGATTCGGTATACTTGAGGGTTCCCTGGCACAGTGCGCACCCGCTCGACGACGCGAAGGAGTGCCCTCCAGGGAGCATCGATATCTGGGGAACATCATGTACGCAGTCATCAGGACCGGTGGCAAGCAATTCAAGGTCGCGGTCGGCGAGAAGATCAAGGTGGAGCAGATTTCGGCCGATGTCGGCCAGGAAATCGTACTCGACCAGGTCTTGGCCGTGGGATCTGGCACTGATCTCAAGGTCGGCACGCCTCTGGTCGCGGGCGCGGTCGTCAAGGCCAAGGTGGTCGCACACGGACTGCACGACAAGGTTCGCATCTTCAAGATGCGGCGCCGCAAGCACCATCAGCGGCACGGCGGGCATCGGCAGCACTACACCGAACTGGAAATCGGCTCGTTGGTCGCCTGAGCGGCCGGGTCAGAGGAGCACACAACATGGCACAGAAAAAGGGCGGCGGCTCGACGCGAAACGGACGTGACTCACAGCCCAAGATGCTGGGCGTCAAGGTGTTCGGGGGCCAGGTCGTGCAGGCTGGCGCGATCATCGTTCGGCAGCGTGGCACGCGTTTTCATCCTGGCACGAACGTGGGCATCGGCAAGGATCACACGCTATTCGCGCTGGTCGACGGCAAGGTGTCATTCGCGGTGAAGGGTTCCCAGAACCGACAAACGGTCGTTGTCGAGCCGAGCTGAGGCAGGGCGGCGCGTCGGAGTTTCTTGTGAAGCCCCGGCCCGCCGGGGCTTTTCACTTGAGGGATCGCAGCCGATGAAGTTCGTCGACGAAGTCGTCATCGATGTCGCGGCCGGCAACGGCGGCGCCGGATGCGCGAGCTTTCGGCGAGAGAAGTCCATCCCGTTTGGCGGACCCAACGGCGGCGATGGGGGTCGGGGCGGCAGCGTGTATGTCGTGGCCGATCCGAGTCTGAACACGCTGGTGGACTTCCGTTATGCCCGCCGCCACGAAGCAGGGAACGGGGAACCAGGACGCGGCGCCGACCAGTTCGGCGCCGCCGGCCGAGACGTCGAACTGCGGGTACCGGTCGGCACCATCATCACCGACATGGCCGATGACTCGGTGATCGCCGAGTTGGTCGTCGCCGGACAGCGCGTGACGCTGGCCAAAGGCGGCGACGGCGGCTTCGGCAATCTGCACTACAAGACCAGCACCAACCGGGCCCCGCGCCAAAAGACACCCGGCTGGCCCGGCGAGCGCCGGCAACTGCGGCTCGAACTGCGGGTGCTGGCCGATGTGGGCCTGCTGGGCATGCCCAACGCCGGCAAGTCCACTCTCATTGCGGCGATCTCGAACGCACGACCGAAGATCGCCGACTATCCGTTCACCACCCTTTACCCGAACCTCGGCGTCGTGCGCGCGGGGCCGCAGCGCAGCTTCGTCGTGGCCGACATTCCCGGGCTGGTCGAGGGTGCGGCCGAAGGGGCCGGGCTCGGGCATGCATTTCTGCGCCACCTGCAGCGCACGCGTCTCTTGCTGCACGTGGTCGACATTGCGCCGTTCGACGACAACATCGATCCGGTAGCCCAAGCCAGGTCGATCCTGAAGGAACTGCGCAAGTACGATGAGCGCCTGTATCGCAAGCCGCGATGGCTGGTGCTGAACAAGATCGACATGGTGCCTGCACATGAGCGCGCTGCGCGCAAGGCGGAGTTCGTGCGACGCATGCGGTGGAAGGGTCCGGTGTTCGAGGTTTCAGCGCTGGCTCGTACAGGTCTGGATCCGCTGGTGCAAGCGACGGCCGATCACGTCGATGCGTCGCGCGGCGCCAAGGTCGCCGAGGTCGATGTTCGGTTCGTTGACGCATGAACGAACCAGCCGTCGGGGACTTGTTGCGATCTGCGCGACGCATCGTCGTCAAGGTCGGCTCGAGCCTGGTCACCAACGAAGGTCGCGGTGTCGATCCAGTGGCCATTGGTAACTGGTGCCGCCAACTGGCTCTGTTGGCGGGGCACGGCCGCGAAGTGGTGATGGTGTCGAGCGGCGCCATTGCCGAAGGCATGCATCGACTCGGTTGGGCGAGCCGGCCCGCCCAGCTGCACCTGCTTCAGGCCGCGGCCGCGGTCGGCCAGATGGGGCTGGCACAGATGTACGAGAGCAAGCTTTCCGAGCATGGCATGCGCAGCGCACAGGTCTTGTTGACCCATGCCGACCTGGCCGACCGGGAACGCTACCTCAATGCGCGTTCGACGCTGCTGGCCTTGCTGTCGTTGAAGGCCATCCCGGTCATCAACGAGAACGACACCGTGGTCACCGACGAGATCAAGGTCGGCGACAACGACACGCTCGGTGCGCTGGTCGCCAATCTCATCGAGGCCGATCTGCTGATCATCCTGACCGACCAGCAAGGCTTGTACTCCGGTGACCCGCGGATCGATGCCGCCGCGACGTTCATCGACGCGGCCGAGGCGGGTGACCCTGCGCTCGAGGGCATGGCCGGCGGCGTGGGTTCTGCGATCGGGCGCGGCGGCATGATCACCAAAGTTCTGGCCGCCAAGCGCGCGGCGCGCAGCGGGGCCAGCACCGTGATCGCCTGGGGCCGCGAGCCCGATGTGTTGTTGCGACTGTCCGGCGGAGAACCGATCGGCACTTATCTGGCGGCCCGCACTGCCAAGATCGCCGCGCGTAAGCAATGGATGGCCGACCACCTGCAGTTGCGCGGTGCCGTGGGGATCGACCAGGGGGCGTGCGACAAGCTGCTCGCCGCTGGAAAGAGCCTGCTGCCGGTAGGCGTCGTCACGATCGAGGGCGACTACAGCCGCGGCGACGTGATCGCGGTACGCGATCCCCTGGGCCGTGAGGTGGCGCGAGGCTTGGTCAACTACTCTGCCAGCGAGACCCGGCTCATTGCACGCAAACCGTCGTCGCAGATCGATGCACTACTCGGGTACTCGAACGGCCCGGAGCTGATTCATCGCGACAACCTTGTGATCGGCTGACCGCCAGCCCGGCCGATCAGGAATCTGCCGAAGGCTCCTGGGGTTCGCGTGGCCCATCGTCGCCCGATCCAGCCGAGCCGATGTCGCGCTGCCGTGCGCGCACGCCCGAGCGCAGGAATCGGGTGTAGTGGTTCTGCCGTGGCAGATAGCGCGACAGCTCGGTCAGCGCCAGTTGGTAGACCTCGCGCTTGAACTCGATCACCATCTCCAGCGGGACCCAATAGTCATTCCACCGCCAGGCGTCGAACTCCGGATGGTCGCTGGCGCGTAGGTCGAGGTCGCTGTCGCGGCCCATCAGCATCAGCAAGAACCAGATCTGCTTCTGACCCTTGTAGTGCCCACGCGCGTCCTTGCGGATGTAGTGATCGGGCACTTGATAACGCAGCCAGTCGCGTGTGCGGGCGATCACCCGGACATGCTCTGGCCGCAGGCCCACCTCCTCGTGCAGCTCGCGAAACATCGCCTGCTCAGGCGACTCGCCGTACTTGATGCCCCCTTGAGGGAACTGCCAGGAGTGGGTGCGCAGTCGCTTTCCCCAGAACACCTGGTTGCGCGAGTTGAGCAGGACGATGCCGACGTTGGGCCTGAAGCCCTCTCGGTCGAGCATAATCGAACCCCGATTCTTTAACTGATTTCATTATTGCACCGGCGGCCCAAGACGCGTGAACATCGCTTTCCCGCATGCGTCGGAGCAGCCACCGACGTCGCGTCATGAAAGCCACCCAGTTCTTCGTCGCCACACTCAAGGAAGCACCCGCGGACGCCGAGGTCGCCAGTCATCGATTGATGCTGCGTGCCGGCCTGATCAAGCGCCTGAGTGCCGGCATCTACAGCTACATGCCGATGGGTCTGCGGGTGATCCGCAAGGTCGAGGCCATCATTCGCGACGAGATGGACGCCGCCGGCGCGGTGGAGCTCCTGATGCCCGTGGTGCAACCAGCTGAGCTGTGGCAGGAGACAGGCCGTTTCGAGAAGATGGGTCCCGAGTTGCTGCGCGTGAAGGACCGGCACTCGCGCGACTTCGTGATCCAGCCGACGAGCGAGGAAGTCGTCACCGACATTGCGCGTCAGGAGCTGCGCAGCTATCGGCAACTGCCGCGGAACTTCTATCACATCCAGACCAAGTTCCGCGACGAACGGCGGCCTCGCTTCGGGCTGATGCGCGGTCGCGAGTTCACGATGAAGGACGCGTATTCGTTCGACCGCGACGCGCAGGGTGCGTCGAAGAGCTATCGGGTGATGTACGACACCTATTGCCGCATCTTCGATCGCTTCGGCCTGCAGTACCGTGCCGTGGCGGCGGACACCGGCGCGATCGGCGGCGATCTTTCGCACGAGTTCCAGGTCATCGCCGACACCGGTGAGGATGCGCTCGTCTACAGCCCGCAGGGTGACTACGCGGCGAACATTGAGCTCGCCGAGTGTCTCGCGCCCGTCGAACCACGCGGGCCCGCCACGCAGGCACTGGTGAAGACGCCCACGCCGGGCAAGAGCACGTGCGAGGACGTCGCCTTGCTGTTGGGTCAGCCACTCACTCGCACCGTGAAGTCGCTGGTGCTCGCGACGGACCGGCGAGATGGCGATGGCCGCGTCGTCGATACCGTGATCTGGCTCCTGCTCGTGCGGGGCGATCATGCGCTCAACGAGGTGAAGGCCGGCAAGGTCGACGGTCTGCGCAATGGATTCCGCTTTGCCACGGTCGGCGAGATCGAGGCGCACTTCGGCTGCAAGCCCGGTTATCTCGGGCCGATCGGCACACCCAAGCCCGTCAAGGTGGTCGCCGATCGCACCGTCGCCCAGATGAGCGACTTCATCTGCGGCGCCAATGCGCAGGACTTCCACTACACAGGGGTGAACTGGGGCCGCGACCTGCCAGAGCCCGCCATCGTGGCCGACATCCGCAACGCCGTGGCGGGCGACCCATCGCCTGATGGCAAGGGTGTGCTGGCGATCCAGCGTGGCATCGAGGTCGGCCATGTGTTCTACCTGGGCACGAAGTACAGCCAGGCCATGAACGCCACCTATCTAGACGAGAACGGCAAGCCCCAGCTCATGGAAATGGGCTGCTATGGGATCGGCGTCACGCGGATTCTGGGCGCAGCCATCGAGCAGGGCCACGATGAGCGCGGCATCATCTGGCCCGACGCGATGGCCCCCTTCCGCGTCGTGATCTGCCCGATCGGCATGGACCGCAGCGACGCCGTCCGCCAGCAGGCGCAGGCGCTGCACGACGGGTTGGCCGCGCTCGGTGTCGACGTTATGCTCGACGACCGTGGCGAGCGGCCCGGTGCGATGTTCGCCGACTGGGAGCTGATCGGCGTACCGTTGCGCGTGGTCGTGTCCGATCGTGGCATCAAGGAAGGCCAGCTCGAGATCCAGGGCCGCCGTGAGAGCGCGGCAACCAAGGTCGCGCTGGGCGAGTCCATGGCTGCACTGCGCGGCCGGCTCGGCATCTGAGACGCGGGCCGACCAACGTGCCGATGCAGTCGCAGCGCTGCCCGGCCGGAGGGCCACGCCACAGGTCGGCAGCGGCTTGTCGCGATCTTCTGGCCGCCGCAGCGGTTGCGTTCGCCGGCTTGGCTCATGCCGGAGCGCAGGTCGAAGAACCGCTGGCCGATGCCGTGCGCAGCGCACTCGCCGCCGCGGTGCAGGATGCCGTGCCGCCGAAGGCGAGCTTTGATCGTATCGAGGAGCGGCTGGCCTACCTGCGCTGGCTGGCGGCGACCAGCGAGCGCTTGAAGAATCGCAAGGCGGAGCATGCGACACGCGTGGAGTTCCTTGAAGCCGTTTGGTACGAGTCGCGACGCGCCGGACTCGAGCCCGAACTGGTGCTTGGCCTGATCCAGGTCGAGAGCGGATTCCGCAAGTACGCTGTCAGCAAGGCGGGTGCGCGAGGCTACATGCAGGTGATGCCGTTCTGGGCCCGGCTGATCGGGGGCGGGGATCCGGCGCGTCTGTTCCACATGCAGGCCAATCTGCGCTTCGGCTGCGTCATCCTGCGCCACTATCTGGATCTCGAACGCGGCGATCTGTTCATGGCCCTCGGCCGCTACAACGGCAGCCGCGGCCGCGCCGAGTACCCCAACGCAGTGCTCGCCGCGCGGCGAACCTGGATCCACGACGCCGCCGGCGCCGCGGCTCACACGGCTGCCAAGCGGTAGCTCTCAGGCGTTGCCGGCCGGCATTCCGCGCCAGGCCTTGGGTTCGGCGCCCGCGAAACCCAGGAGTACGAGGGCGCGCTCCACGGTGTCGTCGACCAAGGCATCGATGCTGTTCGGCCGGTGATAGAACGCCGGCAACGGCGGGAAGACGATGGCGCCCATCTCGGTCACGGCGGTCATGTTGCGCAGGTGCGCCAGGTTGAACGGCGTCTCGCGCACCATCAGCAGCAAACGGCGGCGCTCCTTGAGCATCACGTCGGCGGCACGCGAGAGCAGGCTGTCGGACAGGCCGTGCGCCACGGCGGCCAGCGTCTTCATCGAGCAAGGTGCGATCGCCATCGCCGTGGCGTCGAAGCTGCCGCTGGCAATGCAGGCGCCGATGTCGTTGTGCGCGTAGCTGTGGTCGGCCTGCGCCTCGAGCGCTCGCCGGTCGAGGCCCAGTTCGTGGTGCATGTTCAGCACCCCAGCCGGGCTGGCGACCAGATGCGTCTCGACCCCCAACGCCCGCGCACGCGACAGCAGCCTTACGGCATACAGGGCACCGCTGGCGCCGGTCACGCCGACCACCAGGCGGGGCCGAATGCTCACGTGGCGAGCATCTGCTGCAGTTCGCCGGACTGGTACATCTCCATCATGATGTCCGAGCCGCCGACGAATTCGCCGTTGACGTAGAGCTGCGGAATCGTCGGCCAGTTGGCGTACTGCTTGATGCCCTGGCGAACGGGCTCGTCCTCGAGCACATTCACCGTCGTCATCTCGTCGACGCCGCAGGCCTTCAACACCTGGATGGCACGACCCGAGAATCCGCACATCGGAAACTGCGCCGTCCCCTTCATGAAAAGGACGACCCGGTGGCCCTTGACGATGCTGTCGATGCGCTGCTGCACTTCATCCATGACTGGCTGCTTCCACGGTTTCTGTTAGACGTGCCGTTTATACGGCAAAGCACCGCCGCCGGCCGCTCGGCCGGCGAGTGCCCGTGCCACAAGACAGCCTTCAGAACTTGTACGACACGCCGAGCTGCACCAGCGGCGTCAGGCGCATTTCGCGCACCCAGTCGTCGAAGCCAGCCGACATCGTCGCGCGACCGAGGCGGATGACGCTGGGGTTCTGCGCGGCCAGTCCCAGATCGGCGCTGAAACCCCAGCCACCGCGCAGGCTGCTGCCGCTGTAACCGATGCCCAGGTACGGCCAGGTCTGATTCGCCTCGCCCGGAGTGTCGCCACCGCCCGGAGCACTACCTGTCAGCCGACTGATCGACGTCGACACATTCGACCCGAGTTGCGCGGCCGCGCTCGGCCCGAGCACCGCGCCCCGCTGACCCGTCAGCAGGCCGCTGGTGACGCGCAAACCCCCGGCGTCGCCCAACCAGGGCTGGGCCAGGTAGTAGTCGCCGAACACCGCAGCCGAACGGGTGCGCGCCTGGCTGAAGCTGCGCAACTGGTCGCTCAACGAGGCCGTGGGGCCGGCATCGGCAGTCAGTTGCAGTCGCGCCTGCCAGCGCGGCCCGAACTCGTCCGCGTCCACCGCCAGGCCCTGGCCAGCCGCGGCATGGCCGGCACCCGCAGCCAAGCAGGCGGCGACAAGGACTCCGGTGCGCGCTGCAATCATCTTGTGCTCCCCAAGGATGCCGGCCCAAAGCCGATCTGGCATCCTCATCCGTCGGCGGCAGCCAGTCACAGCCGACGGACCATCGTACGCTGCGAGTGGCCCGGCGTGAACTGCCGATGCGCTTGGTTGCACCCGCATCCTTGGGGGCTGTTGCCAAAGCAGCGACGGAGCAACCTTGCGCCGGCGGCTCACCGCCAGCAGCCGCCGGTGCAGCGGGCGTGGCCGGCCAGGTCGTGCCGGGTCTCGACGGCATCGGCTCCAGCGGCGAGCAACATGCTGCGTACGGCTTCGGCTTGATTCCAGCCGTGCTCGACGAGCAGCCAGCCTGATACATGAGCGGGTGCCCACTCCACGATGCGGCGAATGTCGGCCAACCCGCCATCGGCCGCCACCAGGGCGGTTCGGGGCTCATGGGCCAAGGCGGGCAAGTGGGGATCGTCCGCGGCCACGTAGGGTGGGTTCGATACCGCCAGGTCGAACCGCTCCTCGCCGACGGCCTGCCACCAGTCGCCCGCCAGCCATCGCACCGTAAGGCCCAATCGTCGCCCGTTCGCCTCGGCCACCGCCAGCGCGGCCACACTCGAATCGGTCGCGGTCAGGCGTGCCCGCGGGCAGCGCGACGCCAACGCGAGCGCGATGGCACCACTGCCCGTACCCAGATCGACAACCGAGGGATTCGGCCCGTTCAGCGGTCCCCCGAGCAATTCAAGGGCCCAGACGACCAGTGTTTCGGTGTCCGGCCGCGGCACCAGCACCGCCGGCGATACCGCGAGCCGCAGGTTGAAGAACTCACGTTCGCCAGTCAGGTAGGCGAGCGGCTCGCCGCCCCGGAGGCGCTCGCACAGCCGCGCGAAAACGTCGCATTCCGGCGCTGGCAGCGTGTCAGTGCCATGCGCGATCAGCCATGTGCGCGGCTGGCCGAGCACGTGAGCCAGAAGCACGGCTGCGTCGAGCCGATCGACGCCGCGCAGGCGGGCATCGACAAGCGCCTCGTCGACCGTCATGCGCCTGCTTCGAGCGCCTGCAACTGCTGCTGGGCGCGGGCAGCCATCAGCGCATCGATCACCTCGTCGAGGTCACCTTCCATCACCGCACCCAGCCTGTACAGCGTGAGACCGATGCGGTGGTCGGTGATCCGGCCCTGCGGGAAGTTGTAGGTGCGGATGCGGTCGCTGCGGTCGCCGCTGCCGATCAGGCTCTTGCGCTCGGCCGCTTCCTTCTGCTGGCGCTCGTTGCGTTCCTTGTCGCGCAGGCGGGCCAGCAGCACGGCCATGGCCTTGGCCTTGTTGCGGTGCTGCGAGCGGTCGTCCTGGCACTCGGCGACGATGCCGGTCGGCATGTGGGTGATGCGGATCGCGCTGTCGGTCTTGTTGACGTGCTGGCCGCCGGCGCCACTGGCGCGAAAGGTGTCGATGCGCAAGTCGGCCGGATTCAGCGTCACTTCGGCCTGCTCGTCAGGCTCGGCCATCACCGCGACCGTGCATGCGCTGGTGTGGATACGTCCCTGAGCCTCGGTGGCCGGCACGCGCTGCACGCGATGACCTCCGGACTCGAACTTCAGGCGCTCGTAAGCGCGCTCGCCGGCGACGCGGATGACGACCTCCTTGTACCCGCCGAGATCGGAGGCGCTCTCGCTCATCAGCTCGGTGCGCCAGCCCCGGCGTTCGCAGTAGCGCAGATACATGCGCGCCAGGTCGGCAGCAAACAGCGCCGACTCCTCGCCTCCGGTGCCGGCCCGGATCTCGATGAACGCGTTGCGCTCGTCGTCGGGGTCACGTGGCAACAGGGCCGTCTGCAGTTCCTGCAGCATGCGGTCGAGGTCCGTGCGGGCCGCGGCCACCTCGTCCTTGGCCATCTCGGCCATCTCGGCGTCGCCCAGCAACTCGGTGGCCTGGGCCAGGTCGCGCTCGCGCTGCCGGTAGGCGTCGAACCGTGCCACCATGTCGGCCGCCTGGGCCTGCTCGCGGGCCACCGAGCGATAACGCGTCATGTCGCTGGTGGTGGCCGGGTCCGCCAGCATCGCATCGAGCTCGCCCAGCCTGAAGGCCAGTCGTTCGAACTGCTGTCGCAGGGAGTCCTTCATCGCGTGCTCGACATGGAAAAGGTTGCCCAGACCCTTACCGCCGGAGGCAGGGCGGGCAACGGAAAGCGCTTGCTACGACTGACCGTCGCCGCCGGGGCTGCGCACTGTACCGCGCAGGAACAGGCGCGAGACGGTCTGCGCCAGCTGGGCTCGCTGCTCGCCGTCGCTGGCATGCAGCTCGGCCATCGTGCCGTGCAGCATCTTCTGCGTCAGACCGCGCGACAGCGCGTCGAGCACGCTGTCGACGTCGACGCCCTTGGCCAACAACTTGCGGGCGCGTGCCATCTCAAGACTGCGCCAGTCGTCGGCCTGGCGGGTCAGCGCCTGGATCAGCGGTACGCTGGCGCGCTGGTCGAGCCAGTGGGCAAAACTCTGCACGCCGGCATCGATGATCGCCTCGGCCTGCTGCACCGCGGCTTGCCGCTTCTCGCCGGCGGTCTGCACGATGGCCGACAAGTCGTCGACGGTATACAGATAAATGTCGCTCAAGCCGGCCACTTCGGGCTCGATGTCGCGCGGCACCGCAAGGTCCACCATGAACATCGGCCGGTGTCTGCGCGCCTTCAGCGCACGCTCCACGGCGCCCAGGCCGATGATCGGCAACGTACTCGCCGTACACGAGATGACGGCGTCGAAGTCCTGCAGGCGGCCGGGCAGGTCGGCCAGGCGCAGTGCGCTGGCGCCGAAGCGGCTGGCCAGCTTTTCGCCGCGCTCGAGCGTCCGGTTCGCCACAGCCATCGACTTGGGGTTGCGGGCGGCAAAGTGGGTCGCCACCAACTCGATCATCTCGCCGGCGCCGACGAACAGCACATGCGTGTCGCGCAGGTCTTCGAAGAGCTGGCTCGCCAGCCGGACCGAGGCGGCCGCCATGCTGATCGAGTGCGCACCGATCTCGGTGGAGGTGCGCACTTCCTTGGCCACCGAGAACGAACGCTGGAACAACTGGTGCAGCGTGGTGCCGAGCGTGCCGGCGGCATCGGCCTCGCGAACCGCCTGCTTCATCTGGCCCAGGATCTGCGGCTCGCCCAGCACCATCGAATCGAGCCCGGAGGCCACACGGAACGCGTGTCGTGCGGCGTCACGCCTTTCAAGCACATAGGTGTGGGCCATCAGCTGGTCGCCGGCCACCCCGCCAGTACCGGCCAGCCAGTCGACCGCCGGGCGGATCAGCGCCTGCAGGTTGGCCGGTTCGGCCGCCACGTACAACTCGGTGCGGTTGCAGGTCGACAGCAGCGCTGCTTCCGGCGCGACGCGGGCAAACGCCTCGCGAAGCCCTCGCAATGCGGGCGTGAGCTGTTCGGGCGCGAAAGCGAAACGCTCGCGCATGCCAACCGGTGCGGTGGTGTGGTTGAGGCCCAGAGCCAGAACGCTCATGGGGCGGGATTGTAAGATTCGGCGCCCGCCAAGCCTACCCCGCGCGATCAACTTCCGATGAGTTGGCCGCCGGTCACGTCATGTCACCCGGCCAGACGCCATGAGCCCGTTGTTGCAGTTCTGGCATGTCCTTAACTTCGTGGCGCCGGCGTTGGTCACCGCCGTCGTCACGGTCGCGCTGGTCAAGCTGCTCTGGCGCCGGGATCTGGCGGCAGCGGGCTGGCTCCGGCTCCTTTGCTGGGGATTCGGCGCCGGGCTGCTGGCGCTGGGTGGCGGGCTGGTCCTGCTGGGCCGCGACGGGACGATGGCTGCCTATGGCGCGATGGTGGCAGCCATCGCGCTTGCTCTCTGGGCGGTGGGCTTCGGACCCTGGCGCCGCCGGTCCGGCTGAGGTGCGGTCAGGCCGCCTGCGACACGGGCGTGTCGCGTGTGACGACTTCGCCGCGCAGCGAATGGGGCAACGCCTGCGTGATGTCGACCTCGATCATCTCGCCGACGAGCCGCGCAGGACCGCCGAAATTGACGATGCGGTTGCATTCGGTGCGGCCCATCAGCTCGGCCGCATCCTTCTTGCTCGGCCCGGCCACCAGGATCGTTTGCCGCGTGCCGACGCGTGAGGCCGAGATGCGCCGCACGTTCGCCTCGAGCGCGGCCTGCAGGCGCTGCAGGCGAGCCAGTTTTTCCTCGGCCGGCGTCTCGTCCGCCAGCGCCGCTGCCGGCGTGCCCGGTCGCGAACTGAAGACAAAGCTGAAACTGGCGTCGAAACCGATCTCGTCGACGAGTCGCATCAACTGCTCGAAATCCTGCGCCGTCTCGCCGGGAAAGCCAACGATGAAGTCCGACGACAGGCTCAGCCCGGGCCGCACGGCGCGCAGGCGGCGCACGATGCGTTTGTATTCCAGCGTCGTGTAGCCGCGCTTCATCGCGGCCAGGATGCGATCGCTGCCGTGCTGCACCGGCAGGTGCAGGTGGCTCACCAACTGGGGCACGCGTGCGTAGACGTCGATGAGACGCTGGCTGAACTCGAGCGGGTGGCTGGTGGTGTAGCGCAGGCGTTGCAGTCCGGGGATCTCGGCCAGGTACTCGATCAGCAGGGCGAAATCGGCGATCTCGCCGCTGCCGCCCATCGCGCCGCGATAGGCGTTGACGTTCTGGCCCAGCAGCGTGATCTCCTTGACCCCCTGGTCGACCAGGCCGGCGACCTCGGCCAGCACGTCGTCGAGCGGGCGGTTGACCTCTTCGCCGCGGGTGTAGGGGACGACGCAATAGCTGCAGTACTTGGAGCAGCCTTCCATGATCGACACGAAGGCACTGGCACCGTCGACCCGGGCCGGCGGCAGGTTGTCGAATTTCTCGATCTCCGGAAAGCTGATGTCGACCTGCGGTTGCCCGCCGGCAAGGCGGCGCTCGATCATCTGCGGCAGGCGGTGCAATGTCTGCGGGCCGAACACAAGGTCGACATACGGCGCGCGCTCGACGATCGCCGCGCCTTCCTGGCTGGCCACGCAGCCACCCACCCCGATCAGCACGCCGCGGCTCTTGAGGTGCTTCACCCGCCCGAGGTCGGAGAACACCTTTTCCTGCGCCTTCTCGCGCACCGAGCAGGTGTTGAAGAGGATCAGGTCCGCCTGCTCCGGATCCGACACCGGCTCGTACTGCGCGGCGACGCGCAAGACGTCGGCCATCTTGTCGGAGTCGTACTCGTTCATCTGGCACCCAAAGGTGCGGATGTAGACGGTCTTGCGTCCGGCCATCGCAGCCGCCGCGTCAGCGCGCGGTCCAGGTCTGCGCGACCGGATCGAAGCTCCAGCTGCGCGCCTCCTGCGCGGTCTTGGGCCAGGGCAATTTGGCGCGCTCGTCGTCGGTGAGGATCCAGACGTCGTGCACCAGCCCGGTCGAATCGACCACGTAGTGGACCACGGCGCTGCGACCCAGCAACGCGCCCGACATCACGATCAGGTTGTTGGAGCCGCGAATACGCGCACCCGGAGACAGTCGAGCGGGTTGACCGTTGAGCACGATCTCCGGCGGTTGCCCGAAGGCGATCTCGCCGCGAAGCGCGGTGGCGGGAAACGGGCGCTGCACCGGCTGCGCCATCGCGGAACTCGCGACCAGCGCAGCGACGATCAAGGTGGTGGCACAGCGGATCATGGTGTGGTTCCAGCGGCTGTGAATCCGGCGGCCGGTTGCATGTACCTGTTGCCGATGCGGGTGGTGGCGCTTCAGGGATTCGAACCCCGGACCTGCGGATTATGATTCCGTCGCTCTAACCGACTGAGCTAAAGCGCCCCGAGCGCGAGATTATATCGGTGGCGAACCTCACGCCGCGGCCCGTAGATCGGGCGCCGAAGACGGGACTCGATGTTCAGCTTATTCAAGAAGAAAACCCCCGCCACTGCGGCGGCGCCGCCTTCGCCCGCGCCCGCTGCGGCGCCATCGCCTGCCGAAGCCACACCTGAACGGCGCAGCTGGATCGATCGACTGCGCCAGGGTCTGCGTAAGACCGGTGCGGGCATCACCCAAGTCTTCACTGGCACGCGCATCGACGACGAGCTGTACGAGCAGCTCGAGTCGGCGCTGCTGATGGCCGATGCCGGTGTCGCCGCCACGGCACACGTGTTGCGTGAACTGAAGGGCCGTGTCAAGGCCGAGGGCAGCACCGATCCGGCGGCCGTCAGGCGACTGCTGGAGGAGGTGGTCGCCGAGCTGCTGCGCCCGCTGGAACGGCCGCTCGAGATCGGGCGCGTGCCGTGCACGGTGATGATGGTCGTCGGCGTCAACGGTGCCGGCAAGACCACCAGCATCGGCAAGCTGGCGCACCACCTGGCCGATGGCCACCAGAAGGTGCTGCTGGCTGCGGCCGATACTTTCCGGGCCGCCGCGCGTGAGCAGTTGATGGCCTGGGCGCAGCGCGTCGACGATCGCGCCGGCGCCTCTGCGCAGACTGGCGTGGAGATCGTCGCCCAGCAGGGCGGCGATCCGGCGGCTGTGACCTACGACGCGGTGGTGGCCGCGCGTGCGCGCGGCTGCGATGTGGTGATCGCCGACACGGCTGGACGCCTGCCGACGCAGCTGCACCTGATGGAAGAGCTGAAGAAGATCAAACGCGTGATCGGCAAGGCCGATCCGCAGGCACCGCATGAGGTCCTGCTCGTCGTCGATGGCAACACGGGGCAGAACGCGCTGGCGCAGGTGCGCGCCTTCGACGAGGCGTTGGGCCTCACCGGCCTGATCGTCACCAAGCTCGACGGTACGGCCAAGGGCGGCGTGCTCGCCGCCATCGCGTTATGGGCTGGTGAGCGACGGCGCGAGCGGCCGGAATTGCCGGCGCTGGCGGTCTATTTCCTGGGCGTCGGCGAGACGCTGCAGGATCTGCAGACGTTCAGTGCCAGCGAGTTCGCACAGGCCCTGCTGGGCTGACGGCGCACGTCGAGCGCGATTGCCTTATCGCCGCCCGCTCGTGCCGGTCGCCGGCAGAGGGTCGAACTCGTCGAACAGGGTCGACGGCACCGGCTCCATCGTCGCGTCCTGCGCGAGAGCATCGCCGTGCGCAAGCATTTCCTCCATCTCGGCGACCGGGATCAGCGGCATCGACTTCGACCCGCCGAAGTTGGCGTCGAATCCGGTCACGCGGCCGTCCTGCAGCAGCGGCGCCATCTGCGAGCGCACTTCCGACAGGCTGGGCAGATGGCTCTCCGACCAGATCAGCACGTTGATGCCGGCAGCGCGCAGCACGCGCGACATGCGCTCGTGCCGTTGACGACCGCGGGCGCTCTGGTTGGCCGGGCGGATGTCGATCACCGCCAGTACCTGCGAGCCGGCATCGCAGACCACGAGGTCGGCATTCAGATGGCCCACGCGCGACAGCCATTGGCTGTACGAGTTGCGCGTCGGCACTTTCAGAAAGCGCGACAGCGGCACCTGCGCCAGCACCACCTGACCGGGCAGTGCCTTGCGCACCGTCTCGAGCGCCTTGCGCTCTGACGCGGTGAGCACACGGGCGGCCTCCGGCTGCCATGAGGCCACCGTGTCGAGCGCGTCCTGGCGCTCCGAACGCGGGCGCGACTTCGCTGGTCGCTTGCGCATGAACACGAACGACAGCAACAGGATGAGCGCGGCTGTCAGCGCGACGGCGAAGGTGGGATCGGTGGCGAGCATGGGGTGGGCGATGAGAGCGAGCGTGTTGTGTCGCCAAGTTACGGGGCACGCCGCACAGGGTCAACCGGCCTCGCGCGAAAGGCGTAAGAACACGTTTCGGCTTCCCCTGGGCGGGGGTAACGTCTTCGCGCGATGCCAACTATTACCGCGTGCTCGGCGCACCCCGGCGCGGCGCGTCAACGGCCCATGCCGCCCATGCCGCCGAGGCCACCCATGCCGCCCATGCGGCGCATCATCTTCATCAGGCCGCCGCCCTTCATCTTCTTCATCATCGTGCGCATCTGGTCGAACTGGTTCAGCAACCGGTTCACCTCCTGCACCTGCACACCGGCCCCGGCCGCGATGCGCCGCTTGCGGTTGGCCTTGATGAGATCGGGCTTGCGCCGCTCTTCGCGCGTCATCGAATGGATGATGCCGGTCATGCGCCGCACGTCGCGTTCGGCGCGGTCCAGGTCGGCCTGACCCGCCTTGGCGGCGAGCTGGCTCGGCAGCTTGTCGATTAGTCCGCTCAGGCCGCCCATCTTGCGCATCTGGCCGAGCTGCATCGCGAAGTCGTCGAGGTCGAAAGCATCGCCGGCCTTCACCTTGGCGGCCAGCTGCTGCGCCGCCTGGACGTCGACGCCCTTCTGCACCTCTTCGACCAGCGCCACGATATCGCCCATGCCGAGCACGCGGCCGGCATGGCGCTCGGCGTCGAAGACTTCGAGTCCGTCGATCTTCTCCGACGTACCGGCGAACTTGATCGGCGCACCCGTCACCTGGCGCACCGACAGCGCCGCGCCGCCGCGCGAGTCGCCGTCCAGCTTGGTCAGCACGATGCCCGTCAGCGGCAGCGCCTCCTTGAACGCCTTGGCGACGTTGACCGCGTCTTGTCCCTGCATCGCGTCGACGACGAACAGCGTCTCGACCGGCTTCAGCGTCGCATGCAGGTCGCGGATCTCGTCCATCATCGCCTGATCGATGGCCAGGCGTCCCGCCGTGTCGACCAGCAGCACGTCGAAGTAGTGCCGGCGCGCATGGTCCAGCGCCGCCAGCGCGATGTCGCGCGGCTTCTGGCCGGCTTGCGACGCAAACCACTCGGCGCCGGCTTGCTGCGTGACCACTCTGAGCTGCTCGATGGCGGCGGGCCGGTACACGTCGGCCGACACGGTGAGCACCTTCTTCTTGCGCCGCTCGATCAGATGCCGCGCGAGCTTCGCGGTGGTCGTCGTCTTGCCGGCGCCCTGCAGGCCCGCCATCAGGATCACCGCGGGAGGCTGCGTCGCCAGGTCGAGCTCGGCCACGCCCTCGCCCATGGTGGCGGCCAGTTCCTTGTGCACGATGCCCACCAGGGCCTGCCCCGGATTGAGCGAACCGGTGACCTCCTGACCGAGCGCCTTTTCCTTGACGCGAGTGATGAACTCGCGCACCACCGGCAGCGCGACGTCGGCCTCCAGCAGTGCCATGCGCACTTCGCGCAGCATGTCCTGCACGTTGTCTTCGGTGATGCGCGCCTGACCGCGCATGGTCTTCACCAGGCGCGACAGGCGGTCGGTCAACGTGGATGCCATGGGGCTTCGGCCACCGCGCGCGACGGGCGCACGGACATGCCGCGAAAGTACACTGTGGGGTCATGATTCTATCGGTGGCTGCTCCCACGCTCGTCGTCGCACTCTGCGCGTCGGCCGCCTATGTCGTCGCCGCCTGGTCCGCGTCATCGTCGTCGCGCACCGAATCGGCCGCGCTGATGCTCGGCTGGGTGCTGCACGCCGCATCGGCAGTGGCCGACCTGCTGAGCGGCGACGCCGGCGCGCGGCTCGGATTCGCGCCGGTGTTCTCGCTGACGGTGTGGCTCGTCATCCTCGTGCATGTGATCGAGAGCCGGCTGGTGCCGATCCCGGTCGTGCGGCGTTCGCTGGCGCTGGCCGGCATCGCCGCGGTGCTGCTCGCCGTCGCCTTTCCCGGCGAGGCCCGCCTGACCACGGCGAGTCCGTGGGCGCCGATGCACTGGGTGCTCGGCGTCGCGTCATATGGGCTGTTCGGCGTGGCCGTGCTGCATGCCTCGCTGCTCGACGCAGCGGAGCGGCGCATGCGCACGCGGCGGCCTGGCGACAACGCCGTGCTCGGCATGCCCTTGCTGCGCCTGGAGCGCCTGACGTTCCGCTTTGTCGAGGCCGGCTTCATCGTGCTGACGCTGGCACTGCTGCTGGGCGTGGTGACCGCCGCGCGCTGGCGTTGGGATCACAAGACGGTGTTCTCGGTGCTCGGCTGGCTGGTGTTCGCGGCGTTGCTGGCAGGCCGCGCGCTGCGAGGCTGGCGCGGCCGCCATGCCACTCGCTGGCTGTACGCGGGCGCGGCGCTGCTCTTGCTAGCCTATGTGGGCTCGCGCTTCGTGCTCGAGGTCGTGCTCGGTCGTCCGGTGTCCTAGCCTTCCGATGAAGTTCGTCGTCCTCGCCGTCGTCATCGCACTCGTCTGGTGGGTGCTGTTGCGCCGACCGCGACGCGGCGGTGGCGGGCGCAAGGAACGCGCACCGCCGGTGACGCCGACGGCGTTCCTGGTCTGCGCGAACTGCGGCGTGCACCTGCCGTCGACCGACGCGGTCAGGGATGGCGCGCTCGCCTATTGCAGCGACGCGCACCGCCTGGCCGGGCCGGCCGACCCAGGGCGCCGATGACCGACTCGGTCTATCCCGAGCGACGTCGGGGCGACCGACGGCAGACCGACCGCCGCGGCGACACGCGGCCGATGACCGAGGAGTCCCTGTTCGGCGCGCTCGGCGTCGGTGGCGACACCGAGTTCCAGGACGCGCCAGCCGACTCGGGCTTCGTGCGTCGCACGCGTACGCCCGGTGACGAGCGCAGGGCGGCTTCGCCGCAGGCCGATCCTTCCGCCGACGAGCGGCGCGAGCAAACGCGCGAGGCGCGCCGCGTCGCCACGTCCACCGAGACCGGGCTGCGACGCGTCTTTCGCACCTATGTCGCCGCCCGTGCGGCGCTCGGCGTCCTGTTGGCAGCGGTGCCGTGGATCGCCGCGCTGTCGGGCGGGCACAGCACGCTGCCGTTGATCGTGCTGTGCGTGGCCTATGGTGTGCAGAGCGTCTCGCTGTGGCTGCTGCCCCAGTTGCGCGCGTCAGGCGAGCCGGCGCCGATGACGCAGTTGCGGCGCCGGCAGTGGCTGGCCACGATCGGCGCGGACCTGTTCGCCTTCGCCGCGCTGCACCTGTTCGATCCGCAGGCGAATCTGAACTTCGCCGCCTTGCTGGTACTGCCGGTGTTGATGGCCGGTGTGATGACGACGCGGCTGACCGCGATGGCCACCGCCGCTGCGGCGGCGCTGGTGTTGCTGGCAGGGGTGTGGCGCTCGGCGCCCAACGTCATCGACGTGGCGGTGCCGTTGACGCAGGCCGGACTTGCCGGCATCGGCATCTTCATGATCGCCCTGCTGGCGGGCGAGCTATCAGGTCGACTTGCCCGCGAGGAGATGGCCGCTCGCGGCAGCCTGGAGCTTGCACGTCAGCAGGCCCAGCTGAATCGGCTGGTGATCGAGGAGATGGCCGATGGTGTGCTGGTGGTGGACCGCCGCGCGCGCGTGCGCGCCGCCAATCCGGCCGCCCGAGCCTTGCTTGCGCCGCAGGGGCTGGCCAAGCCGGCGCCGTTCCAGCTGCAGGGCGTGGAGGCCTGGGCCGGCTTGCTGTCGGCGGTCGAGCAGGCGTTCGTGCAGGGCGAGTGGCCCGAGTCTGCGCGAGAGGTGCGGCTGCAGTTCGGCAACGACGTCAACCGCACCTTGCAGTTGCGCGCGCGTTTCACGCGGCGCCGCGCGCCCGACAGCGATGCGCTGCCGCCCGAGGAATTCTGCGTCGTGTTCCTCGAGGACCTGCGCAGCGTGCAGTCGCGCATGCGGCAGGACAAGCTGGCCGCGATGGGCCGCGTGTCGGCCGGCATTGCGCACGAGATCCGCAATCCGCTGGCTGCCATCTCGCAGGCCAATGCGCTGATGCTGGAGGATGCGCTGCCACCCGACCAGCACCGTCTGGCGCGCATGGTGGCCGACAACGTCGAGCGCCTGAAGCGCATCGTCGACGATGTGATGGCGGTGGCCCCGGGTGCAGCGCCCGAGCTGCGCACGATCGACGCGACGGCGCAGGTGGCCGCGGTGTGCGCCGAGTGGGCCCGCACGGCGCAGCTGCCGCTGGGGGCGGCCAGTCGCCTGCGCGTCGACCTGCCGACGCAGGCGATTGGCGTGCAGTTCGACGCCGAGCACCTGCGGCGCGTGCTGATCAACCTGCTCGACAACGCGCGCCGCTACGCCAGCGAGCTGCCCGGCGCAATCGGCTTGCGGCTGGCCGAGGGTGAGGAAGGCACCGTCACGTTGTCGGTGGCCAGCGACGGCGACCCGATTCCGCTCGACGTGGAGCGTTATCTCTTCGAGCCGTTCTTCTCGACTCGCAGCCGGGGTACCGGGCTGGGCCTGTATATTTGCCGCGAGCTGTGCGCCCGCTACGGCGCCAGCATCGAATACAAGCCGCATGGCGAGGAGCATCGGCACCGCAACGAGTTCCAGATTTCCATGCAGCGCGCCGCGCTGCCTGCCAGCGAAGCCCCGATGCCATGAACAGCCCCGCGCACTACAGCCTGCTCGTCGTCGACGATGAGCCCGACCTGCGCACGTTGTACGAGCTGACGCTGCTGCGCGAGGGCTATGACGTCGAAACCGCCGGCACGGTGGAAGAAGCCTGGCAGCGGCTGGCCGACCGCACCTACAGCGCCGTCATCACCGACATGCGCTTGCCCGACGGCACTGGGCTCGAGCTGCTGAAGCGCCTGGACGCGGCACGCCGCCGCGAGAAGACCATCGTGATCACGGCCTACGGCTCGGCCGAAGGCGCGGTCGAGGCACTGAAGGCCGGCGCGTTCGACTACCTGACCAAGCCGGTCGACCTGCGGCAGTTCCGCAGCGTGGTGGCGTCGGCGCTCGGCCGCACGCCGACCATCGCCGGCGCTGCGCAAGCCGTCGCGGCGCGCGACGAAGCCCAGGCCGCGGCGAGTCTGTCGCGCGAGGCGCAGGCAGCCGAGGCGACGCGGTTGCATCCGGCGCTGTCACGCTTGGCCGGCCGCTCGCTGGCCATGCAGCAGGTGCGCTCGCTGGTCGAGCGCGTGGCGCGCAGCATGGCGCCGGTGCTGGTGCAGGGTGAGTCCGGCACCGGCAAGGAACTGGTGGCGCGCGCCATACACGGCTGCAGCAGCCGGGCCGACCAGCCGTTCATCGCGGTGAACTGCGGCGCGATTCCCGAGCAGCTGCTCGAGGCCGAGTTCTTCGGCTATCGCAAGGGCTCGTTCACCGGCGCCCACGAGGATCGCGAGGGTTTCGTGCAGGCGGCGCAGGGCGGCACGCTGTTTCTCGACGAGATCGGCGACCTGCCGCTGGCGATGCAGAGCAAGCTGCTGCGCGTGATCCAGGAGCGCTCGGTGCGACCGGTGGGTGCCGTCAGCGAGACGCCGATCAACGTGCGCGTGGTCAGCGCCACGCACAAGGACCTCGCCACCGAGGTGCATGAGAACCGCTTTCGACAGGACTTGTACTACCGCCTCAACGTGATCCAGATTCGCGTGCCACCGCTGCGCGAGCGCATGGACGACCTGCCCGCCATCTGCGACCTCGTGCTCTCGCGCATCGCCGGCGAAGCCGGCGTCTCGCCGCCGCCGCGGCTGTCGGAGAAGGCGATGGCGCACTTGTCGGACTACGCATTCCCGGGCAACGTGCGCGAACTGGAGAACCTGCTGCACCGCGCGGTGGCGTTGTCCAGCGGGGAGAAGATCGAATGGGCGGATCTCGGGCTTGCCGACGACGTGTTCGTCGACAGTGGCATCGTCGATCTCGACGCGTTGCACGCCGCCAGCGCCGCGGCCCAGGCGGAGGCAGCCGAGCCGGGCGCTTTGCCCAACGACCTGGCCCGTTACCTGGACGACATCGAGCGCGACATCCTGGTGCGGGCGCTGGAGCAGCATCGATTCAATCGCACCGCCGCCGGGGCCAGCCTGGGCCTGTCGCTGCGGCAGATGCGCTATCGCATGGCCCGGCTTGGCGTGAACGTGGCCGATCATGTCGGCGAGCGCGGCGACACCGGCTTCTGATCGCACGCGCGCAGCGTGGCGCGACGGCTGGTGGCGCGACGCCGTTGCGATCCCCTCGCCGAACTGCAGCGCACGTCCGCGCGGCACCACCATCTCGCTGGTGGTGTTGCACTCGATCAGTCTGCCGCCAGGTCACTACGGCGGCGACGCGATCGAGCGACTCTTCACCAACCGGCTCGACTGGGACGCGCATCCATATTTCCAGTCAATTCGCGATCTGCGCGTGTCGGCCCACTTCGTGATCCGGCGCGACGGAAATTTGTTGCAGTTCGTATCCTGCGATCGGCGCGCGTGGCATGCCGGCGTGTCGACATGGCGTGGACGCGACAACTGCAACGACTACTCGATCGGCATCGAACTCGAGGGACTCGAAGGCGAGACGTTCGAGCCGGCGCAGTACACCGTGCTGGTTTCCCTGCTGCGATCGCTCGCGCGTCGGCATCGCGCGCTGCAGATCGTTGGCCACGAGCATGTCGCGCCGGCGCGAAAACACGACCCGGGAGCAGGGTTTGATTGGGCGCTGTTGGCGAGCCGGTTGCGTTGGCGTGCGGCGCGCATTCCGTTCGCCGCTCGATCGAGCAACGACGCGGGCGAGACGCGCGAATCGGCGCTTTGAGCTAGCAAACACGCGGGGTCCGCGACGCAGCCCACGCGCCGATGCGGCGGATCGAGGGATCGCCGCATCGACACGCGGGCGCATGACAGCGGGACGCAAAAACAGCGTCGTTCGTCAAGGGGGACATGCACGCTACCGGTAGCGGTTGAAGCGCCTCGAGGCCCCAGATATAGTGTCTCCCGTGCTATCCTGGAATCGACGTGAACAGCTTGTCTTGTGCGCATCGCCGGCCTCGCGCCGAAGAGGCTGCACTGTCCGAGCGCTCGTCGCGGCGAGTGGCGCATCCACACGCTGAAAGTCTGCAGGTCAGGTTAAGCCACACCACGATGAACGCCATGCCAGCAGTCCCGGCCACTGGCTCCGTTCGCTGAAGCCAACTTCTCGGCGTCGCCCGGCCCGCGTTCGTCAGTACCGCCGTTTGTTTTCATTCGACATCAGAAGAGGGGAATCCATGCAAGCAGCGTCTGTCCGCGCCACCGAATCCTTTGCACAGCCGCCGGTCATGACGACCGTGGTGGTCACGGAGACGGCCTACGCGGGCTACCAGATCATTCGTCGCAACGGCGCAGTGGTGTCGTTCGAGCCGAACAAGATCGCGGTGGCGCTGATGAAGGCATTCCTCGCGGTGCACGGCACGCAAGGTGCCGCATCGGCCAGCGTGCGCGAGACCGTCGACACCTTGACCGAGACGGTGGTGCGCGGGCTGCTTCGGTCACGGCCGGGCGGCGGGACGTTTCACATCGAGGACGTGCAGGACCAGGTCGAACTCGGCCTCATGCGCGGTGGCCACCACGAGGTCGCCCGCGCGTACGTGCTGTATCGCGAGCGCCGGACGCAGGAACGCGCACGCCAGGTGGCGACGGCCCCCCGCCGCGAAGCCCAGCTGCATGTCACCGACCGCGGCCAGCGCGTGCCGCTCGACCTGGCCCGTTTGCAGGCGCTGATGGAGTCGGCCTGCGCCGGGCTCGGCGCAGACGTGAAGGCCGAGCCCATCCTCGCGGAGACGCGCCGCAATCTGTACGACGGTGTGCCGATCGACGAGGTGCACAAGGCCGCGATCCTGGCCGCACGCACGCTGATCGAGAAGGAGCCGGCCTACACGCGTGCCACCGCTCGCCTGCTGCTGCACACGATCCGCAAGGAAATCCTCGGCGAGGAGGTCGATCAGGCCGGCATGGCCGATCGCTACGCAGAGTACTTGCCGCAGTTCATCGCACGCGGCGTCGAGCACGAGCTGCTCGACCCGCGGCTGCGCCAGTACGACCTGGCACGCCTGGGTGCGGCATTGAAGGCGGAGCGCGACCTGCAGTTCGACTACCTGGGCCTGCAGACGCTGTACGACCGCTACTTCCTGCACGTGGGCGAGCAGCGCATCGAGCTGCCGCAGGCCTTCTTCATGCGGGTGGCCATGGGCCTGGCCCTCAACGAGATCGACCGCGAGGCGCGTGCGATCGAGTTCTACGACGTTCTGTCGTCGTTCGATTTCATGTCGAGCACGCCCACGCTGTTCAATGCCGGCACCCTGCGCTCGCAGCTGTCGAGCTGCTACCTCACAACAGTGGCCGACGATCTGGACGGCATCTACGAGGCCCTGAAGGAGAACGCGCTGCTGTCCAAGTATGCGGGCGGCCTGGGCAACGACTGGACGCCGGTGCGCGCGCTCGGCTCCTACATCAAGGGCACCAACGGCAAGAGCCAGGGCGTGGTGCCGTTCCTCAAGGTGGTCAACGACACGGCGGTGGCCGTCAACCAGGGCGGCAAGCGCAAGGGTGCGGTCTGCGCGTACCTGGAAACCTGGCACCTGGACATCGAGGAGTTCCTCGAGCTGCGCAAGAACACAGGTGACGATCGGCGGCGTACGCACGACATGAACACCGCCAGCTGGATCCCCGATCTCTTCATGAAGCGCGTGCTGCAAGGCGGCGACTGGACGCTCTTCTCGCCGTCGACCTGCCCCGATCTGCACGACCGCTTCGGCGCCGACTTCGAGCAGGCCTACCTGGCCTACGAGGCCAAGGCGGACCGCGGCGAGCTCAAGCTTTTCAAGCGCGTCGCGGCGCGCGACCTGTGGCGCAAGATGCTGACGATGCTGTTCGAGACCGGGCATCCGTGGATCACCTTCAAGGACGCCTGCAACGTGCGCTCGCCGCAGCAGCATGCCGGCGTCGTGCACTCGTCGAACCTGTGCACCGAGATCACGCTGAACACCGGCCCTTCGGAAATCGCCGTCTGCAACCTCGGATCGGTGAATCTGGCGCAGCACCTGAACGAAGGCCGCATCGACCAGATCAAGCTGAAGAAGACGGTCGCGACCGCGATGCGCATGCTCGACAACGTCATCGACATCAACTACTACGCGGTCAAGAAGGCGCGCGATTCCAACCTGCGGCATCGCCCGGTCGGGCTCGGCATCATGGGCTTCCAGGACGCGCTGTATCAGTTGCGCGTGCCCTATGCCTCACAGGAGGCGGTGGACTTCGCCGACCGGTCGATGGAGGCCGTCTGCTATCACGCCTATTGGGCGTCCACCGAGTTGGCGCATGAGCGTGGGCGTTACTCCAGCTATCGCGGCTCGCTGTGGGATCGCGGCATCCTGCCGCAGGACACGCTGGACCTGCTGGCCGAACAGCGCGGCCGGCCCTCGGGCGAAGGGCAGGACACCGGCCCGTACGTGGACGTCGACCGGTCGTCGACGATGGACTGGGCGGCGCTGCGCGCGCGCATCGCCTCGCACGGCATGCGCAACTCCAACTGCGTGGCGATCGCGCCGACCGCCACCATCAGCAACATCATCGGCGTCGATGCGTCCATCGAGCCGTGCTTCGGCAACCTGTCGGTCAAGTCCAACCTGTCGGGCGAGTTCACGATCGTCAACGAGTACCTCGTGCGCGACCTCAAGCGACTGGGCCTGTGGGACGACGTGATGGTGATGGATCTCAAGCACTTCGACGGCTCGCTGCGCCGCATCGATCGCGTGCCCGACGACGTGAAGCAGCTCTACGCCACCGCCTTCGAGGTCGAACCGCAGTGGCTGGTGGAAGCCGCCGCCCGCCGCCAGAAGTGGATCGACCAGGCTCAGTCGCTCAACATCTACATGGCCGGTGCCTCGGGCAAGAAGCTCGACGAGATCTACAAACTCGCCTGGCTGCGCGGCCTGAAGACCACCTACTACCTGCGCACGATGGGCGCCACGCACGCCGAGAAGTCCACCATCAAGGCCGGTGCGCTGAACGCGGTGCACTCGGGCGGCTCATCATCGGAGGGCGTCGGTGCGGCGCGCGAAGCAGTCGATGCAGCGCCTGCATCGGATGTGAAGTTCTGCTCAATCGACAACCCCGATTGCGAGGCGTGCCAGTGATGCGCGCGTGCATGTCATCGACGCGCGATGCGTGCGCATCGCGCGCGGCGTGCATCGAACAACGATGCACGTTCGCAACATCGCGACCGTCCAAAAGTCAAGAAGTGCTTGGTGTTTGAACGCAACACTCCCATAATCCGCAACCACAGGAAGCACTCACATGCTGGTCTGGGAAGACGAAATCAGAGTCCAACCGACACACCTTCAGAAAAGCGCGGCGCCGATCAATCTTGATGCGGCGCACGGGATCCATCTTCCCCAGCCGCAGCTGCAGTCCCGGATGACCGATGCCTCGGTCTTCGTTGAAGAGCAGCCCTCGCTGCCGGCGCCCTCGCTGGTCACCGCCACGGTGCAGGCGCGCAGCAAGCGCCGCGTGTCAGCGGCCGACAAGCGCATCATCAACGGCCAGACTGACGTCAACCAGCTGGTTCCGTTCAAGTACAAGTGGGCTTGGGAGAAGTACCTCGCCACCTGCGCCAATCATTGGATGCCGCAGGAGGTCAACATGTCGCGCGACATCGCGACGTGGAAGGACCCCAACGGCCTGACCGAAGACGAGCGCCGCATCATCAAGCGCAACCTCGGCTTCTTCGTCACCGCCGATTCGCTCGCTGCCAACAACATCGTGCTCGGCACCTATCGGCATGTGACGGCGCCCGAGGCGCGCCAGTTCCTGCTGCGGCAGGCCTTCGAGGAGGCCATCCACACCCACGCTTATCAGTACATCGTGGAGTCGCTGGGGCTGGACGAAGGCGAGATCTTCAATGCGTACCACGAGGTCGCATCGATCCGCGACAAGGACGAGTTCCTGATCCCGTTCATCGACGCGATCATGGATCCGAACTTCAAGACCGGCACCCCCGAGACGGATCAGACGCTGCTGAAGTCGCTGATCGTCTTTGCCTGTCTGATGGAAGGCCTGTTCTTCTACGTCGGGTTTACGCAGATCCTGGCGCTGGGCCGGCAGAACAAGATGACAGGCGCTGCCGAGCAGTACCAGTACATCCTTCGCGACGAGTCGATGCACTGCAATTTCGGCATCGACCTGATCAACCAGATCAAGCTCGAGAACCCGCAGCTGTGGACGCCGCAGTTCCGCGCCGAGATCGGGGAGTTGTTCCTCAAGGCCGTGGATCTGGAGTACCGCTACGCCGAGGACACCATGCCGCGCGGCGTGCTGGGCATGAATGCCTCGATGTTCAAGGGCTACCTGCGCTACATCGCCAATCGGCGAGCCACGCAGATCGGCCTGGAGCCTCTCTACCCGAACGAGGAAAACCCGTTCCCGTGGATGAGCGAAATGATCGACCTGAAGAAGGAACGCAATTTTTTCGAAACGCGTGTCATCGAGTACCAATCCGGTGGCGCACTGACCTGGGATTGATGTTCTGCAAGGGACCGCAGAGCCGACCCGGCTGAAGAGATCAAGACTCGTGGTTGACGGATCGTTGTCGATAGAACTGACGACTGGCAACCACACCCCCATTCATCGCGAAGGGGTACCAGCACGCCGAAGGGCGCGCTGAGATCACAGCGGTGAATCGCCGAGCTGCAAAAAGCGGCAAGGTGCTTTTCGCAACTTGATCAAGGAGATCGAAATGGCAACTGCGAAGAAGAAGGCTCCGGCCAAGAAGGCTGCTGCGAAGAAGAAGGCTCCGGCCAAGAAGAAGGCGCCTGCGAAGAAGGCTGCGGCCAAGAAGCCTGTCGCGCGAAAGAAGGCTGCTGCGAAGAAGAAGGCTCCGGCCAAGAAGAAGGCTGCGGCGAAGAAGAAGAAGGCGCCTGCGAAGAAGAAGGCAGCCAAGAAGAAGGCTGCCAAGAAGAAGGCTCCTGCGAAGAAGAAGGCGGCAGGTAAGAAGAAGGCGCCTGCAAAGAAGAAGGCCCCCGCGAAGAAGGCTGCCCCGGCAGCGGCGGCGGCGCCTGCAGCAAAAACTGCGCTGAGCCCAGCAGCTGCTTGGCCGTTCCCTACAGGGAACAAGCCTTAGAAGTAGTCGCGACCAAAGCGCAAAGACCCGGCTCTGCCGGGTCTACTTTTTTAAGCTCTGCATTGATGCAAGGGGGAGGAGGATTACCTCAAGCTCCTGCTGGATCTGGCGCTGGAGCTCAAAGTGCGTCGTAAACTCGTCGGTAGCTTGCGCTCGATGTTGCCCTTCCAGTTGTTCATTAGCTGTCAGAGCGAGAGCTTGCGCGATTCGCATGTGAGCTATCGCCCTATTGTCCGCATCGGAGCAATCGACAATTCGCTCAGCGGCCTCTCCAGCCTTCCTGATCGCAAGTTGCCGTTGATTGCATTGCGCCATTGCATAGGCTTGCCCGGAAAGGTGCTTCGCAAGCCACTGATATTGTCCCTGCCGCTCAGCGCTCACCAAAGCTCTTTCATATTGATCGACAGCGGCGCTCCAGCGCTTGGCCGCAATCAAAAACTCCGCCCTCATCAAAGGCACCAAAGCGTCCAGAGATGAAAGGCCAATGCCCGCGTCGAGATGGGCGATAGATTGGAGCTGCAACTCGACGCTTCGTACCCTGTCGGGCGGTGCCGTTTGAAGACAATCCTGGATCGTTAAACCAGCGACACCGAACGCTGCCGCATTGAACAGTACGACGCTCTGCATTGAAATATCGCCATGGTCGCTGGCGTATCGCCTCGCGAGCCCATAGTGATTGGACGCGAGGCCGTCCGATCCAGCACAGCTTAGGCAATCCGCAATGACCAAATGCGCTCGCGACAGACTAGAGGTCGATGTCGAGTCAGACCGCAAGACTGCGTCGACTGCATGTTTTGCAGCTACGGTCACCTTTCCAGCGACGTATTCGCTGGCAGCCATCCAGGCCTCGGCCAGCGAAGAGATATCGCTGCGTCCGATTGAGTTGGCAAGGGCGTGAGCACCGCGGAAGCTATTCAGCGCTTGAGGAGCGAGAGACTGAAAGTGGGCAACCAGCCCCTCAGCGATCAAGATCCATGCGGTTGCTGCTGGAGCGTACGCGGTGTTGGCAGATCTCAGCGAACTCAGTTCCTGTGCGGCATCCTTGAGTTGTCCGTACCGGGCAAGCGCGCCGGTGAGTTCTGCCCGCAACTCTAGGCGCCGGTCAGAATTCGCTTCCCGGCGAATGGAGTCCTGTAATCTCGAAAGGTAGGTCACGGGCAAGCGCGATGTCTAGTCGATGGCCAGTCTTTCAAGTGCATCAGAGTAGAGCGATTTCGTGACGTCAACGACTACCGCTGGTAAATGAGGCGCTGGTGGCTTCTTTGTCCAAGGCTTTCCCTCCACCCGCACCGCCTCCAGCCAATCCCGCAAGTACTGCTTGTCATAGCTTGCAGGATTGGCCCCTTCCGCATACGACGCCGCTGGCCAGAAGCGCGACGAGTCCGGGGTGAGGATCTCATCCATCAACGTCAGCACGCCTCGATCGTCAAGGCCGAACTCGAACTTGGTGTCGGCGATGATGATGCCGCGCCCGAGAGCATAGTCAGCGGCCTCGCGGTAAAGGCGGATGGAGATCTGGCGCATGCGTTCGGCCATCTCGCGCCCGATGAGAGCGCTGGCCTGCTCGAAGGTGATGTTCTCGTCGTGGTCGCCGGCAGCCGCCTTGGTGGCAGGCGTGAAGATGGGTTCGGGCAGCCGCGATGCGTTCTTCAATCCGGGCGGCAGCGGTACACCACACACGGTGCCGGACTGCTGGTACTCCTTCCAGCCCGAGCCGGCGAGATAACCGCGCACGACTGCCTCGATCGGCAACGGCTTGAGCCGCTTCACGAGCATCGAGCGGCCGCGCACTTGCTCCACCTCGTCGGGCGCCACCACGGACTCGGGCGTCTCACCGGTCAGGTGATTCGGCACCACGTGCGACAGGCGCGCAAACCAGAACAGCGCCATGCGCGTGAGCATCTCGCCTTTGCCGGGTATCGGCTCGCCCATCACGACGTCGAATGCCGAGATGCGGTCGCTGGCAACCATGAGGATGCGGTCGTCGCCGACGGCGTAGTTGTCGCGGACCTTGCCGCGCGCCAGGAGCTTCAACGAATGCAGGTGAGATTCGAAGAGAGCACGCGTCATGAGGCGATCCGCAGCGAGAGGTCGAGGGAGCGGCTATTGTGCCCGCGCGAGCCTGGCCGCAAGCAAAAAAGCCCGCCGGCTCTGGCGAGCGGGCGGGCCTGTGGATCGGTCTGGCCGGTGCGGGCGGGTGGGGGCAGCCGTCGCCCTCAGACCACCGTCTGTGCGAGTTCGCCCTGGCTGTACTTCTGCGCGATCACCGTGAGCGGCAGCGGCTTGATCTTGCCTGCCTGGCCCTCGCAGCCGAACTCGAGGTAGCGCTGCTTGCAGATGCGGTAGGCCGCCTCGCGCGCCGGCTTCAGCCATTCGCGGGCGTCGAACTTCTCGGGGTTCTCGGCCAGGAACTTGCGCACCGCGCCCGTCATCGCCAGCCGGATGTCGGTGTCGATGTTGATCTTGCGCACGCCGTACTTGATGGCCTCCTGGATCTCGGACACGGGCACGCCGTAGGTCTCCTTCATCTTGCCGCCGTACTGGCGGATCTGCTCGAGCAGGTCCTGCGGCACGCTGGAGCTGCCATGCATCACGAGGTGCGTGTTCGGGATGCGCTGGTTGATCTCCTTGATGCGGCTGATGGCCAGGATGTCACCGGTGGGCTTGCGGCTGAACTTGTAGGCGCCGTGGCTGGTGCCGATGGCGATCGCCAGCGCGTCGAGCTGCGTCTTCTTCACGAAGTCAGCGGCCTGCTCGGGGTCGGTGAGCAACTGCTCGCGCGTCATCGTGCCCTCGGCGCCGTGGCCGTCTTCCTTGTCGCCCTTCATCGTTTCCAGCGACCCCAGGCAACCGAGCTCGCCCTCGACGGTGATGCCCCGGCGGTGCGCCATGTCGACCACCCTGCGGGTCACGTCGACGTTGTAGTCGTAGCTGGCGATGCTCTTGCCATCGGCCTGCAGAGAGCCGTCCATCATCACCGAGCTGAAACCGAGGTCGATCGCGCCCTTGCAGATCTCGGGGCTCTGGCCGTGGTCCTGGTGCATCACCAGCGGCACGTTCGGGTAGGCCTCGGTGGCAGCCAGGATCAGGTGCTTGATGAAGGCCTCGCCGGCGTACTTGCGCGCACCGGCGCTCGCCTGCAGGATGACCGGCGCGCCGACTTCGGCTGCCGCGGTCATCACCGCCTGCACCTGCTCGAGGTTGTTCACGTTGAAGGCCGGAATGCCGTAGCCGTGCTCGGCGGCATGGTCCAGCAGCTGTCGCATCGACACGAGTGCCATGGTGGGATGTCCTTGCAGATGGGGATTGCGTTGGGCCTGCCCGCAGACATGCGCCGGTGCCGGCGATTCTACGAGTGGCGTATGCGGCCGGCGACGCCGTGGACAAGGGGGACTGAGCTCGAAGAGAGGTGTGGACGAGCAATCAACGTGCCCAGAGCGACGCGGGCCGGTCCGATTTCTTGCGCCGTCTCAATCCACGTTTTCCGGGCAGGGGGCTGCAGCAGGCGCCTCACCGCGCGACGCCCATCAGCCGACCCGGCACACCTTGAGCATGTTGGTGCCGCCCGGGTAGCCCATTGGCTCGCCGCAGGTGATGGCGTAGGTGTCGCCGGGCATCAGCACGCTGCGCTTGACCAGCAGGCGCTCGGCCTCGGCCAGCGCCTGGTCGCGGTCGGTGTGCGAGGGCATCTGGATCGGGTAGACGTTGCGGTACAACGCCATGCGCCGCTCCGAGCCCGGCTTTGAGGTCAGGCCGAAGATCGGCACGTGGATCAAGTGCCGGCTCATCCACAAGGCGGTGGAGCCGCTCTCGGTCAGAGCGATGATCGCCTTGCAGCCGAGGTGGTGTGCCGTGAACAGCGCACCCATCGCGATGCTCTGGTCGATGCGGCCGAAGTGCCGGTTGGTGAAGTCGGCGTCGAGCTGCAGGTCCTCGGCGCGCTCGGCTTCGAGGGCGATCAGCGCCATGTGCTCGACGGTTTCCACCGGGTACATGCCGGCGGCCGTCTCGGCACTGAGCATCACCGCGTCGGTGCCGTCGAGCACGGCGTTGGCCACGTCGCTGACCTCGGCCCGCGTGGGCACCGGGTTGTTGATCATGCTTTCCATCATCTGCGTGGCGGTGATGGTCAGCTTGTCCATCTCGCGGGCCATGCGGATCATGCGCTTCTGCAATGCCGGCACGGCGGCATTGCCGACCTCGATCGCGAGGTCGCCGCGGGCGACCATGATGCCATCGCTGGCGCGCAGGATCGCCTCGAGCTGCGGTATCGCCTCGCTGCGCTCGATCTTGGCGATCATTCCCGGCTTGTGGCGGTGCGACTCGCCCGCCACGTTGGCGAGTTGGCGCGCCATCTCCATGTCGGTGGCGTTCTTCGGGAAACTCACCGCCACGAAGTCGGCCTGGAAGGCCATCGCGGTGCGGATGTCCTCCATGTCCTTGGCGGTCAGCGCCGGGGCCGTCAGGCCGCCGCCCTGCTTGTTGATGCCCTTGTTGTTGGACAGCACGCCACCGACCTTCACGAGCGTGTGCACCTGCTCGCCGCGGACCGTGTCGACCGTCAGCACGATCAGGCCGTCGTTGAGCAGCAGCGTGTCGCCCGGCTTCACGTCGCGCGGCAGTTCCTTGTAGTCGAGCCCCACCGCACCGGCGTCACCCGGTGCCGTGCGCCCGGCATCGAGCACGAAGGGCGTGCCGTTCTTCAGCGTCACCTTGCCGTCGGCGAACTTGCCGACACGGATCTTCGGGCCCTGCAGATCGGCCATCAGCGCCACCGGCTTGCCCACCCGCTCGGCGGTGTCTCGTACCAGCTGGGCGCGGGCAATGTGGTCGGCCGCGGTGCCGTGGCTGAAGTTGAGCCTCACCACATCGACGCCGGCGCGCAGCAGCCGTTCCAGCACGGCCGGTTCGCTGGAGGCAGGCCCCAGCGTGGCGACGATCTTGGTGGCGCGGGTCATGGGGCAGCGTTCTCCAGCGGCGCGTGCGAATTCCGCGCATTATCACGGCCGCGCGCCGGAGCGCACGGCCGTGGGTACAAGCATGACGACGGCGTCTCAGCGCGCCGTGTCGCGCATCGCGGCGGCGTCGGCCACCGCCAGTGCCGTCATGTTGACGATGCGCCGCATCGTCGCCGAAGGCGTCAGCACGTGCACCGGCGCTGCGGCGCCGAGCAGGATCGGCCCCACCGTGACGTTGTGGCCGCCGGTGACCTTGAGCACGTTGAACAGGATGTTGGCGGCGTCCAGGTTCGGCAGCACCAGCACGTTGGCCGACCCGCTGAGCGTGCCGTCGGTCAGGTAACCCTTGCGCACGTCTTCGGACAGCGCGGCGTCGCCGTGCAGTTCGCCGTCGCATTCGACGTCGGGCACCTGGCGCACGAACAGGTCGCGCGCCGCCCGCATGCGCAGGGCCGACGCCCGCTTGGACGAGCCGTAGATCGAGTGCGACAGGAACGCCACCTTCGGCGGCACGCCGAAGCGCTGCACCTCGGCCGCCGCCATGCGGGCGATGTCGGCCAGCTCTTCGGCGCTCGGCTCCTCGTTGACGAAGGTGTCGGCAATGAACAGCGTGTGCCGCTCCAGCATCAGCGCGTTCATCGCGGCCAGCGTGCGCGCGTCGCTGCGCATGCCGATCACCGAGCGCACATGCTCGAGATGGCTGTCGTAGCGTCCGACCAGCCCGCAGAGCATGCCGTCGGCCTCGCCACGGCGCACCATCAGCGCGCTGATCAGCGTGTTCGAGCGACGCACCATCGCCTTGGCCGCCTCGGGCGAGATGCCGTCGCGGCCCATCAGCTGGTGGTACAGCTCCCAATAGCTGCGAAAGCGCGCGTCGTTCTCGGGATCGACGACCTCGAAGTCGCTGCCGGCGGTGAGGCGCAGGCCGGCCCGCTCGATGCGCATCTGAATCACCGCAGGCCGGCCGACAAGGATCGGCCGCGCCATGTGCTCGTCGAGCACCACCTGGACGGCGCGCAGCACGCGCTCGTCCTCGCCTTCGGCATAGACCACGCGGGCGGGTTGCGCCTTGGCGGCGGCGAACACGGGCCGCATGAACATGCCGGTCTGGTAGACGAAGCGCGTCAGCGACTGGCGATAGGCGTCGTAGTCGGTGATCGGGCGCGTCGCCACGCCCGACTCGGCGGCCGCCTTGGCCACGGCCGGGGCGATGCGCAGGATCAGTCGCGCGTCGAACGGCGTCGGGATGATGTAGTCGGGGCCGAACTTGAGCTCCTGCCCGGCGTAGGCGGTGGCCACCTCGTCACTCGTCTCGGCCTTGGCCAGCGCCGCGATCTCGCGCACGCAGGCGAGCTTCATCGCCTCGGTGATCTTGGTCGCGCCGCAGTCGAGCGCGCCGCGGAAGATGTACGGGAAGCAGAGCACGTTGTTCACCTGGTTCGGATAGTCCGAACGCCCGGTGGCGATGATGCAGTCGGGCCGCGCCTTCTTGGCCAGCTCGGGCCGGATCTCGGGCTCGGGGTTGGCCAGCGCCAGGATGATGGGCTTGGGCCCCATGGTGGCGACCATCTCGCCGGTCAGCACGCCCGAGGTCGAGCAGCCCAGAAACACATCGGCGCCCTTGACTACATCGGCCAGTGTGCGCGCCTCGGTCTTCTGGCAGTAGCGCTGCTTCGACTCGTCGAGCTTGTCTCCGCGGCCGGCGCGGATGACGCCCTTGGAGTCGACCGCAAAGATGTTCTCGATGCGCACGCCCAGGCTGACGAAGATGTCGAGGCACGCGATCGCGGCCGCACCCGCGCCGGAGGCCACCACCTTCACCTCGCCGAGCTTCTTGCCCACCAGTTCCAGCCCGTTGAGCAGCGCCGCGGCCGAGATGATCGCGGTGCCGTGCTGGTCGTCGTGGAAGACCGGGATGTTGAGCCGCTCGCGCAGCTTGCGCTCGATGTAGAAGCACTCGGGCGCCTTGATGTCCTCGAGGTTGACGCCGCCCAGCGTGGGCTCGAGCGCCGCGACGATCTCGACCAGCTTGTCAGGATCCTTCTGCGCCAGCTCGATGTCGAACACGTCGATGCCGGCGAACTTCTTGAACAGGCAGCCCTTGCCCTCCATCACCGGCTTGCCGGCCAGCGGGCCGATGTCACCGAGGCCCAGCACGGCCGTGCCGTTGGTCACCACGCCCACCAGGTTGGCGCGCGAGGTGTACTCGGCGGCCAGCGTCGGGTCGGCCTCGATGGCCAGGCAGGCGTAGGCCACACCCGGCGAGTAGGCCAGCGACAGGTCGCGCTGATTGCTCAGCGGCTTGGTCGGCGTGATCGAGATCTTGCCGCGGGTGGGCGAGCGGTGGTATTCCAGCGCCGCTTCGCGCAGCGCGGTCTCGGCGGCGCTCAGTTCGAGCTTCATGAATCTGTCTCCTCTGGTGTCGTCTGGAATCGACGTTCCGACAGACCCAGGGTACGCCGCTTTGGGCGGCGCGGGAATCGTGCAAACCAAAGCAGCTTTCACCGGGCCGAGGCAATCGGCGCGTTCGTTGTCCCGCGACAGAGACGTCAGCCGGCCGCGCGGCGCTGCAGGATCTCGAACGCGGGCAGCGTCTTGCCCTCCAGCACCTCCAGGAAGGCACCGCCGCCGGTGGAGATGTAGCCGACGTCCTTGTCGATGCCGTACTTGGCGATCGCCGCCAGCGTGTCGCCGCCGCCGGCGATGCTGAAGGCGGGGCTCGCGGCCACCGCGCGCGCGATCGTCTCGGTGCCCTTGGCAAAGGCGTCGAACTCGAACACACCGACGGGTCCGTTCCAGACGATGGTACCGGCCGCCTTGAGCTGTTCGGCCAACTGCGCCGCCGTCTTGGGACCGATGTCGAGGATCAGGTCGTCGGCCGCCACGTCGGTGGCGGCCTTCACGGTGGCTGGCGCGTCGGCCTTGAACTCCTTGGCGACCACCACGTCCTGCGGAATCGGCACATCGGCGCCACGCGCCTTCATCGCGGCGATCACCGCCTTGGCCTGGTCGACGAGCGCCGGCTCGGCCAGGCTCTTGCCGATCGGCAGGCCGGCCGCCAGCATGAACGTATTGGCAATGCCGCCACCGACGATCAGCCCGTCGACGTTCTTCGCCAGGCTCTGCAGGATCGTCAGCTTGGTGCTCACCTTGCTGCCGGCCACGATCGCCACCAGCGGCCGCTTGGGGTTGGCCAGCGCCTTCGAGATCGCGTCGATCTCGGCAGCCAGCAGCGGGCCGGCGCAGGCCACCTTGGCGAACTGGGCGATGCCATAGGTGCTGGCCTCGGCGCGATGTGCGGTGCCGAAGGCGTCGTGCACGAAGATGTCGCACAGCGCCGCCATCTTGCGCGACAGCTCCTCGCTGTTCTTCTTCTCGCCCTTATTGAGGCGGCAGTTCTCCAGCAGCACCAGCTCGCCCGGCTTGACGTCGACACCGTCGACCCAGTTGGCGCGCAGCGGCACCGTGCGGCCGAGCAGCTCGGCCAGGCGGGCTGCCACCGGCGCGAGCGAGTCCTCGGGTTTGAACTCGCCTTCGGTCGGCCGGCCGAGGTGCGAGGTGACCATCACCGCAGCGCCGGCGTCGAGCGCCATGCGGATGCACGGCAGCGAGGCACGGATGCGCGTGTCTTCGGTGATGCGGCCGGTGTCGTCCTGCGGCACGTTGAGATCGGCACGGATGAACACACGGTGGCCGCGCACGCGGCCCTGGGCGATGAGGTCTTGCAGGCGGAGGATCTTCATGATGTCGTGGTGAATGGGAGGAGGAAAGGGTGCGCGCAGGCGGTCGACGCGTGCTTCACCAACCGAGGCCCAGACGCAGCACCACCAGGGTGCCCGTGCCGGCGACGATGGTGCCGAACATGTCGCGGCGCCAGAAGAACCAGGCCGTGCCGACCAAGGCGCCATACAGCCGTGCATCTTTCCACGTGCCGACGAGCGCGCCTTGCGTCATGACAATCTCGGGTGCCACCACCGCCGTCAAGGCAGCCAGCGGCGCATAGCGCAGGCCTTCGATCAGCCATCGCGGTACGGGCAGTTCGGCACGCTGCAAAAAGAAGAAACCCCGCGTCAACAACGTGATTGCGGCCATGCCGGCGATCGCGATCAGGATCTCGAGCGCGTTCACGCCACTTCCTTCGGCGTGGCCTTCAGGTGGGGCCGCGTGTGGTCGATCACCACGCCGATCGCCACCGCAGCGGCGATCGCGACCACGATGTTCAGGCGCAGCGGCAGCGCATAGGCAGCCACGGCGGCACACGCCGCCACGGCCGCAGCCAACCAGGTCGCGCGGTCCGACACCATCGTGTAGGTCATCGCCAGCAGCGCCATCGTACCGGCGAAGCCGAGACCCCATTCCACCGGCAGCTGGTGCGCCAGCGCGATGCCCAGCAGCGACGAGGTCTGCCACGAGCCCCAGTTCACGGCCATGCCGCCCCAGAAATACGGCCACTGCTCAGGCGACGGCCTCGGCTCGGGAAAACGGCGCAGGAAGGTCACGTAGTTCAGATCGGCACAGAAGTACGCGACAAGGGCGCGCCGGCGCAGCGGCAGGTGCACCCAGTAGGGTCGCCACTGCAGGCTGAAGATCACGAAGCGAAGGTTCACGCACAACGCCGTCGCCCACACCACCCACATTGGCGCGCCGCTGATGATCAACGGCAACGAAGCGAGCTGCGAGGTGCCGGAGAACACCACCAGCGACATCACCACCGAGAGCGTGACACCCAGGCCGCTCTTGACCATCGCCACGCCTGCGACCAAGCCCCAGGCAGAGATGCCGAGCGCGATGCCGACCATCTCGCGCGCGCCACGGCGGAACTCGGGGTGCTGCCAGAGCGAGCCCGGGCGGGCGTCGGGTATCACCATCCATGGATTGTCCTATGGCGTCCGGCCACCTGGACGCGCGGGGTCAACGCCGCCGCACGGAGCCGGACCCGGCGACGGCCTGGTTCACCGACGGCGAGCCGCTGTAGACCACGTGCCCTGAGCCGGCGACCGAGACGTTGAGCGCGTGCGACGCCTGCACGGCGGCGTCGCCGGAGCCGGCGATGTTGATGGTCACGTCGCGGGCCGCCAGCTGCGCGGCATCGACGTCGCCCGAGCCGGAGATACTGATGCGCACGCGGGCGACGGTCAATTCGTCGTGCTGCAACCCGCGGGCCCGCGCGTCGCCCGAGCCGGAGAGCGACAGCGCGAAATGCGGCACCTTGAGCGAGTCGATGTCGACCGCGCTGGAACCCTCGGCGGCGACCGAGCGGATCGCCGGCGCTGCCACCTCGACCCACACCGGTGACGGTGAGCGCGTCCGCAACGAGGCGTCCCGCTTCCAGCGCACGCGCAGCGTCTTGTCCGCGCCTGCGGCCAGCTCGACCCACGGCAGTACGCGGGCGTCACCGTGCACGGTGACCTGGGTCGACTCGGCCTGCCTGAGCTTGAGGCCGATGCCGTCACCGATGGAGATTGACTGGAAGTCGCCCACCGACCGCGATTGGCTGGTCAGCGGGCCGTTGCCGACCACCGTCTCGCCGGCCTGTACCGCATCCGGCAAGCCAACACCCAGCGCCAGCAGCAGCGACAACACCATCGTCGTGGCAATCGAGCGGATCATGGGACGCCTCCGGAACGTGTGATGGACGAGGCGGCATCATGTGCGCGCGGCCATGCGTGGTCACGCGCGGTGCGACGAAATGCGCCAGTGGCAGCACGGGCGTGCCATGCCGCCGACGATCCGCGAGATGCTCGTGGTAGGCGCTGACGCAGCGCGCGCCGCGGTCAGGAGTCGTGTTTCTTGGCCGCTTCGGCGTCGCCGTCCTTGGCCTTCGCCTTGGGCTTTTCCGCCGGTTTTTCCGCTGACTTGCCCGACTTCTTGCCCTCGGTGGCCGCTTCGCCGGATTGGGCGACTGCGGTTTCGCCGTTCAATTGCGGCGCCACCGGCTCGAGCTTGTTCTCGCGCATGTAGTCGTTCATCTCGCGCCAGCCGGCATAGACCGCGGCCTTGTCGGCGCGCCGGTTCAGCGAATAGCAGTCCTCGATGGCGCGGCCGGCATGCCGGCACGCGCCGCCGACTGCCTTGCCGTCGGCTTCGCGGCGGGCCGCCACGGCCTCGGCCGATTCGCCGCCAAAGGGGTTGCAACCCGACAGGGCGAGACCGGCCAGCAGCGCAATAACAGCAGTCGACGTGAAACGCATGGAACGCACCACCTGGGGGATGCACAACGTCCCTGCATATCGGCCGCGCCGACCGTCGACTTGAGGCGAGAAATGCGCCGGATTAGCGGCCCGCGGCCATCGACAGCAGGCGTTCGACACGTTCCTCGGTCGATGGGTGCGTCGAGAACAGGCCGCGCAGACCGCCGCCTGACAGCGGATTCATGATCATCATCTGCGCCGTCTCGGGGTGGCGTTCCGCCGCAGGCAGCGCAATGCTCTGCGCGTAGCGGTGGATCTTCTGCAGCGCCGAGGCCAGCGCCTGCGGATCGCCCGAGATGACCGCGCCGCCGCGGTCGGCCTCGAACTCGCGCGCACGGCTGATGGCCATCTGGATCAGGCTGGCTGCCAGCGGGGCCAGGATGGCCACCAGGATGCCGGCGATCGGGTTGGACGATCGACCGTCGGCGCTGCGACCGCCGAAGAACATCGCAAAATTGGCCAGCATGCCGATCGCACCGGCCATCGTGGCGCTGACGGTGGAGATCAGGATGTCGCGGTGCTTCACGTGGGCCAGCTCGTGGGCCATCACGCCGCGCAGCTCACGCTCGTTGAGCGCGCGGATGATGCCGGTGGTGGCCGCCACGGCGGCATGCGAAGGGTTGCGGCCGGTCGCAAACGCATTAGGCGCTTCCTCGTCGATCAAGTAGACGCGCGGCATCGGCAGACCGGCCTTGGTCGCCAGTTCGCGCACCATGCCGACGAACTGCGGCGCCGAGCTGTCATCGACCTCACGCGCCCTGTACATGCGCAGCACGATCTTGTCGCTGAACCAGTAGCTGAAGAAGTTCATCGCCAGGGCGATGACCAGCGCCAGCATCATGCCGCTCTGGCCGCCCAGCATCTGGCCCAGCAACATGAACAGCACATGATCGTTCCGGTGTTGGTGGCAGACGCGGCGGTAGATGCGGCCGACGCCGCACAGTTCAATCCTTCGCGAGCGCCATCCGGGTGCCGAGGGCGGGACCGCCGCGGGGAAAACATAGCGCGGCGGGCTGGCGGCGTCCGCCGGGCCGCTGTAGCTCGGTCAGTTCCAGGCTACCGGCGCCGCAGGCCACCACCAACGCCTGCGGTAGGGAGGAGACGATTTCGCCCGGCGTCGCCCGCGGCGCGGCAGGGCGCACCACACCGCGCCAGGCTTTCAGCGTGTCGCCGTCGAGCCGGAAGGTCGCGCCGGGAAACGGGTCGAAGGCCCGCAGGCGGCGCTCGATGACGGCGGCGTCGAGCCGCCAGTCGATCATCGCCTCGGACTTGGCGATCTTGCTGGCGTAAGTCACGCCCTGCGCTGGCTGCGGCGTGGCGGTCAACGGTCCCCGGGACAGGCGGGCCAGGGTTTCGACGATCAGCCGGGCGCCGAGGGCGGCCAGGCGCGACTGCAGCGAGCCGCCGGTATCGGTCTTGTCGATCGACATGTCGCCGTGCAGCAGCATGGCACCCGTGTCGAGGCCGGCGTCCATCTGCATGATCGTGACGCCCGTCATCTCGTCGCCGGCTTCGATCGCGCGCTGGATCGGCGCCGCGCCGCGCCAGCGCGGAAGCAGCGACGCATGGATGTTCAGGCAGCCGTGGCGCGGCAAGTCGAGCACCCACGCCGGCAGGATCAAGCCATAAGCGGCGACGACCATCACTTCGGGTTCGGCGGCGATCAGCGCCTGGCGGGCGGCATCGGCATCAGCCGCATGACGCCCGTCCGGCCGCAAGCCGGCGGGCTGCAGCACGGGAACGGCGTGCCGCAGCGCCAGCTGCTTCACGTCGGAGGGCAGCAGTTGCAGGCCACGTCCGGCCGGCCGGTCGGGCTGCGTCAGCACGATCGCGACCTCGTGCCCCGCTTCGATGATCGCCTGCAGCGCACTGGCAGCGAAGGCCGGCGTGCCGGCGAAGGCGATCCTCATCTCGACGCTCGCTGCGCGCTCATGCGCGGTGCCGCTGCTCCAGCTGCTCTTCGCGCGTCCTCTTGACCATCTTGCTGCGAATACGTTCGCGTTTCAACGGGCTCAGGTACTCGACGAACACCTTGCCGAGCAGATGGTCCATCTCATGCTGCACGCACACGGCGGTCAGCCCGTTGACCTGGCGTTCGAGGGTGCTGCCGTCACGGTCGAGTGCCCGCACGGTGACCGCACTGTGGCGCTCGACCTTGTCGTAGATGGCCGGCACCGACAGGCAGCCTTCCTCGCCCAGCACGACATCCGCACTGCGCCAGACGATCTCCGGGTTGATCAGGATCAGCGGTGAGCGCCGCTCCTCGGATGTGTCGATCACGATGATCCGCCGGTGCACGTCGACCTGGGTCGCCGCCAGGCCGACGCCTTCGGCTGCGTACATCGTGTCGAGCATGTCGTCGATCAGCTGGCGAACGCGCGCATCGACCTCGTCCACCAAGGCGGCGATCTTGTTCAGTCGAGGATCGGGATAACGAAGGATCGGAAGCAGTGCCATGACGCAGGGTGAACGACGAGATACAGGCGGCTACGGCTGTGGACCCAATGCAACGGGCAAACGCGTGACGGGCTGCACACGCTTCGTTTGACGAGCCGACTTTCGTTGCGATATCAATGGTTTATGGGCAGAATCTACCAAGAAGCATGAGCATTCTGGCGGTCCGTGCCCACCAGTGTGCCTGCATCGGGCAATGACCTTCGCCCGGCCTTGATTTTGGCATCGCTCAATCAGCGGAGACTGCGTTCATGAATCGAACCGAGATGTGCCCGAGCCTTCCACGCAGGTTGATGCCTTGGTGCCTGGGTGCGGCGCTCGTGTCGTTGACGGCGCTGGCGCAGGCGACCACTTGGCCGGTGACGCCGGAACAGCGCGGCACGGCGTCACAGGTGGCACAGGCGGGCGTACCGTTGTCGGAGCTGGCGCCAAACGCGCCCGACTCGCACACGGTGCAGAAGGGCGACACGCTGTGGGACATCTCCAAGCTCTTCCTGCGCTCGCCGTGGCGCTGGCCCGAGCTGTGGGGCATGAACATGGACCAGATCCGCAATCCGCACCTGATCTACCCGGGGCAGATGCTGATGCTGGTGAAGGTGGGCGACCGCGCGATGTTGCGTGTCGGGCAGGCTGCGGGTGGCGAGCCGCCTGCCAACACCGTGAAGCTGTCGCCCCGCGTGCGCTACGAGACGCTCGACAACGGCGCGATCCCGTCGATTCCGCTGCATCTAATCGGGCCGTTCCTCAACGAGGCGGTCGTGTTTTCCACCGACGAGCTGGCCACCGCGCCGCGTATCGTGGCCTCGCAGGAGGGCCGGGTACTGATGTCGCGCGGCGAGACCGCCTATGTGCGCGGCGACCTCAAGGGCAACCGGGACTTCCGCGTCTTCCGCGACAGCAAGCCGCTGCTCGATCCCGTCACCCGCGAGTTGCTCGGCTACGAGGCACGTTATGTGGGCACAGCCGAGTTCGTGCGCGACGGCGGTCTGGCCACGGCGGACGGCAAGAATGCGCAGATCGTTCCGGCGACCTTCCGCATGACCAGCATCCGCCAGGAAGCCGGCGTCGGCGACCGACTGGCGCCGGTGCCGCAGCGTGACTACTCCGCCTACGTGCCCCACGCGCCGGCCAAGCCGATGGATGGACGCATCGTGTCGATCTATGGCGAAGCCATCTCGGCCGGCCAGAACCAGATCGTCACGATCAATCGCGGCGACCGCGATGGCATCGAGCGCGGCCATGTGATGGCGCTGTGGCGCGATGGCACACGCGAGGTCGACAAGACCGATCCGTCGCGTCCGCTGATGAAGCTGCCCGACGAGCGCATCGGCATGCTGTTCGTCTTCCGCACCTTCGAGCGCGTGTCGTACGCGCTGATCCTGACCTCGCAGGATCCCGTCAAGCCGGGCGACCGCTTCACCCAGCCCTGACGCCGGGACGGGCGTGCCGGCGCGATGGCGGCCGACGACAGCGACGAACTCGCGGCCTGGCTTCGGTTGCTGAACGTGCCGGGCGCGGGCCGGCAGCAGCTGCGCCGCGTGCTCGCCGAATATGGCTCGCCGCAGGCTGTGCTGGCGGCACCGAGGACCCACTGGCAGCAGTACTTCGGTGAAACCGGCGCCGCAGCGCTGGAGGCGGAGGACGAGCAGCTGCAGGCCGAACTCGACCGCGCACGGGCTTGGCTGGCCGAGTCGACCAATCGCCATTGGCTGGCGCTGGGGGACCCTCGATACCCCGACGCGCTGCTGCAGACGGCCGACCCGCCGTTGCTGCTGTACTTGCAGGGCCGCGTCGAGTTGCTGCGCACACGGTGCATCGCGATCGTCGGCAGCCGCAATCCGACGGCGCAGGGCTCCGACAACGCCCGCGGCTTTGCCGAGCATCTCGGTCGCGCCGGCTACACGATCGTCTCGGGCATGGCTCTCGGCATCGACGCCGCCGCGCATGTCGGCGCGCTGGCGGCGGGCAGTGGCACCATCGCCGTCGTCGGAACCGGGCTCGATCGCGTCTACCCGAGCGGCAATCGCGACCTTGCGCATCGCATCGCCGAGTCGGGACTGCTGGTCAGCGAGTTCCCCTTCGGCACGGCGCCGCTGCAGCCGAACTTTCCGCAGCGCAATCGCATCATTGCGGGGCTGAGCCTTGGCACATTGGTCGTCGAGGCGGCCCTCCAGTCGGGATCGCTGATCACCGCTGCGCAGGCGGCGGACGCGAACCGCGAGGTGTTCGCGATACCCGGCTCGATCCACTCGCCGCAGTCACGCGGCTGTCATGCGCTGATCAAGCAGGGTGCCAAGCTGGTCGAGACGGCGCAGGATGTGATCGACGAACTGGAGGGCCTGTTCGCCGCGGTGCCACCGGCGACCGCAGCGCCCACGTCAGAGCCGGCCCTCTCGACCAGCGCTGATCCGGTGCTCCAGGCCATGGGCTACGAGCCGATCGGCCTGGACGCCTTGCTGGCGCGCACCGGGCTCCCCACCGGTGCGCTCAGCGCACGCCTGCTGGAACTCGAACTCGCGGGACATGTCGCGCGACTGCCCGGCGGCACATACCAGCGTCGGGCATCCGGCTGACATCAGCGACGGGATCACTCGGGTATAGTGAATCCATGTTCGACGTACTGGTGTATGTGTACGAAAACTACTGGCGACCGGACGCCTGTCCGGACCACGACCAGTTGACCCGCAAGTTGTCGGCAGTCGGCTTCGAGAACGACGACATCCAGGAAGCGCTGAGCTGGCTCGACGGGCTCGCCCAGGGATCGCAGTCGCTGGCGGTGGCACCGTCCGGTGACAGCCTGCGTGTCTACACCGATGCCGAGCGCGAATTGTTGGGCGACGAGTCGATCGGCTTCATCAGTTTTCTCGAGTCGTCGGGCGTACTGCCGCCGGTGATGCGCGAGATGGTGCTCGACCGCGCCAAGGCGGCAGGCGACGGGCCCATCGCGCTTGAAGATCTGAAGGTCATCGTGTTGATGATCTTCTGGAGCCTGGGCGAAGAGCCCGACGCGCTGATCCTCGACGAACTGTTCGTCGGCGCCGATCAGCGCCTGATTCACTGACCCGCGCCTCAGCCGGCTCAGTTCAGCAGGCGTGACGGGTCGGCGTCGAGCTTGGCCAGAGCGGTGCGCGTGGCGCGCACGGTGAGCGATTCTTCCTGGGCCGGCAGCAGCAGGCCTGCCTGCAGGAAAGCCGCCAGGCGCTGCTGCTGGAACAGCACGCAACGGCCCTGCGGCGTGACGAAGAGCGAAAGCTGGCGCCGCATGCCTTGCCAGGACAGCTGTACGGGCTCGTTGCGACCGCGGTAGTCGAGCATGTACCAGCTGCCCACCTGCAGCTCTCGCGCCCAGGCCAGCATCGCAGGCGTCGGCATCGAGCCGCCCTCGGCCACCACCTCGAGCTCGGAACTCTCGTGTCCCGACAGGTCGAGCACGATCGATTCGTCGATCTTCACGTCGGCCGCGTCGGGCAGCAGCTCCTCCAGCGACTCCAGCCGTTCGGTCAGGTCGTCGAGCCGGTCGCTCGGGATCACCGCGGCCTTGGCAGTGAATGCCGCCGCCAGCGAATTGTTGAGCACCTGGATGTGCTCGTCCTGCTTCTCGGCGCTCATGCCGGCCGACGCCATGCCGTCGCGCAAGGTCTTCAGCAGCGGCGGCAAGCGGCGGATGACCTCGGCGCGTTCCTCGCGCGTGACCTTGGCGCCGGCCGACCAGATGACGTCGGTGGCCGCACGCTTGATGGCCTTGGTCTGTTCGGCTTGCTGCCCGTAACGCACGGCGGTGGTGGCCATCACGTCGGCCCACACCTGGAACAGGAACTGGCGCACGTCTTCCTGCACCGGCACCTCATTGAGCATGCGCCGCAGTTCGATCGTGTACTGGATCGCCAGTGTCTCGCGCTGTTCGATCTGTTGCGCCAGCGACACGCCCTTGCGGGTGGCCTCGTTCTCGTTCTTGAAGTAGTGCTCGAGGAACTTCTCGAACTCGATCAGCACCGTCTGGAAGACGCGGCGTCCGGTGTCCGGATAGGCCTCGACCACCTGCACCACACGCTTGACTTCCTTGCTGAGGGCTTCGCCGGCGTTCTCGGTCGAGCTGTCGAAGCCCATCACGCACGCGCCCATGCGGTCGATCAGGCGCCGCGCCGGATGGTCGATGGTGGCAAAGAAGTCCGGCTCGCTGACCGCCACCCGCAGCACCGGCATCTGCAGCCGCGCGAACCAGACGCGGATCGCCGCCGGGATGCGGTCCTCGGTGAGGATGGCCTGGAACATCATCGCGACGATCTCGATCGTCGCGCGCTCGATCGGCGTGGCGGCGGCTTGCTTGAGCGCCTGCTTGCGCTGCTGCAGTTCGGCCAGCAACACCGGCGTGCTGACGGCCTGGGCCGTGTCGCCACTGCCCGGGCGCACGCCGAGCCGCTGCTGCACGCCGACCTGGGCTTCGTTGATGGCATAGACCAGCGCCGGCGACGCCTGCTTGATCTGGGCCGTGTCGGCAAAGCCCGGCAGTTGTCGGCCGACCAAGTTATTGAGCCGCCCCAGCACCTCGCCTGCGTGTTCGCGGCGCAGTGGCGAGGCCCGCGTCATCAGCCGTGTCTCGTCGCCGACACGCTGACCGGCCAGGACGCCGCGCACCGACGATTCGGGGAAGCTGCCACCCGTCTGCCCTTCGGACACCTGGGCGCCGCCGCCGCTCATCGTCATGCCCGAACTGCCAGAGCCGCGGGAGCGCCGGATGAACGGCCGCAGGTCGACCTCCGGCAGCACCTTCTGCGTGATCAGCCAGCGATTGGTCTCGTGGTAGGCCTCCTCGACGAGATGTGCAAACTCGTCGTGCACCACTGCCTGCAGTTCGCGCCAGCCCTCGTTGTTGAGCCCGGCCCCGCGCCAGCTGTCCAGCACTACGCGCGCCAGCACATGGGCACGCAGCATGTCGTTGGTGTCGAGCTCGCCGCGCCTTTCGAGCGTGGAGATGCGCGAGCGCAGATCCGAGAACTCCCACGAGGCGCGATCCATGATCGCCAGCGCCAGCCGCGAGGTCAGGATCTCGCGCTCGATGGTGTCGTCGTCCACCAGTGACAGCCCGGCATTTGCAGCGCCCGGCGGCAGGTCGCTGCCCTTGGTGGCCGAGGCGCCTTGCAGCGCGAAGCGCCGCACGCCCTCGGACATCGACTGCTGCCACGCGGCACCCGACAGGCTGAGCGCCTTGGCGAGGTCCCGACGCATCAGCGCGGTGGCCGGAATCGAGGGCTTGTCTTGCAGCGCACGCGCGGTCTCGACGACGGCACTGGCCACGCCGGAGAGGCCGGCGATCAGGTGTTCGGCGTATCGCCGCCGTGCCTGTTGGGCGAGGGGGCTGGGCGCGACGCCGGGTGTCATGTAGCAGGTGAGATCGGGAGGCTCGACTACTCTACACCACGGCACCCGCGTTCGGGTCGTTGGGATCGTGCTCCTTGCCACCCGCGCGGACCAAATCCTCGCGCTTGACGCCCAGCCACATCGCGATGGCCGCGGCCACGAACACCGACGAATAGATCCCGAACAGGATGCCGATCGTCAGTGCGACCGCAAAATAGTGCAGTGTCGGGCCACCGAACAGCAGCATCGCCAGCACCATCATCTGGGTCGATCCGTGCGTGATGATGGTGCGACTCATGGTGCTCGTGATGGCGTGGTCGATCACCTCCTGTGTCGACATCTTGCGGTAGCGCCGGAAGGCCTCGCGGATCCGGTCAAAGATCACGACCGACTCGTTGACCGAGTAGCCCAGCACGGCCAGCACCGCGGCGAGTACCGCCAGCGAGAACTCCCACTGGAAGAAGGCGAAGAAGCCGAGGATGATCACCACGTCGTGCAGATTGGCGACGATCGCGGCGACCGAGAACTTCCACTCGAAGCGGAAGGCCAAGTACAGCATGATGCCGATCACCACGAAGGCGAGCGCTTTCACGCCGTCGGAGTAGAGCTCCCGGCCGACCGCCGGGCCGACGAACTCGGTGCGCGACAGCTTGATCGGCTCGGTGCCGGCAGCGGTCGTGCATGCCGGCCGGCTCACCTGGGCACCCTGGGGGGTGGTGAACTGCCGGGCCGAGACGGTGCCATTTTCGGCGGTGCACAGTCGATCGAACACGCCTGCGGCGACCTCCGACTGCTTGACGTCGCCGCGGATCGGCAGGCGGATCAGCACATCGCGCGAGGTGCCGAAGTTCTGCACCAGCACCTCGCCATAACCCATCGCCTCGACGGTCGATCGTGTCTTGTTGATGTCGGCGGTCTGCGCGTACTCGACTTCCAGCACCGTGCCGCCGGTGAACTCGATCGACAGATGCAGCCCCCGCGTGACGAGGAAGAACACCGCCGCGGCGAAGGTGAGGAACGACACCACGTTGAACACCAACGCGTGGCGCATGAACGCGATGTCGCGCTTGATGCGGAAGAACTCCATGACGCCTCCGGCTCAGCCCTTCGACTCGGCGGCAGGGTTTGGCGCCCCGTCGGGCCGCCAGACCTGGCCGATCGACACCGCCTTCAACCTCTTCTGCCGGCCGTACCACAGGTTGACCAGTCCGCGCGAGAACATCACGGCCGAGAACATCGACGTCAGGATGCCCAGGCAGTGCACCACCGCGAATCCGCGCACCGGGCCCGAGCCGAAGGCCAGCAGCGCCAGGCCCGCGATCAGCGTGGTCACGTTCGAGTCGAGGATGGTCGCCCAGGCGCGCTCGTAGCCGGTGTGGATCGCGGCCTGCGCCGACGCGCCGCCGCGCAGCTCCTCGCGCACGCGCTCGTTGATCAGCACGTTGGCATCGATCGCCATGCCGAGGGTCAGCGCGATGGCGGCGATGCCGGGCAGCGTCAGCGTGGCCTGCAGCATCGACAGCACGGCCACCAGCAGCAGCAGGTTGAAGGCCAGCGCCAGCGTCGAGAACACCCCGAACAGCAGGTAGTAGGCACACATGAAGGCCGCGATCGCGGCGAAACCATAGGTGACGCTGTTGAAACCCTTGTCGATGTTGTCGCGGCCGAGGCTCGGGCCGATGGTGCGCTCCTCGATGATCTCCATCGGCGCGGCCAGCGAGCCGGCGCGCAGCAGCAGCGCGGTGTCGTTGGCTTCCACCGTGGTCATGCGGCCGGAGATCTGCACGCGGCCGCCGCCGATCTCGCTGCGGATCACCGGCGCGGTGACGACCTCGCCCTTGCCCTTCTCGAACAGCAGGATTGCCATCCGCTTGCCGACGCTTTCGCGCGTGACGTCGCGGAAGATGCGCGCGCCTTTGGCGTCGAGCGTCAGATGGACCGCAGGCTCCTGGGTCTGGCTGTCGAAGCCGGGCTGGGCATCGGTGAGGTTCTCGCCGGTCAGGATGACCTGGCGCTTGACGATGATCGGCGCGCCGCCGCGCTCCAGATAGCGTTCGGTGCCGAACGGCACCGGCGCGTCGCCGCGCAGCGCCGCCGTGGCTTCGGTGCTCTCCTCGACCATGCGGATCTCGAGCGTCGCGGTGCGGCCGATGATGTCCTTGGCCTTGGCCGTGTCCTGCACGCCCGGCAACTGCACGACCACGCGGTCGAGACCCTGCTTCTGGATCACCGGCTCCGAGATAGCGAGCTCGTTGATGCGGTTGTGCAGCGTCGTGATGTTCTGCTGGATCGCCTGCTCCTGCACGCGCCGCGCGGCCTCGGGCTTCAGCGTGCCGGTCAGCTTGAAGTCGCTGCCGTCGCCGCTCTCGGTCCACTGCAGGTCGGGCAACTGGTCGGCCAGCACGGCCTGTGCCTGTGCGAGCACCGCGCGATCACGAAAGCGGATGGCGACGTCATTGCCCTCGCGGGTGATGCCGGCGTGGCGGATGTTCTTGTCGCGCATCAGGCTGCGCATGTCGCCGGCGAACGACTCCGCCTTCTTGGTCAGCGCCGACTTCATGTCGACCTGCATCAGAAAATGCACGCCGCCGCGCAGGTCCAGGCCCAGGTACATCGGCAGCGCGTGCAGCGATGTCAGCCAGGCCGGCGAGCGCGACAGCAGGTTGAGCGCGACGATGTAGCTTGGGTCGTTGGCGTCGGGATTGAGCGCGCGCGAGATCGCGTCCTTGGCCTTGATCTGCGTGTCGGTGTCGGCGAAGCGGGCCTTCACCGTGTTGCCCTCGAAGTGCACGAAGTCGGCCTTCAGGCCGGCCTGCTGGAGCACCGACTCGATGCGCGGCACGACGGCGGCGTCGAGCTTCAGCGTGACCTTGCCGCTGGACACCTGCACGGCCGGTGCCTCGCCGAAGAAGTTGGGCAGCGTGTAAAGCAGACCCACCACCAGCGCCACGGCCAGCAGCAGGTACTTCCAGAGCGGGTAGCGGTTCATGGTGGCGGACGCCGGCTCAGGCCTGGCGCGTCGTCACTTGACGGTGCCCTTGGGCAGCACCTGGACCACCGCCGTGCGTTGCACCTGCACCTCGACGCCGTTGGCCACCTCGACGTGCAGGTAGCTGTCGCCGAGCTTGGACACCTTGCCGATCATGCCGCCGGCGGTGACGATCTCGTCGCCCTTGGCCAGCGCCTCGATCAGCGCCTTGTGTTCCTTCTGGCGCTTCATCTGCGGCCGGATCATGATGAAGTACAGCACCACGAACATCAGCACCAGCGGCAGCAGGCTCATCAGGCTCGACTCGGCGCCGCCGCTGGCGGCGGGCGCGGTCTGCGCAAAGGCTTGGGAAATGAACACGTTGGTATTCCTCTCGGAAAGCACGCGCCGGCAGCGGCGGCGAAACGGCGGATTCTACGGGGAACGCCGCGTGCGCCGCGGCGGGCGGCGGCAGCCTCAGAAGAGGGCCATGCTGAGCTTGCGCCGGTACTGCTCGATCACCGGATCGGCAGGGGCCGGCGCCGCCCTGCCGGCCACTTCGAGCGCACCCTTGGCCGGCTCCGCTGCGGCCGCCGCCTTGGGCGCCGGCTTGGTCATCAGCTCGAGGATCGCCACGTAGGTCTTGCGGGCCAGCTGCTCGCTCCACTCCTTGTCGCGCATCACGATCTCGAGCAGCTCGTCCATCGCCTCGGTGAAGCGCGACGCCGCGAAGTGCCGCTGCGCCAGCTCGAAGCGCGCGGCGAAGTCGCGCCGATTGGCGGCGATCGCGGCGGCCAGCGCCTGTGGGTCGCGGGCCTTGGGCGCCTGCTCGCAGGCGGCCAGCCAGTGGCCGAGGGCGGCGATCCGCGCATCCAGCGCGGTCTTGCCGGCGATCGGTTCGTAGGCCATCCGGGCCTGCGGCACGCGCCCGAGCTCGAGCAGCAGCTTGACGTAGTCACAGCGCGCGGCATCGTTGCCGGGGGCCATCGCCACCGCCTGCTGCAGCTTGGCCAGCGCAGCGTCGGTGTCGCCGGCGGCCTCGAGCTCCTCGGCCTCCTCGACCTCGGCCTCAGCTTCGGCCTCTGCTGCCGTCGGCACGTGGCGATCGAGGAACGCGCGGATCTGCGCCTCGGGCTGCGCGCCGACGAAACCGTCGACCGGGGCGCCCTTGTCGAACATCACGCAGAACGGGATGCTGCGCACGCCGAACGCCTGGCTCAACTGGCCGGCGATCTCGGGCTGCTCGTCGCTGTTGAGCTTGGCCAGCGTGAAGCGGCCGGCATAGGCCGTCTCCAGCTTTTCCAGCAGCGGGCCCAGCGTCTTGCACGGGCCGCACCACGGTGCCCAGATGTCCAGCAGCACCGGCGCCTTCATCGAGGCGTGGATCAGGTCGGGCTCGAAGTTCTGCAGCGTGATGTCGATCATGGCGTCGTTGCGAAGGCCGTTGACAGCGGTAGGTGAGGGTGCCCCGCCTACAATGCAAGCCGGTCTACAGGCTGAATGCGAAAGAGAGCGACTTCCGTGTCCACCGAAGCGCCCGTCGTCGGTGTGCTGATGGGTTCGTCCAGCGATTGGGAGACCCTGCAGCACGCGGCCCGGATTCTCGCCGAGTTCGGGGTCGCTCATGAATGCCGGGTCGTTTCGGCGCACCGCATGCCCGACGACCTGTTCGCCTATGCCGAGGGTGCTCTGGCACGTGGCCTGCGCGCGATCATCGCCGGCGCGGGCGGCGCCGCCCACCTGCCGGGCATGCTGGCCGCCAAGACGGTGGTGCCGGTGCTCGGCGTGCCAGTGGCCAGCCGCCACCTGAACGGCGTGGACTCGTTGCATTCGATCGTGCAGATGCCCACCGGCATTCCGGTGGCCACCTTCGCGATCGGCCATGCCGGCGCGGCCAACGCCGCGCTGTTCGCGGTGGCCATGCTGGCCCACGACGACGCAGCCCTGCGCGAGCGGCTGCTGGCCTTCCGTGTGCGCCAGACCGAAGCCGCGCGCGCGATGAGCCAGGAACTGCGGTGACCGGGCCGGCTCCGGTCAAGCCGGGCAGCACCCTCGGCGTGCTCGGCGGTGGGCAACTCGGCCGCATGTTCGTGCATGCGGCGCAGCGCCTGGGCTACCGCTGCAGCGTGCTCGATCCCGATGCCGAGTCGCCGGCCGGTTCGGTGGCCGAGTCGCACATCCGCGCCGACTATCTCGACGACGCCGGCCTCATGCGCCTGGCCGGCGAAGCGCAGGCCATCACCACCGAGTTCGAGAACGTGCCGGCACAGGCGCTGCGGCAACTGGCCGCGCGTCGGCCGGTGGCGCCGGGCGCGGACGCGGTGGCGATCTGCCAGGATCGTGCGCTCGAGAAGGCTCATTTCGCCGCCTGCGGCGTGGCTTGCGCGCCGTATCAGGTGATCGATTCGGAGGCCACGCTCGCCAGCGTGCCCGACGCGCTGCTGCCCGGCATCCTGAAGACCAGCCGGCTCGGCTACGACGGCAAGGGCCAGCGCAGTGTGGCCGACCGTGCCGCGCTGGTGCAGGCCTGGCGTGAGCTGCGCGGCGTGCCCTGCGTACTCGAGCAGCGCCTGGCGCTGGCGCGCGAGGTCAGCGTGGTGCTGGCACGCGCCGCCGATGGCCGCCACGTCCACTTCGCTCCGTTGCAGAACGTCCATCGCGACGGCATCCTCGCGCTCACCCAGTGGCCCGCGCCCGACGTGACGGCGCACGTGCAGGCGCAGGCGGTCGAGGCCGCGCGGGCGATCGCCGAGTCGATGCGTTATGTCGGCGTGCTTTGCGTCGAGTTCTTCGTGCTGACCGATGGCCGCCTGTGCGCCAACGAGATGGCGCCGCGGCCGCACAACTCCGGCCACTGCACCATCGATGCCAGCGACTGCAGCCAGTTCGAGCTGCAGGTGCGCGCGCTGGCCGGCCTGCCGCTGGTCACCCCGCGCGCCCATTCGGCAGCGGCGATGCTCAATCTGCTGGGCGATCTGTGGCTGGGGGCGGACGGCTCCGTGCGCGAGCCGCCGTGGCGCGAGGTCCTCGCGCTGCCCGGCATGCACCTGCACCTGTACGGCAAGCGCGCAGCCCGCGCCGGCCGCAAGATGGGTCACCTGACGGTGACGGCGCCGACCCCCGAGCAGGCCATGCAGGTCACGCGCGAGGCGGCGCGCCGTCTGGCGCTGGCCTGGCCGCTGGCTGCGGCCGCATGAGCGCGACGGGCCGCGCGCGAACGCGTGTTCTGCCCCGCGCAGTACGAAGGATTGCCCTGTGAATCTGCTCGACGGCCGACGCGCCGACGACGTCGACCGTGCCGCGCGCCAGTTGGCCGACGGCGGGCTGGTGGCGATGCCGACCGAGACGGTCTACGGCCTGGCCGCGCGTGCCGACGACGATCACGCAGTCGCCACGATCTTCACCACCAAGGGCCGGCCGGCGGACCACCCGCTGATCGTGCACGTGCTCGATCGCCGTGCGGCGGAGGGCTTCGCCGACCACCTTGGCGACGATGCGGCGCGGCTGATCGACGCGTTCTGGCCCGGGCCCGTCACGGTCATCGTTCGCCGTGCGGCCGGGCGTGCCGATGCGGCGGCAGCGCGCCTCGCCACGATCGCGCTGCGCTGCCCGGCGCATCCGGTGGCGCGTGCGCTGCTGGCGCGTTGCCGCGAACTGGGCGTCGAAGGCCTGGCGGCGCCGAGTGCCAACCGCTTCGGCGGCGTCAGCCCGACCACGGCCGAGCATGTGCGTGCCGAGTTCGGCGAGTCGTTGCTCGTGCTCGACGGCGGCGCCTGCGAGCTGGGCATCGAGTCGAGCATCATCGATTGCTCGCGCGCGGCGCCGGTGTTGCTGCGCCCCGGCGTGCTGCCGCGTGACCGCCTCGAGTCGGTGCTGGGCCGTCCGCTGGCCGATCCCGGCGACGACGCCACCGCGGCGCCGGGCACGCTGGACAGCCACTACGCGCCGGCCGCCACGCTGCGGCTGATGTCGGCCGAGCAGCTGCGCCAGGCGATGGCCATGCTGCCGGCGGCGATGAGCGGGCTGGCTGTATATTCGCGCACCGCGCCGCGGCGTCCGTGGGTCCGGTCGATGCCCGACGACGCCCGGGCAGTGGCCCACGAGCTGTACGCGGTGCTGCGGGAGTTCGACGCTCGCGGCGTCAAGTTGATCTGGGTCGAGCAGCCGCCGGACACGCCCGAATGGGAAGGCGTCAACGACAGGCTGCAGCGCGCGGCCGCGCCCTGAGGCGCGCGCGGCGTCACGACTTCAACCGGAACCGATTGCGATGGTGACTTGGAAATCCTGCCGCCGCGCGGCTGCCCTGGCCGCGACGCTGCTGGCCGCCTGGCTGCAGACATCCTGCGGTGGCGGCACCTCGCAGATCGAGCCCTTCCAGCCGCGGCAGGTGATCGTGCTCGGCGACGACTACTCGGTGCTGCAGGCCGACGCCAAGCACTTCAGCATCAACTACCTCGACACCAACGGCGTGTTCGACTGCAGCCAGTACGCCATCTGGACGCAGATCGTCGTCGCCAACTTCGGCCTGTCGCTGGATCGCTGCCCCAACGCCTCGCTGGGGACGGGCGGCATCACACGCGGCGCGCCCGCTGCCAAGGCGGCCGACCTCGACGCGCAGATCGATGCGCAGATCGCCGCCGGCGCGCTGACCTCGAAGGATCTCTTCCTGCTGATGATCGGCGTCAACGACATCATCGAGATCTACGAGCAGAACCTCGGCGCTGCCGAGGCCGCCGCGCGGGGTCGCCACGTTGCCGAACAGATCAACCGCCTCATCACTGGCGGCGCCCGGGTCGTCGTGTCGACGCTGCCGGATCTCGGCCTGACGCCTTACGCCCGCGCCAAGGACGCAGCCACCCCGGGGCAGGCCGCGGTGCTGACCGAGCTGACGGCCGCGTACAACGCACGCGTGCGGGTCGACATCGTGCAGGACGGACGGTCGATCGGGCTGATCCTGGCCGATGACCTGAGCCTCGCGATGACGCGCAACCCGTCGCTCTACCTGCTGTCGAACGTGACCGACGCCGCCTGCACCACCGCCGTGCCCGACTGCACGACGTCGACGCTGGTCGCCGGTGCCACGGGCACCTCGCATCTGTGGGCCGACGACCGCCGCTTCGGCCCCATTGCACAGTCGCAGCTGGCCAACCTGGCCATCACCCGCGCCCGCAACAACCCGTTCTGAGCGGCAGCGGCTAGGCGTCCCGCCGCGCGCGCGCCCACCAGGCCAGCACGAGGATGGTGCCGGCCAGCGCCAGCGTCACGGCATTGGCCAGGATGATCGGCCACTGCGCGAGCATCACGCCGTAGACCAGCCACAGCGTGATGCCGGCGCAGAACAGCCCGTACATGCGCAACGACAGGCCGTTGAAGTCGCGCGTGCGCAGGCTGTGCCAGACCTGCGGCACGAACGACACCGTCGTCAGCGCGGCGGCGATGTAGCCCACCAGGTCGATCTCGTTCATGCGTCGACTCGGCAAGGGTGGCTGATGAGGGGCTCGGGCATGTCGACGATGATCGCACGGCTACACTGGCGCCCCTCATGCAAGCGCGCCTGCTGGCTCTCGATACGTCCACCGAGGGCCTGGCCCTCGCGATCGGCGGGCCGGGCGGACCGTGGTTGCTCAACGAACCGGGAGGTGCCCGCGCGTCGTCACGCGTGCTTCCCGCCGTGCAGGAGCTGCTCGCCGCGGCGCAGTTCGACGTGCATCAGCTCGACGCGATCGCGTTCGGCGCCGGCCCCGGCGCGTTCACCGGGCTGCGCACCGCCTGTGCCGTGGCACAGGGCCTG